>NZ_CP040077.1:3600000-4200000 GCF_005280735.1 Trinickia violacea
AGCCCATCCCGATCATTCTCGGCGTGCTCGCCGCCACGCTCATCAACCACGCGGGCGCCGGCGCGCTCGGCACGTGGCTCGGCTCGATCCTCACGCCGACCGTCATGCGCTGGGCGCTCGCCGCCTCGTTCCTCGGCATGGGGCTCTGGATTCTCGTGCCGGACAAACTCGATGAGGGCGAGGCGAACACCAACCGCTCCCATCTCGGCGTGTTCGGCACCACCGTCATCACGTTCTTTCTCGCGGAGATGGGCGACAAGACGCAGATCGCCACCGTCGCCCTCGCCGCGCGCTTTCACGACTTCTTCGGAGTTGTCGCGGGCACGACGCTCGGGATGATGATCGCCAACGTGCCGGCCATCGTGCTCGGCGACCGCTTCGCGCACCGGCTGCCGACCAAGGTCGTCCACGGCATCGCAGCGGTGATGTTCGTCGTGCTGGGAGCGCTCGCGCTCTTTGGCGTCGGCGTCTGATGAAAGAAGGGCCGCGGCGCGAGGCGCCGCGGCCCATGTGCTACGGCCGGTTCGTTATTGCGCCGGCTTAGGTGAGGCGGAAGGCGCGGAGGCAGAAGCGGCGCCCGATGCGGCCGCCGGAGTCGGCGCCGCGACTTCGTTCGATGCGCCGCTGTTCTTGTCCACGGCAATCTTCACCGTGCGCACCGCGCCGTTGCCGGCCGGGAAACCATCCAGCGCGCTGCGCACGAGGTACGGCATCGAAGTGACGAGCGACGGATCCTCGTTGGCATTGCGCGCCGTCACGTTATAGACCTCCTTGCCCGTCGTGCGCTCGGTGATGCGGATGCCGAGCGTATGCGTATAGACCGGGAAGCTCTGCGTCACGTAGCCCGACGGATACGGGCCCCAGGGACCCCACGGCCCCCACGGGTTGGGGCCCCAGTACGGCCCAAAGGCGGGCGGAGGCGCGTAATAGACCGGCTGCGACACCGTCGCCATGTCGCCCTTGATCGAGTAGGTCAAGCCGACCCAATAGCGCGCCTCGGTGGCCGGCGCCTGCTTGAACGAATACATCGCCAGTTCGTTGGCGACGGTGTTTTCGTAGGTGCGTTGTTCAAGGCTGTTTTCTTGGGATGGCGAGCGCGCGAACGCGTAGGTGCGCGTGGCGTCGCTGCCGTTGCCCCAGTCGGAGAAGGCCGTGACCTGGGTCGTCACGTAGGTCGTACAGCCGGACAGCAGCGCGGCAAACGCCGCCAGGAGCAGCATGGCGCCGCGCCTGAACTGGTCGAACTTCATGGTCATCCTCGTATTGCTTTCGTTGCCCGGGCACCGCGCGCGGGCGGCCCGATAATACGCTGACTAGAGCCGGACACAAAAAGTTCGACCCTCACAACCGGGCGCAGGCTTTGTACAATGGCCCGGCAGCCTCGCCAGCCACCGTTGCGCGAGCCGATTCTCAAGGTTTTTTCATCCGAAAGCCATGACCGATACCGCTACCCCCGCCGTCATCCACCGCGCCGACTACGCCCCGCCCGCTTTCCTGATCGATTCCGTCACGCTTGAATTCGACCTCGTGCCCGCGCGCACGATCGTCAAGAACTCGATGCGCATGCGGCGCAACCCCGACGCGGCGCGCGCCGCGCGCCTCGAATTGATGGGCGAGCAGCTCGAGCTCGTCTCGGTTGCCGTGAACGGCGTGCCGCACGCGGCCGCACGCGCGCACGAACACGGGCTCACGCTCGACGACGTGCCCGACACGTTCGAGCTGACCATCGTCAGCGCCTGCGCGCCCGCCGAGAACACGACGCTCTCGGGCCTCTATGTGTCGAGCGACAATTTCTTCACGCAGTGCGAAGCCGAAGGCTTTCGCCGCATCACGTACTTCCTCGACCGGCCCGATGTGATGACCACCTACACGGTCACGCTGCGCGCCGACAAGGCCGCCTACCCGGTGCTGCTCTCCAACGGCAACCTGATCGAAGAAGGCGACCTCGCCGACGGCCGCCACTTCGCGAAGTGGGAAGACCCGTTCAAGAAGCCGAGCTACCTGTTCGCGCTCGTCGCCGGACGCCTCGTCGCACTCGAAGAGCGCATCAAGAGCGTCTCGGGCAAGGAAAAGCTCCTGCAGGTGTGGGTCGAGCCGCACGATCTCGACAAGACCCGCCACGCGATGGAGTCGCTCATTCATTCGATCCGCTGGGACGAGGAGCGCTTCGGTCTCGAGCTCGACCTGGATCGCTTCATGATCGTCGCCGTGAGCGACTTCAACATGGGCGCGATGGAAAACAAAGGGCTCAACATCTTCAATACGAAGTACGTGCTCGCGAATCCGGAAACGGCGACCGATACCGACTTCGCGAACATCGAAGCCGTGGTCGGCCACGAATACTTCCACAACTGGACGGGCAACCGCGTCACCTGCCGCGACTGGTTCCAGCTGAGCCTGAAGGAAGGCCTGACCGTGTTCCGCGACCAGGAGTTCTCGGCCGACATGGCGGGCGGCGCGACTGACGAAACGGCGCGCGCGGTCAAGCGCATCGAGGACGTGCGCGTGCTGCGCCAGATGCAGTTCGCCGAGGACTCCGGCCCGATGGCGCACCCGGTGCGTCCCGAGAGCTACGTCGAGATCAACAACTTCTACACGATGACCGTCTACGAGAAAGGCGCGGAAGTCGTGCGGATGTATCAAACGCTGTTCGGCCGCGACGGCTTCCGGCGCGGCATGGACCTGTACTTCAAGCGGCACGATGGGCAGGCCGTCGCGTGCGACGACTTCCGCCTCGCGCTTGCCGATGCGAACGGCCGCGACCTGGCTCAATTCGAGCGCTGGTACAGCCAGGCGGGCACGCCGCGCGTCACGGTCGAGACGGCCTATGACGCCGATGCCCAGCGCTACACCGTCACGCTGAAGCAAGGCTACGGCGACGCTGCGCCGGCTGCGCGCGCGACGCAAAAAGGCCCGCTCTTGATTCCGTTTGCGATCGGCCTGATCGGACGCGACGGCGCCGATCTGCCGCTGCGTCTCGAAGGCGAAAGCGCCGCTTCGGGCACGACGCGCGTGCTCGACTTCACCGAGACCGAGCAGACCTTCACGTTCGTCGATGTGCGCGAGGCGCCGCTGCCGTCGCTGCTGCGCAATTTCTCGGCGCCGGTGGTCGTCGAATACGACTACACGGCCGACGAACTCGCGTTCCTGCTCGCGCACGACAGCGACCCGTTCAACCGCTGGGAAGCAGGCCAGCGGCTCGCGACGCGTGAGCTGCTCGCGCTCGCCGCGCGCGCAGCCGAGAACGCGCCGTTGCAGCTCGACGACTCGGTCGTGACCGCGTTTGCGCGCGTGCTGACCGACGAGACGCTGTCGCCGGCGTTCCGCGAACTCGCGCTGATGTTGCCGTCCGAAGCGTACCTGGCGGAGCAGATGGCCGAGTCGAACCCGGCCGCCGTGCATCGCGCGCGTCAGTTCGTGCGCAAGCGCCTCGCCGCTGCCTTGCGCGAAGCGTGGCTCGCGATCTACGACCGCCATCGCACGCCCGGCGCCTACGCGCCGACGCCGGAAGCCGCGGGGCATCGCGGCCTCAAGAACCTCGCGCTCGCCTACCTCGCCGAACTCGACGATCCGGCCGATGCCGTCAAGCTCGCCACCGCGCAATACGCCGAAGCGAACAACATGACCGACCGCGCGGCCGCGCTCTCCGCCCTGCTCGCGGCTTCCACGTCGAAGGAGACGCCGGCGGCGGAAAGCGCTCTCGCCGATTTCTATCGCCGCTTCGAGAAAGAGCCGCTCGTGATCGACAAGTGGTTCGCCTTGCAAGCGACGCAGCGCGGCAGCGCGGCACGGCCGATCATCGACGTCGTGCGCAAGCTGATGACGCACCCCGCGTTCAACATCAAGAACCCGAATCGCGCCCGCTCGCTGATCTTCAGCTTCTGCTCGGCGAACCCGGCGCAATTCCACGCGGAAGACGGCTCCGGCTACGCGTTCTGGGCCGAGCAGGTGATCGCGCTCGACGCGCTGAATCCGCAGGTGGCCGCACGCCTGGCGCGCGCGCTCGAGTTGTGGCGGCGCTATACGCCGGTCCTGCGCGAGAAGATGCGCGCGGCGCTCGAGCAGGTGGCTTCGCAGGTGAAATCGCGCGATGTGCGCGAGATCGTCGAGAAAGCGCTCGTGTGAGCGTGGCGGGGAATGCACGGCAGCCTGGACTAGCTCACTGCGGCTAGCCCGCTTTTCGGGCGTCGCGCTGACGCCGCCTTATCCGGTTGAAACCGGCACTTCGGTGCCGGTTTTTTTTCGCCTGTCTTTTGCGCCTGGCCGTCCGGATGACTGGCGGCGGCACGCCGAACGAGCGACAGTGATACGCAACTCATTTGATGGTTTACGTTTAACGCGATGCGTTATATCATCCCCATGATCAAGACATTCGGCGACAAAGCCACCGCGGCGGTATTCGAAGGGTATGTCGTCCATTCGCTGCCCCGCCATATCCAAGCGGGCGCGCACCGCAAGCTGCTGCTGATCGATGCGGCCGTCACGCTTGAAGATCTGTACGCGCCGCCCGGCAATCGTCTGGAGGCGCTGCAGGGCGATCGCAGCGGCCAGTGGAGCATCCGCATCAATGCGCAATGGCGGATCTGCTTTCACTTCGTCGAGGGCGAAGCACTGAATGTCGAAATCGTCGACTATCACTGATCGGGGGGCCGACATGGCTATCGAACGCGCGGCGCTCAAGCGCGCCGACTTTACCGACATCGGCACTGGCGAGCGGATCGCCGCCGTGCACCCGGGCGAGATCCTGCGCTCGGATTTTCTCGAGCCGCTCGGCATGTCCGTCAATGCGCTCGCCCTCGCGCTGCGCGTGCCAGCGCCACGCATCAACGATGTCGTGCGCGGCAAGCGCGCCGTTTCGCCGGAAACGGCACTGCGTCTCGCCCGCTATTTCGGCACCAGCGCAACGTTCTGGCTGAATCTCCAGAACACGCACGACCTGCGTGTCGCGACCGATACCGCCGGTGCACAGATCGAACGCGAAGTCGAGCCGCTGCCGGCCAACCTGCGCCCAAAGCGCCCCAAGGCACCGCGCCCGGTCGCCCGCGTGGCAGCCCGCGTGGCAGCCGGCGCGGCAAAGCGCGCCAAGGCCGCAGACTAAACGGCCGCCGCTCCAGCCGCGCCAGGAAACCTGCTTTGCGCCGCCAACGTTCGCTCCAGCGCAAAAAGACACCAGACGGCCACAGGCCGGCGGGTAAAATCGAGGGCATCCCCTTGCCATACCGGAGTACAGCAATGTCATTGCAACGACGTACCACCCTCACGAAATACCTGATCGAGCAGCAGCGCGAGACGAACAACCTGCCCGCCGATCTGCGCCTTTTGATCGAAGTCGTCGCGCGCGCGTGCAAGAGCATCAGCTTTCACGTCAGCAAGGGTGCGCTGGGCGACGCGCTCGGCTCGGCCGGCAGCGAGAACATCCAGGGCGAGGTGCAAAAGAAGCTCGACATTCTCTCGAACGAAATTCTGCTCGACGCGAACGAATGGGGCGGCAACCTCGCGGCGATGGCGTCGGAAGAAATGGAGCACGTCTTCCCGATCCCGGCCAACTATCCGCGCGGCGAATATCTGCTGGTGTTCGACCCGCTCGACGGCTCATCGAACATCGACGTCAACGTGTCGATCGGCACGATCTTCTCGGTGCTGCGCTGCCCGGACGGCCAGCAGGCAACCGAACAATCGTTCCTGCAACCCGGCACGCAGCAAGTCGCGGCCGGCTACGCGGTGTACGGCCCGCAGTCGGTGCTCGTGCTCACGACCGGCAACGGCGTGAACTGCTTCACGCTCGATCGCGAACTCGGCTCGTGGGTGCTCACGCACGCCGACTTGCGCATTCCGGTCGACACGCGCGAATACGCGATCAACGCGTCGAACGCGCGTCATTGGTATCCGCCCGTGCAGAAGTACATCGGCGAGCTGAACGCCGGCAAGGAAGGTCCGCGCCAGGCCGACTTCAACATGCGCTGGATCGCGTCGATGGTCGCCGACGTGCATCGCATCCTGAACCGCGGCGGCGTCTTCATGTACCCGGCCGACAAGCGCACGCCGGACAAGCCCGGCAAGCTGCGTCTGATGTACGAGGCGAATCCGATGGCGTTCATCGTCGAGCAAGCCGGCGGCGCCGCCACAAACGGCAAGCAGCGCATCCTGGAAATTCAGCCGAAGAGTCTGCACGAGCGCGTCGCAGTGTTCCTCGGCTCGAAAAACGAGGTCGACCGCGTGACCCGCTACCACCTCGAATAAAAAAATGAGCAAAGGTGTTGCCAACCGGCCGAAAGCGCGTCTATAATCGCGTTTCTCTGATGCCGGAATAGCTCAGACGGTAGAGCAGCGCATTCGTAATGCGAAGGTCGGGGGTTCGATTCCTCTTTCCGGCACCAACTGAATCAAGCAAAAAGCCCAGTCCTCGTGACTGGGCTTTTTGCTTTCCGGGCCTTGCGTAGGCGCCACTCGGCCCAATGACCCTCGCGAACCAACTCAGCTTCGCGCCGCGAAATGCCGGCGCATGACCATCGCAAGCAGCACGATAAGCAACGCAGGCGCGAGTTGCCAAGGAACACCGAACAGAATTCGGCAAAAGCAGATCCGACCATCGGTGAAGATCGATCATGTAGCGCGTAAAACCGAACGATCCAGATGGCCAGCGTGGGGAATTGGATCGCCAGCGCAGTCGATGCATAGACTACGACGCGGCGCGCGACAAATCGCTGTTCACTTGATGCCGACGCAGTCGAATCCCCCTTATTCTTCTACGCGCGAGAAAGTCTATTTCTGATGCGTCAAGCGGCTGATTCGACGTTCGAGGTCGCACTTTTCGAGCATCTTCGCGATTTGCGACCGCGTGGACACAACGATATCGATAGGGGCATCCGGCACCCATCCCCAGGCGAGCATCTACTCTATGTACGAATCGGCATAGCCTGCGAATACCAAGCTTTGCATGGGACCAGAGTAGGGCGCTAAAGCGCCAACTCTGGTCGACAGGAGAAGACATGCGTTGGCGGCAGAGGGGTTTCAGAGCAGCGGCACTGGTAGCACTTGCGGCACGTATGTCCCGCGCATTGATCACGACGGTTGCCGTCGTCGCACTCAGCGCCTGCGGCGGGCACGCGTTCGGCATCTCGCCGCAAGGCATCGCGTTCGGCCTCGCCGCACCGAAACGCATCCCGCTCGACGCCCATTCGAACGGCGTTGCCGTGCGTCCCTCGGATGGCGCCGTGTTCATCACGGACGATCGCACCAACACCGTGTTGACTTCCGCCGACGGCGTGACCTTCACGGCTTACGCCGCGATTCCGGTCGTGTCGGACCAGGCGAATGCGCTGAGCCAATTGACGTTTTCTCCCTCGGGTGTGCTGTTCGCCGAGCGCTTCGGGTTCGGCACGGCAAGCGCCGTCTATGCGATCACTGACCGCGGCGCAGTCGCGGCGCTGAGCGGCCCCGATCCCGCGCGACGCCGGCTCGGGCTTGTATCGGTGGGCGAAGGCGAGCTGCTCTCGACCTGGTTCGTCAAGGACGGCGCGAGCCCGCCGCAAGGCGGGCTGAGCCTGTTGACCTATGACGCGGCGACGCACACCGCCCTCGAGCGCGATCTGCTGACGGGGCTCGGCAAGCCAGTCGGCGTGGCGGTTTTCAGCGGCACCGTGTTCGTCTCGGATCAGGCCAACAATCGCATCGTCGAAGCGAACGTCGAGCAATTGCTGAACGCTCCGCAGCCGCTCACGTCGGCGGCGACGTTCGCAAAAATCGACAGCCCCGACCTGCTGGCCGTCGATGCGAGCGGCACGCTCTATACGAAATGCAACCGGAGCGGACTGTGCAAGATCGCACCGGACGGCACTGTCGACGTGCTCGCCGACGACTTCCAGAACGCCCGCGGCGTCGCGACCGACACGGCGCGTCACAAGCTGTATGCGATCGATCGCGCGGCGTCGAAATCGTCGGCGAGCTATTTGCGCGTGTTCTGGCTCAAGTACTAGAGCGACGGGCGTTTCCCGCGCGGCTGTTCCCGTACTACATGTTCTCCGGCGCGCGGCTGCCACGCAGCCACGCATCGAGCGCGCCGGGCTCGATGCGTCCGCTCGATGCGTGCCGCCGCCCCTGCGCGTCGATCAGGAGCGTGCGCGGCAACTCCCCTCGCCAGCCGGCGTCGAGGGCCGCGCGCAGCCGCTCGGGGATCGCCTCGGCATTCGCGTATTGCGCGATTTGCGGTGTAACCGGCATCGAAGCGAGCGCTTGCGACACGGCTTCCGCGTTGTCGTCGAACCCATCCATTGCGACCATCGCAACGCGCACGCCGCGATGCGAGCGCAGCCACTCGGCGACGTGCGCCGTGTTTTCGCGGCAGTACCCGCAGTCGAGCGACCAGATTTCAACGATCAGCGGCTGGCCCTTCGCCTCGCTCATGACGTGCGGAACATCGGCGGCCTTGAGCGGCTGCAACTGCGCGACATGCGCTGCAGGGCCCGCCGACGCTCGGAGCGCACCAAGCGGCCCGAACATCGCACCCAGCGCGAGCCAGGCTATCCACCCATAGAGACGCCTCATTTCGCCTCCTCGACCGGCAGTAGCCTGTAGCCATCGTCCTGCGTGCGCCACGAGACGTAGACGTGCCCGTCATCCGCGAGCAGTTGCGGGTTGTCGCTGCCCTCGGCCGTTTGGGCGAGCACTTTCGGCGCGGACCAGTGCACGCCGCCGTCATCGGAGCGGCGAACCATGAGGCGCATCGTGTCGTCTTCGAACGACTTCCACGCGAGCCACAGCTTGCCGCCTTCGGCGATCAGCGTCGCGTGCGACGCCATCGCATTCGGCGCCTCGTCCGCATCGGCACCCGAGCCGATCGGCCGGGGCTTATCGAGCGGCTTGCCGTCGCGATCGAGCCGCGAGTAGTACACGTTGGCCTTGTCGTCGACGACGCCGAACCACACCATGTGCCGCACGCCATCCGGCGTGATCGCGAGCGCCGGCCCCTGGTGCGGGCAGGCTTCGACATGCCAGTTCGAGAACGTCGCGCGGATCGGCGTCACCGGTTCGCTCGCATCCGCCAGCAGGACGGCGAGCGCGTGGTCGCGAATCTGTCCTGTGAACACGTTGCGCCACAGCGCCTCCACGCGCCCTTCTCCGTCGATCGCGAGCGCGATCTGACAGCACTCGCAGGTCTGGTCGGCAACTTTGCGCTCCGGGGCGAACGTTTGGCCGCCGTCGCTCGACACGGCGTAGTACACCGCGGCGCCGTCATAGCCGCGGCCGGCCTTCGTCGCGGCGACGAGGTCGCGCTTGTCGATCCACGCGACGAACACGCGCCCCTTCGGATCGACGATCAGCACATCGAAGCGATGCGTGATCGGCTGCCGGTCGCCGTGCACCGTGACCGGCACCGACCAGGTCGCACCGCCGTCCGTCGAGCGCGAGAAGCGGACCATGCCGGTGTAAGGCGCGTCGAGCGGCATCGACCACGTGACGTAAATCGTGCGCGCATCCGGGCTCGCGGCCACCTTCGGGCGGTTCTCGGAGCTCGTGTAGATCGGCTCCGGCATCGCATTGACGACGACCGGCGCCGACAGCGTGCGCCCTTTGTCATCCGAATGCGCGACGAGAATGTGCTGCCCTTCGACCCACGCGGCCCACAACCGATGACGTGCATCGAACGCGGCGCCGGTCGCGAGCGGCGCCTTCGCCGCTTGCGAAGAGGCATGCGCAGAGGCGTGCGCGCCAGACATCTCCATGCCGCCCCTATGCGTGGCGTGCGACGCGCGCGCGCCCGATGCGCCAGCGCCGATCACGGCGTTCCCGCCCTGCTGCGCGAACGCCGCGATCGAGACGCACGCGAGCACTGCCACGACGAATTGCTTTAGAGCGACCATTTGAGTTCTCCGTAGAACGTGCGGCCCGGATACGGGTGGAAGACGTAAGCGCGGCAGTCGGTGACGTTATCGACGCCGACCGAGGCCACGGTGTGGCGATCGAGCTGATAGCGCGCCTTCAGGTCGACGAACGTAAACGAGCTCGTGCCGCCATACACGTCCGGATTGATGTCGCTGTTATCGAGCGTGTTGTACTGGCGTCCCGAATAGCGCAGACCAACGCTGCCGAGCAATCGCTCGTTGAAGTGGTAAGCGGCGAGCAGGTTCAGGCGCACGACGGGAATCCGCGGAAACCGCTGGCCGACGTAGGCGGGATTCGCCGCGTCAGCCAGCGTGCGCGCGTTCGCCGCCGAAACATTCGCATCGAGGTCGAAGCCGGCCAACAGCACGTTCTGCCCCGAAAACGCGAGCTCGACGCCGCGCACGCGCACCCGGTCCACGTTGGAGATGTTCGTGAACGTGGACGCGCCGTTCACCGTCGTCTGGCTGTAGATCGAATTGCGCAGATCGCTCTGAAACACGCTCGCGCGCACCACACCCACGCCGACGTCGCGCTGCGCGGTGAAGTCCCAGTCGATGGCCTTTTCCGGCTGCAGATTCGGGTTGTTGTTGACGATCGCGTTGTTCGAAATCGTGCCCTGGAACAATTCGCTGACGGTCGGGAAACGCGTGCCGGTCGCGAACGACAGGCGGAACAGCCAGTCGTCGGTCGCCTGCCATTGGACCGCCGCCTTCGGCGACAGCGCATTCGCGCTGCGATCGGCGTAGCCGAGTGTCGAAGTCGCATTGCCGAGCGAACCGCCGTAGGCGTTCCATTGCTCGTAGCGCAGGCCGAGCGTGGCAAGCCAACCGGGCGCGAAACGCCAGGCGTCCTGGCCGTAGACCGCCTGAGTGCGCGTGTTGCCGTTGTAGCTGCTCGCGATCGCGGCAGGACCGCCGTCCAGCCAGTCCGGCGTGTTGTAGGTCCGGTTGCGCAGAAAATAGGTGTCGAAGTGGTAGCCGAACGTGAGCGCGTGCCCGGCGAACGACGGCGACTCGGCCTTCAGGTCCGCGGTCTGCCAGCCGGTGCCGTCGCCGAAGAAGATCGTGCCGGCACCGCCCTGGTTCGCGGCGGGCGGTGCGCTCGCCGCGGCGCGCAGGACATCCTGCGACACGTTGTACGCCGACAGCGTGCTCGACAGACGCCAGCCCGAATCGAGCTTGGCGTTGAGGCCGAGCCCGTAGAGCCAGTTCTCCTGTTTGCCGTTCTGCGGCGCGAACGCGGTCGGCGAAACGGTGTAGTTCTGCCCGTTGATCACGACGTTGCCGCCGTACACCGGGTTGCCGTTCGCGTCGTACAGAAACGTCTGGCCGTGAGTCCCATAGCGGTTCTCCCAGTGCCCGAGCGTGAACGTCGCGTCGACGCGGTCCGTGAACGCGTAGCCCATCCGCACGCTCGCGTTGCGCTGCTCGGTGTGCTCCATCGATTGCGCGCCGGCGATCACGCGCGGCTGGCCATTCGGCCCGATATCGCTGGCTGCGCCCGTCACCGGCACAGCGGGCCCGAGCTTCGCGTTGGAACCGGGCGTCGCCGCGGCGTATTGCAGCGGCTGACTGTTGTTCTCGAGCCTATCGAGCGACAGCGAGTACCAGAACCGCCCAATCCGATCGGCAATGTGCCCCGACTCGTGGTTGCCGCCTAAGCTCTGCGCGAAACCGTACGGATCGTGGTAGCGCTGCGTGAAAAGCTGCGTATCGAGCGAGGCTTCGAGCTGGGTCGGCTTTCTCGTCGTGATCTGCACGGTCGAGCCGATCGAGTTGCCCGGGTAGAGCGCCGAAAAGGGTCCGTACAGGACTTCGATCTGAGCGATATCGTCGGGCGCGATCAGCGACCAGCGAGGCGGATACGCATAGCTCGAACCGAGCAGATTCGACAGCAGCAGACCGTCGGCATAGACGAGCCCTCGCGCGCTTTGCAGTTCGTTGAAGTCGCGCCCGGCGAACGGCGCGTTGCGGTCGCCGGTGAAGCGCTTGCGCACCATCAGGTTCGGCGCGTATCGCAGCGCGTCTTCGGTGCTGACGATGTTGTGCGAGTCGATCTGCTCGCGCTGAATCCGTTCGACGACGCCCGGCGTATTCGGAGCGAACGCGGGACGCGCGGCGGTCACGCTGATGGTCTGCAACGTGTGCGCCGAGGTCAACGATTCGGGGGATTGCGTCGTTAACTTGGAATCGGCTTGTGAATCTGGGACGGTCGGCTCCGCCCAAGCGGGTTGGATAGTGAACGCTATCGCGCACGCGATGCAAAGACATCGGCGTGGCGACAGCGCAGCAGCAACGATGCGCATGAGAGTCTGAAACATGTGATCGGGTTAGCCGGAGTGCGAACGCAGCCGGCGCCGGTCGATGCAAGATCGGCGCGAGCGAGTAAACGGCGCACGGCGGCACGACTCCCCATGCCGGCTCGCGAAGAGCGGCACATGGACGGCGGCACAACTAGATCAATGCGGTTTCAGGAGGGGCGCGGGGTTGCGCGACGCGCGCAATGCGCCGCACGAAGACGACTGGCGGCGCGACGGCGCGCGCGAACGAGACAGGAAGCGTCGCGTCGGGAAGAACAGGCAGGCTGCCGCCGAGCGCGAAATTTGCTGTGAAGCCGGAACAGTAGACGCAATGCGGAACAAAGGCGTGCTGACGTGGCGCGTCATCGCCGTGGTCGAGGTCGGCTGCGGCGGGATACGAGCCCGGAGCACCGCATAACTCGAGCGTGATCGGGCGCTGCGCCGCCATACGGCACGCATAGCCAATGACGGGCGACAGTACGTTCAGTACCAGCGCCAGCCATACGAGCCCGATCCATCGAGTCGACCTTTTCATTGCATTGCAGAGATTTAAGCGGTCGCAGTATAGCAAGCGCCACTCAAAACGGTTAGCAAAATGCAAGGCAATCGAAGGGAACTATTCATTTTATTGACCCCTCTTGAGAAAATCCGGTTGTGTGCCGTTAAAGCAACAAAGCAGCACAGAAACGATTACAAGCTGGTGTGCGTCAAGAACCGCGACAGATAATTGGTTCTACTAGGAGAAACATCATGGATGCCAAACCGATGAAAGTTCCGACACCCGATAAGGTGATGAGCCCGGATCCGGAACCGGTAGGCGTTGAATTTCTGGGTGCCGAACTGCCTGAGCATGTTCGCGCGTTCCTCGACGAACAACGCAAATCGTGCGATCCCAAGTAAATGCACAACCGCGCAATCCGCTGCGAAGCGCTGTGACATTTGCCTCGAGGAGCGCCACGTCGCGCGCCGTCCATGGCGGCGCGGCGTTTGCACGTCCGCTTGCACGTCTCATCGCTGCGAAGCGCACCGTTGCGCTCGCCCCGTCTTGCGTATTTGCCAATCCGCATTTGAACGACGCGACGCGTCTAAGCACGTCCGTTCGTTGAATTCCGCTCCCGAGCGCGGTTGACACGCATCGTCTATTCTTTGTCGTTTCGTTCCCGGCCCGCCGACTGAACCGTCATCGCGGCCAGCTCATTGCCTCCCTACCCATGAAACTATCGCTTCGCGTCGGCACTATCGCCATGCTCGCATGCGCCATCTTCGTTGGCTTCGCGCCCCGCCCTGCCGCAGCCGACGGCGACGACACGGCGCTCACCAATCTGGTCGCCCTTGCTTCGCAACGTCTTGCGCTCGCCGAACCCGTCGCTCGCTGGAAGTGGGCCAACCACAAGCCGATCACCGATGCGCCGCGCGAAGCGGCCCTGCTCGCCGATGTCGAAAAGCGCGCGCTGGCGGCAGGCGTCGATCCCGCCTTCGCAAGAGCGTTCTTCCAAGATCAGATCGACGCCAGCAAACAAGTGCAGAACGCCCTCTTCGACGGATGGCGCGCAACACGGCCGCCGGAAGGCGCCCCGCCCGATCTGGCGACGAGCACGCGCCCGCAGCTCGACGAACTCACGAAGTCGATGCTCGCGGGACTCGCGCGCGTGCAGGGCATGCGCGACGCGCCGGATTGTCCGTCGCGAGTGGCGCGCAGCATCGCGAACTGGAAAGCGCTGACGCGCTACGGCGCGACCGGCTCGAGCGCGCTCGCGACCGCACTCGGCCACGTGTGCGTGGCGGGCGGCGTGGGCGCTGTGGGTTGAGCCGTTGGTCCGTTAAAGGGCAGTAGCAACGCTGTCGCCAAGTGCGGTGACGCGCAGCCCACGCGCCAGGTGCGTCTGGAGAATTCGATACGTCGACAATTCGAAATCGCTGGCCGCGCTGCCCACGGCGAGCGTTGCCGCTTCCGCCAGCGACGCCGCACAGCCGAGATAACGCCAACGATCGACCACATGAATCGAGGTGCGTGACGAACCGTCCTCGCGCTCCTCGAAAACGATCGCGCCGTCGAACGGCCACGGCGCATCGACGGGGTCGCTGCGGCTCACGCGCGGCAGACGGTTATGCAGCGGACGCAGCGCGGCGATCCACTGCGCCTCGGCGAGCAGCGCGCCGAGCTCCCCTCCTGTCTCACGCCATTCGACGCGCCGGATTTGCTGTGCGAGCCGCGTCTCCTTGGCCGAACGGCGCTCTCCGGACAGATGCGAGCGCACGCGCTGGCGCAGACGCACGCTGCGGCCGACATACAGCGGCACATCCGCTTCGCCATAGAACACGTAGACGCCACAGCCTGCAGGGGCCGAGTCGAGCACGTCTTCCGTGATGTCGCCCGCGAGCCGGAAGCGGCGGGTAGTGCGTTCGATGTGATCGCGCAACACCTCGACGGGAACGAGTCCGTGCAGCCGCTGCCAGAACTGCCAAAGCAGATCGGCATCGGCGAGCGCGCGGTGTCTGGCGGACGGCACGAGCGCGTGACGGTCGACGAGCGCGTCGAGGCCATGACGCTTCTCGGCGGGGTACAACGCCCGCGACAAGCGCACGGTGCAAAGAACGTCCGGGTTGAAACCCAGTCCGATGCGCCGGAACTCGCTGCGCAAGAAGCCACGATCGAAGCTCGCGTTGTGGGCGACGAACAGCTTGCCTTCGAGCCGCGCAAACAGCTCACCCGCGATTTCGTCGAATGTAGGCGCGCCGCGCACCATGTCATCGGTAATGCCGGTGAGTTGCTGAATGAATGGTGGAATCGGCTGTTGCGGGTCGACCAACGTGCTCCAGCGGGACACGCCAAGGGGGCCCGCCTCGACGACGCCGATCTCGGTGATCCGGTGCTCCGCAGTCGAACCGCCCGTGGTTTCTAAGTCTACAAAGGCGATGGGAGTGTCGATAGCGGGGTTCGGCAGATACGGATCGGACATGGGGAAGAGCGTTGGATGCGTCGGTGTGAAGAAGTATGCACCAGGCAGTGCTCGACAGACGCGGCTGCGAGGGGATTTTTGCCGATCGGCGGCCGCCGCATCCTGGAATAGCGGCCATTAAAATCATCCGATGATGAATCGATACCACAACCAGCTGATGGATAAATTAGTATCGGCTTTATTTTATAAAACCAGCCACCTCTCTTTATCTCGAAGAACTCGATATACCTAACGAAAACACTAGAAATATATTACACAAAACAGCACAGCCATTTTACTAGGTTGATTATTTATTGGCGTGCGTACGATGGAAGACCTGCGGCAACGCGCCTGTGAAAACGATTCCAGCTAACAACTGCCTTAGCGTTACCTGACCGACGTGCCGGCTCACGGACCACACCGACAAGCGCATAAAAAGCCCCCGTCGAACGGGGGCTTAGCACATTTGCGGCGAGCGACGCGGAGGTCAGAGCGGGCGAATATTCGCCGCCTGCTTGCCCTTGGGGCCGGTCTTCACTTCAAAAGAGACCCGTTGGTTCTCTTTCAGAGATTTGAAGCCTTCCGAGCGAATTTCCGAAAAATGCGCAAACAGATCGTCGCCGCCCGTATCGGATGTGATGAAGCCAAAGCCCTTAGCATCGTTAAACCATTTGACGACACCGGTTTCCATAATACAGTTTCCCTCGAAATTTTAATAAACGGATCATGCCCACAGCTGAAAATACCAAAATCCAACAGGGCTGCGGCCACATTGCCGCAGCACAGTGACTGGCAAATCGAGCCTTGCTTTTATAAAGGCAACAATCAGCAGCAGTCAAGTCATTTTTGAGGGACGCTGAGCATATTACGAGGGCACTGATGACGATTATCTGTTTCGCATAATCTCAAAAATAGGCTTTCATCCAATCAATTGCATGGCGATATTACTTGGGCGTGTCAACCGGTGCCGGATCAAGCGGGAAAACATACCGCAAACGTAACGAAGTATGTCTTTGGTAAGTGTTTCTACGGGTTGTTGCAGTAAAGCCTTCACATCATGATGCAAGGAGCTGGTTTGCATCTGGGGATTGCCATGCTGATGACTGACTTGAAGCGCCTGGTCTCGTGGTTTACCCGCTCGCACGACGCATCAAAAGCGCGCACCGAGGCGGCGACATCCAAGCGTCAGGCATCGGTATTGGAATTCGACCCTGTATGGCACGGCGACCATTGGCAAAATCTGCTCTCTTCGCCAATGGATGCGCGGCATTATGTAATGGAAGATTGGACCACGACGGCAACCCCCGCTTTTGAAGGAACTGCATCAACGGGAGTGCGCCGCGCGCATCGCCGTACGCATTAATTATTAGGGGCAAAAAAAAGCGCGACTGGAAGGTCGCGCCGACAAAGGTTTGGAGATCTTTTTCCGTCAACGAAAAAGTCTGCTTCGGAAAGCAGAGACTTAATTATAACGACGTGATAACGCTCGATTATCGGCAATCGGGACAATCATCTATTTCAACAGCATCAACAATCGACCGAAGCGTACCGAAAACTGTTGCTTTTGCGCCTCACCGCCTGTCACAAAAACACAACACAACGCGGTTGACTCCCCCGTCACCTCCCCGCCCCCATCTCGAAAACCCTTGAGCATCAAGGCCTCTCGGGGATAACCCCATCATTGCGCGATCCCAAATAGATTATTGCGCAAATCGAAATCGCATCTCGGACAACGGTCTATTTACACTCTGCCCTGTCTGGTGACGGCTGTCATTTGCACACCGGCACGCGGTCATGCGGTTCTTCTCTCGCAGCATGGCTGCGTGACATAAGTATCCTTCAAGACTGGGCAAGAAAGCCCGCTCTCCTATTCCGGAGCTCACAAAGATGAAAAAGACTCTTCTGGTCGCTGCCCTGTCGGGCGTTTTCGCAACCGCCGCTCACGCACAAAGCAGCGTCACGCTGTACGGCCTGATCGACGCAGGCATCACGTACACGAACAACGCCAAGGGTCACCCCAACTGGCAAGAAACGAGCGGCGCGATCAACGGCAGCCGTTGGGGCCTGCGTGGTTCTGAAGACCTCGGTGGCGGTCTGAAGGCCATCTTCACGTTGGAAAACGGCTTCAACATCAACAGCGGCACGCTGGGCCAAGGTGGCCGTGAGTTCGGCCGTCAAGCATTCGTCGGTCTGGCAAGCGACCAGTTCGGCGCCGTGACGCTCGGCCGTCAATACGACAGCGTGGTCGACTTCGTTGGCCCGCTGGCGCTGACCGGCACGCAATACGGTGGCACGTACATGGCCCACCCGTTCGATAACGACAACCTGAACAACTCGTTCCGCGTGAACAACTCGATCAAGTTCACGAGCACGAACTACGCAGGCTTCAAGTTCGGCGCGTTGTATGGCTTCTCGAACACCGCAGGTCAATTCTCGAACAACCGCGTGATCAGCGCCGGTGCGTCGTACACCTACGGCGGCTTGAACGTTGGCGCTGGCTACCTGCAACTGAACAACACGTTCGGTGGCAATACGGCAGCTGCCGCCACCGCGGCTCTGAACACGAGCGGCGCGGTGACCCCGACGGACAACACGTTGCTGGCTGGCAAGCAGCAGACCTGGGGCGTTGGCGCGAACTACGCGTTCGGCCCGGCAACGGTCGGCGCGGTATACACGCAAACGAACCTGAGCCAAGGTTCGGGCATCTCCTCCGGCACGGCCGGTGGTCAGGTTATCAACTTCTTCGGCAACAGCGTTCACTTCCAGAACTTCGAACTGAACGGCCGCTATGCTCTGACGCCGGCACTGAGCCTCGCAAGCGCGTACACGTACACGCAAGCGAACTTCGGTTCGGGCTCGCTGCCGAAGTGGGGCCAATTCAACCTGCAAGCCGACTACGCGCTGTCGAAGCGTACGGACGTGTACCTGCAGGGTGAATACCAGCACGTGATGAACGATCAAGGCCTGCACGGTGAGTCGATCGGCGCGATGATCAACAACACCACGAGCGGCGGCGGTGCTTCGACCACCAGCAACCAAGTCGCTGTGACGGCTGGCCTGCGTCACCGCTTCTAAGCTGCATAAGCTTCACTGCAGTATCTAAAAAGGCGCCGCTTGCGGCGCCTTTTTTTCGTCTGCTGCCAAGGAAAATCCAGTTATGCAGACGGATAACGCACATCCAGCACATCGATCGGCTCGGGTCCTGCCGGTGTATGCAACGTCACCGCATCGCCAACCCGGGATTTCAGCAGTGCCCGCGCAATGGGCGAAATCCAGCTGACGTGCCCTTGATCGAGGTCGACCTCGTCGACACCCACGATCGTGACCGTGTGCGATGCCCCATCGGACGTCGCGTACTCGACAGTCGCACCGAAAAACACCTGATCGACGCTCTCCTGCTTGCTGCTGTCGACCACTTCGGCGAGATCGAGTCGCTTCGTGAGAAATCGTATGCGTCGATCGATTTCGCGCAACCGGCGCTTCCCGTAGATGTAGTCACCGTTCTCGGAGCGGTCCCCGTTCGATGCGGCCCACGACACCAGGCGCACCACCTCCGGGCGCTCCACGTCGATCAGGTGCAACAGTTCATCGCGCAGGCGCTTGTGCCCTACGGGCGTGATGTAGTTCTTTGCGCCGGCCGGCATCTCCGGCTGCGCGACGTCGAGATCGTCGTCGGCGTCATCGCTCGACTCTTTGACAAAGGCTTTATTCATGATGCGGACCACAAACAAACGTACAACCACCAAGGTTACACGCGAAAGACACCGCGGGAGAAAAAAGCGCTGATGGCTTCCCTTTTCTCGTGACTTTGCTATAATCTCAATTCTGCGTGCGGCTGTAGCTCAGTTGGATAGAGTACTTGGCTACGAACCAAGGGGTCGTGGGTTCGAATCCTGCCAGCCGCGCCACTCTTTTCGAGAGCCTTCCTGCGAAGGCTCTTTTGTTTCACCGAAATACCGCGTTGTACCGTTTTTGCGTGCGGCTGTAGCTCAGTTGGATAGAGTACTTGGCTACGAACCAAGGGGTCGTGGGTTCGAATCCTGCCAGCCGCGCCACCTATGAAGAAGGGCCTTCCATTCGGAAGGCCCTTTGCCTTTTCAGACGTCGCCTTTGACGCCCTAGCAACTCGCCAGCTCGACCGCCAAAAGTTAAAGCGCTTCGGGCGCCCGAAAGCGCCCCGAAAGGCGCGTTGTTAGTAGTCGGCCCGCTCGCGATCGATCCGCATCCCGCCATCGTGACGATGGTGCCCCTCTTCGCTCGGGCGCTCACGCGCAATTCGCATCACGTCCGGATTCGTGCGCACGCGCCGCATCACGTTCGCCAAGTGGACGCGATCGCTGACCTGGATGACGAAGCGTAGAACCGTCGATTCCTGCGACAGGTCCTCATCCATGGCAATGTGGACGATGTTGGCATCGGCCGACGTGATATCGGCCGCCACGCGCGCAAACACGCCCTTGGTGTTCTTCACGAGCACCTTCACGGCCACGTCGAACAGGCGCCCCGGCTGCGGCGCCCACGCCACGTCGATCCAGCGGCCCGGATCGCGGCGATGGATGCGTTGCGCCACGCGGCAATCGGTCGTATGAATCGCCATGCCCAGGCCGATGCCGATATAGCCCATGATGTCGTCGCCCGGAATCGGGCGGCAGCACGCGGACAACTGCACCGACATACCCTCGGTCCCCGTGATCACGACCGGAGGCGCATGATGAGCCGCGCCGGCGTGTTCCGCACGCGGATGCTCGTCGTCTCCGTCGCGGCCGCTCATCAGCACCTCGATGCGCTTCGCCATCACAGCAGCGACACGCCGGCCAAGCCCGATGTCCGCGAAGATTTCCTGGCGGTTCTTGTTGCCCGTCCATTGAACGAGCTTTTCCCAGACTTCCGGTTCGACATCGGAGAGCGCAAGACCATAGCCCTTGAGGCTCTGGTCGACGAGCCGCTCGCCCAGTTGCACCGATTCGTTCAGGCGCATCGTCTTCAAGTAATGCCGGATCGCCGAACGCGCCTTGCCGGTACGCACGAAACCGAGCCACGCGGGATTCGGCTTCGAATACGGCGCCGTGATGACTTCGACGATATCGCCGCTCTTCAACTCGGTGCGCAGCGGCAACAGTTCGTTGTTGATCTTCACCGCGACGCATTGGTTGCCCAGGTCGCTGTGGATCGAGTACGCGAAATCGAGTGCCGTCGCGCCGCGCGGCAGCGCCATGATCTTCGACTTTGGCGTGAACACGTAGACCGCATCCGGGAATAGATCGATCTTGACGTGCTCGAGGAATTCGCTCGAATCGCCTGCTTCGCTCTGAATGTCGAGCAGCGATTTGAGCCATTGGTGCGCGCGCTTCTGGACGTCGTTCAGATCCGCGGCGCCGTTCTTGTACAGCCAGTGCGCGGCAACGCCCGCTTCGGCGATCTCATGCATCTTGCGCGTGCGCACCTGGAATTCGATCGGCGCGCCGAACGGCCCCACGAGCGTCGTATGCAACGACTGATACCCGTTGACCTTCGGAATCGCGATGTAATCCTTGAACTTGCCCGGCACCGGCTTGTAGAGCGCATGCAGCGCGCCGATACACGTATAGCACTCGAGCGCGCTGTCGACGACCACGCGGAACCCGTACACGTCGAGCACCTGCGAGAACGACAGCTGTTTGTCGCGCATCTTCTTGTAGATGCTGAAGATCGTCTTCTCGCGGCCGGTGACTTCGGCATCGATCTGCGCGTCCGCGATCGCGCGCTGCACCGATTCGAGAATCTTGCTGACCACCTCGCGCCGGTTGCCGCGCGCCGCCTTCACGGCCTTTTCGAGCGTGGCGTAGCGATGCGGATTGAAGTTCGCGAAGCTCAGGTCCTGCAGCTCGCGATAGGTGTTGTTCAGCCCAAGCCGATGCGCGATCGGCGCATAGATATCGAGCGTCTCGCGCGCCACGCGCCGGCGCTTCTCAGGCGGCACCGCGCCGAGCGTCCGCATGTTGTGCAGCCGGTCTGCCAGCTTCACGAGAATCACGCGCACGTCGCGCGCCATCGCGAGCAGCATCTTGCGGAAGTTTTCCGCCTGCGCTTCTTCGCGATTGCGAAACTCCATCTTGTCGAGTTTCGACAAACCGTCGACCAGTTCCGCCACCTTCGCACCGAACCGCTCCGCGAGCTCGGCCTTGGTGACGCCCTGGTCCTCCATGACGTCGTGCAACAGCGCCGCCATGATCGACTGGTCGTCGAGCTTCCAGCCGGCGCAGATTTCCGCGACGGCGACAGGATGGGTGATGTAGGGTTCGCCGCTTTGGCGATATTGACCGAGGTGGGCTTCGTCGCTGAAATGGAACGCCGCCTTGACCTCTTTGATCTCGTCCGGGCTCAGATAGCCGGACAGTGACGCCGTAAGCTTCGCAATCGATACGACATCGTGCTTGCGAGGCTGCTCCGGCGTCGCGGTCGGCCCGAACAGATGGCGAAACGACTGTTCGAGGACCGCGTCGATGTATTTGCGCGCAGCCGAGGGGGCGTCAGCTTCGTGGTCCGCGTCTGCGGAGGCGGACGATGGGGTAGTGCTCATATTCGCCTCCGTATCGGTTACGTTGCCGGGCTGCGCTTAGGTTCCACATGGCTGCCAAAGCATGCCGTGCGTTATACCGGGACCTTCTTCAGCATCTCGACGCCGACCTGGCCGGCCGCGATTTCGCGCAGCGCCACGACGGTGGGTTTGTCGCGGCTTTCGATCTTCGGCGTGTGGCCTTGCGCGAGTTGACGCGCGCGATACGTGGCGGCGAGCGCCAGCTCGAAACGGTTCGGGATTTGTTTCAGACAGTCTTCGACGGTGATGCGGGCCATGTTGGGAAGTTCCTTCTCAGTATGTTGCTTATTCTACCTTATGTGCGCGAGCACCCGCCTTCACTCGGCGTGCGGCAAGTGAATGCCCAGCTCGACGAAAAGCTGCGCATGCCGCGCGTATTGCGACGCGAAGCGCAGACGTGTCGCGGCAACGAGGCATTGCAGCTCCGCGAGCGCCTGATCGAAGTTTTCGTTGATCAATACGTACTCGGCTTCCGATGCATGAGCGATCTCGCTGCCCGCTGCGAGCAGGCGCCGCGTGATCACGTTCGGCTCGTCCTGGCCGCGCTTTTTGAGGCGCACTTCAAGCGCTTCGAGCGACGGCGGCAGGACGAAAATCTCGACCGCGTTGCGAAACTGTTTCTTCACCTGCTGCGCGCCCTGCCAGTCGATTTCGAGCAGCACGTCGTGGCCGCTTTTCATCTGGTCTTCGATCCAGACGCGCGACGTCGCGTAGTAGTTGCCGTGCACTTCCGCGCTTTCGAGGAACTCGCCCTGCGCGTGGCGCGCGAGGAAATCGTCGACGGCGGTGAAGTGATAGTGCTGGCCGTCCTGCTCGCCCGGGCGCGGCTGGCGCGTCGTGTACGAAATCGACAGACAGATCGCCGGATCTTTCGCGAGCAGCGCGTTCACGAGCGTCGACTTGCCGGCGCCCGAGGGCGCTACGACCATGAACAGGTTGCCGGGATACACGCCCGCGTACGGGTTGCGCGGCGCCTTGCGCGCGCCGCCGCCCGTGTGCGCTTCGTGCGGTTCTTGCGGTTGGTGGGTGTGGTCGGTCATGAGCGTGGTTACTCCAGGTTCTGTACTTGTTCGCGCATCTGCTCGATCAAGAGCTTCAACGTCATCGACGAGTCGGCCAGTTCCTTCGCGGCCGCCTTCGAGCCGAGCGTGTTCGCTTCCCGATTGAGCTCCTGCATCATGAAGTCGAGCCGCTTGCCGACCTTGCCGCCCTTCTCGATCACGTGGCGCGTTTCATTCAAATGTGCGGTGAGTCGCGAGAGTTCCTCGGCGATATCGATGCGAATGCCGTACATCGTCACTTCCTGACGAATGCGCTCGGCAATTTCCTCGCGCGAGACGATCGTCGCGGAAGGTTCCGGCGCCGCGATACCCAGCGCTTCCTGCAGCCGCTCGACGATCTTCTGCTGGTGCTTGGCGATCAGCTCCGGCACGAGCGGCGTAATGCGCTGCACGATCGATTCCATCTCGGTGACGTTGGTGAGCAGCATCGTCGCAAGCTGTGCGCCTTCGCGCGCGCGCACCTCGATCAGCTCGTGGATCGCCTGCTTGCCGCACGCGAGCACCGCCTCGCGCAGCGCCTCGGGCGACACGCCGCTCTCGGCGAGCACGCCCGGCCAGCGCAGGATTTCGCCGGTGCGCATGCGCTCGGCGTCAGGGAACGATTCGAGCACCGCCCGCTCGAGCGCCGCGAGCTGTTCGAGCGCGTCGCGGTTGAGCGAGCCGGTCGTCGCCGTCTGCTCGCTGCGTTGCAGGTTGATCCGGATATCGACCTTGCCGCGCGAGAGCTTGTTCATCAGCATTTCGCGCAGCGTCGGCTCGCATGCCCGCACGTCTTCGGGCATGCGGAAGTTGAGGTCGAGGAAGCGCGAGTTCACCGTGCGCAACTCAACCGATACGCTCACGCCGCCGTTGCCTGCCGCGGCCGCGAGTTCGCGCGTTGCGCTCGCGTAGCCTGTCATGCTGTAGATCATCGTTCGTCTCTCGATAAATAGAGGCCGTTGCCGGCCATTTGTTTGGAGACGCCCGGCGCGTACGAGGCGCAAGGCGTTGAACGCGCATTATCCCATTTTTACCGATTGCGCCTGGTCGAGGCGAGCGGCATCGGCCGGATTCGATCAGCGGTAAAATCTTGCCTTCCCCCTTCCCTTTTCGCGATTTCCTCCCGACTATGTCCGACACGATCCAGCGCCCCAGCGGGCGGCGCGCCGACGCCTTGCGCAGCGTGCGCATCACGCGCCACTACACGAAGCATGCGGAAGGCTCCGTGCTCGTCGAATTCGGCGACACGAAAGTGATCTGCACGGCGAGCATCGCCGAGCGTGTGCCCGAATTCCTGCGCGATCGCGGCCAAGGATGGCTGACCGCCGAATACGGCATGCTGCCGCGCGCGACGCACACGCGCAGCGACCGCGAAGCCGCGCGCGGCAAGCAGACCGGACGCACGCAGGAAATCCAGCGCCTGATCGGCCGTGCGCTGCGCTCGGTGTTCGATCTCGAGAAGCTCGGCCCGCGCACCCTGCACATCGACTGCGACGTGATCCAGGCCGACGGCGGCACGCGCACCGCGAGCATCACCGGCGCGTTCGTTGCCGCCCATGACGCGGTCGCGAAGCTGCTCGTGGCCGGCCGCATCGAAACGTCGCCGATCACCGATTACGTGGCTGCGATTTCGGTCGGCGTCTACGAGGGCACGCCCGTGCTCGATCTCGACTACGACGAAGATTCGCAGTGCGACACGGACATGAACGTCGTCATGACGGGCGACGGCGGCTTCGTCGAAGTTCAGGGCACCGCCGAAGGCGTGCCGTTTTCGCGCGACGAGATGAACGAGCTGCTCGATCTCGCGCAAAGCGGTATTACGCAGTTGATCCAGAAACAGAAGGAAGCGCTGGAGAGCAAAGGTGAGTGATCAACTGCAATCGCCGCAACCGCAATCGGGCGCCAACGCGCCGCTCAAGCGCGTCGTGCTCGCATCGAACAACGCCGGCAAGCTGCGCGAATTCGCGGCGCTCGCGAGCGCTGCGGGCATCGAGCTGGTCGCGCAAGGCGAGCTGGGCGTCACCGAAACGGAAGAGCCGCATCCGACCTTCGTCGAAAACGCGCTCGCCAAGGCCCGCCACGCCGCGAAGTCGACCGGCCTGCCCGCGCTCGCCGACGATTCCGGCCTGTGCGTGCGCGCATTGCGCGGCGCGCCCGGCGTCTATTCGGCGCGCTACGCTCAGCTGGCCGGCGGCGAAAAGAGCGATGCGGCAAACAACGCGCGCCTCATCGAGCAGTTGAAGGCCGAGGCCGATCGCCGCGGCTACTACTACTGCGTGCTCGCGCTCGTGCGCCACGCCGACGACCCCGAGCCGCTGATCGCCGAAGGCCGCTGGTACGGCGAGATCCTCGATGCGCCGCGCGGCGCGAACGGCTTCGGCTACGACCCGTACTTCTTCATCCCACGGCTGAACGCGAGCGCTGCGGAACTCGACCCCGCCGTGAAGAATTCGTGCAGCCACCGCGCGATTGCACTGCGCGCGTTGCTGGCGCGGTTGTCGGAGGAAAAGTGAGCACGCCATCGATCGGCGCCGGCGTGATCAAGGCGTTTGTCGCGCCGGGCAGCATTCGCCTGACCTCGCTGCCGCCGCTCGCGCTGTACGTGCATTTCCCGTGGTGCGTGCGCAAGTGTCCGTATTGCGATTTCAACTCGCACGAGTGGAAGGGCGAACGCTTTCCGGAAGACGCGTATCTCGACGCGCTGCGCGCCGATCTCGAGCACGCCCTGCCGCTCGTCTGGGGACGGCAGGTGCATACCGTGTTCATCGGCGGCGGCACGCCGAGCCTGCTGTCGGCGCGCGGGCTCGACCGGCTGCTGTCGGACGTGCGCGCGCTGCTCCCGCTCGACGCCGATGCCGAGATCACGCTCGAGGCCAATCCGGGCACCTTCGAAGCCGAGAAGTTCGCGCAGTTTCGCGCGAGCGGCGTCAATCGGCTGTCGGTCGGCATCCAGAGCTTCAACGAGGCGCATCTGAAGGCGCTCGGCCGTATCCACGACACGACGCAGGCGCATCACGCGGTCGAGATCGCCGCCAAGCATTTCGACAACTTCAACCTCGATCTGATGTTCGCGCTGCCGCAGCAGACGCTCGACGAATGCCGCGCCGATATCGAGACGGCGCTGTCGTTCGCGCCGCCGCACTTGTCGCTGTATCACCTGACGCTCGAGCCGAATACGCTGTTCGCGAAGTTCCCGCCCGCGCTGCCCGACGACGACGCCTCCGCCGACATGCAGGACTGGATTCACGAGCGCACCACTGCAGCCGGTTACGAACGCTACGAGGTGTCCGCCTACGCAAAGCCGCACCGGCAATGCAAGCACAACCTGAATTACTGGCGCTTCGGCGACTACCTCGGCATCGGCGCCGGCGCGCACACGAAGCTGTCGTTTCCGAACCGGATCGTGCGGCAGGCGCGCTACAAGCATCCGGCCACGTTCATCGAAGAAGCGCTCGCAGCGAAGCCGGTTCAAGAGGAGCACGAAGTCGGCGCGCACGATCTGCCGTTCGAATTCATGCTGAACGCGCTGCGGCTGGTCGAAGGGTTTCCGGTGCATCGCTTCATCGAGCGCACCGGGCTGCCGATGATATCGATCGAACCGGCGCTGCAGGAAGCGGAGCGGCGCGGGCTCATCACGCGCGACTATGAAAAGATTGCGCCGACGCCGCTTGGGCAGCGCTTCCTCAACGACCTGCAGGAACTCTTCCTGAAGGACAAAAGCGAATAAACGGCGTGCCGGCGGAGGCCGCCGCGCCGTTTGCGTTACTTGCGTTACAATAGCGGCCCTCGGAGGGCTGGCAGAGCGGTTGAATGCACCGGTCTTGAAAACCGGCAAGGCTTTACGGCCTTCGTGGGTTCGAATCCCACGCCCTCCGCCACAACAAACGAAATCCCCGTAGATCGATCGATTTACGGGGATTTTTGTTTGCCCGCACCTGCGGCTCGCGACGAGAGCGCCTACGCAGCCCCCCGCAATCGCAACCCTTCCTGGAGACCGGTCTGCAACCTGTCAAAGGGCCCAGGTTTCCTCTATGCCGAATAGAGGCTAAAAAGCGCATGGCGCATCGCGGCATCCCTCATCTCGAGTGCATCGCCGTTTCGATCGCCGCTTTTGCCATCCGGGAGAACCATGAATCAGCTTGATTTGCTCGAATCGAGAATCAAAGCGCAGCACGAAAAGCTCGCGCATCATCCGGTATTCGGCGCCATTCGGGACATGGAGGAATTGCGCACGTTCATGGAATGGCACGTGTTCGCGGTGTGGGATTTCATGTCGCTCGTCAAACGCCTGCAAGCCGACCTGACGACGGTCACCGTGCCATGGACCGCGCCGCGCAGCGCCGCCGCCGCGCGCCTCATCAACGAAATCGTGCTCGGCGAGGAGTCCGATGAGACGCCGCTCGGCCACATGAGCCACTTCGATCTGTATCTGCACGCGATGCGCGACGTCGGCGCGTCGACCGAACGTGTCGAGCACATGGTCTCGCTGCTGCGCTCGGGCTTTACCGTATCGGCGGCGCTTGCCGCCGTCGACGCACCGGCGCCCGTGCGCCGCTTTGTCGACGCCACCCTGGCCGTCTGCGTGAACGGCGAGACGCATCAGGTGCTCGGCAACTTCTTCTACGGCCGCGAAAACGTCATTCCCGACATGTTCCGCACGCTCCTCGATCAATGGCAGATCGACCGTGCTTCGATTCCGCTGCTCGCCTACTACCTCGATCGCCACATCGAAGTCGATTCCGGCGAGCACGGCCCCGCGGCGCGCGCGATGATTCGCGAAGCGGCCGGCGACGATCTCTCGCGACAGGCGCACGCGCTCGTTGCCGGGCTCGCCGCGATCGACGAACGCCTCGCGCTCTGGGACGGCCTCTTCGCTCATCTCGACCGAGCGCGCGCGTCCGTGGCGTAAGGCACGTCCGGGCGCGTTCGGGCGGTATGGCGGGACGATCGAAATCGCCCGATCGACACGAGATCGACACAAAAAGCGTGCGCAATGCACCGCGATGTAACCGCTCGACGAGTAGCGGTACCGCTCCGGTTCGCGCGCGCACGCAATGAGAGTGAATGCCGATGCGGCCGGCCGCACGATTGACTACGCTTCTATCACGCCCTCAACAAGAACGGCAGAGGACCATGATCTCCGATCTCTCTCGCACTCGCTCCGCGCGCGCCGGCGGAGCGTGGCGCTTCGCTGCGCTCGGCGCCGTGCTTGCCTTGTCCGGATGCGCGTTCACGCTCACGCCGCCCGGACAGCCGGCGGGGACCGCTCTGCCGCCGCCGGCCGCAGTCAACAGCGCCACGCTCGATCAGTACCGCGCCGCGGTCGCGCAGCGCATCGCCGAGCGCAACCCGTCGTATGTCCTGCAAGGCACGCCGCAGGCGATGCTGCGCTCGCTCGTCGTCGTGTCGTTCACCGTCGACCGCGACGGACGCGTGCTCCAGTCCAAGGTGTTCCGGACCAACGGCGACGACGAAGCCGAGAGCACGGCGCTCGCCACGCTGCGCCGCGCGTCGCCGCTGCCGCAGCCGCCGGCCAAACTGCTCAACGGCCGCGGGCAGTTGGAGCTGTTCGAGGACTGGCTCTTCAACGACAACGGCAAGTTCCAATTGCGCGAGCTCGCGTCGCCGCAGGCGCAAACGATCGATTGAGCGCATCGCGTCGAAGAGAACGCGCACCCGGACACGCTCAGCACGCGCCGCGGTGTGCGTTGGCGCGCCTCGGGCGCGCTCGATATAATTTTGCGATCCGCCCGCCGGAGTTCTCCGGTAACGCTCCCGGCGCCCGCTTATCCGGCCGCGCGCCGGCGGGCATGATCGCCGCCCTTACCGCATCGCGGTAGCATCGATTCCACCCAACTCGAACAACAGACGCTCAGCAGCAAACGCTAATGGGCACGCTTGCCTTCTCGCCGCAGAGCGGCGAGGCGAGCGCGCCCGTTGCTCGCGTCACGCCCCCGGAGACTCCATGTCCTCTTCACCGTCATCGCGCGCCGTGGCATCCGCGCCCGACGCCGCCCAAACCAGCCGCTCGCGCATCATCTTCGCGAGCTTCATCGGCACCGCGATCGAGTTCTACGACTTCTACGTCTACGCGACGGCCGCCGCGCTCGTCATCGGCCCCGTGTTCTTCCCGCACGGCTCGGCCACGGCGCAGGCGCTCTCGGCATTCGTCACGTTCGGCATCGCGTTTGTCGCGCGGCCGATCGGCTCGTTCCTGTTCGGCCACTTCGGCGACCGCATCGGCCGCAAATCGACGCTCGTCGCCTCGCTGCTCGTGATGGGCGTCTCGACGACGCTGATCGGCCTCGTGCCGGGCTACGACGCAATCGGCAGCCTCGCGCCGATCCTGCTGTGCATCCTGCGTTTCGGCCAGGGCATCGGCCTCGGCGGCGAATGGGGCGGCGCGGCGCTGCTCGCGACCGAAAACGCGCCGGCCGGCAAGCGCGGCTGGTTCGGGATGTTTCCGCAACTGGGGCCGTCGGTTGGCTTTCTCGCGTCGAACGGGCTTTTCTTCGGCTTGGCGCTCACGCTTTCCGACGCGCAATTCAAAAGCTGGGGCTGGCGCGTGCCGTTCCTCGTCTCCGCCGTGCTCGTCGCGCTCGGACTCTACGTGCGGCTCAAGATCGCCGAGACGCCCGCGTTCAAAGCGGCCATCGAGCGGCAGGAGCGCGTTCGCGTGCCGGTTGCGGCGCTCGTCGCGCATCACTGGTGGCCGACCTTGCTCGGCGCGTTCGCGATGATCGTCTGCTACACGCTCTTCTATATCTCGACGGTGTTCTCGCTGTCGTATGGCGTGTCGACGCTGCATTTCTCGCGCCAGAGCTTTCTCGGGATGCTGTGCTTCGCGGTGGTCTTCATGGCGCTCGCGACGCCGCTCTCCGCCTGGGCCAGCGACCGCTACGGCCGCAAGCCCGTGCTGATCGCGGGCATCGTCGCGGCGATTCTGTCGGGCTTCACGATGGCGCCGCTGCTCGGCAGCGGGTCGATGCCGCTCGTCGCGCTGTTCCTGACGATCGAGCTGTTCCTGATGGGCATCACGTTCGCGCCGATGGGCGCGCTCTTGCCGGAGCTGTTCCCGACCAACGTGCGTTACACCGGCGCGGGGGTCTCGTATAACCTCGGCGGGATTCTGGGCGCGTCCGTTGCGCCGTATATCGCGCAGTTGCTGGCCGCGCACGGGGGGCTCGCCTGGGTGGGTGCGTATGTGTCTGTCGCCGCCGCGCTGAGCCTCGTCGGCGTGCTCTGCATGCGCGAAACGCGCGACGCCAAGCTGATGTAACCGGCGCTTCGCCGGCACTTCGCAAGCGCATCAGCGGCCCGCCGGCCGGCGCATCAACGTTCGCGCCGGCTGCTGCGCCCGTCGTTCACCCCGAGTGAGCGTCGGACGGGTGAATTCATCGATGGCAACTCCAATTCGGGCCGCGCGGCACAGTCGATTCCGTGCGCCGCGCGATCCTGTATTGGTCCACATCGAGCATTAAAGTTTCGTCAATTTCCTCGATTTTCCCGATAAATCGGAAACAAGCCTTGCGCCTCCCTGCACCGCTTGAACAACGGGCGAAACCACAATCATTCAGTGGTTTTCCCGTGTTGCTGCGGTTTTTTGCCTGCCTATACTGAACTCGCCAGTCAACGAAAAAGAAAGGCGCCACGCGCCGAAATCCAGCGAATCAACGGGAGCCGACGATGAACCTTCATCTTCACAACGCAGACATCGTGGCCATCATTGCGCTTGCGCTCTTGGGCGCCTTGCTTCTTGCGATCCGCTTTCGGCCTCAGACATGGCGCGGAATCGTCGTCGAGGCCGTGCTCGCGAACGCGGCAGCGATTGCCGCCGTCGTCGCGTTCGAGGCGCTCGTTTCCTGACTACGTTCGTTACGGTCCGCTGGGGCCTCGCACGTCATCGTCAGGCCCTGGCTGCCTGCATGCGCCGAACCCCCGTTCAGCGATAGTAATAGCCGCCGTGGCCGTAATAACCCCCGTAGTAGTAGCCCGGGGCCGGAGCCACCACGCAGCCCCCGAGTGCTGCCGCGAGCAGCACGCCTGCAATCAGCGTCATATAGCGTTTCACTTTCTTCTCCTGTCGTTTCGGTATCGGTCCGAGTGCCCCTCGAACGCTTCCGATTAAATAGGAGATAGCGCGCTGCATCCGTTGCAAGTTGTAAGCGCAAGCCCGCCGTCTATTACACGAAATGGCCCGCCCGCCGTGCGAACCGCGATGCGGCAAGCGCAACCGCGCCGCAGTTCCAACGATTCGCGACAGTTTTAACAACCGTGTAATGCAGCAGATCAACGACGGCAACGCGCAACACAGCGTGCATCGGCTACACGTGCGCCGCTTGACGCGGCTCGCACGGTGGCGTGCATATGCGCAGGTATAATCGACTCTTTGAAATCTCAGGCACGTCATGGCCCGAGTCACCCTCCCCAACGCCTTCACCGTCCGCCGCGCCCGGCAAATCTGGCGCCGCTACGGCATCTTCTGGCTCGGCGCGATCGCCGTCGGTCTGACGGCCGTTCTGTACGCGCGACTCATCGATTGGGGATACGCCGCGTTCCGTTCGATGCAGCATCAGCACGCGTGGCTGCCGCTCATCGTGACGCCGGCTGTCGCCGCCGCCGCGGTCTGGCTCACGCGCAAGTTCTTTCGCGGCGCAGAGGGCAGCGGGATTCCGCAGGTGATCGCGACGCTCCACGCCGGCACCACCACGCTCGGCCCGCGCCTGCTCACGATCAAGATTCTCCTCGGCAAGATCGCCGTTTCGTTCCTCGGTATCCTGGGCGGCTTCACGATCGGCCGCGAAGGCCCGACCGTCCAGGTCGGTGCGGCGATGATGTTCAACCTGCGGCGCTTCTATCCGCGCTCGAACGCCATGATCGAACGGCAACTCGTGTTGGCGGGCGCGGCGGCGGGCTTGTCGGCGGCGTTCAACACGCCGCTCGCGGGAATCGTCTTCGCCATCGAGGAATTGACGCGCAGCTTCGAAGCGCGCGCGAGCGGCGTGCTGATCACAGCGATCATCATCGCCGGCGTGATTGCGCTCGGCTTGAACGGCAACTACACCTATTTCGGCACGATCCAGATCGGCGCGCACTTTCCGGATCTGCTCGCCGTAGCCGTGCTGCTGACCGGGATCGTGACCGGCATCGCGGGAGGCTTCTTCAGCTGGCTGCTGCTCAACACGTCGCGCTGGATTCCGCCGCGGCTCGCGCAACTGCAGCGCGAGAAGCCGGTTCAGTTCGCCGCGCTGTGCGGGCTGATCATCGCGGTCGTGGGCCTGGTGTCGGGCGGGAACACGTTCGGCAGCGGCTACGCGGAAGCGCGCGGTCTGCTCGACGGGCATGAGCAGCTGTCCGTGTTCTATCCGTTCCTGAAGATGATCGCGATGGTCGGCTCGTATTTGCCGGGCATTCCGGGCGGGATCTTCGCGCCGTCGCTATCGATCGGCGCGGGCTTCGGCAATCTGCTGCACCTCGTGTTCGACAGCATGCAGCTGCAGATGCTGATCGCGCTGGCGATGGTCGGCTATCTGGCAGCCGTCACGCAATCGCCGATTACGTCGTTCGTGATCGTGATGGAGATGATCAACGGGCATGCGCTCGTGATCTCGCTGATGGCGACTGCGCTGATTGCAAGCCGCGTCTCGCGGTTCTTCGCGCCGCCGCTCTACGAGACACTCTCGCACCGCTACATGACGCTGCTCGCGCCGGCCGTGCCGACCGCAACAGCAGGACCGGGAGGCGTCCCCGAGCCGGCAGAGCCGGCAACGCCGGCCGAGGACCGAGCAGCGGCCGAAACAATGCCGCAGGAAGACACGCCGCGTCAGTAAATCACGACCGGCGCCGGGCGGACGACCACCGGCCGCGCCGGCACCACGATGCATCCGGCCAGCGTCACGGCAACCAGCACAGCGGCAAAAAGCGTTCTTTTCACGCGAAGCTCCTGCCCGAGTTACGCCCAGTGGCCCGGCACCCAGACCCAGTTCGGGCCGCGCGGCGCCCAGTGGCCCGGCACCCAGTGTCCGCCCACGCGCACCACTTCCCAGTGGCCCTTCTCCCACACGTAGCGGCCGTGCTCCCAGCGCCAGTGACCCTTCTCCCACACGTAGCCGTCACGCGGCGCGGGAACGGCTTCGACGCGAACCGGCGGCGGCGCGTTCGGCGCGACCACCACGATTTCCTCGGCGGATGCGCTGGCGACGGCCATGGCGCCGGCGGCCACGATGGCAAACTGAGCGATCAGCAAACGGACCGGTGTTTTCATATCGACCTCTTGTCTTGATTAGGGTTACGCCGTCTTGGCGCTATCCCATTAATGAACGAGGTCAGGGTTCCGCCGACACACGCCGTATTACGACGCAGTCGAAAGTGCAACGGAATATTTTTCCCGGCGCGCGGCGGCGCAGGGAAGCTGCGGAAGGAGGATGCGATCGCCGAAGGCTCCAAGTAAGCGCTGAGGCGCTAACTTGGATCAACTCCGGCATGGGACCAGAGTAAGCGCTAAAGCGCTAACTCTGGTCGACAAAAAACGGCAGCCGGAAACCGGCTGCCGTCCGATTGAGACCGGCGCTTACGCTTGCGGAATTTCGATCTTCACTTCGAGCACTTCGAGGTCGTCCTGACGCTCGAGGCTCACGCGGATGTCATCATCCGAGATCTTCACGTACTTGGAAATGACGGCCACCAGCTCGCGCTGCAACGCCGGCAGATAATCGGCGGGCGGATGGCCGCCCGCGCGCTCGTGCGCGATGATCAACTGCAAGCGTTCCTTCGCAACCGCCGCGGATTTCTTCTTCTCGCCCAGCAAAAACGAAAGAATCGACATGACGTGCGCCTCCCTTACTTAGTGCCGAAGAGGCGCTGCAGCAGGCCCGGCTTTTGATAGTCCGTGAAACGCAGATCAATCTTCTCGCCGAGAAAGCGCGAAACGATATCCTTGTACGCTTCGGCCACGTCGGTGCCGTCGAGGTGCACGGCGGGCAGACCCTGGTTCGATGCGTGCAGCACGGCTTCCGATTCCGGCACGACGCCGATCAGCTCGATGCGCAGAATTTCCTGAATGTCCTGCAGCGACAGCATCTCGCCCTCGCTCACACGCTTCGGGTTGTAGCGGGTGATGAGCAGATGCTCCTTGATCGGGTCCTTCCCGTCGATCGCGCGCTTCGTCTTCGACGACAGAATGCCGAGGATGCGATCCGAATCGCGCACCGACGACACTTCCGGATTCGTCACGATCAGCGCCTCGTCGGCGAAATGCATCGCCAAGAGCGCGCCCGACTCGATGCCGGCCGGCGAATCGCACACGATATATTCGAAATCCATCTTGATCAGGTCGTTGATGACCTTCTCGACGCCTTCCATCGTGAGCGCGTCTTTATCGCGCGTCTGCGAGGCGGGCATGATAAAGAGGTTCTCGCACTTCTTGTCCTTGATGAGCGCCTGATTCAGATTCGCTTCGCCCTGGATCACGTTGATCAGGTCGTACACGACGCGGCGCTCGCAGCCCATGATGAGATCGAGGTTGCGCAGGCCGACGTCGAAGTCGATCACCGCAGTCTTGCTGCCGCGCAGCGCGAGGCCCGATGCAAAACTCGCGCTCGTGGTCGTCTTGCCCACGCCGCCCTTGCCCGAAGTCACCACAATGATTTTTGCCATTTACCCTTACCCTGCGTTCGTCAATTAAGTTCGATACGGTCTCGCCGAAGCGCGCAACGCATGCGCGCGGCTTACGTGAGCCGCAACGGTTCGATCATCAATTTCTCTTGTTCGAGCCGGATCTGCACCGATTTGCCGAGCACGTCGGCCGGCAACGGGTTCTCGGTCGTTCGATAGATGCCCGCAATCGAAATCAGTTCCGGCTCGAGACACGTGCAGAAAATGCGCGCGTCGTGATTGCCGTGCACGCCGGCGAGCGCCCGCCCGCGCAACGGCGCGTAAATATGGATGTTGCCTTCCGCGATCACTTCGGCGCCGTAGGAGACGAGGCCGAGCACGACGAGGTCGCCCTTCGCGTAAATCTGCTGGCCCGAGCGCAATGGCTTGTCGATGACGAGCGTCTGGCTTGGCGCGCTCGCGCGGGCAGCGGCTGCGGGTTCGGACTGAGGGGGGGTGACGGCGGAGACTTCGGCAAGCGGAAGCGCCTCCTGAATTGCGGCCGGCGCGGCGTCATCGCTTGCGCCTTTCGATGCGTTCGCGCGGCGGTCACGCGCTTCGAGAAACGGCAGGCCCGCAGCGGTGGCCCATTCGTGCTGCGCGACATCGGCGACGACGCCGACCGGACGCATGCGCACGCTATCGAGCAGCTTCGCGATGTCGGCGAGCGAAACGCGCTCGTTTTCCGCGAGACGGCGCAAATCGATCGCGACAACATCGCCTGCGAAGAATTCGGGAGTCGCCTCGAAGCGCCGCGTGAGTTCGTTGGCGAGCGCGTCGAGGTCGGTCGTCTTGACGACGAAGAGAAGCGTGTCGACCGAGCCGCTACGAAGTTCGAAGAATGGCGATTTTTTCAGCGACATGGCGTTCTGCAAAAAATTTTGCGTATTTTACAGGCGTCCATGCGGGCAGAAAGATTTTTTGGATACGTTGCGCCATTTTCGCGAAGAACGTCGCGACAGATAGGCGGCAAACGCAGCGAAACGACATCGCGACAGCGCGGCAAGCACGCGCCGCACCAGCGGAAGACATGCGAAATCAGCCTTGCAGTGCGGCGTTTTCATGCCTCACGCGACGCACGAGCAGCGTTTGCCATTCATCCGGCGCGCGACTGCTGGGCGCATGCTCGCCGGCCGGCCCGAAACCGAGCCGCTGATAAAAACGCATCGCGTTGCGGTTCGCATCGGCGACCCACGCGTAGACCTCGGGCGCGCCTTGTTCGGCAAGCCACGCGCTAGCGGTGTTCACGAGCAGCTCGCCGCCTCGCAAATGCCGTACCGCGGGTGCCACCCACAATTCGCAGACGAATGCATGATGCGGCGGCGTTTCCTCGAAAAACGCGCAGATCAGGCCCGCAGGGTGCCCTTCGGTGTAGAGGATGAAGCTGGTGGAGAGATCGGAAACGGCATAGCTGGCGGCGGTCTCGTCGAACTTCGCGGCGTCAGCGGACAGGGCTTCTTCAAGGGTCTCGCCGAATGCGTACGGCGCTTCGCGCAGCGAGGCGGTGCGCAGTTCGCGGTAGGTTTCGCCCTGATCAGCGGCGATACGGCGGACAGTCAGCGATGAACTCATGCGGCTTGGATTCTGTGGGGACAGGCTAACGCGTAGCTTCAACCGAACCGGCGTGCGAGTCAAATCGTTATTGCGCGGACCGCCTTTCGGCGCGCGGCAGCGCAACGAAATGGCACACCAAAAACGGCACGTCAATGCAGCGGCGCATCGATGCCAATGCGCCTGTCAATCACGGCGCGTCATAGGTGCCCGTGCCGTCGGGCCAGGGCGTAAGGAGTTCGAAACCGTCGTCGGTGACGGCGACCATGTGCTCCCATTGCGCGGACAGCGAACGGTCCTTGGTGACGACGGTCCAGCCGTCGCGCAGCACGGCGGTGCCGGCCCGCCCCGCGTTGACCATCGGCTCGATCGTGAAGACCATGCCGGGCTTGAGCCTCACGCCTTGCCCCGGCTGCCCGTAGTGCAGCACTTGCGGGTCCTCGTGATAGACCTTGCCGATGCCGTGCCCGCAGTAGTCGCGCACGATCGAATAGCCCTCGCGCTGCGCGACGCGCTGGATCGCGTGCCCGACGTCGCCGAGCGTCGCGCCCGGCCGCACTTGCCGGATGCCCGCGACCATCGCTTCGTAGGTGGTATCGATGAGATGCCGCGCCACGGTGCTCGGCTCGCCGACGCAATACATCCGGCTCGTATCGCCGAAATAGCCGTCCTTGATCACGGCCACGTCGATGTTGACGATGTCGCCGTCGCGCAAGACGTCGCTGCGATTCGGAATGCCGTGGCACACCACGTGGTTGACCGATGTGCAAACCGTCTTCGGAAAGCCCAGATAGCCGACGTTGGCGGCAATCGCCTTCTGTGTGTTGACGATGTAGTCGTTGCAGATCGCGTCGAGCTGCTCGGTGGTGACGCCGGCGCGCACGTGCTCGCCGATCATCGCGAGCACGTCGGCGGCGAGACGGCCGGAAATGCGCAGCTTCTCGATGTCGGCGGGGGTCTTGTAGGTGATGGTCATCGATGTCGTATTCCGTCATGCAGGCGGCATGCCCGGTCCGCGAACCGGCATGAGCATCCGGCATTGTACAGAGGCGGCGGTCGGGACCGGTTTCGGTCGGCGGCGGCGTGCTACCGCGCCCCCTGCGTTCCGTATAATCGCTCGATGACCACCGAACTCGACGAACGCTTCGGAATGAACCAGCTCATCATCTCGTCCGTCGCGTATCTGATCGCGGAGCCGGTGCGCGCCGCAATGCTGATCACGCTCGCGGACGGCCGCGCCCTGCCCGCAGGCGCGCTCGCCAATGCTGCGGGGGTCACGCCGCAGACGGCGAGCTCTCACCTTGCGAAGCTGTTGACAGGCGGCCTCGTGATCGTGGAAGCCAAGGGCCGCAATCGCTATTACCGGCTTGCGGGCCCGCACGTGGCGCTCGCGCTCGAAAGCCTTGCGTCTGTCGGTCCCGTGACGCCGGCTTGGCGCAGTCCGCCTACTCGCGCCGCAAAGGAATTGCGCTTTGCTCGTTGCTGCTACGACCATCTTGCGGGCACGCTAGGCGTCGCGGTCACGCGAGGCATGCTCGAGCGCGGGTTCCTGTTCGAAGGCGGCGAGCGGGATTATGGCTTGACGCCGTCCGGTGTCGAATGGCTACGGTCGCTCGGGCTCGACGTCAATGGAATCGCACTCGATGAAGCGGGCACAGCGCGTCAATGTCTCGATTGGACAGAGCGCCAATATCACATTGCCGGGCCGTTCGCTGCGCGGCTGATGAATGCTTTTTTCGCTTGGGATTGGATTCGGCGGGTGCCGGGGAAGCGGACTGTCGCTGTGACGCCGCTCGGGTGGGCGGCGCTCAAGCAGCATCTCGGGATCGAGCGGGAAGGCAGCAGTGAGGTGCATGTGTTGCCTGCTGCGGCCAATGCCTAAGTCACGTTGCTTGCGCAGCGTCTGACCGCGACTCACATTTGGCCAAGACGAAAAAAATGCCCGCTTACGCGGGCATTTTTTGCATTCTGGCGGAGAGGGTGGGATTCGAACCCACGGTACGGGGAAACCGTACGCCTGATTTCGAGTCAGGTACATTCGACCACTCTGCCACCTCTCCGGGTTTTACTGCTTCACCAAGCTGGTCGTTGCTCGGCAAAGCGAAGATTATAGGATATCCCCAATCGGATTCCAAGCCCTTTTTGCACGAAAGTGAGGAAAAGGCAGGAATCGCGCGCGGTGCGTCATCAAGCCGCCGACATCGCGTCGAGTCGCGCCACGCCGCCAAGATACGGACGCAGCACCGCCGGCACCGTCACCGATCCATCCGCGTTCTGGAAATTCTCGAGCACCGCGACCAGCGTACGGCCCACAGCCAGACCCGAACCGTTGAGCGTATGGACAAGCTCGGGCTTGCCCTGCGCGTTGCGGTAGCGCGCGTGCATCCGGCGAGCCTGGAACGACTCGGTATTCGAGCAGCTCGAAATTTCGCGGTAGGTTTTCTGCGCGGGCAGCCACACCTCGAGGTCGTAAGTCTTGGCCGCGGAGAACCCCATATCGCCCGTGCACAGCGTAATCACGCGATACGGCAGCTCGAGCTTCTGAAGAATCGCTTCCGCATGCAGCACCATTTGTTCGAGCGCGTCATACGACGCCTCCGGGGCCACGATCTGCACCATCTCGACCTTGTCGAATTGATGCTGGCGAATCATCCCGCGCGTATCGCGGCCGTACGAGCCCGCCTCGGAGCGGAAGCACGGCGAATGCGCGGTCAGCTTGATCGGCAGCGCATTGCCTTCAAGGATGCTGTCGCGCACCGTGTTCGTCAGCGAAATCTCCGACGTCGAAATCAAGTATTGGGTCACGACGTTCTCACCGCCGCCCTTCTCGACGCGGAACATATCGTCCGCGAACTTCGGCAGCTGGCCCGTTCCGAACAGGATCTCGGGATTGACGATGTACGGCGTATAGATTTCCGTGTAGCCGTGCTGCAGCGTGTGCGTGTCGATCATGAACTGCGCGAGCGCCCGATGCAGACGCGCAATCTGACCGCGCAGCATCGTGAAGCGCGCGCCCGCGAGCTTGGCGCCGGTCTCGAAGTCCAGGCCAAGCGGCGTACCCACGTCGACGTGGTCTTTCACTTCGAAATCGAACGCGCGCGGCGTGCCCCAGCGGCGCACTTCCACGTTGGCCGTTTCGTCATTACCGAGCGGCACGCTTTCGTGCGGAAGGTTCGGCATGCCGAGCATCAAGTCCGACACGCGCTTTTGCACGTCTTCGAGCTGGACAGCCGACGCCTTCATCTCGTCGCCGATGCCGCCCACTTCGGCCATCACGGCCGACGTGTCTTCGCCGCGCCCCTTCATCGCGCCAATCTGCTTCGACAGGGTGTTGCGGCGCGACTGCAATTCTTCGGTGCGAGTCTGGATGGCGCGGCGTTCCGCTTCGAGCGCGGAGAACGCGGCGACGTCGAGGGTGTAACCGCGGGCGGCGAGGCGCTTGGCCACGCCGTCGAGGTCTTTGCGCAGCAACTGGATGTCGAGCATGGGAGGGAACAGTCTTCGTTGTATGAAGGGAGGATTTTAGCGCACCGGCGTAGTGCTCAGGAGCATCGGCCGGTGCGCTCGAGGCGCTTGCAGCAATACTTTTTGACGACGGGCAGCTCTTCTACTCGGACTCCCTCGCCTTCTTGTCGAGGTCGCGCAACCAGGCGAGCTTCTCGGCGATCTTCGTTTCGAGCCCGCGCGGGACCGGCTCGTACCAGCCCGGCTCGCGCATGCCTTCGGGCAGATAGGTCTCGCCGGCGGCATAAGCATTCGGCTCGTCGTGCGCGTAGCGATATTCGCGGCCGTAGCCGAGCTCCTTCATCAAGCGGGTCGGCGCGTTGCGCAAATGAACCGGCACCTCGCGCGACTTGTCCTGCTTCACGAACGCCATCGCCTGATTGAACGCGTTATACCCGGCGTTGCTCTTCGCCGCGCACGCGAGGTAAATCACGGCCTGGCCGAGCGCCAGCTCGCCCTCGGGCGAGCCGAGGCGCTCGAAGGTCGCGGCGGCGTCGTTGGCGATCTGCATCGCGCGCGGGTCGGCGAGGCCGATGTCCTCCCACGCCATCCTGACGATGCGGCGCGAGAGGTACTTCGGGTCCGCGCCGCCGTCGATCATCCGGCAGAACCAGTAAAGCGCCGCATCCGGATGCGAGCCGCGCACCGACTTGTGCAGCGCCGAAATCTGGTCGTAGAAGTTCTCGCCGCCCTTGTCGAAGCGGCGCGCATTCAACGTCATCGCATTCGCGACGAAGTCGGCGTCGATATGCATCTTCTTCGACGACAGCGCCGCCGTCTGCGCCTGCTCGAGCAGGTTCAGGAAGCGCCGCGCGTCGCCGTCGGCGTAGCCGATCAGCGTATCGACGGCCAGCTCCTCGAAGACCAGACCGTCGAGAGCGACTTCCTGCGCACGACGCAATAACTGCCGCATCTCGTCATCGCTGAGCGACTTGAGCACATAGACCTGCGCACGCGAAAGCAACGCCGAGTTCACCTCGAAGCTCGGGTTTTCGGTCGTCGCGCCGATGAAGGTCACGAGACCCGATTCGACGAACGGCAAGAGCGCATCCTGCTGCCCTTTGTTGAACCGGTGAATTTCGTCGACGAACAGAATCGTGTGCTTGCCGCGCGTATTCAGATTCTGCTGCGCGCGGTCCATCGATTCACGGATGTCCTTGACCCCGCCGAGCACAGCCGACAGCGCAATGAACTCGCAATCGAACGCCATCGCGGTGAGCCGCGCCAACGTCGTCTTGCCGACGCCCGGCGGCCCCCACAGGATCATCGAATGCGGCTTGCCCGATGCGAACGCGAGCTGCAGCGGCTTGCCCTCGCCGAGCAAGTGGGTTTGACCGATGACCTCGTCGAGTGTCTTCGGCCGCAGCGCCTCCGCTAGCGGCCGGCGCGGCTCGACTTGGAAGAGATCCGACATGAACCCTGCCCTCCCTATACGCGCTGCCCTATGAGCGGGCCGCGCACGACGCTCAACCGTTCAACACGTCCGCGCCCTTCGGCACGACGAACTTGAACGTATCGGCCTTGAGCGGCGGGTTCTTCTGGATGTTCGAGAACGTGAGCAGCGTCACGTTGCCGAACACGTCGTGCAACTCCATCGCTTCGAGGTTGCCGTCGCGAAAGCCGATGCCCACGCGCTGGAATTGCGTGTCCTTCGACTTCGGCGTCAGCTCGAGCCAGTCGATGCCGTCCTTCACGCCGGCGTCCTTGAGCGTGAAGTTCTTGTCGAGATCGTTGCTGCCGAACAAGATCGCCGCCGGGCTCGCGCCGAGCGCGCCACCGAGCTTGCGCACCGTGACCTGGTTCAGGTCCTTGTCGTAGACGTAAAGGTTGTCGCCATCGGCTTGCAGCACTTGTTCATACGGCTTCTCATACGACCAGATGAACTTGCCGGGACGCGCGAACAAGAACGTGCCACTCGAGGTGCTCGTGATGTTCGGCATCGCCATGTCGCTGCTTGCGCCCTGCGCCTTGCTCGGTGCCTTCACCTGCTTCTGCACGAAATCGCCGCGCGCCGATTTGACTTGCGACACGAACGCCTTCAATTGCTCGGTGCCGCTCGCGAACGCCTGCGACGCGGCGAACATCGACGCGCCGATCACGGCGATGCTCGCGAGGCGCGCCGCCGAGCGCAGCAGCGGGCGGCGCATGGGGTTCGTCTCGGAATGGGAAGTACGGGCATCGCGCCCGAAGCGTTGCAGCATGAGGTGGTTCTCCGTAGATGTGGCTCGAGCCGGCTTGAACCGGCGGCTGGCCAAGCCGCGCGACGCATGGCGGCGCGGCTCGCCCCGCCGCTTAATCGGTTTCGCGCGCCGGCACGAGAATTTCGCGGTTGCCGTTCGACGACATCGTCGAAACGAGCCCCGACTGCTCCATCTGCTCGAGCAGCCGCGCCGCGCGGTTATAGCCGATCCGCAGGTGCCGCTGCACGAGCGAGATCGACGCACGGCGATTCTTGATGACGACTTCGACCGCCTGATCGTAGAGCGGGTCCGACTCTTCGCCGCCGGCCCCGGCGCCGGCCGAGCCTTCGTCGCCTTCGCCGGCGACGCCGCCCTCGAGAATGCCTTCGATGTAATTCGGCTCGCCCTGCTCCTTGAGCTTCTCGACGACGCGATGCACTTCCTCGTCCGAGACGAACGCGCCGTGCACGCGCACCGGCAAGCCCGAGCCCGGCGGCAGGTAGAGCATGTCGCCCATACCGAGCAGCGACTCGGCGCCTTGCTGGTCGAGGATCGTGCGCGAATCGATCTTCGACGATACCTGGAACGCCATGCGCGTCGGCACGTTGGCCTTGATGAGCCCGGTGATCACGTCGACCGACGGACGCTGTGTCGCCAGGATCAAGTGGATGCCGGCCGCGCGCGCCTTTTGCGCGATCCGCGCGATCAGCTCTTCGACCTTCTTGCCGACCACCATCATCAGGTCGGCGAGCTCGTCGATCACGACGACGATGTTCGGCAGGCGCGCGAGCGGCTCCGGATCTTCCGGCGTCAGGCTGAACGGATTCGGAATCTTTTCCTCGCGCTTGCCTGCATCGTCGATCTTGTTGTTGTAGCCCGCGAGATTGCGCACGCCGAGCTTGCTCATCAGCTTGTAGCGGCGCTCCATTTCGGCGACCGCCCAGTTGAGCGCATGGCCGGCCTGGCGCATGTCGGTGACGACGGGGCACAGCAAGTGCGGAATGCCTTCGTAGACGCTCATTTCGAGCATCTTCGGATCGATCAGGATCATCCGGACCTGGTCGGCGCTCGCCTTGTAGAGCAGCGAGAGAATCATCGCGTTGATGCCGACCGACTTGCCCGAGCCGGTCGTGCCCGCGACGAGCAAGTGCGGCATCTTCGCGAGATCGGCGCACACGGGCTTGCCGCCGATGTCCTTGCCGAGACCCATCGTGAGCGCCGACGATGCCGCTGCATACACCTCGGAGCCGAGAATTTCGGAGAGACGCACCGTCTGACGCCGCTGGTTCGGCAGCTCGAGCGCCATGTAGTTCTTGCCGGGAATCGTCTCGACGACGCGAATCGACACGAGCGAGAGCGAGCGCGCGAGATCCTTCGCGAGATTGACGATCTGGCTGCCCTTCACGCCGGTGGCCGGCTCGATCTCGTAGCGCGTGACGACCGGCCCCGGATACGCCGCCACGACGCTCACCTCGACGCCGAAATCCTTGAGCTTCTTTTCGATGAGACGCGACGTGAATTCGAGCGTATCGGCGGAAATCGTTTCCTGGGCGGGCGGCGCGGGGTCGAGCAGCGCGATCGGCGGCAGCGTCGAATCGCCGGGCAGGTCCGTGAAGAGCGGCACCTGCTTCTCCTTCTCGACGCGCTCCGACTTCGCCGGCGTGACGACCGGCGGCACGATCGTGACGGGCTCGTGCTCTTCGATCCGCACGCGACCCTGCTCGACCTTGCCCTCGCGCTTGACCGCGGCGGCCTCGCCGAGCTTGCGGTCGCGCACCGTCTCGCGGCGCAGCTTCGCAAGCGTGACCGCCGAGATGATCGCGTCGCCGACCTTCTCGGCCACCGACAGCCACGAAAACCGGAAGTACAGCGACAAGCCGATGCCAAGCGCCACCAGCAGCGCGAGCGTGCCGCCCGTGAAGCCGAGCGCATGCGACACGCCGTGTGCGACCGCCTCGCCGACCACGCCGCCCGGCGCACGCGGCAACTGCACTTTCAGCGACCACATGCGCAATGCCTCGATGCCGTCGCAGGCGAGCAGCACGATCACGAACGCGAAGCCTTCGGTGATCCACGTCGACGTATCGCGCGGCGCGTCCTCGTCGGGCGCCTCGCTGCGCGTGATACGGCGGTAGTTCGCGGAAATGTGGCGGGCGAGCAGCACGACCCACCAGTAGGCTGACAACCCGAACAAGAGGAGCAGGATGTCGGACGTCCAGGCGCCGACGCGCCCCGCCCAGTTATTGATGCGGTCGACCTGCGCCGCGTGGGTCCAACTCGGGTCGTGGCGGCTGTAGCTGACGAGCGCCATCAGCAGGAACACGCCGAGCGCGACCTGCAATATCCAGCGAATTTCGGTGAAGAGGCGCGACATGCGATGCGGCAATGCCTGCGCGTTCGCGGAATAGGGAGCTTTGGCCATTGAATCCGTAGTGCATCGTGCGGCGTTTCGCTTTTGAAAGCCGCCAGTCGTTCGATGCGGGCTATTGTAAACGCTCAGTTGCGCGGCAGGCTGTAAATGACGGTAACTCGCGACAGTCGTGCAACTTCCGGGCGTGGATCGTGCTTTTTCGGCCCGAATGGGCCGCCAGTAGGCTTGCCTAGGCTATCGCAGCGATTGAAAGGTTCTCTGAGCAGCGCCGTAAGCGGGCCTTTATAATGCGAGGCTCGTACCCATTTGCTGTTGCAGCCCCGGTTGCATTGGTTCGAGCGGATCGAACCGAGCCTCCGCCAGCCGCCTTTTTTACGGATTGAAGTCCCATCATGTCCAACCGCAAACACGCCAAAGTTCTAATTCTCGGTTCCGGCCCCGCCGGCTACACCGCTGCCGTCTATGCGGCACGCGCCAACCTGTCGCCGGTGCTCGTCACGGGCCTCGCGCAAGGCGGCCAGCTGATGACGACGACCGACGTCGAAAACTGGCCCGCGGACGCGAACGGCGTGCAAGGCCCCGAGCTGATGCAGCGTTTCCTCGACCACGCCGAGCGCTTCAACACCGAGATCCTCTTCGATCACATCCATACGGCGAAGCTCGACGAAAAGCCGATCCGCCTGATCGGCGACTCCGGCGAGTACACCTGCGATTCGCTGATCATCGCGACCGGCGCCTCGGCGCAGTATCTCGGCCTGCCGTCCGAAGAGCGGTTCAGCGGCCGCGGCGTGTCGGCCTGCGCAACCTGCGACGGCTTCTTCTATAAGAACCAGCACGTGGCCGTGGTCGGCGGCGGCAATACGGCGGTCGAAGAAGCGCTGTATCTGGCCGGCATCGCGAAGAAAGTGACCGTGATCCACCGCCGCGACAAGTTCCGCGCCGAGCCGATCCTGATCGACCGCCTGCTCGAGAAGGAGAAGGAAGGCGTCGTCGAGATCAAGTGGAATCACGTGCTCGACGAAGTGAAGGGCGACGATTCCGGCGTCAACGGCCTGCGCATCAAGGACGTGAAGTCGGGCGAGATGGCCGATCTCGATCTGCAGGGCGTGTTCATCGCGATCGGCCATAAGCCGAACACCGATATCTTCGCCGGCCAGCTCGAGATGAAGAACGGCTACATCATCACGAACGGCGGCTTCAGCGGCAACGCGACGGCGACGAGCGTGCCGGGCGTGTTCGCCGCGGGCGACGTGCAAGACCACGTGTACCGTCAGGCGATCACGAGCGCCGGCACGGGCTGCATGGCCGCGCTCGACGCGCAGCGCTACCTCGAGAGCATCCACGAGGTGACGCAGGAACACGTGATGAGCCACGAGGCCGACCGGTAAAATGGGCGGGGGCGCCTAGCCGGCAAGCGCGCTTCGTAGCCTTCGACGCCGATCCATCGCATCAAAGGGGCCGCGGCCAGACGCCGGCGGCTCTTTTTACGTTGGAGGCGCAATCGCTTGCCGCGTGTCCACCCGCAGTGCATGTCATCGTCATGGCCAAGAACCTACCTCACCCGAGCGAGCCGAAGAAACCGCGCGCGGCCGCCGAAAAAACGGCCCCCGCTCCGGCGGCGCCCCAGCCGTCGCCCGCCCCCGCGCGCGGCGCCGGCCTCGCCGGACTCGGCGCGTTGCGCGACGCGCTCAAAGGCGACGCCGCCAGGCGCGAACGCGAACGGGTCGCCGCGGCCCAGACCGCGCGCGAGGCCGCCGCGGACGCCAATCTGTTTCGCCGCGAAATCGGCGAAGTCGCCCCGCTGAAAGCGCCGGCGCGCGCCCCGAGCGTACGCACGCCGCCTCTCCCGCTTCCGGTCCAAACACAGCGCGACGAAGAAGCCGTGCTGCACGAAGCGATCTCCGACGAGTTCGACCCGGAAGTCCTGCTCGATACCGACGAATCTCTTTCCTACTGCCGCCCGGGCGTGAGCCAAGAGGTCGTGAAGAAACTGCGGCGCGGCGACTGGATCGTGCAAGCGCAGCTCGATTTGCACGGCATGCGCCGCGACGAGGCGCGCGAGGCGCTGGCGGAATTCATCCGCGAATCGGGCAAGCGCGGCCTGCGATGCCTGCGCGTCATTCACGGCAAGGGCCTGGGCTCGATCGGCAAAGAGCCGGTGCTCAAAGGCAAAGTGCGGGCGTGGCTCGTGCAGAAGGCCGAAGTGATCGCGTTCTGTCAGGCGCGGCCGCACGACGGCGGCGCGGGCGCCGTACTCGTGCTGCTGCAGCCGGCGGGCGCAACCAGCGCGCCGGTCGGCGCCCGCTCCGACCGGGGGGAGCGCGGTGCATCCTAGGCTGACACTTGCGGTCTCCATCATGGAGACCATCGCCATCCTCGCCTATGCCGCCTCCGGTTTCATCGAAGCACGCAAGCGCCGTCTCGACCCGATTGGCACGTTTCTCGTCGCGCTGGCCACCGCGTTCGGCGGCGGCACCGCGCGCGACATCATGCTCGAACGCCGTCCGTTCTATTGGGTCGAGCATCAGGAATACGTGATCGTCATTTTCGTGGCGTCGTTCTTTGCGCCGTACGTGCTGCGTCTGATCTCGCAGGTGATCTCGGACCGCGCGCTCCTGATCGCGGACGCCATCGGGCTCGGGCTTTTCAGCGTCGCCGGCACGTCGATCGCGCTCGACGCGCAAATGCCCGCGTTCATCTCGGTGCTGATGGGCGTGACGACGGGTGTGTTCGGCGGGCTCATCCGCGACGTCCTGTGCAACGAAGTGCCGCTCCTCCTGCGCGATTCGCGCCCTTACGCGACCTGCGCGTTCGTCGGATGCTGGCTGTATCTGCTGCTCAATCAGCTCAATGTCGATTCGATTTATAGCGTGCTGATCGCGACCGGCTTCATTCTCGTGGCCCGGCTCGTCACCTACAAGTTCGACGTGCGCCTGCCGCACTGACGAACGTCTTCGCCGCCGCGCCCGGCCCGACGCGCGACCAGCGAATTGAAACGCCCGCAATGATTCGGAAGACCGGGGAAAGCGGGCAGCTTTGCATGGGACCCAAGTAAGCGCTGAAGCGCCAACTTGGGTCGACAAAAAAAGCGGCCGGGCGCGGAACCTCGACCGCTACCTGACCGCTGGGACATCCTTCAGACCGACAACCGCACTCTCATGCTTCGGCGCAAATCAGCACGCGCCTCAGGCAATGCGCTCCTCGTTGCTCGGATCGAACAGCACCGCCTTCGACACGTCGAACAGCAGCGTCATGTTCTGCAACGGCTGCGGGTTCGATGCCGGGTGCACGCGGCTCACGATCCGCTTGCCGTTCACTTGCGCGAAGACGAGCGTATCCGGCCCGGTCGGCTCGATCACGTCGACCTTCACTTCGATCGGCTGCAACAGCCCGCTTTGCACGTCGTGCGCGCTGCGCGCATCGGTGATGCGCTCGGGGCGCAGACCGAGAATCACGTCCTGGCCGACGCGGCTCTTGAGCTTCGCGGCGTCGAACGGCAGGTTCAGCGCACCGCGCTTGACGCCCGTGTCGATCTCGACGGCCACGCCCGCGCCCTGCTCGACGAGCTTGCCTTGGATGAAGTTCATCGGCGGTGCGCCGATGAAGCCCGCGACGAACAGATTCGACGGCGAGTCGTAAATCTGCTGCGGAGCGCCAAACTGCTGGACGATGCCGTCCTTCATCACGGCGATGCGATCGCCGAGCGTCATCGCTTCGATCTGGTCGTGCGTCACGTAGACGATCGTCGTGCCGAGGCGCTGGTGCAGCAGCTTGATTTCCGAACGCATTTCGATGCGCAGCTTCGCATCGAGGTTCGAGAGCGGCTCGTCGAACAGGAACATCACCGGATCGCGCGCGAGCGCGCGGCCCATCGCGACCCGCTGGCGCTGGCCGCCCGAGAGCTGGCCCGGCTTGCGGTCGAGCAGGTGCGAAATTTGCAGCATGTTCGAAACGCGATCGACGATCTGCGTCTGCTCGCCCTTCGGCACCTTGCGGATATTGAGGCCGAACGAGATGTTCTCGCGCACCGTCATCGACGGATACAGCGCGTACGACTGGAACACCATCGCGATATCGCGATCCTTCGGCGACAGGTCGTTCACCACCTTGCCGTCGATCTGGATTTCGCCCTTCGTCACGGTCTCGAGACCGGCGATCATGTTGAGCAGCGTCGATTTCCCGCAGCCCGAGCCGCCGACGAGAATCAGGAACTGGCCGTCCTCGATGTCGATGTTGACACCCTTCAGAACCGGCACTCCGTTCGGGTAAGTCTTGTACACGTCACGGATGGAAAGGCTTGCCATGCTGTGAATCCTCTAGTCTCTGGTACTGCTTTTGAATCCGGCCGCCGTCACTCCGGGCAGCGGCGCGGATGCTGGTATCGATCGAAAAAACGCCTGCGTTGAACGCGCGTCTGCGCCTCAGCCCTTCACCGCGCCCGCCGTCAGACCGCGCACGAAGTAGCGGCCGGCGACCACGTAGACGAGCAACGTCGGCAGCGCGGCAATGATCGCGCCCGCCATGTCGACGTTGTATTCCTTCACGCCCGTCGAGGTGTTGACGAGGTTGTTCAGCGCCACCGTGATCGGCATCGAATCGACGCCCGAGAACACGATCCCGAACAGGAAGTCGTTCCAGATCTGCGTGAATTGCCAGATCAGGCACACCATGAAAATCGGCAGCGACACCGGCAACAGGATGCGCGTGAAGATCATGAAGAAGCCTGCACCGTCGATGCGCGCCGCCTTCACGAGTTCAGCGGGAATGCTCACGTAGAAGTTGCGGAAGAACATCGTCGTGAACGCGATCCCGTACACCACGTGCACGAACACGAGGCCGCCGATCGTATTGGAGATGCCGAAGAAGCCTTGGAGGCGCGCCATCGGCAGCAGGATCGCCTGGAACGGAATGAAGCAGCCGACGAGCAGCATCGTGAAGAGCCCGTCGGCGCCGCGGAAGCGCCAGTGCGTGAGCACATAGCCGTTGAACGCGCCGACGATCGACGAGATCAGGACGGCGGGAATCACCATCTTCACCGAGTTCATGAAGAACGGCTGCATCCCATCGCAGCGCACGCCGGTGCACGCCTGGCTCCAAGCCTTGACCCAAGGCGCGAAAGTCCAATGCGTGGGCAGCGAGAGCAAGTCGCCCGCGCGCATCTGGTCGAGATCCTTGAAGGACGTCGACACCATCACGTAGATCGGGAACAGAAAGTACAGCGCAAACAGAATCAAGGCCGCATAAATGACGGCACGGCTGATCGTCATCTTAGGCTGCATTGCGGGTGCTCCTCGATTCCAGATACATGAGCGGCACGAGCACGGCCACGACGGTCGCGAGCATCATCATCGACGACGCTGCGCCGACGCCAAGCTGCCCGCGGTTGAACGAAAACGTGTACATGAAGATGGCCGGCAGCGACGACGACGTGCCCGGCCCGCCCGCCGTCAGCGCGACGACGAGGTCGAAGGTCTTGATCGTGATGTGGCAGAGAATCAAGAGCACCGAGAAGAACACCGGGCGCATGCTCGGAATCACGATCTTGCGGTAGATGGTCGGCAAGGTCGCGCCGTCCACCTGCGCCGCCTTGAAGATTTCCGCATCGACGCCACGCAAGCCGGCGAGGAACAGCGCCATCACGAAGCCCGTCGATTGCCAGACGGCCGCGATCACGATACAGAAGATCGCCTTGTCCGAGTCGTTCAGCCAGTTGAAATGGAAGCTCGTCCAGCCCCAGTCGTTCAGCACCTTCTGCACGCCGAGATCGGGATTCAGGATCCACTGCCATGCCGTGCCCGTCACGATGAACGAGAGCGCCATCGGATACAGGAACAGCGCGCGCAACGCGCCTTCGTTGCGAATCTTCTGGTCGAGCAGGATCGCGAGGAATAGCCCGAGGCCAACGCAGATCGCGATGAACGGAATGCCGAACCAGCCGAGGTTCTTGGCGGAGGTCCACCACACATCGTTGGCGAACAGCTCGCGATAGCGATCGAGGCCGACGAACGTGTAGCGCGGCATCAATGTCGAGTTGGACAGCGACAGATAGCCGGTAATCAGAATGAAACCGTAGACGAAAATCAGGCTGATCACGATGCTGGGCGAAAGCACCAGCTTCGGAATCCAGCGGTCGGCGAGCGCCGACAGCGGCGACGTGCGGCGGGCGGCGGTTGCCGTTTTGCCGTTGCCGCTAAGAGAAGAAGCAGTCACTACTCGACTCCTGAAACTAAGGGCTCTTGGCCGTTCGCTCTGCGCCCGCTCTCCGCTCGAAAACGAAGAGCGGGCGCCTTACTGCATCGCTTACTTCGTTTGAGCTGCCTTCGCGAGTGCGGCAACCGCGCTCTTCGAGTCCTGATCCGAGTTCATGAACTTCGTCACGACGTCGGTGATCGCGCCAGCGGTCGCGTCCGGTTGAGCCATGCCGTGCGCCAGCGACGGCACATAACCGCCGTCCTTGATCGCCGTTTGCTCATCCGCATACGACTTCTTCGCGCAATCGTCGAACTTGTCCATCGACACGCCGAGGCGCACCGGGATCGAACCCTTGTACAGGCTGAACTGCTCCTGGAAGCCCGGGCTCATGATCGTCTTGGCGAGCGCGATCTGGCCAGCCGATGCAGCCGATTGGCCCTTCTGCTGGAAGAACACGAACGAGTCGACGTTGAAGGTGTAGCCCTTCGCCGTGCCCGGCACCGCCGCGCAGATGTAGTCCGAGCCCGCCTTCTTGTTCGCGTTCGCGAACTCGCCCTTCGCCCAGTCGCCCATGAACTGCATGCCGGCCTTGCCGTTGATGACCATCGCCGTGGCGAGGTTCCAGTCGCGGCCCGTGCGGCTGTTATCCATGTACGACTCGATCTTGCGGACCGTGTCGAACACTTGGACCATCTTGTCGGAGGTCAGCGTCTTCTGGTCGAGGTCGACGAGCGCCTTCTTGTAGAAGTCCGCGCCTTGCGACAGGACGACGTCTTCCCACAGCGTCAAGTCTTGCCACGGCTGACCGCCTGCGGCGACCGGCTGGATGCCCGCGGCCTTCAGCTTGTCCGCGACGGCGAAGAACTCGGGCCAGCTGGTCGGCACCTTCGCGCCGACCTTGTCGAGCGCGGCCTTGTTGTACCAGACCCAGTTCACGCGGTGCACCGAGAACGGCGCGGCGACGTAGTGGCCGTCCGCGTGCATGATCTTGTCGATTTCGGGCGGCAGGGTCTTCTTCCAGTCGCCGGCGGCGGAGTCGACGTTCACGAGCACGCCTTGCGACGCCCACTCCTGAATCAGCGGTCCCTTGATTTGCGCGGCGGCGGGCGCGTTGCCCGAGATCACCTGCGTCTTCAGTGCGGTCATGGCCGCGGCGCCTGCGCCGCCCGCCACCGCGAAGTCCTTCCACGTGTAGCCTTGTTTCTGCATGTCGTCCTTGAGGACGCCGACGGCTTTCGATTCACCGCCCGAAGTCCACCAGTGCAGCACTTCGAGAGATTCTGCCGCCTGCACGGCCGACACACCGCACATGAGACCTGCGGCGCAAAGCGCACCCATGATCGCGCGAAATTTCATTCTTTATCTCCTCCAGACACCTGAACAAGAAACGATTGGCCCCCGATATGGCCGGGAAGCGATGGTTTGTAAAACAGGCAAAACACTGGGCGGTCGAGCGTCGGACTTGCGCGTGCGCACATGCGCCAGCGCGCCGATGTTCGGCCGCTGGGCTACAAAGAGGTGCCCCCTTCCTGCCGCAAAGCGACAGTCCCCCCGAGGGGGAACGAGAAAACTTGGGACGGCCCGGCGTTTTCTCGCGAGTGAATGGACTGGGGAAGCAAACTACGAGTCTCCTCTTTTGATTTTGGCTTGCGCCGCGTCGCGCGGTACAGGCTCGGAGAGGTAATTTCACGTTACCTCTTGATTTGGATTGTAGTTAAACTACAATTCAGTGTCAAAAAAAATTTTATCGGGCTACAACCCTCTGATTTCCCGCGGAGACACATGCAAACCGACTCGAGCTTCACCTTCGTTCTCTTTGGCGGAACCGGCGATCTGTCGATGCGAAAGATCCTGCCCGCACTGTATGAAGCGCACCGTGCAGGGATGCTTTCCGAGCAAGGCAAGATCGTGGCGGTCGCACGTCTCGAGGCCGACTTGAACGGCTATCTGCAGTGGGTCGAGGAAAACGTCCGGGAACACGTGTCGAAGAAGGGTCTCGACGAGACCTGCTGGAAGAGTTTTCTGCAGCGCTTCGAATATCTGCACATGGACCTCGGCAAGCCCGAGGACTTTGCGATGCTGCGCGACGCCATCGCGGGTCAAGCGGGCATCCGCGTGTTCTACCTTGCGACCGGTCCGTCGCTGTTCGTGCCGATCTGCCGCGCGCTCGCTTCGGTGGGCTTGAATCAGAATGCGCGGATCGTGCTCGAAAAGCCGCTCGGCTATGACCTGCGTTCGTCGAATGCGATCAACGACGCCGTCGGCGAAATCTTCGCGGAAGAGCAGATCTACCGGATCGACCACTACCTCGGCAAAGAGCCGGTGCAGAACCTGCTCGCGCTGCGCTTCGGCAATGCGCTTTTCGAGCCGCTGTGGCGCCGCGAGTGGGTCGAAAGCATCCAGATCACGATCGCCGAAGAGCTGGGCGTCGAAGGCCGCGGCGACTTCTACGACAACACCGGCGCGCTGCGCGACATGGTGCAGAACCACCTGCTGCAACTGCTCTCGATCGTCGCGATGGAGCCGCCGCACTCGATGGATTCCGACTCCGTGCGCGACGAGAAGCTGCGCGTACTGCGAGCGCTCAAGCCGATCGATCCGCGCGACATCAGCAAGATCGCGGTGCGCGGCCAGTATCATGCGGGCGTGATCAAGGGCACGTCAGTGCCGGCCTACGCGACCGAGCACGGCGTGAAGCCCGACAGCAGCACCGAGACCTTCGTCGCACTGAAGGTGGAGATCGAAAACTGGCGCTGGTCCGGCGTGCCGTTCTTCCTGCGCACCGGCAAGCGCCTTGCCGACCGCGTCGCCGAAATCGTCGTGAATTTCCGTGCCGTGCCGCATTCGGCGCTGGGCCCCACGGCGCTGCGCCCGGGCTCGAACCGTCTCGTGATCCGCTTGCAGCCGAACGAAACGATCCGCCTCTATTGCCTTGCGAAGCAGCCGGGCGAAGGGATGAATCTGTCGAGCGTGCACTTGGATCTCGCGTTCGACCAGTTCTTCAAGGAAGGTCAGATGGAGGCGTACCAGCGTCTGTTGCTCGACGTCATCCACGGCCGCCTCGCTTTGTTCGTGCGCCGCGACGAGCAGGAGGCCGCGTGGACCTGGGTCGAGCCGATCCTGAATGAATGGAAGGCGGCGAACAAGCCGCCGAAACCGTATGCGTCGGGCACCTGGGGGCCGGCCGCGGCGAGCGCGATGCTCGCGCAGCACGGCACCTGCTGGCTCGAGGAAGAAAATTGACGTTCTCGGAAGAGAATTGATGGTTTATTTATGATTGACGGTTTGCACGCGGCCGAAACGCCGCGCGCGACTCGCCGACCGCACCAAATCGACGAAACCTACAAAAAGCAGCCTGGAGGAGAAGTGATCGAGCTTCACGCTTTCGACGACCCGCGCGTCCAATCCGACGCGCTGGCGAAAGCGGTGCGCGACGCGCTACAAGCGTCGCTCGCCGCCCATGGCAGCGCGAGCGCAGCGGGCGCGCCCCGTGCAACGCTCGCCGTATCCGGCGGCACCAGCCCGCGCCCGTTTCTCGAGACGCTCTCGCACGAGCCGCTCGACTGGGACCGCATCGACGTCACGCTCGTCGACGACCGCTGGGTCCCGGACACCGATACCGCCAGCAACGCGCGCCTCGTGCGCGAAACCTTGCTCACGCACGCCGCGAGCCAAGCGCGCTTTCATCCGCTCGTCGACATCTCGCAGCCGCTCGACGCGCACATCGCCGCGCTGAACGGCGATGCGGCGCGCGCCTTGCCGCAGGTCGCCGTGCTCGGCATGGGCGAGGACGGCCACACCGCCTCGATCTTCGCCGACGCGCCCGAATGGGACTTCGCGATCACGACGCCGGAGCGCTTCGTCGCCGTCCATCCAAGCGCCGCGCCCCATGCGCGCGTGAGTTGGTCGCTCGCGGCCCTCAAGCGGATCGACCGGCTGTTCCTGCTCATTGCCGGCCCGCGCAAGCTCGACGTGCTCAACGCCGCCGCGGCCGCCGACCAAAAAAACGCCATCTCGAAGCTGGCAAACGACAAGGGAGTCAGACTCGATGTCTACTGGTGTGCAAACTAAGGCTGTCCCCGGGGTGGGCCAGCACGCCGACGGGCCGCGCCTGTTGGCCGACATCGGCGGCACCAACGCGCGCTTCGCGCTCGAAACGGGTCCCGGCGAGATCACGCAGATCCGCGTCTATCCGTGCGCGGAATATCCCGGCGTCGCGGAGGTGCTGAAGAAATACCTGAAAGATACGAAGATTGGCCGCGTGAACCACGCGGCGATCGCGATCGCGAACCCGGTCGACAGCGACCAGGTCAGCATGACCAACCACAACTGGACGTTCTCGATCGAGGCGACGCGCCGCTCGCTCGGCTTCGATACGCTGCTGGTCGTCAACGACTTCACCGCACTGGCGATGGCGTTGCCCGGTCTCACCGACGCTCAACGCGTGCAGGTCGGCGGCGGCACGCGCCGGCAGAACAGCGTGATCGGCCTGCTCGGGCCGGGCACGGGGCTCGGCGTATCGGGCCTGATTCCCGCCGACGACCGCTGGATCGCGCTCGGCAGCGAAGGCGGCCACGCGACCTTCGCGCCGGCCGACGAGCGCGAAGACCTCGTGCTCCAGTACGCGCGCAAGAAGTGGCCGCATGTCTCGTTCGAACGCGTGGCCGCGGGCCCGGGGCTCGAGCTGATCTACCGCGCGCTCGCCGCGCGCGACAAGAAGCGCGTGCCCGCCACGCTCGATCCGGCCGAAGTCGTGAACCGCGCGCTCGAAGGCGAAGCGCTCGCGGTCGAAGTCGTCGATTGCTTCTGCGGGATTCTCGGCACCTTCGCCGGCAATATCGCAGTGACGCTCGGCGCGCTCGGCGGCATCTATATCGGCGGCGGCGTCGTGCCGCGGCTCGGCGAAGTCTTCGCGCATTCGCCGTTCCGCGAACGCTTCGAAGCGAAGGGCCGCTTCCAGCCCTATCTCGCGAACGTGCCGACTTACGTGATCACCGCCGAATATCCGGCGTTCCTGGGCGTCTCGGCGATCCTCGCCGAGCAGCTGTCGAATCGCTCCGGCGCGGGCTCGTCGGCCGTGTTCGAGCGCATCCGCCAGATGCGCGATGCGCTCACGCCGGCCGAGCGCCGCGTCGCGGACCTCGCGCTCAATCACCCGCGCTCGATCATCAACGATCCGATCGTCGACATCGCGCGCAAGGCCGACGTGAGCCAGCCGACCGTGATCCGCTTCTGCCGCTCGCTCGGCTGCCAGGGGCTCTCCGACTTCAAGCTCAAACTCGCGACGGGCCTCACGGGCACGATCCCGGTGAGCCACAGCCAGGTGCATCTGGGCGACGCCGCGACCGACTTCGGCGCGAAGGTGCTCGACAACACGGTGTCGGCGATCCTGCAGCTGCGCGAGCATTTGAACTTCGAAAACGTCGAGCGCGCGATCGACCTCCTGAACGGCGCGCGGCGCATCGAGTTCTACGGCCTCGGCAACTCGAACATCGTCGCGCAGGACGCGCACTACAAGTTCTTCCGCTTCGGCATCCCGACGATCGCCTACGGCGATCTGTACATGCAGGCGGCGTCGGCGGCGCTGCTGGGCAAGGGCGACGTGATCGTCGCGGTGTCGAAGTCGGGCCGCGCGCCCGAGCTGCTGCGCGTGCTCGACGTCGCGATGCAAGCGGGCGCGCAAGTGATCGCGATCACATCGAGCAACACGCCGCTCGCGAAACGCGCAACCGTGGCGCTCGAAACCGATCACATCGAGATCCGTGAATCGCAGCTGTCGATGATTTCGCGGATCCTGCATCTCTTGATGATCGACATCCTCGCGGTCGGCGTCGCGATCCGGCGCGCCGTGCCGAGCACGGAGATGACCGAAGCGGTGGCGAAGGCGCGCTCGGAAAGCACCGACGACGCGGTCGCGGTGCTCGACTGGCTGAGTCATGGCGCGGCGTCGTCGGCGGCGGATTGATAGGTGCACTGAGCGTCGTCCCCTTCGCGAAAACCCTGACCGCGCTTTCCCTTATTTTGAAAAAAAATGGACGCGTGGTTTCATTGAGTCTGCTGGCGAGTTAGCGACGCGCCAGCTTCATCTAAGAGCTCGACCCGCCCCGTGACAACGGCGCGGGTCTTTTTTTGTCGACACGATGTCGATCCGGACTTGGCGCTTTAGCGCCTACTCGCGTCCCATGCAAGGCTGCTAGTCGAAACCTTGCGCGCGGCCTCGGAAAAATTCAGCACTTCTTCGATTGCCCCGCCATGCGTTGGCGAGCGACTGATTAAGTGCTCCCTTCAGATCGTAATTTTTTCAGCGCATTTACAACGGTCGCAGACTTCGCGAGCGGTGTTGTAAAAAAGTCACAGCCTGATCGATTTTAAGCAATCGCTTTCATTGAAAGCCGCATGAGGCCTAGCCCCGACGAAATCAAGTTCCGCAACATGTTATTGCGAAATCAGCAACAAAAACAAAACAACTAGTGTTTCTACCAATGAGTCGGTGAATTTAAGACCCCTAGTATCCGAGCGTTCCCTGAAAACCGCGGCGGGGACCGGGTCGTTCATTAGGCATGAGTATCCGCTGCAACACTTCACCCCATCCGGGTGCTCACAAATTGCAATCCGTCTCGGAGACCACTTAATGAAAAAATCGCTCATCGCACTTGCAGTAACGAGCGCCGTCGCAGCACCCGCCTTCGCACAGAGCAGCGTCACGCTTTACGGCATCATCGACACCGGCATCACGTACGTGAACAACACCGGCGGTGCCCACCAGTTCAAAATGTCGAGCGGCGTCATCCAAGGCAGCCGCTGGGGCTTGAAGGGCACGGAAGATCTCGGTGGCGGCACGAAGGCCATCTTCCAGTTGGAAAACGGCTTCAACGTCGGTACCGGCACGCTCGGCCAAGGTAGCCGCGAGTTCGGCCGTCAAGCCTACGTCGGCCTGACGAACAACACGTACGGTACGCTGACTCTCGGCCGTCAATATGACCCGGTGGTCGACAATGCACAGCCGACCACGTTCAACGGTCAGTGGGGCGCCTACTTCTCGCACCCGGCCGATATCGACAACACCGACAACGGCTTCCGTATCAACAACGCGGTCAAGTACGTCTCGCCGCGCTTCTACGGCGTGCAAGCCGAAGGCATGTACGCGTTCGGCGGCCAGGCTGGCAGCTTCAGCACGAACAGCACGGTCGGCGGCGGCCTGAACTACTCGGCCGGTCCGCTGTACATCGGCGCAGGCTACTTCTTCGCGAAGAACCCGGGTACCCAGTTCAACGACGGCAACTTCATCGCGAACCAGGCTCATCCCGCGACCCCCAACCCGCTCAACGGTATTTGGGGCCTGGTCGGCCAACCCACCAGCGAGCAAAGCATCAGCGTTGGTGGCACGTACACGATCGGCGCGGCGCAGCTCGGCCTCAACTGGTCGAACGTGCGCTTCGAGAACTCGAACGGCGTGGCGGGCAACACCGTGTACTTCAACAGCGCCGAAATCTGGGGCAACTACCACATTTCGCCGGCTTTGACGGGCGGTCTCGGCTACACGTACACGCAAGGCAAGGTCGACCTCACGGACAAGAAGCCGAAGTACGGTCAACTCAATGCGATCATCGACTATGCGCTGTCGAAGCGCACCGACGTCTCCCTGATGGGCATTTACCAGCACGCGATGAGCGGCGGCGTCACGGCCGACATCTACGCGGCGCAGTTCGCTGGCTCGGCAGGCGCGAGCTCGAACACGAACCAAGTCGCCGTCCGCGTCGGCATCCGCCACAAGTTCTAAAAGCAGTATCTGTTCGGCAAGATCCGGCGGCGCACGCGTTTGCCGGCTCCGGTTCCGATTGCAAAAGCCCCGCATTGCGCGGGGCTTTTTTTATGGCACGCGACAAGTAGCGAAAACGCCGCTCCCGCTCGACGCGCGACTACGCATCCCCCGCCGGTTTAACCGTGCCTACCGTCCGCACCGGCCACCCATGCCAGCGCACGACGAGCACCCGTCCGACGAAGCAAAGCGCGCCCGTCACCGCGATCGTCGTCCCCATGCCCCTCGGCGAGCCGTCATGAAATGCGCCGACCGCGATGCTCGCGAGCGCGCCGAGCGCGAGCTGCATCGCGCCGAACACGGCCGCGGCAGCGCCCGCGTTGTGCGGATAGCGATGCATCAAATCGGTCGTGCAATTGGCCGACAACAGCCCCACGACGCCCACCACGAAGAACAGGCACACGACGATCGACCACAGCCCGCCCCACCCCGTCAGGCACGCTAGCGCGACCGCAAACGACGCGGCGCAACTGACGAGCGCCGCCGCCTTGATGATCGCGAGCGATCCGAAGCGGCCGATCAGACGCGTATTCAAGAAGTTCGCGAGCATGATGCCGACGACGTTCAGGCCGAACAGAAAGCCGTAGTGCTGCGGCTTCACGTGGAAGTAGTCGATATAGACGAAGGGCGTCGCCGTGATGTAAGCGAACATCGAAGCGAACGCCATGCCGCCGCAGAGGACGTGGCCGAGCGCAACGGGATCGGTGATCAGGTGCCCGTACACCGCGAACGACTTCAGCACCGCGGCGCTCTTGCGCTTCTCTTTCGGCCACGTCTCGGGCACGCGGTAGAACGCGAGCGCGGCGCAAAGGGCGCCGAATAGCGTCAAAAACACGAAGACCGCGCGCCAGCCGCCGAAGAGCAACACTTGCCCGCCAACGAGCGGCGCGAGAAGCGGCCCGATCGCCGTGACGATCGCGACCATCGACAGCACGCGCGCGGCGTCGGTCGGCTCGTGCGCGTCGCGCGCAATGGCCCGCGCCAGCACCGACGCCGCCCCCGCGCCAAGCGCCTGCAGAAAGCGCACGGCGACGAGCACATCGATCGACCACGACACGACGCAGCCGATGCTCGCGAGCGTGAAAAGCGCAATGCCGCCGAGCAGCACGGGCCGCCGCCCCCAGGTGTCCGAGAGCGGCCCGTAGAGCAGCATGCCGAGCGAGAAGCCGAACATGAAGCTCGTGAGCGTGGCCTGCGCGGCCGACGCACCGACCGCGAACGACTGCGCGATCGACGGCAGGCTCGGCAGATACATGTCGGTGGAAATCGGCCCGCACGCGGCAAGCGCGCCGAGCAATAGGATCAGCCGGCCATCGGGCCGGCGCTTGACGACGTGAGACATGGGAAATCCGAAAGATGCGGCCCGGCAGCGGGCCTTGCGAAACGCTGACAACCAGCCGGCATTGTACTCGACGGTATAAATTACCCGACGGCGGCGCGGAAGGTGCGCTTGAGGGCGCTGACCGGCCAAACGGCCGAGCCCGGCAAGCCGGCACGACTCCGGTACAATTTGAGCCATCTTTTCGCGCGAGAAGCACCTCTTTGGGGCCGCTTGCGAGCGCTCCGCCTCTCATCCAGCAGATTTCATCCCATGTCCAAGAATCAAGCTCTGTTCGAACGCGCCCAGCTCACCATCCCCGGCGGCGTGAACTCGCCGGTGCGCGCCTTCCGTTCGGTCGGCGGCACGCCGCGCTTCGTCGAGCGCGCACAAGGCCCGTACTTCTGGGATGCCGACGGCACCCGCTATATCGACTACATCGGCTCCTGGGGCCCGATGATTCTCGGCCACGTGCACCCCGAAGTGCTCGAAGCGGTGCAGCGCGTGCTCGCGAACGGCTTCTCGTTCGGCGCACCGACCGAAGCCGAAATCGAAATCGCCGAGGAAATCTGCAAGCTCGTGCCGTCGATCGAACAAGTGCGGCTCGTGTCGAGCGGCACCGAGGCGACGATGAGCGCGCTGCGTCTCGCGCGCGGCTTCACGAACCGCAGCCGCATCGTGAAGTTCGAGGGCTGCTATCACGGCCACGCCGACAGCCTGCTCGTGAAGGCCGGCTCGGGCCTGCTCACGTTCGGCAACCCGACGTCGGCGGGCGTGCCTACCGACATCGCTAAGCACACCACCGTGCTCGAATACAACAACGTCGCGGCACTCGAAGAAGCGTTCGCGGCGTTCGGCGGCGAGATCGCGTCGGTGATCGTCGAGCCCGTCGCAGGCAACATGAATCTCGTGCGCGCTACGCCCGAGTTCCTGCAGGCGCTGCGGCGCCTGTGCACGCAGCACGGCGCCGTGCTGATCTTCGATGAAGTGATGTGCGGCTTTCGCGTCGCACTCGGCGGCGCGCAGACGCTCTACGGCATCACGCCCGACCTCACGTGTCTCGGCAAGGTGATCGGCGGCGGCATGCCGGCAGCCGCGTTCGGCGGACGGCGCGACATCATGGCCCATCTCGCGCCTCTGGGCGGCGTGTATCAGGCGGGCACGCTGTCGGGCAATCCGATCGCCGTCGCCGCAGGGTTGAAGACGCTGCAATTGATCCAGGCGCCGGGCTTCTATGAAAGCCTCGCCACGCAAACCACGCGCCTCGTGAACGGCCTCACCGCCGCGGCGCGCGAAGCCAAAGTGCCGTTCGTGGCCGATGCGATCGGCGGCATGTTCGGCCTCTACTTCACCGAGCAAATCCCCGCGAGCTTCGCCGACGTCACGCGCTGCGACATCGCGCGCTTCAACGCGTTCTTCCACAAGATGCTCGATGCGGGCGTGTACTTCGCGCCGTCCGCGTACGAAGCGGGCTTCGTGTCGATCGCGCACGACGACGCCGTGATCGACGCCACCATCGATGCCGCACGCGACGCGTTCGCTGCGCTGTCGGCTTAAAACAAACCTACATCAATCGAGGCACACGCCGCGATGTTTTCCGAAACCGACTTCATCCATATGCAGCGCGCGCTCGCCCTCGCGGCGCGCGGCATGTACACCACGACGCCGAATCCGCGCGTCGGCTGCGTGCTCGTGAAAGGCGGCGTCGTGATCGGCGAAGGCTTCACGCAGCCCGCCGGCCAGGACCACGCCGAAGTGCGCGCGCTCAAGGATGCCCGCGCGCGCGGCAACGATCCGCGCGGCGCGACCGCCTACGTGACGCTCGAGCCGTGCAGCCACTTCGGCCGCACGCCGCCGTGCGTGAACGCGCTGATCGACGCGCAGGTCGAGCGCGTGATCGCCGCGATGGAAGATCCGAACCCGCAAGTGTCGGGGCGCGGCCTCGCGATGCTGCGCGAAGCCGGCATCGACGTGCGCTGCGGCCTGCTCGCGAACGAAGCGCATGAGATGAACATCGGCTTCGTATCGCGCATGACGCGCGGCCGGCCGTGGGTGCGCATGAAGATCGCGAGCTCGCTCGACGGCCGCACCGCCCTGCCCTCGGGCGAAAGCCAGTGGATCACGGGCGACGCCGCACGCGCCGACGGCCACGGCTGGCGCGCCCGCGCGTGCGCGATCCTGACCGGCATCGGCACCGTGCGCGAGGACGATCCGCAGTTGACCGTGCGCGCGGTCGCGACGACACGCCAGCCGCAGCGCGTGCTGATCGACAGCCGCCTCGAAGTGCCGCTGACGGCGCGCATCCTCGAAGGCGCGCCGCCGCTCATCTTCTGCGCGGCGATCGACCAGGACAACGCCGATCACGCCGTCTCGCTCGCCGCGCGCGGCGCGGAGATCGTGCCGATCGCGAATGCGCACGGCAAGGTCGATCTGCCGGGGATGCTCAAGATTCTCGGCGCTCGCGGCATCAACGAATTGCATGTCGAGGCGGGCCACAAGCTGAACGGGTCGCTGTTGCGCGAAGGGTGCGTCGACGAATTGCTCGTCTATGTCGCACCGAGCCTGCTCGGCGCCGAATCGGCGGGGATGTTCGACCTGGCCGCACCCGCAACGCTCGACGCGCGCAAGCGCCTCTCTTTCCACTCGCTCGAGCGAATCGGCGATGACTTGCGCGTGCTCGCGCGCTTCGTGACCGCCGACGCTTCGCGCGACGCCACTCGCTAACTTTCAGGAATCCAATCGATGTTTACAGGTATCGTCGCGGCGGTCGGCCGCATCGAATCGATCCAGCCGCTCGGCGGCGCACCGGACGCGGGTGTGCGACTGACGGTGAACGCCGGCTCGCTCGGCCTCGAAGACGTCGCGCTCGGCGACAGCATCGCGATCCAGGGCGCGTGCATGACGGTGATCGCGAAAACGGCGCAGACGTTCGACGTCGACGTGTCGCGCGAAAGCCTCGATTGCACGGTGGGTCTCGCGCAGACGGGCGACGTGAATCTCGAGAAGGCGATGCGCGCGCATGATCGGCTCGGCGGACACATCGTGTCGGGGCACGTGGACGGGCTCGGCACGGTCACGCATTTCGCGCCGGTCGGCGAGTCGCACGAGTTGCGCGTGCTCGCGCCGCGCGAGATCGGCCGCTATCTCGCGTACAAGGGTTCGATTACCGTGAACGGCGTGAGCCTCACGGTGAACTCGGTGAACGATCGCGACGACGGCTGCGAGTTCTCGATCAACCTGATCCCGCACACCGTCGAAGTGACCACGCTCCAGCATCTCGCGCCGGGCGTGAAGGTCAATCTCGAGATCGATTTGATCGCGCGGTATGTCGAAAGGATGTTGTCGACGGCGTCGCCGATACAGGGTAGCTAACCGCTGCGGTCAGCCTCGCTGCACGACTTGTTCCGCTCCGCGACAAGTCGTCCATCGAGCACCTCTGTAATCCGGATGCGCTTTGCATCCGGCCGGTCGAGCATCAGCCCTCCGGCCCACTCACACAGGACTATGACGCGGCAAATCGCAATCAGGCGGCCGCTCCATGGTTCGTCAACTCTTTCAACGCCCGCTCGGGAGACACCGGTCCCTTGTAAAGCGGGCTACATGGCGTGCGCGCCAGTTTTAGCGACAGCTCGACGAGTTCGGTCGGTTTGTCGTGGACGCGGTAGCCTTCGGCGAGGCGTGCGAACTCCGTCATGATGCCGACAACGCTGCGACTTTGCGTCTTCCCGTATTTGACGACCTGCATTTCGCGTACTTCGGAGTCGATAAACGAACGCGGCACTCCGTGGGCGGCCAGTATATCTGTCAGAGCCGCCGGAAACCTAACCGCCAGGCTAGCCGCCGGAGCCAATGGTATCAGCACAGGCAATAGCGTTCGCTCATTTACAAGCATCGCAACCTGCGGCCGCCACGGCAAAACAGTTGCGTACCAGTTGCCAAGCTTCGCGGTGCTGCTTACGGTCTCGAGCACGTCGGGATTCAGGCGTTTGAGCAACTTGTGAGTGCAGTAAAGACACAGCATAGAAAAAGGGAACAATCCTGTACCAAGAGAAGGTGTACGTCCAGCGAACAAGCGTGGCTCGGCCCAGCCCAGCCCGTTCGCCGACGCATGCCCTTGCGATTATACGCAAATAGCGTATAATTCGACGATGCAAGCGACCTTCATCGAACTGCCGCCATTTTCCCGTGAACGCGAAAACTACCTCGCGGATGACGAGTACGCCGTCCTTCAGAAAGAGCTGCTGGCCAATCCCGAGGCTGGTGACTTGATCAAGGGAACCGGCGGTCTGCGGAAGTTGAGGTTCGCTGACAAACGCCGCCAGAAAGGCAAACGCGGTGGCCTACGAGTGATCTATTACTACTGGGTCAGCGGTTATCAATTCTGGTTGTTCACACTGTACGACAAGGATGAGATGGCAGACCTAACCAGTGACGAGCGGAAAGCCTTCGCGAAGCTACTGGAAAGAGAGGTCACGATACGGAGCAAGCAATGAAGAAGCGAAACCTGTTTGCTGAATTGACCGAGGGTCTCGACGCCCTTGCTGCCGAGCGCGAAGAGAAAATCACGCTGCGCAAGATCAAGGCCGAAGTGCCCGATGCGCTCGACATCTCGCCGGCCGAAATCAAGGCCGTACGCGAAGCCTCTCACGCGTCTCAAGCCGTCATGGCCCGAAGCCTGCGCATCAACGTGCGCACGTATCAGAATTGGGAACAAGGCAAGGCCAAGCCCAATGCGCAGGCTGCCACGCTGATCCGACTGGTCGCCAAGCACCCCGAAACGCTTCAGATGCTGGAAACGCTCTAAATGATGTCCGATTGCGGGCACCGTCCAGCATCGCATATCGTCTCTCGCTACGAGCAGCGGGACACCACGGTATTTGTGACGGCATACGGCCATTTTTTTAGTTCGGTATGTGGAGCGGATGCTATCGACGTCTCAGGACGGCCATAACCCGTTGAAATAATTCGGTCTTGGCGAACCGGCTGTCTACCGGCGTCTCGCCAAAACCAGCCAAATCCACGGTTCGGCGACGGTATACTTGACCGTATACCGTCACACCTCCCGAATTCGCCCTCTTCAACGTACCCAAATCGGCGGCCTGCCGCGCCATCATTGGCTTTGAGCGAGATTCAGTAAGACCGCTCCAGTGCGTTCGACACGACACCCACGATCCCCCTCAGCCTTGCTCAAGACCATGGACTACCGAGTCAGTTACGAACACAGCCTGAAGAGCGCCCCCGCCGCTTTCATCGTTCAGGTGCCATCGCAGCTCGTGCAGGACGTGCCTGCTGATATCCCGCGTGAGTTGCTGCCCGAGTACATCACGGACCTCATCCTCCAGCGCTCGCCGACGATCGGGCGAATTCGAAACCTTCGCATTCTCTGAAGAGAGCGTTTCTTCGGCGGACACGTCGCATGGTGGCCAATCTGGCGGAACTCGCCACGCTCACTTCGGCATCGCCTCGTCGCTGAACGCAGCCAATTCCCGCACCAGGCTCTGCGCCGCCAGCTTGACCAGTTCCCCACCCTTGTCCGGGCTCGCCTGCGCCGGGTCCGAACCGATGCGTCCATCCGGGTAGCGGGCACGGAACTCGAGCGCCTCGCGGATCGGGCCCGTCGGCGCAATTTGCGGCGTGTAGTCGGCCGATTTGATCGAGCCGGGCAGCGCCCACTGGGTGATGGCGATCTCGGACGGCGTGGCGTGAGAGCCATGACCGGTCGGAAACTGCTCGCGCGCCAGTTCGCCGACGCCTTCCAGGTCCCACCAGTTGCACAGCTTCATCGCAAATCCGGCCCGGCGCCCGGCGAAGCTGGCTTCGGCGTAGACCTCGGAGAAGGCCGCCTCGATCGACGCGATGTTGCCGCCGTGGCCGTTGAGAAACAGGATCTTCTCGAAGCCGTGGCCCGCCAGCGATCGGATCCAGTCGCCTATCGCCGCGATGAAGGTGGACGGGCGCAATGAAATCGTCCCCGGAAAGGCCAGATGATGTTGGGCCATGCCGATGTTGAATGTCGGCGCGACCAGAATATCGGCGGTCTTCTCCGCCTCGCGCGCGATGATCTCGGGACACAGCCAGTCAGTGCCCAGCAGGCCGGTCGGACCGTGCTGCTCGTTCGAGCCGATCGGAACCACGATAGTGCGGCTGCGCTTCAGAAACTGCGCGACCTCGGCCCAAGTCGAGAGGTGCAAAAGCATGGTGAACTCCTTTGTTTGGCCGGCTCCTGCGGGGACGCGAAGCGATAGCCGGTTTCGGTTTTCCGATGGTGTCAGCGTCCAGCGTATCGAGCAACAGCAACTAAGCTCACGTTCCGTTGCCCGGTGAGCAACGGTATCGGGCCACTGCGTTCAGCAGTCTAGCGGCCTTGCTCCGGATCGGCGGCATCGGCGAACATCGTCATGCGGCGCAGGATCCACTCGAGCAATTCGTGCGCGGCCGCGACGAGCGGCCTGCCCGATTTGACGATCACCTTCGCCTTGATGCCTCGAAACAGCGGATGATCGATCGGCACGACTGCAAGCTCGCCGGCCGCAATTTCCGTATAGGCCGCGAATTCCCCGATGAGCGTCACGAAGTTTTCCGATGCGACGAGGCGCTTCAACGCCATGAGCGAATTGGTGGTCACCGCCGGGCGGATCGCGACGTTCTCTGCGAACTCGAGGAGCTTGGCCGCGTGGCCGATGCCGTAAGTCGCGGGCATCAAGGCAAGCGGAAAGGCGAGCATGTCGTCGACGCTGGCGGGGCCCCCTCGCAGCGCCAGCGGATGGTCGCGCCGGACCAGCAGCACGATCGGCTGCGGCGAGCTTGCGCGAGATTCGATGGACGGATGCGGCGGCGGGTTGTAGGCGAGCCCGATGTGCGCGCGGCTTTCGGCGACCTCCGTCAGCAAGTCGTCGACAGGAAGCGCCTCCACGCCGATCTCCACCTTCGGATACCGCTTCCAGAACGGGATCAGCACTTCGTCGACCAAGGGATCGACATAGCCTTCGCTGACGGCCAGCTCGACGCGCCCCTGCTGAAGCCCCTTCAACGCAAGAAGCCGGTCTTCGAGTTTTTCCTGTTGCGACCGGTAGCCCCTCCAGAACTCCAACAGATGCGCCGCGGCCTCGGTCGGCTTGACGCCGCGCGCCTGGCGCTCGAAGAGCGTCGCGCCAAGCTCGTCCTCCAGCAGCTTGATCTGCCGCGTGATCACCGACGGCGACGTATTGAGACTGTCGGCGGCGCCGCGGATCGTGCCGTGCGTCAGCACCTCGTGGAAGTACCTCAGACGTTGCTGATTGATCTCCCGCATGCCAAATCCTCCCGATCCATGTCGTTGCCTTTACGGCAACGATACGTGAACTTAGTTGCTGTTGCTCGATACATCGAACGTCGCCACCATGGATTCACGCAAAAAGCGGAACGACACATCAACATCTGGAGACACGCATGTCAGCAATACCCAACGTCGCGGTAGGAGACGCCACGGCGGCGCTCTACAACCGGATCAATTGGCGGCTGCTGCCGTTCCTGCTGATCTGCTACCTCTTTGCTTATCTGGATCGCGTCAACGTCGGCTTTGCCAAGCTGCAAATGCAAAGCCACCTCGGACTCTCCGATGCGGCGTACGGCGTGGGGGCTGGCATCTTCTTCCTCGGCTACGTGCTGTTCGAGCTGCCGAGCAATCTGCTGTTGCCGCGAGTCGGCGCAAGAAAAACGTTCGGCCGCATTCTGGTGCTGTGGGGTATCACGTCGGCGTGCATGCTCTTCGTGCGCAACGTGCCGACGTTCTATGGCATGCGCTTCCTGCTCGGAGTCTTCGAAGCCGGTTTCGCGCCGGGGATGATCTATTACCTGTCGTGCTGGTACGGTCCTGCAGGAATGGCGCGGGCGATCGCGATCGTCTTTGTCGCGGGCCCGCTCGGCGGGATCGCGGGCGGGCCGATTTCGGCGTGGCTGATCACGGTGTTCGACGGCACCGCCGGCCTCGCCGGATGGCAGTGGATGTTTCTAGCCGAGGGTCTGCCATGCATCGCGCTCGGCATTCTCACGCTCTTCGTGCTGCCCGATCGGCCCCAAGACGCGCGCTGGCTGGACGAACAGGAAAAGCGCCTGCTCGCGGCGGAGCTCACCGTGGGCGCAGCACGTTCCCACTCGTTCAAGACCGTGCTTCGCGACGGCCGAGTTTATGTGCTTGCGCTCGCTTACTTCTGCATCATCGCGTCGATCTACGCGATCAGCTTCTGGCTTCCGACCGTGCTGAAAGCGCAGGGCGTCGCCGACACGATCGCGCTCGGCTGGTACTCGGCCATTCCGTATCTCGCCGCCGCCATCGGCATGGTCGCGATAGGCCGCCGGTCGGACCGGCTCGGCGAACGACGCTATCACTGCGCGCTGCCGGCGATCGCCGCTGCGCTGCTTCTGGCTTCATCGGTGCTGTCCGACGGCAACCTCGCCGTCTCGCTCGTTCTGCTGACGCTAGCCACAGCGGGGCTCTGGATGGCCTACACGGTGTTCTGGGCGATGCCTTCCGAATACATCAAGGGGCCCGCGGCAGCGGGCGGCATCGCCCTCATCAATACGATCGGATTGTCGGGCGGATTCTGGGGACCGGCGATCATCGGCTGGACGAAGACCGCGACCGGCAATTTGCATCTCGGGCTCCTGGTCATGGCGTGCTTGCCGATGCTCGCGTCGGTCCTGATTCTTGCGGTGCGGAAGGCGGACGCTGTCGCCGTTCCCGCGCGGCCGTGATGCCCCAATTGACCAATCCGCAAATCGACCGGCGACGTGAAGTTGTTCGACGTGTCGACCGAAGTTGACGACAATGTTCCAAGATGAACGAATGCGGGTCGTGCTCCTTCGCAGGAAGCGCCGCTGAATCTAAAAGGAAACATGAACCGACTTTTCTTCGCCGCGCTCGCTGCCACCTCTTTCGTGACTTGCGCTCATGCGCAAAGCAACGCATCTGGCCCGCTCGCCACACCCTCGGGTCAAGTGCAATTCGAGCGCTCTGATCACGATTTCGTCGGAATGCTCGACAAGAACGTTTTCGATCGCTTCAGCGCAAACGCGCTCACGCATTTCGATGACGTTGACGGCGCGAATGACAACGTCACGCGGATGCTCGTGCAGACTGATTCCGGCCCGGTGCTGTACGACTTTCGCCACCGTCCGCCACTTGTGCAACGCACGGGCAAGCGCATGACCGTGCGGCGCGTGTTCTGGCAAGGCGATGAGGCCGTAATGCAAAGCTCGCAAGGCTGGTTCCGGTTCAAAGGCGGCGAGCTGACGAAGCTGCAATCGTCTACCACGACGTACCATTGAGCGAGCGCGCACCAGCACACACAGTTGAATCCAAATGACCTAGACCGTGCTGGATCAGTGGCCGCTCGCACGCGGGCGGCCACTGCGCACCCGTTCAACCCTGCTTCGCTGCCTTCTTCGCCGATGACGCCGCAACCTTCGCCTGCTGCGCGGCCGTCTCGTTCTGCTCGATGATCTTCGCGATCTCGGCATCCGCTTGCGCGCCGTATTGCGCAAACACATCGGTGCGATACGTCGTGTTCACGGCCGCCGCGAGCTGCGTGCCCGAATCGTCGCGCGTGTCGGCGTCGACCGTCATCGACAGCCCGATGCGCAGCGGATGCGCTTCCAATTCCTTCGGGTCGAGTTGCACACGCACCGGCAGCCGCTGCACGATCTTGATCCAGTTGCCGGTCGCGTTCTGCGCCGGCAGCGTTGCGAACGCGCTGCCCGTGCCCGCCGAGAAGCCGATCACGCGGCCGTGGTACTTCACGCTCGAACCGTAGACATCCGCCGTCATCGTGACCGGCTGGCCGATCCGCATCCGGCGCAATTGCACTTCCTTGAAGTTCGCGTCGACCCACACGCCGTCGAGCGGCACGATCGACATCAGCGGCGTGCCCGGGCCCACGCGTTCGCCCACTTGCACCGAGCGTTGCGCCACGTAGCCCGTCACCGGCGCGGGCAGCGTGTTGCGCGCGTAGTCGAGGTAGGCGTCGCGAACCTTCGCGGCGGCGGCTTGCACGTCCGGGTGCCGCTCGATCGAGGTGCGGTCGGTCAGGGCGTGGTTCGATTGCGCCTGCTGGCGGGCGGCGTCGAGCGAAGCCTGCGCGGCGGCCACGGCGTCGCGGGCGTGCGAGACGTCTTCGGCCGACACCGCGCCGGTGTTCTCCACCGCAACGCGGCGCTTCAAATCGTCCTGCGCCTTGGAGAGATCCGACTCTCGCTGCGCGACGTTCGCCGCGTAGTAGTCGTTGTTCACGTAGAGCGTGCTCACTTGGCGCACGGCCTGCCCGAGCGCCGCCTCGGCGTTCAGGAGCGCGATTCTCGAATCGGCCGGGTCCAGCGTGACGACCGGGTCGCCTTCTTTCACGATCTGCGTGTCGTCCGCGTTGACGGCGTTCACCGTGCCCGTCACCTGCGGCGTGAGCTGCACGAGGTTGCCGTTGACGTAGGCGTCGTCGGTCGACTCGTGGTATTGCCCGTACGTGAAGTAGTACGCGCCGTAGGCCGCACCTGCCACCACGACGCCGATGCTCAGCAGCGCGAGCCACAGCTTGCGCTTGCCCGAGGCTTGCGGCGGCGTTGCCTTCGGCGCCGCGCCGGCGGGCGCATCGTGGGCACCGTTGCTGTTCGGTTGGGCCGATTCCGCGCTCGTGCGGTCGGACGTGATGGTATCGCTCATGTCAATTCTCCAGGGAGTTTGCGAACGTGCCGGTTCAACGCGCGGCGACGACGGGGTTGGACGTTGCAGCGGACGCTGCTGTATGGGTTGCATCGGACGACGTGTCGACGTAGCCGCCGCCGAGCGCCGAGGCGAGCGCGATCTGCTGGTCGCGCCGGTTCATCAGCAAGTTGGCGACGGACTGATCGGCCTGCAGCGCGTTCATGTCGGCATTGAGCACCGTCAACTGGTTGGTCAGGCCGCCCTTGTATTGCGTGATCGCGAGATCGTCGGCCTGGCGCGCGGCTTGTTGCGCCGCTTGCGCATCGGCGAGCTGCGCGTCGCTCGAGTGGATCTGCGCGAGTTGCGTCGCCACGTCGCTCAAGGCGGTGATCAGCGTCTGGTTGTAGGTCGCCACCGCCGAGTCGAAGTCGGCGTAGCGGCCCTTCAATTGCGCACGCAGCGCGCCGGCATCGAAGATCGGCAGATGGATCGCCGGACCTGCGGAAGCCGTCCGGCTTGCCGCGGTGAGGAAGCGGCCGAAGCCGAACGCGTCGAGGCCGATCGCGGCGCTCAGATTGATGTCCGGGTAGAACTCGGCCTTCGCCTCCTTCACTTCATGCGTGATCGAATCGACGCGCCAGCGGGCCGCGACGATGTCCGGACGGCGGCTCACGAGGTCGGCAGGCAGGTTGTCCGGCAGACGCACTTCGTCGCCGACGCCCAGCGTGGGCCGCGCGATCGTGAGACCGCGGTCGGGGCCTTCGCCCATGAGCGCGGCCAGCTGGTAGCGCGTGGTCAGGATGCTGCCGTCGAGGGCGGAGACCGTGGAGCGGGCAGTCGCGAGATTCGCCTGCGCCGTCTTGCGCTCGACTTCCGTATCGAGCCCGGTCGCGATGCGGCCGGCCGTGATGCGGTCGATGTCCTGGCGGCGCTCCACTTCCTGCTGCGCGATGTCGCGCAGCACGTAGAGCCGGGCGAGCTGGTTGTAGGTACGGGCGATCGTGGTCGTGAGCGTGAGCTTGACGACTTCCGCGTCAGCCTCGGTCGCCTGCAGATCGGAGATCGACGCCTTGAGCGCTTCGCGATTCTTGCCCCACAGGTCGAGATCGTACGAGGCGCTCAAGAGGCCGCTGTTCTCGGTTTGCCAGCTGCCGCCGTAGGGCGGCGGTACCAGCGCCGTCCCGCTGAATTGCTCGCGCTTGAGCGAGTAATCGGCGTTCACGCTCGGCATCGTGCTGGCCTTCGCGGTCTCCGTATAGGCTTGCGCCGCGGCGATGCGGGCGCGCGCCTGCGCGATCGTCGGGCTGCCCTTGAGCGCTTCGTCGATCAGCGCCTTCAGTTGCGCGTCGCCGAACTGATCGGCCCAATCGGCCGCCGGCCAGTGGCCGCTTTCCGCCGGCAGGCTCTGCGTCGTCTGGAACTGTTGCGGCTGCGCCATCTGCTTGTCGCTGTGAATGCCCGCGTAGTTGACACAGGCCGACAGCACTGCCACCAGGATCGCCGACAGCCCCACCTTCATCGCACGGATGCCGCGGCCTTGTTGAACAATCTGCGTTTGCATTGTCTGACTCGTCAGATTAATGGTTAAAAAAAGGGGGGAGCGCCGCGGCGCTCACTCTCCGATGAACTTATCGAGCAGGCGGCCCAGTTCTTCGAACTCCGCCCTCGTGAACTTCCGCAACCGGGCGTTCAGCACTACCGGGGCGATATTCGGAAGCTCGCCCGCCACTTCCAGACCTTTCTTCGTCAGCGCCAGGTTGACCACGCGGCGATCTTCCGCGCTGCGCGAACGCTCCAGCAATCCCTTCGATTCCAGCTTGTCCAGCATGCGCGTCATCAGGCCCGTGTCGACCGACAGCAGCTTCGAGAGCTCGAACGGCGTGGAAGCCAAGCCGCGCTGCAACGCCAGAACAATGCCCATCTGCGGGCTGGTGATGTCGAGCTCCTTGAGAGCGGCGTCCATTTCCGCGATGACCAGGTTACGCGCCTTGGTCAGCTTGAACCCGACGCTTTCGGTCAGCGCGAAGTTTTCGGGGGTGTAGTGTTTCATGGCGCGTCCTCGGTGTTGATGATCATCACAATAACTGCAAAGTCAGATTCTGGCAAGCGCAATTTTGAGATTTTTTCCGGCCCCGCCGACGCGCCCTATTCCCTCGCTCAGTGACCGCCCGCGCCCGCGGCGTTCGCCGCCCCGTCCTTGCTCGGCTTCGTGATCCAGATGAGCGGAATGATCACGATGAAGATTACGGCCGACAGCCAGGCGATATCGTTCAAGCCGAGCATCGCCGCCTGCGCGCTCATTTGCGCCTCGAAAAAAGCCTGGGCCTTGAAGACGCTCGCGTGGAGCGTCGTCTGAATATTGGCGATGGCTTGCACATAGGTCGGGTTGGTCGCGCTGGTCTGCTCGGCGAGCTGCGAATGGTGCAGGATCGTCCGGTTGTTCCAGGTGTTCTGCATGAGCGACGTGCCCACCGCGCCCGCAAAGACCCGCACGAAGTTCGACAAGCCCGCAGCAGCGGGAATCTTCTCCGGCGGCAAGCCCGACAGGATGATCGCCGTGAGCGGCGTGAAGAACATCGCCATCGGGATGCCCATCAGCAGGGTCGGCAGCACGAGCGTGTGGACATCGACGTCGGTCGTGTACAACGAACGCATCATGAACACGCCCGCAAAGGCGAGGAAGGCGACCGTCGCCAGCCTCCGCATGTCGGTCTTCGGCATGATCTTGCCCATCACCGGCGCAAGGATCACCGCGAAGATGCCGAGCGGCGCCGTCACGAAGCCCGCGTCGACGGCCCGGTAGCCGAGATACTCCTGAATCCAGGTCGGAAAGATCACGAGGTTGGCGAAGAACACCGCATACGAGACCGATATCGCGACCGTCCCGCCCATGAAATTGCGCTGCGTGAAGAGGCGCAGATCGATGATCGGCTTCGCCTCGGTCAGCTCCCAGATCAGGAAGAACAGGAACGCGATCAGCGCGATGATCGTGAGCACCCAGATCACCGGCGAATTGAACCAGTCGAGATCCTTGCCTTTGTCGAGCATGATCTGCAGCGCGCCGACCCAGACGATGAGCGAGAGCAGCCCAACCTTGTCGATCGCCAGCTTGCGCGAGGGCGTTTCACGCTTGTGGTAGAGCGCCCAAACCACCGCGGCGGCGAAGAGGCCGACCGGCACGTTGATGTAGAAGATCCACGACCAGCTGTAGTTGTCGGTGATCCAGCCGCCCAGCGCCGGTCCCGCAATCGGCCCGACGGTCGCGGTCATCGCCCACAGCGACAGTGCGCTCGAGCTTTTTTCGCGCGGAAACGTCGAGAGCAAGAGCGCCTGCGACAGCGGCACGAGCGGCCCCGCCACCGCGCCTTGCACGATACGCGCCGCGAGCAGGATGGGCAGGCTTGGCGCGATACCGCACGCCGCAGACGACACCACGAACAGCAGAATCGCGGCGACGAAGAGCTTGACGGTCCCGACCCGTTGCGTGAGCCAGCCGGTCAGCGGAATCGACACTGCATTGGCCGCCGAGAACAGCGTGATGACCCACGTGCCCTCGTCGACCGATACGCCCAGGTCACCGGAAAGCGTCGGGATCGCGACGTTGGCGATCGACGAATCCAGCACGTTCATGAAGGTAGCCAGGGCAACGGCGAACGCGCCCAGTGCGAATTGCCAGCCAACCAATGGCGCCGGGGCGCTCGCGTTATTCGGCGGGTTCATGTTGCGTCCTTTAAAGGGTTCGACGCCCGGCTGTCCTGGGGTCGTCGTCATTTATCTGATACGTCAGATATTTGGATAAAAAAAATGGCTCATCCGGCCAGCAACTTACTGAGGAGACGGCACAAGGTGTCGAACTCCAGCGGACTGAAGCCCGACAAGCGCCGGTTCAACACCGCCGGCGCGATTTCCGCGACTCGCGCGGCGGCTTTCCGCCCCGCTTCGGTCAACGTGAGGTTGACCACCCGCCGGTCCAGGCTGTTGCGAGCCCGGTGCACGAGGTCCTCCTTTTCCAGCCGATCGACCACACGGGTGACGAATCCCGCATCGACCGCAAGCAGCTTGGCCAACCCGACCGGCGTGCGCGCGGCGCCCCGGGCAAGCAGCAGCAGTGCGCCGGCATGCGAACTGGTGATACCGGTGCCCGCGAGCGCTACGTCCATTTCCGCCTGGAGCAGGTTGCGCGCCTTGCCGAGCGCGAAACCAATGTTCTGGAACGGAAGAAAACTGTCTTGGCTGTAGTAGTCCATAGCTGATTCCTCTGTTTCTGATTTTTACTATATCTGACTTATCAGATATGTGCAAAGACTTTTTTAGGATGAGCTGATATCGTGGCCGCGTCGGGACCATCCAGGAAACGAAAGCACCATGCTGAAGCTCGATGCACGCGACCGCGCCATGCTGAACGGCGAGTTCGGAGCCGGGGCCGCGCTCGCGATGCGCATCGTTGCGCGCACCGCGAATGTGATGCGAGCCCCACACCTGATCGACGTTTCCTCTGCTCATATCGACGGATGTCTGTATCACGGGCCCGTGAGCCTGGACTTCGTCGAGCGCTTTATCGAAAGCGGAACGAAAGTCGCGATACCGACCACGTTGAACGTCGGCTCGCTCGACCTGATCCACCCCGAGCTTTTCCACGGCGACACGAACGTCCGTCAAGCGGCGGAGCGCTTGATGAACGCCCACATCGAACTGGGCTGCGAGGCGAGCTTCACCTGCGCGCCCTATCAGTTGAAGCACCGGCCGAAGCTCGGCGACCAAATCGCCTGGGCGGAGTCCAACGCGATCGTATTTGCCAATTCGGTGCTCGGCGCGCGCACGAGCCGCTATGGCGATTTCCTCGATCTCAGCGCGGCCATCACCGGCCGGGCGCCGTACGCCGATTTGCATGTGAAGGCGCATCGCGCGGCACGAATCGTGTTCGACGTCGCGGATTTCGCCAAGCTGCCCGGACGCGATGTGTTCTTCGCCGCGTTGGGCCTGCTGCTCGGCAAAGAAGCAGGGGCCACAGTCGCCGCCCTCGTCGGCCTGCCCGCCGATACCACCGAAGACGAACTCAAGGCGCTCGGCGCCGCCGCGGCATCGAGCGGCGCGGTCGCGCTGTTCCATGCCGTCGGCATCACCCCCGAAGCGCCGACGCTCGACGACGCCACGCAAGGACACTCGCCGCTCAAGACCGTGCACGTCTCGCTGGACGATCTCGTGTCAGTGCGCCGCCGCTTGAATCAGGCGCAACCCGGCGATCCGCTCGTCGCGGTGAGCCTCGGCACGCCGCACTTTTCGATCGCCGAATTCGAGCGGCTCGCCGCCTGGTTTGCGCAGCATGCGGGCGAGCCGCGCTGCGATTTCTACGTCAACACGAACCGCTTTATTTTGTGGCAGCTCGAAGCATCGGGGATTGCGCAGCAACTTGCCGCACGCGGCGTGCAGATCGTCGTCGACACCTGCACCTACATCACGCCCGTGATGAAGAACATGACGGGCCTCGTGATGACGAACTCAGCGAAGTGGGCCCACTATGCGCCGGCCAATATCGGCGTGTCCGTGGCTTACGGCAGCATGGAAGAATGCGTGCGCTCCGCATTCGAAGGAAAGGTGTGCTTCGATGAACCCGCCCTTTGATACCCGCGCAGACGCAAAGCGCGACGGCGATCCCTCCGTGATCGTGCACGCCGAGGCGTTGGCCAAGGGCCACGCAGAAGGACCGAAAGTCGTACTTTCCGAACCGCTGAGCTTTTGGGGCGGCTACGACGCTGCAAGCGGCCTGATCCTCGAAAAGACGCATCCGGCGTTTGGCCGCAGCCTGGCCGGAACTATCGTGGTGATGCCGCGTGCGAAGGGATCGAGTTCGAGCAGCAGCGTGCTCGCCGAAGCGATTCGAAACGGCACCGGTCCTGCGGGCATCGTCTTGCGCGAGCGCGATCTCATCATTGCGATCGGCGTGATCGTCGCCGGCGAGCTCTACGGATTGTCGGTGCCGCTAGTCGTCGTGAAAGACCGGGACTTCGATACGGTCTGCCATCGAGGCGCGACGATACGCATCGACGCGCCTCACGAACAGGGACCCGCAACCGTCACGCTGACAACGTAGCCGCGAGCGATGCGGCGATGCGCTCGACGTCGCTCTCATTCGTGCGCCAATTGGAGAACGCGGCGCGCAACGCCCACGTCCCCGCATAAACCGTGCTCGAGACGAACACGTCGCCGCGATCGCGCACCGCTCGCATGAACGCGTTGACACGCTCCTCGGTCGGGTTCTCGGCGAGCGTGAAGCAGACGACGTTGAGCCGAGTCGGCGCGAGCAGCTTCAAGCCGGGCAACGCAGCGATCCGCTCGCCCAATTGCCGCGCCAGAAGGATATTGCGCTCGACGATGTCGGCGTGCCCCGCGCGTCCGTACGCCGTCAGCGAAAACCACGTCGCCAGCGCGCGCAGCCGGCGCGAGTTCTCCGGCGTCAGATGCACGAAATCGGGGTTGTCGCCCGGCGCCCCGAGATAGGCCGCGCTGTTCTGAAACACGCGCACTTGCAGATCGCGCCGCCGGCTGAACTGCACGGCCGCGTCGTACGGCACGTTGAGCCACTTGTGCAGATCGACGCAGATCGAGTCCGCTGCGTCGATTCCTTTGACCAGCGAAGCGTGCTCGGGCGAGAGCGCCGCAAATGCGCCGAACGCCCCATCGACATGGAGCCAGAACGAATAGCGCGATTTCAACGCGGCGATGGCTTCGAGGTCGTCGAAGTCGACCGTGTTCACCGTGCCCGCATTCGCAACCACGATGACGGGCTCGCCCTGCATGCGATCGAGCGCCGCTTCGAGCGCGGCCAGGTCGACGGCCTCGCGATCCGGCAGCGTCGCGATCTTTTGCACCGCCTTGCGTCCGATCCCGAGCATCGACAGCGCCTTGTAGACGCTCGAATGCGCCGCGCCCGACAGCACGTGAATCTTCGGCAGCGCACCGACTCCGTCTTCCGCGATGCTCACGCCCCGCTGCTCACCCAGCCACTCGCGCGCGATCGCGAGCCCGACGAAATTCGACATCGTTGCGCCGCTGACCAGCACGCCGCGTTGCGCATCGGAGAAGCCGAACAACTGCCGCAATTGCGCGACCGTCTCGCGTTCGAGATCGGGCGCGGAGCTGTCGATGCCCGCTGTCGGGTTCTGGTCGTAGACGCTCGTCAGCCAGTCGCCGGCAATCGACGCAGGCGTCGCGCCGCCCGTCACGAAGCCGAGATACCGTGGCCCCGCGCTGCCCGAGAAGCCCGGCGCCCAGCGCGCGGCGAACGCTGCGAGCGCGCCTTCAAGGCCGATGCCGTGCTCGGCGAGCGGCACCGGAGACGCCGCATGTGGGGCTAGCGCGACGGGCCGCAACGCCACGTCGTTCAATGCGCCAACGGCATGCTCGAGCGTGCGTCCGAGCAGGACGTCGAGATTGGCGAGATCGTGTGAGAGTTTCGCGTCCATACACATCCATAGGAAAGGCCCGGCGATACGAAGCGGCCCTTGGACCGATCCGTATCGCCGGACTGGATTTGCACTAAGAGAGGAGGTAACGCGAAGAGAATATCAGCGCCTCGCAAACGGCGCTGGAGCGGCGTTTGCGAGTACTTTGCGGAGGACGGAAGGGCCCGATTCGCCGCTATCAGCCGCGGTTAGCTGCGATAGCGCGGAGCCGCACGCTCCTCGCGGAAGCCCGGCAACATCGCGCGGCGAGCGGTCTCGAACGCTTCCCACTGGGCCGCGTCGTGGAGCGGCGGAATCGTCACGAGCTCACGCCGGTCGAAGCCGACCAGCGCCGCGTCGACAAGCTCGTCCACTTCCATGAGACCTGGGATCGTGTTGATGTCGCGGCCCGCGCGCTCCCAGATTTCGGTGCGGGTCGCGGCCGGCAGCACGGCCTGCACGTACAGCCCTTTCGGACCGAGTTCCGCTTGCATCGATTGCGAATACGTCAGCACATAGGCCTTGGTCGCCGAATAAACGCCGGACGGCGCCTCGGGCATCAGCGCCATCACAGACGCGATGTTGATGATCGAGCCACTGCCCTTCGCCACAAAACGCGGAACGACCGCTGCCGCGAGACGCGTCACAGCGGTCACGTTCAGGCGAATCAGGCTGTCCAGCACCTCGAGTTCCGTGCCCTCGAGTCCGCGTCCGGCCGAAGCGCCCGCGTTGTTGATGAGCAGGTCGATGCGCTCGTCTTCGGCGAGTCGCGCTTCGACGCGGCGCAGATCCGCCGCATCCGTGAGGTCCGCTTGGATGATGTCGACCGAGACGCCCGTCTCTTCACGCAGCCGTGCAGCGAGCGCTTCCATGCGCTCGCGATCGCGCGCGACGAGCACGAGGTCGTAGCCGCGCCGCGCGAGGCGGTCCGCGTAGGTCTTGCCGATTCCAGAAGAAGCGCCCGTGATGAGCGCCGTGCCGATTGCCTGCTTCGTCATAGCGGATCCCGATAGTCGATTGGAGCGGGATGTCGATCACTCGTTTTTACATGATCAACATCATGATTGCGATGATGATCACCATAATCTATCGTGTCAACCCTAAATTTTGGGTCGCGATGACGGCCTGCCGCGCTCACATCAGCCCCGCGTAGACTGCCGCCACGATCGAGCCGATGACGAGCACCGCACCAATCGTCTTGCGCCGATTCATCTCCGTCCATAGCAACACGCCCGTCAGCGAGAGCAGGACAATGCCGCCTGCGAGCGTGTCGACCAGCAGCACCCAGCCAACGCTCATGCCGACGCCTTTGTGCAGGTTGTTCAGCGTCGCGAGAAACGAGTTGTCGCTGCGCTTGATCGTCACGTACCCGTTGCCGACCCAGTACTCGGCCTGCGTGCTTTCGCGCGGCGCCGCAAACGTGATTTGCCAATGCTCGGGCTGGATCGCACTGCGATCGCCCCACGCCACCCGATGTGCGGGCTCTTTCTGCATGCGTCCCGGGGCGGCGGTCAATTGCAGTTGTTGCTTGAGCCACTTCGCCAAGTCGCGCGGCGTCTCGGGCGCGGGCTGCGGCAGCGGGACCTGAAGCGTCGATACCTCCGGTTCCCCGGACGGAATTCGCAGCGGGCCGGCGCGATGGTTGAGCAGGAAACCGCTCGTGCCGAACAGCAGGCCGAGCGCCGCGCCCCATAGCCCCATCCAGCCGTGCACTTTGCGCAGCCATTTGATGAAGGTGGCGCGACGCGAGCGTTTTTTCCGGGCGCGCAATTCCGGATCGTCGAGAACATCGCTCGCGGAAGTCATGTGGCGTTCGACGGTCGCGATATCCGTTCCGTTCGATTCGATCGCGATAGGTTCAGGTGCACTCACGTCTCGCTCCAGAGGCGCAACAAGTTGTGGTAACAACCAACGAGACTGCGGCGCGCGGCATCGTCGGCGTGCGTCGCGTTCAAGCGCTGGATGGCCGTGTCCATGTCGAACAGCAGCGCGCGCTGCGTATCGCTGCGCACGAGGCTCTGCACCCAGAAGAAGCTCGCGATACGCGCGCCTCGCGTGACGGGCGTCACTTGATGCAGGCTCGTCGCCGGATAGACGATCATGTCGCCCGCCGGCAGCTTCACTTGCTGGACGCCATATGTGTCCTCGATGACGAGTTCGCCGCCGTCGTATTCGTCGGGCGCGGACAGGAAAAGCGTCACGGACACGTCGGTACGCAGCTTCGCGCCGCCCGGCAAGAGACGCACCGCGCCGTCCACATGGCTGCCGAATGTCATCCCGCTTTCGTAGCGGTTGAAGAGCGGCGGATAGACCTGGTTCGGCAGCACGGCGCTGATGAAGAGCGGATGGCGTTCGATCGCCGCGAGAATCACGTCGCCGAGCTCGCGCGCGACGGGCGATTGCTCCGCGATCTGCTGGTTGCGCTTGACAGGCGCGCCCTGGTAGCCGGCCGTCGCGCGGCCGTCGACCCAGGCATCGCCCGCCGCGTCGAGCCGTTCGCGCACGAAGCGGAGCTGCTCCGCGTTCAGCACATTCGGGATTTGAAGAAGCATCGAGATTTCCTTTGGCCGGACCGGCGCGCCGTTGTGCATTGCGCTTGCACGCCAAGCCCGAAAAGTTGAAACACCATCGCGCGACTAGAACTTGTAGTCGGCCGTGGCGAGCAGCGTGCGGCCGATGCCGGGCACCGAGCGGCCGCCGTCCGACTGGATCAGCGCGTCGTAATAGAACTTGTTGGTGAGATTCAAGAGATTGAGACGGACGTCCCACTTCTTCTCGTGATACGCGGCCGTCGCATCCCAGCGCGTATAGCCGCCGACTTGGACGAGATCGTTGTTCGCCGCATAGCGCGCCGACATATAGGTCGGTCCGCCGCCCACCTCCCAGTGCGGCGTGATCTCATAGGTCGTCCACAGCGTGAGCGTATTGCGCGGCGTGTTGGCGGGCACGTTGCCTTGCGTGCCGTCGAGCGCCTTCACGATGCGCGCATCCATATAGGTGTAGCCGCCGAAGATTTGCCACTTGTCGGTGAGGTGGCCCGTCGCACCGGCCTGGAAACCGTTGACGCGGATATCGCCGTCGAGCGTGTATTCGGTCGCCGAGACCTGCGTGCGCGCGTTGTCCATCTCCTCCTGAAACAGCGCGGACGTCACCGACAGATTCCCGCCGAGCACATCCCACTTGCCGCCGACTTCATACGAACGCGTGGTTTCGGGCGCGAGATTCTGCGTGAGATTGGTGACCGTCAGCGATTCGAGCGAGGGATCGAACGACGTCCCGTACGACGCGTAATACGACTGCCAGTCGCTCGGCTGATAGATGACGCCGGTGCGCACGCTCGTGAAGTCGTTCGTCTGGCTCGCGTAACCGGGCAAGCTGACCGTGTTCGCGATGTGCGCCTGGAAGCGGTCCCAGCGCAATCCGCCGATCACCTTCCAGTGCTCGCCGAGCGACACCGTATCGTTGACGTACCCCGCGATTTCATTGGCCGACGATTGCGCGTGATTGCCGACGGTCGTCGTCACGTTCGAGGGCGTCGACAGATAGGCCGGATCGAGCAGCGACACGATCGGCAAGTTGTTGCGCGTGGTTGCCTGGTTCGTATAACTGTCGTGCCCGAGCTCCACACCGGCGATGAGATCGTGCTTGATCGCGCCGGTCGTGAAGGTGTACTCGAGCATCGTGTCGTTGTAGATCGAATGGTTTTCGATCACGCGATCGTGGCTTTGCAATTGCACGTAGAGCTGCGAAAGCGGCAGCGTCGTGTAATTGCCGTTCGAGAGTGCCGGGCTCGTTGCGAGCGGGCCGGTCAGCACCGCATGCGCGGCCGTCTCGCGCGCGTCGGTCATCGAATGCGAGAGCTGCGTTGCGTTGGTCAGCGTGAGCGCGTCGGAGAACTTGTGCTTGATCGTCGCCTGCCCGGTCTGCACGTCCTGAATCGTGCGGTCGCTCGTCAGGCCGTAAAACGTGTTGCGCGGCACCGGCGCCGGATGGCCGTTCAACGCCGGGATGCCGTAGTCGGGCATGTCGTCGTTGTGCTGGATCAGCGCGGACAGCGTGATCTCGGTCGGCGTGCCGATGCCGAAGCGCGCTTCGGGGGCGAAGCCGTAGTCCCTGTTCTTCATCACGTCGCGACCCGTTCCCATGTCCTGCGCGAATGCGTTGAGGCGGATGGCCGAGGTCGCGGCCACCGGGTGATTCACGTCGACGGTCGTGCGGTAGCGGTCGTCGGTGCCGAGCGTCGTAGAGACCTCGGCCGACGGCGTGAGATTCGCCTTCTTGCTGACCTGATTGATCACGCCGCCGGTCGAACCGCGCCCGAACAGCATCGACGACGGGCCGTACAGCACTTCGACCGATTCGAGATCGAACGTGTCGCGGTAGTACTGGTTGCGGTCGCGAAAGCCGTCGAGGTAGATGTCGTTTTGCGCCGTGAAGCCGCGCAGGTTGATGTTGTTGCCGATCTGCCCGCCTTCGGCGCCGCCGATCGTGATGCCCGGCGCGTTGCGCAGCGCGTCCTGAAACGACGTCGCGCCCTGCGATTCGAGCACCGCCTTGTTGATGACCGTGACCGTCTGCGGAATATCGCGCAACGCTTGCGGCGTCTTCGCGCCGACCGTCGAACGTTCGGCCTGGAAGTCTTGCGCAGCGGCATCGGCCTGGCCGGAGACGACGACCGCGGGCAGCGTCGAGCCGTCGGACGCCGCGGTGGTGGATGGGCTTTGCGATGTCGTTTGCGGTGCGGTCTGCGCTTTCGCAGGCGCAGCAAAAGGAATCGCGAAGGCGAGCGCAAGCGCTGCCGCAAGCGGCGTTCTGTTCAACATTGGAGTCCCGAGGAGTGGTTCGTGTCGGCCGGCGCCGCACCCGGCGCACGCGTGAATCAACGACACGTGAGCATTGGCTGGCTGGCCGCTCCTCCGCTTGGGACGAGAAGGTCGGTAGGCTGGCTTTCGATTTAAATGAGAATCAATATCATTTCATACATCTCAAATTGTTTCAACTTATGAAAGATACCGGCCCAATGTCTCCCATTTACTGGGCGAAATTGAAATAATTTAGTAAGTATTTTGTTTTTGGAATGCAAGATTCGGCATTTTGTATACCGGCGGCACCGCTTTGCATGCCGTGTCAGAACCAGCGACGCCCGCCCCCGCGTGGCGTAAAATACGCGCTTTCCCGCTCATCCCTACCGATAATGACCCTCGCCTCCACCCTCGAGATCATCGCCGAACTGAAAGCCGGCCGGATGGTGATCCTGGTCGACGAAGAAGACCGCGAAAACGAGGGCGACCTCGTCCTCGCCGCCGATTTCGTCACGCCGGAAGCGATCAATTTCATGGCCCGCTACGGCCGCGGCCTGATCTGCCTGACGCTCACGCAGGATCGCTGCAAGCAGTTGAACCTGCCGCTCATGACCTATAAGAACGGCACGCAATACGGCACGGCGTTCACGGTCAGCATCGAAGCGGCCGAAGGCGTGACGACCGGCATCTCCGCCGCCGACCGCGCCCGCACGATCGCCACCGCCGTCGCGCACGACGCGCGCGCCGAGCACATCGTGCAGCCGGGCCACGTATTCCCGATCATGGCGCAGCCGGGCGGCGTGCTCGTGCGCGCGGGCCATACCGAAGCGGGCTGCGACCTCACGGCGCTCGCGGGCCTCACGCCCGCCGCGGTGATCTGCGAAGTCATCAAGGACGACGGCACGATGGCGCGCCTGCCCGACCTGCTCGAATTCGCGCAGCAGCACGGGCTCAAGGTCGGCACGATCGCCGATCTGATTCACTACCGCAGCCGCACCGAATCGATCGTCGAGCGCGTGTGCGAGCGCACGATGCAGACCGCGCACGGCGCATTCCGCGCGGTCATGTATCTCGACCAGCCGAGCGGATCGCCGCATCTGGCGCTGGTGCGCGGCACGCCGTCGCCCGATCGCGATACACCGGTGCGCGTGCACGAGCCGCTGTCGATGCTCGACCTGCTCGAAGTCGGCACCTCGACGCACTCGTGGACGCTCGACGCCGCGATGCGCGAGATCGCCGCGCGCGATCTCGGCGTGATCGTGATGCTCAATTGCGGCGACTCGAAGGAACACCTGATCGACGTCTTCAAGGCATTCGATCAGAAAGACAAGGCCGCCGAACTCAAACGCCGCCCGGTCGACTTCAAGACCTACGGCATCGGCGCGCAAATCCTGCGCGAGCTCAACGTCGGCAAGATGCAGGTGCTGTCGAACCCGCGCCGCCTCGGCAGCATGTCGGGCTATGGGCTCGAAGTCACCGGTTTCGTCCCGATGCCGGGGAGCGTTGCCAAGCCTTGCGACACGGCGTCCGAGTCCTCGGACTCGCGCGCCTGACCGAACGCCTCATCGATCGACTCACTGATCCCACCACGCACTCTCGCGCATTCAACCAACAACCACGGACCTTTTATGGAAATCGGACAATATCAACCGAACCTCGACGGCGACGGCCTGCGCGTCGGCATCGTCCAAGCGCGCTTTAACGAACCGGTGTGCAACGGCCTCGCCGATGCCTGCATCGAAGAACTCGAACGCCTCGGCGTGACCGGCGAAGACGTGCTGCTCGTCACCGTCCCGGGCGCGCTCGAAATCCCGCTCGCGCTGCAAAAGCTCGCCGAGTCCGGCCAATTCGACGCGCTGATCGCGCTCGGCGCCGTGATCCGCGGCGAGACGTATCACTTCGAACTCGTGTCGAACGAAAGCGGCGCGGGCATCACGCGCATCGGCCTCGACTTCGGCATTCCCGTCGCGAATGCGGTGCTCACGACCGACACCGACGAGCAAGCCGTCGCGCGCATGACCGAGAAGGGCCGCGACGCCGCGCGCGTGGCCGTCGAGATGGCGAACCTCGCGGTCGCGCTCGAGCAGCTCGGCGGCGATGACGACGAAGATGAAGACGAGGACGAAGAAGAGGAACAGGCATGAAGAGCGCTCGACGACGTTCCCGCGAACTCGCCACGCAGGGGCTGTATCAGTGGCTTTTGTCGGGGGCGAGCTCGGGTGAGATCGACGCGCAGTTGCGCGGCGCGCAGGGTTTCGACAAGGCCGACAAAGAGCATCTCGATGCGATCCTCCACGGCGTGATCCGCGATTCGGATGCGCTGTCGGCCGACCTCGCGCCCTGCCTCGATCGCCCGATCGACCAGCTCTCGCCCGTCGAGCGGGCGGTGCTGCTCGTCGCGGCGTTCGAGTTCAAGCATCATCTCGACATTCCGTATCGCGTCGTCATCAACGAAGCGGTCGAACTGGCGAAGAACTTCGGCGGCGCGGACGGCTACAAGTACGTGAACGGCGTGCTCGACAAGCTGGCCGCCAAGCTGCGCGTCGCCGAAACGCAGTCGGGGCGCGGCAACTAAGCGCAACGGCGCCCGGCATAGCGGCGCCCGGCGCAACCACGCGCGGCGCGGCGCCCGGCGCTACGCGGCGGGCCGCCGCATGTGGCACGGCAGGCACCGCCGGCAGCGCCCTTCTCCCGCCGGCTATTGGATCTGGAAATCAGCATGAATAACGCGTCTGAACCGCTCGTGCGCCTCGCCGCCCGAGTCGACGCCATTGCACCGTTCTACGTGATGGAACTCGCGAAGGAAGCCCGGGAGCTCGAGATCGCGGGGCGCGACATCATTCACATGGGAATCGGCGAGCCCGATTTCACGGCTCCCGAGCCCGTGATCGAAGCGGCCGCCAGCGCGCTCAGACGCGGCGTCACGCAATACACCGGGGCGCTCGGCATCGCGCCGTTGCGCGAAGCGATCGCGGCGCACTACTTGCACACGTATGGACTGCGCATCGATCCCGCGCGCATCGTCGTGACGGCGGGCGCGTCGGCTGCCCTTTTGCTCGCTTGCGCGGCGCTCGTCGACCGCGACGACGAAGTGCTGATGCCTGATCCGTCCTACCCGTGCAACCGTCACTTCGTGGCGGCCACCGAAGGCCGCGCCGTGCTCGTCCCAAGCGGCCCCGCCGAGCGTTTCCAGCTGACGGCCGCCGATGTGGAAAACCGTTGGAACGAGAAGACGCGCGGCGTGCTGCTCGCGTCGCCGTCGAACCCGACCGGCACGTCGATCGAACCGGATGAACTGAAGCGGATCGTCGAAGCCGTGCGCGCACGCGGCGGCTTCACGATCGTCGACGAGATCTACCAAGGGCTCAGCTATGACGCACGGCCGGTGTCGGCGCTGTCGTTCGGCGACGACGTGGTGACCGTCAACAGCTTCTCGAAGTACTTCAACATGACGGGCTGGCGTCTCGGCTGGCTCGTCGTGCCGACCGCGATGATCGGCGCATTCGAAAAACTCGCGCAGAATCTGTTCATTTGCGCGTCCGCACTCGCCCAGCATGCGGCGCTGGCGTGCTTCGAGCCCGATACGCTCGCGATCTACGAAGCGCGGCGCCTCGAATTCAAGCGCCGCCGCGACTACATCGTGCCGGCGCTCCAGTCGCTCGGCTTCGGCGTGCCGGTGATTCCCGACGGCGCGTTCTACGTCTACGCGAATTGCACCGGCGTCGCGCATCCGGCGGCCGGCGACAGCGGCGCACTCACGAAGGCGATGTTGCACGACGCCGGCGTGGTGCTCGTGCCGGGGATGGATTTCGGCACCTGTGCGCCGCATGAGTACATCCGTCTTTCGTACGCGACGGCGTATACGCGGCTGGAAGAAGCCGTTGAGCGGTTGCGCGGGCTGTTCGCGCGCGCCTGACACCTTCCAACGCAGCAAACAAGAAGGGCACCCGAGGGTGCCCTTCTCTCATTCTGTCGTTCGCCTAACACTCAAGCGCCGAACTCCGGCCCGGCGTTGTGCTTCGTCGCGGTCGTGTTTGCGCTCGCATCATCCTGATCCGCTGCCGGCGCCGAAGCCGCAGCCGTCTTCGCCGCGCCGATCGCATGGCCGCCGTCGAGCGACACCTGCACGCGCTTGTTCGCCGTCGTCGCGGCCGCCGCTTGCTGCTGCGGCGCCTGCGGGGCATTGACCGGCACCTTGCGGCCGCGCGCCACGTCGCGCAGACGATCGCGCTCGGCCATCACCTTGGCGCCGTAGCCGCCGTCGTCCTGCGACGTCGAACCGACGTACAGACGCAGGCCGCCCGGCAGCGAACCGCCACGCGCGATGCAGTCTTTCAGCACCAGCGCGCCGACCTTGATGTTCGTCATCGGCTCGAGCGCCGCGCTCGTGCCGCCGAAATACTGGAACTTGTCCGAATGCACCTTCGACATCACTTGCATCAGGCCCTGCGCACCGACGCCGCTTTCCGCATACGGATTGAAGCCGGATTCGATCGCCATCACCGCGAGCAGCAGCAGCGGATCGAGGCCCACTTCACGGCCGGTGTCGAACGCCGCCTTCACGAGGTCGTTGACCGGCTCTTGCGCGACCCGATAGCGGCGCGCCAGATAGTTCGTGACCAGATTCTGTTCGCTCGTCGACGCAAACGCATGGTTGTTGCGCGCATCGGGCGCCACGCGTTGCGACGGGATCAAGTTAGCCAGCATGCCGACGGTCGGCTGCTGAGTATGCAAATCGAAACTGGCCGGAGCCTGATTGTTCTGATTGTTCTGACCGCTTCGGCCGCTGCCGTCGAAGGCGCCGTCGTAGCTCGTGGTGTCGACGGTTGGTGCGTTCGAGGCCAGCGATTCGTCGGTAGTGTGGGCCGGCCCGAAGGCGGGCAGCGGATGACCGCTCAACAGCCGCGCCGGTCCGGCCTGGACGGCCGCCGAAATGGCCGGCATCAGCTTCGCCGCGAGCGTGGTGCGCACGGTGGGCAACAGCCACAGCGCGAGTGCGGTAAGCACAGCAGCGCCGCCGACGACGCTGAACAGGTGGTGACTGACACGCGTCCCGCGACGCAGCGTGGCGCGTACTGCTTGCGCCAGGCGCTCATCGGGACGCCACGATAACCAAGTATTCATTCAGATCTCCCATGGATCATGGCCTCGCGACGGATACAACTGAGCAACATCTGGCTCGGGTCGCAAAGCCAAGACATCGCGCGCCTTGGTTGGGGCGGCTACGACGTCGGGATACGGCAACGTACCGTTACAACTGGCAACGTGCCGTTCGGAGCGCCACATCGGAGTAAAAAAATCCCGGCGGCATGCCCGTTCGGCATGCGCGCGGTGGCTCTCACGCAAAAAAACCAGCGGCGAACATGCGCTGGCGAGGACAAACTCTAAGCCGTTGGTGCCGTGCAGGAATCGGCAAACGGTGACGCGTAGCGTCGAAGGACCGGAGGTGTGGTAACGACTAGACTGCTGGGTCCCTGCTACCAATGTGGACGGATTCTAGCAGGGTTTTATAGATCGTCAACACTATGAAAATTGAAACCTATAACAAAATGTAATTATGAACAGTGTTCAGCGCCTCGAACCCCACGCACCCTGCGCGTTTCCAGCGATTTCGACCCAATCCGCGAAAGTAACCCCCTGTAACAAGAAAGGTAAAATCGCCCATCGCACGGACAGTCTGATCACGGCCAGTCTCGGCCTAACCGGCTGCCCGCCCCTTTCGCAGTCCCTTCGCCGCCCGTGCCGGGCGGTTCTAACCTGACCCGCATGAAATATAAAGACCTGCGCGACTTCGTCGGTCGCCTAGAGACGCTGGGCGAACTGCGCCGCATCCGGCAGCCCGTCTCGCCCGTGCTGGAAATGACCGAGCTGTGCGACCGCGTGCTGCGCGCCGGCGGCCCCGCGCTGCTGTTCGATGCGCCGCAAGGCTACGCGTTCCCCGTTCTCGGCAATCTGTTCGGCACGCCGCGGCGCGTCGCGCTCGGCATGGGCATCGACGGCGGCAGCGAGGGCGGCTCTGACGGCGATAGCGCCGCACTCGAATCGCTGCGCGACGTCGGCCGGCTGCTGTCGGCGCTGAAGGAGCCGGAACCGCCCAAGGGCCTCAAAGACGCCGGCAAGCTGCTCTCGCTCGCCAAGGCGGTCTGGGACATGGCGCCGAAGACGGTCAGCTCCCCGCCTTGCCAGGAAATCGTCTGGGAAGGTCAGGACGTCGACCTCGCAAAACTGCCGATCCAGACCTGCTGGCCCGGCGATGCCGGTCCGCTCGTCACCTGGGGCCTGACCGTCACGCGCGGCCCCAACAAGACGCGCCAGAACCTCGGCATCTACCGGCAGCAGCTGATCGGCCGCAACAAGCTCATCATGCGCTGGCTCGCGCATCGCGGCGGCGCGCTCGACTTCCGGGAGTTCGCGCTCGCCAACCCCGGCAAGCCGTACCCGGTCGCGGTCGTGCTCGGCGCCGATCCGGCGACGACCCTCGGCGCCGTGACCCCCGTGCCGGACACGCTCTCCGAATACCAGTTCGCCGGGCTGCTGCGCGGCGCGAAGACCGAGCTCGCGAAGTGCCTGACGCCCGGCGTCGACACGCTGCAGGTGCCCGCGCGCGCCGAGATCGTGCTCGAAGGCTTTATCTACCCGCAGGACGGCGCGCCCGCGCCGGCACCGAACGGCGCACCGCCGCGTCCGTCGAAAGGCGCTTCGGCCGCTTACGAGCACGCGCTCGAAGGCCCGTACGGCGACCACACCGGCTATTACAACGAGCAGGAGTGGTTCCCGGTCTTCACGGTCGAGCGCATCACGATGCGCCGCGACGCGATCTATCACTCGACCTACACCGGCAAGCCGCCCGACGAGCCGGCCGTGCTCGGCGTCGCGCTCAACGAAGTGTTCGTGCCGCTGTTGCAGAAGCAGTTCACCGAGATCACCGACTTCTATCTGCCGCCGGAAGGGTGCAGCTACCGGATGGCGATCGTGCAGATGAAGAAGAGCTACCCCGGCCACGCGAAGCGCGTGATGTTCGGCGTGTGGAGCTTCTTGCGGCAGTTCATGTATACGAAGTTCATCGTCGTCGTCGACGAGGACGTGAACATCCGCGACTGGAAGGAAGTGATCTGGGCGATCACGACGCGCATCGACCCGGCACGCGACACCGTGCTCGTCGACAACACGCCGATCGACTACCTCGACTTCGCGTCGCCGAAAGCGGGCCTGGGCTCGAAGATGGGCCTCGACGCGACCAACAAGTGGCCGGGCGAGACCGATCGCGAATGGGGCCGCCCGATCGTGATGGACGAAGCCGTGAAGACGCGCGTCGACACGCTCTGGGACGAACTCGGCCTCGGCCGCTGATGACACCCTCGGAAACCTTCGAAGACGGAGTGACGATTCGATGACCGCCAGCCAAGCAGCCATTGCCGCGACCGTGTATCGCGGCCCCGCGATCGAGAACACGCATCTTGCCCACGTCGCGGTCGTCGACGCGATGGGTCGCCTGCTCTATGCCTTCGGCAACCCGCACCGTCCGACGCTGCCGCGCTCGGCCGTCAAGCCCGCGCAGGCGCTCGCCGTGCTCGAGACGGGCGCGCTCGAGCACTTCGGCTTCGACGAGGCCGACCTCGCGCTGATGTGCGCGTCGCACAACAGCGAGGACGTGCACGTCGCGCGGGCCCGCTCGATGCTCGCGAAGGCCGGCGTCACCGAAGCGGATTTGCGCTGCGGCGGCCATCCGCCGATTTCGGACGACGTCTGGCGCGCGTGGATCAAGCGCGATTTCGCGCCGACGCCCGTTTGCAGCAATTGCTCCGGCAAGCATGCGGGGATGCTGGCGGGCGCGCAGGCGATCGGCGCGAGCATCGCCGACTATCAGCTCGACGGCCATCCGCTGCAGCAGCGCGTCAAGCAAACGCTCGCGCAACTCTGCGATCTGCGGGACGACGAGATTCAGTGGGGTATCGACGGCTGCAACCTGCCGACGCCGAGTTTCGCGCTCGATCGGCTCGCACGCCTTTTCGCGAAGCTCGCCGCCGCGGCGAACCATGACACGCCCGAGTCGCCGCGCGACGCGGCGCTCGCGCGCATCTATCGCGCGATGACCGCGCATCCCGATCTCGTCGCCGGCACCGGACGCTTGTGCACGGCGCTGATGCGTGCGTTCGACGGCGAGGTCGTCGGCAAGATCGGCGCCGATGCGAGCTATGCGATCGGCGTTCGCGACGCGGCCTACGGCTCGGAAGGCAAACGCGGACCACTCGGTATCGCGGTCAAAGTCGAAGACGGCAACCTGGAGGCCCTGATGGCGATCGTCGTCGAGCTGCTGCATCAACTGAACATCGGCACGGCGGAGCAACGCGCGCAACTCGATACCTTTCACCAGCCCGTGATGCGCAACACGGTCGGTCTCGTGACGGGACACCTCGCGCTCTCGGTCAAGCTCGAACCACAACACTAAAAACAAGCCTGGGGTGTGGATGCACGCAGTATCGATGTTGTCGGACGGTTTTTTTCTGTCGCTTTCGTTGTGCCTCGATATCGGTCTCGTCAATGTCGCGATTCTGTCGTTGACGTTGTCGCACGGTTTCAAGCCGGGCTTCTGGCTCGGGCTCGGTTCGTGTTTCGGCGATCTGATCTATGCGGCGCTCGCGCTGGCGGGCATGGCTGCGCTGCTCCAGTTCGACGCGGTGCGCTGGGTCGTGTGGATCGGCGGCGCGGCGATCCTGCTGTTCCTCACGTGGAAGATGGCGCGCGAGGCGGCGTTTCCGCAGACGGCTCCCGCAGTCGAGGGCGTTGCCGATGCCGCCACGCCGCATACGAGTGCGTGGCGCGGCTTCCTGCGCGGCGTGCTGCTCGCGGTTTCGTCGCCGTCGGCGATCCTGTGGTTCGCGGCGGTCGGTGGCGCGCTCATCGCCAAAGCCGGCGCGACGTCCGCGCCCACCGCATCGATCTTCCTGTCCGGCTTTTTTCTCGGCGGCCTCTGCTGGACGCTCTTCCTATGCGGGCTCGCAAGCCACGGACGCAAACGCGCGGGCGCCGGCTTGCTGCGCGGCTGTCACGTGCTCTCCGCCCTGCTCTTCGCGTACTTCTCGTACAGCGTGATCGTGAACGGCTACCGCGATTTGATCTTGCAGACGGTCCATAGCGCGGCCTAAGCCGACGAATAACCGTTTTGCATCGAAATGCAATGCGGATATCTCGCCCGCATTCCGATCAACCGAACAAATTACCAAATAAAAATAAATAAAAATTAGCCAGCCAAGAATAAAAAATTACCTATCAAACTAACCGGCGGCGCAAGTGTGATTCGACACCTACCCTATGCCCAGCGCCGGAACTGTATCCCTTTGTTTCAGGCGCCGTCTTCGTTACCAAAACAAGACGCATAGCCAAGATAGTTCTTACGCACGCTTATCGCCATAAATAATGTTTGCGCCCAAATCGGCTCGCTCGTTACGCAGCGATATGGGCATACGCAATCACTTATTTCGCTCATTACGTCGGAGACAATATGAACAAGAAACCGTTTTCTTCGCTCGTTCCGCGCCTGGCCGCAACAGCCTGCCTGCTCGTGTCGGCAGGCGCCTCACATGCGGCGGGCGTCTATGCGCCCTACGTCGACATGACCGCCTGGCCCACGCCGGTGCTCGACCAGATCGGCGTTCAGCAAGGCATCCAGCAATTCACGCTCGCGTTCGTCGTCGCCGGAAATTCATGCGTGCCGTCCTGGGGCGGCGTGCAAAACATCGGCGGAGGCGCGACCGGCGACCTCTTGACCTCGATAGCGACGTCCGTCACGAACTATCGCGCGAAAGGCGGCGAGGTGTCGGTCTCGTTCGGCGGCGCGAATGGCACGCCGCTGATGCAGGCATGCACGAGCCCGGCCGCGCTGCAGTCGGCCTATCAGACGGTGATCGACACCTACTCGCTCACGCACATCGATTTCGACATCGAAGGCGCCGCACAGGAAGATACTGCCGCCGTGACGCGCAACTTCCAGGCGGTCGCGCAGCTGCAATCCGCCGCTGCGGCACAGGGCAAGACGCTGCATGTCACGCTCACGCTGCCCGTCATGCCGACCGGTCTCACGCAGGACGGCCTGAACGTCCTCAACGCGGCGCTCGCCAATAACGTGTCGATCGATGCCGTCAACGTGATGGCGATGGATTACGGCCCCACGAACATCGACATGGGTAACGCGGCGATCAGCGCGGCGCAAGCGCTGTACTCGCAGCTCGCGTGCAACAGCCTTACGCGTTCGCCACGATCTTCAAGCAGTTGAACGGAAAATGGGGCGCCGGCGTGACGCAGGACCCGAGCTACGGCGGCTCGGGCAGCAGCGGCGGAACGCCGACGCCCGGCGCCGCGTGGTCCTCCGCTCAGGTGTACACGGCGGGCCAGACGGTCACCTACCAGGGCGCAACCTATCAGGCCCAATGGTGGACACAGGGCGACGTGCCGGGCCAGTCGGCCGCATGGAAGCAGGTCTCCGGCCCGACGCCGACCTGGTCGGCCACTGCCGCCTACTCGGGTGGCACCTGCGTGATGTACCAGGGCGCGAAGTACTGCGCGCAATGGTGGACGCAAGGTAACGTGCCGAGCGCCGGCGGCGTGTGGGTGGCGTCGAAGTAATGCAGCGGGCAGCCGAATCAGGCCGCGGCGGCGCGAACTCGCTTCGCGCCGCCGCGCGCCGCAAAGCGCGATCGATCAGGAGACCTTAGCTCAGAAACTCGGCGAAGCGGCTCAAATCGACATTACCGCCGCTGATCAACACGCCGACGCGCTTGCCCTTCACCGGCAAGATCCCGTTGAGCACAGCGGCGGCGGCAAGACACCCGGTCGGCTCGACGACCATCTTCATGCGTTGCGCGAAGAAACGCATCGTGTCGATCAGCTGCGCATCGCTCACCGTCTCGATCCGCTTGACCAGACGTTGAATGATCGGAAAGTTGTAGCTGCCGAGATGCGGCGTGGCGGCGCCGTCCGCGATCGTCTTCGGCACATCGATATGGACGATCTCGCCGCGCGCGAGCGACTGCTGACCGTCGTTGCCCGCCTCGGGCTCGACGCCGATGATCTCGCACGACGGGCTCAACGCCGCCGCAGAAAGCGCGCTGCCGCCGAGCAGACCGCCGCCGCCCAGGCACACGACGAGCATGTCGAGCGTGCCGACCTCTTCGATCAGCTCCTTGGCCGCCGTGCCCTGCCCCGCGATCACGTGCGGATGGTCGTACGGCGGGATCAGCGTCATGCCGCGCTCCTGCGCGAGACGGCGCCCGAGCTCCTCGCGATCCTCTTTATAGCGGTCGTAGGTGATGACTTCGCCGCCATAGCCCTTGGTCGCTTCGACTTTGGCGGCAGGGGCGTCGTGCGGCATCACGATCGTCGCGTGGATGCCCGCGAGCCGCGCCGACAACGCGATCGCCTGAGCATGATTGCCCGACGAGTACGTCAGCACGCCGCCCTTGCGCTGCTCGGCGTCGAAATGGGAAATCGCGTTGTACGCGCCGCGAAACTTGAACGCGCCCATGCGCTGAAAGTTTTCGCACTTGAAGAAGATTGAAGCGCCGCAGCGTTCATCGGCCGTGCGCGAGGTGAGAACAGGAGTCCGGTGCGCGACGCCCGCGATACGCGAGGCGGCGTCGGCAACATCGTCGAAGGTGGGAGAAGGAAGCGCTTGCATCGCCTGATGAGAGGTAGTTGGAGGGAACAAGCATTGTCCCAGCTTCCGGCGCGCTTTGAAAACCCAAAGCAAACGGCGCAACCCGGCGATCAAGCCGGCGTTGCGCCGTTAGTCAATCAACGGATCGAAGTGAGGGTTAAGCGAGCGCCTCCTCGAGACGCTTAACGGCGCCAATACCCGCCATGACCGTAGTAGCCGCGGTAATAGCCGTGATGCCAGTACGGATGGCCGTAGTAGCCGCCGACCACCACTGCCGGCGGTCCGTAATAGACAGGCGGCGGCGCGTAGTACACGGGCGGCGGCGGCTCGTAGTAGACGGGGGGCGGCGCGGCATAAACCGGATACGCCGGCGCGAACGGAACGCCGATACCGATACCGACCGACACGTGAGCCTGTGCGGCGCTGGCGAACCCCACGCCCAACGCTGCAGCGGCCAAAAACGAAATGAGCTTTTTCATTGCTGTTCTCCTGACGGCGCGGCGTGCGGCCGGCCGTATAACTGGCACTGCATGAAACTCAATGTATCGAAAAAGCCTCGAGCGGGTATTCCGCATTTGTTGCAAATTGCAATCGAGCCGATCCCGAGCCTTGAGCCTGTCAATTCGCGACAAACCCCTATCTCTGTCCGACACGTGAAAATCCAAGGAGTTGCGCGCTGCCAGCGCCTGCACCCGGTTGCTTTTACCGGTGGGCGTGAAGAAAGCTCGCGAAAATCGGAAATGTTTAATTACAAATTGACGGCGGTACCGTTGCGCGGACAACGCACCGGGAGAACGCGCGGGAAGCCGCGTGGCAAATAAGAAGCCCGGCTTCTAAGCCGGGCTTTCGTCCTGCAAGCGGGAAGCGGTTCGATGCCCGCTTTCCGGGCGCCCCTCAGCCTACTTTCACGTAGGTGAATTCGCGCGTCACGCTTGGCGGCACATAGGACCCGCTGATCTTCACGCGCGGCGTGAGACGCTTTTTCTGATCCCACCAAAGACGGCGCTGCGAATGGCTCAGGAACCGCAGGTGCTTCCGGTAAGAGAACATGCTCATCGTGACCTCCCGTAGGTGGCTAAGACACTGGAAAGAAACCGCAACTACGATCTGCATCTCCGACATCCATGACCCTCTGCGCGATACCTGGCGCAAGCCGCATACCCTGCGCCGGCCGGTCCGGTCCGCCCCGGCTCGCTCTCCATCCATCGTGTTGGAATTGTGACGGGCAATCGGGCCGGCGGGCATTGCGCCGCCGAATGACGCCCCGGGTGCTTCATACGACGCCCAATTTGATCCGATCAAAATCGGTGCGCGCCCGTGTTGCGCAATCGCGCGCGTTCGGAATGCCAGCCGGCGCATGCGCGGGGGCTTTCCGGATGCGCGATACTTCAGCTTTCGCCCAATCTTCCTTCGGATGCTGGAACCATGCCGCTTTCTTCCGCGCCACGGATCGGCTTCATCGGCGCGGGCCGGCTGGCCCGCTGCCTGGCGACCGGCTTCGCCCGTGCGGGCTACCCGGTCACGGCTGTCGCGAGCCGCTCGCCGCAATCGACGCGCGACCTCGTGCAACAGGTGGGACAAGGCAACGCCGCCGACGATCCGCAACAGGTGATCGACGCGGCCGACATCGTCTTTTTAACCGTCCCCGATGACAGCATCGGTACGATGGCCAACACATTGCGGTTCGATGCGGCAAACGCGCATTCGAAAGCACTCGTGCATTGCAGTGGTGCATCGCCTGTCGAACTGCTTGCACCGGCACGCGCCCAAGGCGCGCTCACCGGCGGGTTCCATCCACTTTACCTGTTCAGTGGCAGCCCTGCAGACATCGAACGGATCGCGGGCTGCTCGGTGACGATCGAAGCGGACAGCGAACTCGCGGGCGCGCTCTCGGCGCTCGCTCGCGCGATTTCCTGTCATCCTCTGACGATTCCGCACGGCACGCGCATGCTCTACCACGGCGCGGCGCACTATGCCGCGAGCTTCGCGCTGTGTGCGTTGAGCGAGTGCGTCGAGTTGTGGCGCACGCTCGGCTTCTCCGAAGACGAATCGCTGCGCGCGCTTTTGCCGATGCTCGCCGGCACGATCGAAACCGCGCGCGACAAAGGTCTCGCCAACGCGCTCGCGGGCCCGGTTTCGCGCGGCGATACCGGCGTCGTCGAAAAGCAGCTCGCGCTCTTCGAAACGATGGGCGGCGATCACGCCACGCTCTACGCGCTCCTGACTCGCCGCGCCGTCGCGCTCGCCCGCCAGCGGACGAAACCGCCGGCGTCGATCGACGCGATCGACGCCGCTGTCGAAGCGTCGCTCGAACGCTCGCTCCCGCAGGTACAAGCGCCAAGAAAGCCGTGATAAGGTGACGACCGGAAAACGATGGCGCAGCGCGCCGCCGGCCTGACAGCTTTGCATGGGGCCCGAGTAAGCGCTAAAGCGCTAACTCGGCCCGACAACGAAGACCAACCGACGAGAACGCAAAAATGATCAAGGTCAGCATCCTCTATCCGTATCGGGAAAACGGCCGATTCGACGTGAACTACTATTGCCGCACGCACATGCCGCTCGCGGTGCAGCGCTTCGGCGCGGCGTTGCGGGGCTGGTCGGTGGACGTCGGCATCAATGCCGGCCCTCCGGGGTCGCCGCCGCCTTACGTCGTCGTAGGCCACTTCCTGTTCGACTCGGTAGAAGCGTTCTATGACGTGTTCATTCCCGCGTCCGACGAGCTGCTCGGCGACATCCCGAACTACACGGACGGCGGCAACGGCACGATCCTGATCAGCGAGGTCAAGGTCTCGGCTTAGCGTAGGTTTTGCGCCGGTGTGCTTGTCGTTCGGCACACGCGCGCTTGACCGCCAACGCGGCGCCCTCTCGTCGACCCGCGCCGCGCCATTTAAAACTCAAGAAGGAAAGGACCCGAGATGTTCGGCGATATCGCCCGCTTTCTGCTCAATACCCTCTTCACGCTGTTCGGCGCCGCGCTGCTGTTGCGCGCCTGGATGCAGGCGGTGCGCATGCCGCCGTACAACCCCGTGTCGAACGCGATCTATCAGGTGACCAACTGGCTCGTCCTGCCGCTGCGGCATGTGTTTCATGGCAAGCGCGGCATCGATTGGGCGAGCGTCGTCGCCGCGCTGCTCGCGTCGATCGTCTATGTGGGATTGATGGTGACGATCGCGGGCGTCGACCCGTTCGGCCTCGCGCCCGTGCTGTTGATCGTCGCCGTGCTGACGCTCGTCAAGTGGGCGCTGAATCTCATCATCTGGCTCACGATCCTGATGGCGCTCTTGTCTTGGCTGAATCCGCGCTCGCCCGCGATGCCGATCCTCTATCAGCTGACCGCGCCGTTTCTGGATCCGCTACGGCGCTTCGTGCCGCAGCTCGGCGGCATCGATCTCTCGCCGATCCTGCTGTTCGTGATCGTGCAAATCCTGTTGATGATCGTCACGCGCGCGGCGGTGTCGTTGACGTTGTTCGGAATTTGATCTCGGGCTGCGGCAGCGTGGCGGCAAGATGCTCGGATGCACGATCAGGTTGACCGCGAACGCCGCTGCGAACCTTCGGCGAGTCGCGTTTCGATTTCGGTGAGCCACGCATCGAGTTGCGTGTTCATTGGGTACCCCGCTTCCGAATTAGCATGTCGCTTCTGCCGTCCTGCACGATTTCGTCGCGCTGGTTGAGCACCACGAACCGGCGTCCGAGACGGCCGACCCGCTCGCTCTTGCCAGCATCGAGTTCGAGAATTTCGAGCCGCAAGCGCAGCGTGTCGCCGACGAAAATCGGCGCGACGAATTTCCATTCGTTCAGCGACATCATCGCCACGGCGCTGTCATGAAAGATGCCTAACTGATGCAGCAGTCCGGTCGCGATCGCAATGCCGAGCGCGCCGTGCACGAGGCGCTGTTCGTAACGCGTCTTGCCGGCGAATTCGGCGTCCGCGTGAATCGGGTTCCAGTCGCCGGAGAGCATCGAGAAAAACGTCAGGTCGCTTTCCGTGACTGTGCGGCCGCCGCTTTCGAACGATTGGCCGATCTGGAAATCTTCGAAAAATAGTGAATTGGACATTGTAAGCATTCCTTGCCGCAGCGCCGCCGCGGCGAAAAGCCGTTGAATCAGCCCAATCGCGCCGTCGCCGCTTCGTCCTGCACGCGTTGGATCGCCATTTCGCGTAGCCGCGCGCGCTGGATCTTCACCCCGTTCGAGCTTTGTGTGACAGGAAACGCATCGACGAACCAGACCCGCGCCGGCACCTTGAACGCGGCCACGCGCGCCTTGAGCGCGCCGCGCACGGTTTCCGCTTCAGGCGCGTGCGCCGGGTTCGCAATCACGAACGCCACTGGGCGTGGCTGGCCATCAACTTCGACGGCCACCACCTGCGCATCGTCCACGCCGTCCACCGCCTTGATCTCGTCTTCGATCTCGACTGGATTGACGAGAAAGCCCGCAAGCCGAATCGCGTCTCCCTTGCGCGTCTGGTAGACAAAACTGCCGTCCTCGCGCAGAAGGCCGACGTCGCGCGTGCGGAAGAATCCGTCGGGCGTCAGCGCCTCGGCAGTGGCTTCGGGGTTGTCGAGGTAATGCACGAAGTTGCCCGGCGCGGAGATTTCGATTTCTCCGCTCTGTCCCGGCGGCAGCAATTGACCGTTTTCCAGATCTCGGATGCGGATACGCGCTGTTGCCGCCGCCGGATAGCCGCCGCCTTCGATACGCGCCTCGAACGCGGCATTGAGTTTTTGCAGGGAGAACAGCGCTTGCACTTCGCTAGAACCGTAAAGGCCCGTTAGCGGCACGCCGCGCTTTTGCGCGTGCTCGGCGAAGCTCGAGAAACCCGGCTGGAACGCCGCAACCCCGAACACGCGCGCCGATGGAAATGGCTGCTCCCCTTCCGCCGCTTCGCACAGGCGCCGGTACATTTCGTCACTGCCGAAGGTATGCGTTACGCGATGCTCCTGCACCAGCCGCGCCGCTTGCGGGCCGTCGAAGGTGTTGATTAGCACGATGGGGGCGCCGCCGGCAAACGCGGCGAGCGCCCCGTTCAGACCGAACACGCCGCAAAACGGCAGCGCCGCGAGCATCACGGCATCGTCGGCATCGAAGCCATAGGCGCGCGCGGCACATTCGCTGTGGCCGGTCACGGTATGCTGCGTATGGACGACGAGCTTCGGTGCCTGGGTGGTACCGGACGTGGTGAAAAGAATCAGGGGCGCGTCACGCAATTCCCCGGAACGCGTCATACGATCGGCGGGAATGACAGCCGTGGAACCAGACCCGGATTCGGGCGTGGCAAAATCGCACGCCACGGCGGTTTTACCGAGCAGTGCGGCAGGCATCGTGGCATCTGAATCGATGACCGCGATCTTCTCCAGCGATGAGATGGCTTCGTCCGCAATGCCCTCTAGTTCTGCTGCGAAATCGATCTTGCGGAAATTCAGTTGCAGCACGAGTAGTTTCGCGCGCGACTTGCCGAGAATGTGCTCGATCTCCGCGCGGCGGTAACGCGTGTTCACCGCCACCACCGCTGCGCCGATACGCGCCGCGCCGAACAGCAGCACGAGCCACTCGATGCGGTTCACGAGCCACACCGCGACGCGGTCGCCGGCCACGATGCCTTGTCCCTCGAGCCAACGCGCCGCCTGTTCGGCGAGCGTATCGAACTGCGCATAGCTGATCGTGCGTTCGCCGTCGATAAAAGCGGGCCGGGTCGCGCCCGCTGCGAGCTGGGCATCGACAAGCGCATTGAGTGTGGCGGATTCGGACATTAGTAGAGCTCCATGAGTTTCGCGTTGGTGTCGAGTTCGAAGGGCAGCACTTCGCGGATCAGCGTGCCGGATTTCATCACGGCGACGCGGTCGCTCACCTTCAGCGCTTCGCGCACGTTCTGCTCGACCAGAAGGATCGACATACGCGTGTCCTTTTGCAGTTGGCGGATCGGGCCGAGCAGATCCTGAAACAACTTGGGCGCGAGACCGATCGACGGTTCGTCCATCAACAGACAGCGCGGACGCGACAGCAGCGCGCGCCCGATGGACACCATCTGCTGCTGACCGCCCGAGAGTGACCCCGCTCGCTGGCGATATATGCGCTTGATGTCCGGCAACACCGACATCACCCAGTCGAGGCGCGACGCGTGTTCGGCAGCATGCACGTCGGCGGACCAGAGACCCAAGCGCAGCACTTCTTCCACGCTCAGACTCGGGAATACGCCGCGTCCTTCCGGCACCAGCGCGATGCCTGCAGCAGTCGACGCGCGCACGCTTTGACGGTTACGCTTCGCGCCGTCGACCATGACATCGCCGCCGCTTGGCGCGATCAGCCCGAATAACGTTTTCACGAGCGTCGACTTGCCTGCGCCGTTATGGCCTAGCAAACACAGCACTTCGTTTTCACGCAGCTCGATGTCGATACCGTTGAGCACCGCGCGGCCGCCGTAACCGGCGGTCAGCGCGCGCGTCTTTAGAATGGGAGCGCTCATGCGGTCTCTCCGAAATAGATCGACGCAAGGCGCGGATCGTCGAGCACTTCGCGCGGCGTGCCTTCGGCGAGCAGGCGGCCCTGATCGAGGAACGCCACGCGATCCGACACGTTCGACACCACGTCGAGGTTGTGCTCGATGATGCAGACCGTCACGCCGCCCTGCACCTGGGCCCGCAGCAACGCGACGAAGCGCTCGTAAGAACGCGGGTCCAGCCCGGATGCGGGTTCGTCGAGCAGCCAGATTTTCGCGTTGCTCGCAATCAGACGCGCAACGCTCAGAAACTTGCGTTCCGCATAGGCGAGATCGATGGCGCGCGATCCGCGCAACCTGTCCAGATGCGCAGTCTCGAGAATTTGCCTCACTTTCTCGGCACGTGCGTTGCGCGCGGCGCGGCCGCCCGGCTGCCACAGCCACGAGCTCTGCTCCATCGCCGTGAGCACGTTCTCTTGCACGGTCATCTGCGAAAACAGACGCAAATCCTGGAAAGTACGGCCCACGCCCGCACGCGCGATGCGCCACGGGTCCATGCCGAGCAGCGATTTCCCCTGAAACAGCACGTCGCCGGACGTGGGTTTCAGGTGTCCGGTGATCAGGTTGAAGAGCGTGGTTTTGCCCGCGCCGTTCGGCCCGATCAGCGTGGTGACGATGCCCGCACGCAGCGACAGGGACACGTCGGACACTGCCTGCAAGCCGCCAAAGCGCTTGCCGAGCTGCCGCACCTCGAGCAGAACCGGATGCGTGACCGCCGCCAGCTCCGGCATGAAAACTGCGGGTGCGTTCATTGCGCACCTCCCTTTTTGACCAGGTTCGCGCTGCCTTGCGCTCCGATCTGCGCCGTGACCGCGCGGCTCTTGCGCCCGCGCGCGCCGACGATGCCGCCCGGCCGGTAGATCATCAGCAGCACCATCACGAGACCGTAGACAGCCTGCTGCACGAGGCCCACTTCGGCTTGCGGCAAACCGGGCACGAAGCTCAAACCGGCCGGCAGCAGCATCAGCAGCGCCGCGCCGATCAGCGGACCGAACAGCGAGCCGGTGCCGCCAATGATGACCATTGCCATCAATATAACGGAGAGGTCGAGCGTGAAGCCTTCCACGTTGATGAAGCTGAGATAGAACGTGTAGACGACACCCGCCGTCGCGGCCAGCGCCGTGGCCACGACTACCGAAAGCGTCTTGATCGCCTTCACGTTCTTGCCGAGCGCCTGCGCGGCGGATTCGCTGTCGCGGATCGCCCGGAGATTGCGGCCGAAGCTGGAGCGCACCAGCAGCCACAACGCCAGCGCCACGACGATCAGATACGCGACCGCCAGCAGAAAGAAACCGTTCGACGATTCGATTGACACGCCGAACACCGAAGGCGACGGAATGTTCGTGATGCCGCCGAGCCCGCCCGTCACCGAGCGCCACTCCGAGAACACCGTGACCGCGAGCATCTGCAAGCCCAGCGATGCGGCGACGAAATACTCGCCGCGCACCCTGAGCGCCGGTAAGGCAAGCGCGAGCGACAGCGCGCCCGAGAGCGCCATCGCCGCAATCGTGCAGACGAAGATGGACGGGCTGACGTGCATCGACACAACCGCCGCCGTATAGGCCCCGACGCCGAAGAACACGGCATGCGCGAGCGAGAAGATGCCCGCGTAGCCCATCAGGAAGTTGAGCGTCATCGCGAGGATCGCGTTCACGCAGATGAGGACCGCCAGATTCTGCAAATAAGCCAGCATGGAAGCGTCTCCGGTGAGCGATCATCAATGAACCAGCACGCGTCCGAAGAAGCCGGACGGGCGGAACAGAATGAACAGGAATAGCACGACGAACAGCACCGCTTCGCTCCATTGCGAGCTGAACCACGCGAGCGCAAGGCTTTCGGCAAGCCCGAGCAGCAGGCCCGCGCACGCGGCGCCGCGCAGACTGCCCACGCCGCCCACGATGGTTGCCGCAAGACTGATCAGCATGACGTGACTGCCGACCGAAGGATTCAGGCCCGCGCTCGCGCCGCTCAGGATGGCGGCCGGCACGACGGCCAGCGAGCCTAGTGCGAATGCCACCTGCGACAGCCGTTGCGGCGACATGCCGAACGCACGCACGAGTTCCGGGCTATCGGCGAGCGCACGCAGCGCGATGCCGGTCTGGGTGCGCGAGAGAAACGTGTGCAACGCGCCGAACGCGACCAGCGTCGTCACGACGGCAATGCCCGCGAGCGGCGACATGTAAAGGCCGCTCATCACCTGCACGCCCTTGGAAAGCGGCGTCGGAATCGCGACGAAGCCGCGGCCGAAGAAAAACGCGATCAGGTTCTGCACGATGATGCCGACGCCGAATGCACCCGCAAACAGCGTGAAAAACGCGTTCTCGTGGCGTTTGATTGGCGTGTAGACGAGCCTATCGAGCAGCACGCCGAAGGCCACCGTCACCACGGCGGCGATCAGGAGCGCGACGTACCACGGCCAGTGCAGCTTCGCGTAGATCTCGTAGAAGCCGTAACCGGCGATCATGAAAGCCGCGCCGTGCGCGAAGTGAAAAATCCGCGTGGCGCCGAAAATCAGCGAGAAGCCGCCTGCGGTGAGCGCGTAAAGCGCACCGAGCTGAATCCCGTTGACGAGCAGTTGAACGATCAGCATGCGGTCGCCTCCGTCATTGCGTGGTCGAGACGACCGTGCCGCCCGCACCGTCGATCTGGTTGATCTGGATCGGCGCGCGCACCGTGCCGTTCGGATCGAAAGACACGCTGCCGCCGACGAGATCGAAGTGCTGCATCTGCTGGCGCGCTTCGAGCAGGTTCGCTCCCGTCACCCGCTTTCCCTCGTGTTCGAGCTTCGCTGCGAGAATCGCAAAGAGGCGCACCGCGTTGTAGGCGTTCGCCGCATACGCCGTCGGCTTGCGACCATACTTCGCCTGGTAGTCGGTGACGAAGCGCTGCGTGAGACGGTCCGGCGCATTCCAGTCGAAGCGTTGCGTCGTGTAGAGCGCACCCTTCGCCTCGGGCAATGCGTTGATCGCTGGAATGCTGAAAGCCGAATAACTGGCGATCTGCTGGTTCACGCCGTTGTCGCGCAACTGCTTCACGATCTGCGATTGCTGCGCACCGTATGACGCGATAAAGATCAGATCGGGTTGCGCATCGCGCACGCGCGCCACGACGCCGGCGAACTGCTGCGCGCCGGCCGGCACCGCAAACGAAGAAACGAGCGAGCCGCCCGCCGGCGGTAGATCGAGCGCGAGTTCTTCGTTGATCGACTGGCCGAGCGGATCGTCCACGTAGATCAGCACGAAACGCTTCAACTGTTTTTGCGTGACGAGATACGGAATGATTGCACGCACTTCGGCGTTCGCGAGCGGAATCACATTCCAGAAGTACGAGCCGAGTTGTGCGAGATCAGGACCCACGCCGCCGCCGTTCACGGCGACGGTTTTCGTGCGGCGCGCGAGCGGCGCGATGGCTTTCGATACGCCGGTGAAGCCTGTCAGTACGAACGGCGTTTCGTACACGTTGACGAGCTTGTTCATGCCGAGCACGCCTTGCATCGGCAAGGCCTGGCTGTCTTCGTAGGTGAGCACGAGCTTTTCGCCGAGCAGCCGGTCGTCGTTCACATGCGCAACCGACAGATCCGCGCCGGACCCGAAGGTCTGCCCGTATTCCGCGTTTGGTCCGCTCATCGGCAGCAAGGCGCCGATCTTCAGCTCTCCGGACGGTTCGGCCATTGCACCTCGCGCGCCGATACCCGCCAGCGCGAGCACACTCGCGCAAAACACGATTGCCAGGGTTTGCCTGGTGGATGACATGATGTCGTGTCTCCTTGTTCTGATACAAGACGAATCAGCGCAACTCGGCGCGGCCGTTGTTCAGTACGACCACGTCGCGTTCGAGTGCGCGCGAACGGAAGCCGACTGTCTTGCCGTCGATCCACAGTTCGGTACGGATGGTTTCGCCCGGATATACCGGCGCTGTGAAGCGCGTGAAAAACATTGCGAGGCGTTCGGGACGGCTTTCGCAGGAGGTTTTCAGCACCGCGTGGGCCGCCACACCATAGGTTGCGAGGCCGTGCAGGATGGGCCGCTCGAAACCCGCTGCGCGAGCGGCGTTGGGGTCGGCGTGGATCGGGTTGTAGTCACCCGAGAGGCGGTAGATGAGCGCGCTTTCGGGTCGCGTCGGCAGATCGCAGACCGCGTCGGGCCCGCGCTCCGGGAGAGGCGGCGGCGAAGGCAGCGGCCCGTCGCTCGGCTGGCCGTTCGCGCTGTAGCCACCGTCACCGCGTAGAAAATTGAGTTGCTCGACAGTGGCGAGCAGCGTGCCGCTTTCCTTCTCGCGTATCGTGCGCTCGATCAGCAGCAACGCGCCCTTACCCGCGCCCTTGTCCACGATGCGCGCGACACGGGACTGGCCGATCACGGTCGCGGCCGGCGGCAACGGCTGGTGAATGTGCAGCGTTTGTTCGCCGTGCAGCAGCTTGACCCAATCGATGCCGGTGCGTGGATCTTTCGCCCAGAAGCCTGGATAGCCGAGAACGTTGGCGAAAGTGGGCGAAACGCGCAATTCCCTTTCATGCACGTAATGCAGGTCGTCGCGATCAAGTGGATCGATGCCGTAGCCAAGACCGAGCGCATACAGCATGGCATCGCGTGCCGTGTAGGTGTGTTCGAGCGATTTGAACGGCCAGTTCTTAAGTGTGTCGTAATGGATCATGATGGGCTTAGGAGGTAGGCCAGTTGAAAAGCGGTGTCGCCTTGTTGCGGAAACGCTGCACGGCCTCGCGATGAAACACCGTGCTGAAAACCACGCCTTGGCCTATCGATTCGAGTTCCAACATCGTGCGCAGATCGCTGTTCAGGGACATGTTCAGCGCGCGCTTGGTAAGCGCGAACATGGTGGGCGACGCATCGGCGAGCGAGCGTGCGATTGTCTTGCTGCGCGCTTCCAGCGCATCCGGTTCGACTACTTCGAGCACAGCGCCGAGCGTCCTGGCTTCGTCGGCTTTCACTTCGCGCGCCGTGAAGATAAGCTCGCGAGCGCGCGCCATGCCGACGATGCGTGGCAACGTGTAGAGCGCGCCGCAATCGGGCACGAGGCCGACCTTCATGAACGGCATGCAAAAGCGCGCACGCGAGGTAGCAATCACGAAGTCGGCAGCGAGCGCGAAGCTGAAGCCCGCGCCGTAAGCCACCCCGTCTACTGCGGCGATCACAGGACGGTCGAGGTCGACCAGTTGCGCGATCCAGCCGTGCAGATCGTCCACGCGGTTGCGGCCCGCTTCGGCGCTTTCAACGTTCATGCCGCGCACGTCGCCGCCCGAACAGAACTCCGTGCCCGCGCCGCGCAAGACGACCGCGCGCACGCTACGGTCCTGACGGATCGCGTAGATCGCTTCCCGCAGCGCCGCGCGCATCGACATGTCGAGCGCGTTTTTGGCTTGCGGGCGGTTGAGGGTCAGTGTGGTGACACCGTCGTCGTGATCGATCAAGACTTCACTCATTGCGTTTCGCTCCTTCTGTCTATCGAGGGCTCGATCAGCCTTTACACCCTCACGCCGCTCGCTCGAACACCGCTGCAATGCCTTGGCCGCCGCCGATGCACATCGTCTCCAATCCATAGCGTCCGTTGCGCCGTTTGAGTTCATGCAGCAGCGTGGTCATGATGCGCACGCCGGTCGCGCCGATCGGATGGCCAAGCGAGATGCCCGATCCGTTCACGTTCAGACGCTCGTGATCGCTCCAGCCCCAGCCTTTGAGCACTGCCAGCACCTGGCACGCGAACGCTTCGTTGAGTTCGACCAGATCGAAATCGTCGAAGGAAAGGCCGGCTTTCGCCAGCAGCTTGTGGACGGCCGGCACCGGACCGATACCCATCATCGCGGGCTCGCAACCGCTCGCCGCCCAGCCGACCAGATAGCCCATCGGCGTGAGGCCGAGTTCATCGAGCTTGTCTTCGGCGACGATCAGGCACGCCGCGGCGGCGTCGTTCTGCTGGCTAGCATTGCCCGCGGTCACGGTGCCGTCCTTCATCAGCGTGCGTAGCTCTCCGAGCGACGCGGCAGTGGCGTCGGCGCGAAAGCCTTCATCGCGGGCGAACGTGAGTGGATCGCCCCTTTTTTGCGGCACGGTGACCGCCACCACTTCTTCGTCGAAACGGCCCGCTTCCCACGCTGCCGCCGCGCGCTGATGGCTGCGCGCCGCGAACGCGTCGGCCTCTTCGCGCGAGATGCCGTATTCGCGGGCAAGGTTTTCGGCGGTCTCGATCATCCCGGAGATATAGCCGAAGCGACGCTCCGGCTGCGAGCGTTCGCGGCCGCGATCGAGCCGGTCGTGCAGCTTCACGGAGCCGGCGCGCGAACCCCAGCGCATGTCGGTCGAGTAGTACTCGATGTTGCTCATGCTTTCGACGCCGCCCGCTACCACGACGTCGGCGGCGCCGCTTTGCACCATCATTGCGGCGGTGACGACGGCTTGCAGGCCGCCGCCGCAACGGCGGTCGAGTTGCATGCCGGGCACGTGCACCGGCAGGCCCGCTTCGAGCGCGGCCCAGCGTCCGACGCACGGCGTCTCGCTGTTCGCATACGACTGCGCGAACACCACGTCTTCGATACGTTCCGGATCGATGCCGCTGCGTGCCAGCGTCGCGCGCAACGCCGTGGCGGCGAGCGCTTCGACGCTCACCGGACGCAGGCTGCCGCCGAACGTGCCGACCGGCGTGCGCACCGGCGCGACGATCGCCGCTCTTCTGATCTTCGTGTCCATCTTCTTGTCTCCGTGATCGGTGCCGCGCCGCGCGATGCGTACGCAGCACGCGGGGTCATGACTTGAGAAGGGTGTGGCGGTGAGCGTCGTCTTCGAGCGACGCGCGGAACTCCGACGGCGCGATCTCGATCATGCGGCGCACGCGCTGCGCGAGCGTCAGGCCGCGCAGATCCGCCGCGCCGAATTCGGTGACGATCACACCAGCGTCGGCGCGCGGCGTGCTCGCGGGTCCATGCAGTTGCGACACGATGCGGCTCGCGTCACGGCTGCGCGCGGGCAGCACGATCATCGGCACGCCGCCGCGCGAACGGGCCGCACCGCGCAGAAAATCGACACCGCCGCCCACGGCGCCGAGATAGCGGCCGTTTACCGCTTCCGCATTTACCTGGCCCGTCAGATCGACTTCGAGCGCGGAATTGATCGCCACGAAACGGTCGATTCGCGACAACACGCCGATGTCGTGCGTATAGCTCGTGCCGCGCATTTGCAGCGCCGGATTGCGATGCGCGTAGCGATACGCGATCCCGGTGCCCATCACGACGCCCGCCACTGACACGCCTCTGTCCACGGTCTTGCGCGCATTGGTGACGATGCCGCGTGTTGCGAGATCGGCGGCGCCATCGTTGAAAAGCCCCGTATGCACGCCCAGATCGCGTCTGTCCTGCAGCGCCGAGAGAATCGCTTCGGGCAATGCGCCGAGACCGAATTGCAGCGTCGCGCCGTCTTCGATGAAATCCGCCGCGTGACGCGCAATGGTCAGTTCGGTTTCGCCGGGCGCCGCTCGCGCGCTCGTGAGCAAAGGGCGGTTCGTGTGGACCAGCACGTCGAAGCTGTCGGCGGTCAGCGCGTACGGTCCGTACGTCCACGGTGCTGCCTCGTTGACTTCGGCGATCACCGTGCGCGCGTGTTCGAGAAACGGCAGCAGATATTCATACGCGACCGAGAGGCTGTAATGGCCGTGTTCGTCGGCGGGCGCGACCTGAACGAGCAGCACGTCCACGTCGATTGCATGCTCGAACTGCGAATAATGGCTCGGCACAATATGCAGCAAGCCCGCATGCGCGAGCGCGCGATTCTGGCCGCCGCCGCTGTACGCGATGAAGTCGATCGCATCGGCATGTTCGGGTTTGAGCGTGTCGGACCAGGCCGTACCGAGAAATACGCTGAAGCGGCCGCCTATCGCACGACGCTGCGCGACGAGTGTCTCGGTCAGCGTGCACGGCTCGCCGCCGCTTTGCCCCCACGCCACGAGATCGCCGGGGCGCACATGTTTCGCCAGGTCGAGCGCCGCTGCGTCGACGTGCTGCCCCGCGCGTTTCATGTCCGCTGCCGATGCGCTCGCGGCGCTCACACCGGGTCCCACGAGAACACGTCGGCGGAAACGTCGAGCGAGTGGAACGACGGACGCAGCGCCGGGATCGCATGCTCGGCGATGCTTTGCGGCGTCCAGCCTTCGCTGCGCTGCACGGAACGCACCGGACGCGGCTGGCTCATCAGGAAGATTTCGTTGTTGCGCACCGCGAAGATCTGGCCGTTCACGTCGCGTGCGCTGTCGCTCGCGAGAAACACCGCGAGCGGCGCGATCTTGGCCGGCGTCATCTGCTTGATCTTTTCGACGCGCGCCGCCTGTTCGTCGGAATCGACCTTGATCGAGCTGATCATGCGGCTCCACGCGAATGGCGCAATGCAGTTCGAACGCACGCCGAATTTGTCGAGGTCGAGGGCGATCGATTTCGACAGGCCGGCAATGCCGAGTTTCGCCGCGCTGTAGTTAGCCTGCGCCAGATTGCCGATTAGGCCCGACGTGGACGTCATGTTCACGAAGGCGCCAGAGGCTTGCGCTTTCATCGGCTCGGCGGCCGCACGCGACACGTAGTAGCTGCCGTACAGATGCACCTTCAGCACGGCGTCCCATTCATCGTCGCTCATTTTGTGGAAAAAGCGGTCGCGCAGAATGCCAGCGTTGTTGACCACGATGTCCACGCGGCCGAACGCGTCGAGTGCGTTCTGCACGATGCGCTTCGCGTTTGAGGCATCGGCCACGCTGTCGGTGTTGGCTGCCGCCACGCCGCCGGCCGTTTCGATTTCCGTGACCACGCTCTGCGCCGGGCCCGCGTTCCGGCCTTCGCCGCCGAGAGACGCGCCCACGTCGTTGACCAGCACCTTGGCGCCCTGCTGCGCCATCAGCAACGCGATATCGCGGCCGATACCGCCACCTGCGCCCGTTATGATCGCCACCTTGCCTTCGAGCATCTGCTGCACTGTCATTCGAATCGTCTCCGCAATATGTTCCGGATCAGGTTGACCTAAACCTTTGCGGGCGACAATTTGGAATTACCGAAGACGCATTTCGTCTCCTATTAACCCGTAGTTTCGCCAATGGTGCCGGGCCGCGTTGCGGCGCAATACTTTTAATGCCCCCTTTGCAAACTGCATGCACGAGCGCCTTAGCAGCGACGTCGTGCGTGCGGTGCAGGAAGGCACCGTCGATATCGGTCTCGCAGCCGGCACCGTGCGCACGGACGGCTTGCAGGCGATGCCGTACCGGCGCGACCGGCTCGTGTTGGCCACGGCGCTGAGTCGTCCGGTGGCGGAATCAAAGAAGATCGCATTCGCCGACACGCTAGAGAACGACTTCATCGGGCCGACTGTGGAACCAATTTACCGACAATTGGGTGCGAACGATCAGACGGCAAAGGGCACGCAATGCCTCGCAGCATTGAAAGCGAAGCTTTCAGAACAATTTCCTTGAATCCATTAGGTCGCTGTTGCCCCTCGTTGCTGGCGTCGAAGCGCTCATTGCGCCGAGATGCCAGCAGGAACTTCGGGAGTGGACACACTTTTCATGCCATTCAGCCCGATCCCGACTCCCCAAAGCGCGGAAACCCCTGTAAAATAGCGCGCTCTGCGGGCGTCGTATAATGGTAATACCCTAGCTTCCCAAGCTAGAGCCGTGGGTTCGATTCCCATCGCCCGCTCCACTTTTGGCAGTGATTACGTCGAAGCCGCCTCGTCGAAGGCGGCTTTTTAGCATCCGCGGCGAGCGGCGCATGCCGCCGCATCGCCACTGAAGCCTCACGGCGCGCTGCGCTTTCGCCGTGCGAACCGCAGCGCCGCTCCTCCTCAGTAGTCAACGCAGTCACCGATGATTCACGATCCGAACGAAGACGGTCTCCCGCGCGAATCCGGCGCAGCCGACGACGCCGACGCGTCCACTCCCATCGACGGCGATACGCCCGAGAATCCGCTGCATCTGCGCCGCATCCGCAGCTTCGTCACGCGCGCCGGCCGCGTCTCGACCGGCCAGCGCCGCGCGATGGACGAACTCGGCCCGCGCTTCGTGGTCCCCTACGCAGCCACTGCGTTCGACTGGAACGCTACCTTCGGCCGTCCGGCGCCGCACATCCTGGAGATCGGCTTCGGCATGGGTGCGACGACCGCTGAAATCGCCGCGCAGCGTCCCGGCGACGACTTCATCGGCGTCGAAGTGCACGAACCGGGCGTCGGCGCGCTCTTGAAGCTGATGGGCGAACAGACGCTATCGAACATCCGCATCGTCCAGCACGATGCGGTCGAGGTGCTCGAACAGATGATCGCGCCGGAAAGCCTCGACGGCGTGCACATCTTCTTCCCCGACCCGTGGCACAAGGCGCGCCATCACAAGCGCCGCCTGATTCAGCCGAAGTTCGTCGCGCTTCTGGTCTCGCGCTTGAAGCCCGGCGCGTATCTGCACTGCGCAACCGATTGGCAGAACTACGCCGAGCAAATGCTCGAAGTGCTGAGCGCCGAACCCGCGCTCGCGAACACCGCCGACGCCTACGCGCCGCGCCCCGACTATCGTCCGGTGACGAAGTTCGAGCGACGCGGCCTGCGTCTCGGGCACGGCGTCTGGGATCTCGTGTTCAAGAAACGCGCCGCGTAAAAAGAAAAGGCTCGCATCAGCGGCGAGCCCCTAGCCCATAGCGCGGCGCCTCAATCAGCTCCAGTTCAGCCCGCCGCTGTAGCCGACGATCAGGACCAGCAACCCGAAGCCGATCCGATACCACGCGAACACCGTGAAATCGTGCGTCGCGATGTAGCGCAGCAGCCAGCGCACGCAGATGAACGCGCTCACGAACGCGGCCGCCATCCCGATCGTGAACAGATCGAGCATCTGGACCGGCGTCGCGTGCCAGGTCTTCACGATCTCGTAGAGCGTCGCGCCGACGATGATCGGGATCGCGAGAAAAAACGAAAACTCGGTGGCGACACGCCGGTCGAGCCCGAAGAGCATCCCGCCGATGATCGTCGACCCCGAGCGCGACACGCCGGGAATCAGCGCACAGCATTGCGCGCAGCCGACTTTCAGCGCGTCGAGCGGCGTCAAGGCATCGATCGACTGAACGCGCGGTGGCGCATCGCCGCGTTCGCGCTGGCGCGACTCCGCCCATAGGATGACGACGCCGCCCACCACGAGCGCGAGCGCCACCGGCACCGGCGCGTAGAGCACGGCCTTGATCGACTTTTCGAACATGAGCCCTAGCACGACGGCTGGAATCGTCGCGATGACGACATTGAGCGCAAAGCGCCGCGCGGCCGTTTGCGTCGCGAGGCCGGCGATCACCTCGCCGATGCGCCGCCGGTACTCCCAGCACACCGCGAGGATCGCGCCGAACTGGATGACGACATGGAAGGTCTTCGAGCCTTCGTCGGTGAAATCGAGCAAGCTGCCGACGACGATCAAGTGGCCTGTGCTCGACACCGGCAAAAACTCGGTCAATCCCTCGACGATGCCGAGGATCACCGCCTTGCAGATCAATATCCAATCCATCGATGGCCCTTTTGCGGATGTTGCCGCTCTCCGGCGGCATGGCGGAACGGACGGGAAAGGGCCCGGGAAACGCGCGGCCCCACGGCCGCGCGCACCTCACTTTTCGAGGATCTGCACGCGTATGCCGTTTGTAAGGATGGTGATTGTACCGGGTTCGTAGTTCACGCCGGCAAATTGAAGTTGCTCGGGCTTGAACGTGTAGATCGGATAGTTGGTGAGCAGCTGCGTCGCGAGCAATCCGGCAGCCGCGCTGATCTGCTGCGCGTAGGCGTGGCCCTGGCCGTCCACGCTGACGTTGTCGACGGTCGGCTCCTTGAGCACGACCGATCGGCTCGGGCCGTCGTACGCGAGCTGGCTCGACAGCGTGAAGGTGGCGTCCACCGGCTGCTGCAGGAACGGGCTCGCGAAGTGCGCGTCGAGCCGCACGCTCACGCGATTCGTGTCCGGCAAGAGGCCGACGACGGGATTGGCGAGCGTGACGTTGAACACCTGGGAGACCGTGCGCTGGAACGGAAACTTGCGCTGCACGGCTTCCTGCACCTGATCCCTCGAGAACGTGTAGTGATCCGGGATGAACGGAAACGTGGCGGTAGCACAGGCGCCGAGCGACACGCCGATGCTTGCCGCCGCAAACGCCGCGATCAGAAACCGTCGCCGCGTGGACGCTCTCGCGTGAGTCATGCAAAACCTCCTGCTCTTCGATGCTTCGATGTTTTGGATCGCTTGGGCACGCTGGCCCGCGCAAAGTTCTACCGCGGCGGTTCGCGGGCTTCCTTCGTTTTACCTTCGATTAGCGGGCGGCGGGCCGAGTCGCGGCTTCGAGCTGCGTGAGCCAGGCGATGGCATGCGCGCGCGACGTGCCGCACATCTCGGCCTGCGGCTGCAATCCGGAGCAGCAGGCGGGCCGCTCGGGACGCCCGAAGACCGCGCAGCGGTGATCGTCGCCGAGCTGCGCGCAGCGCACGCCTGCGGGTTTGCCGTCGGGCATGCCGGGGATCGGGCTCGTGATCGAGGGCGCGATGCAGCACGCGCCGCAATCGGGACGGCACGCGTGATCGGCAACGACGGGAGCGGCAACGGCATTCACGGCTAAATCGGGTCCTGGGTAATACAGCAGCGACGACAGCGAATTGATGCGACAAATCGAGCGGCAAGCCACGCAGCCCAACCGCACGGAGCCCGTATTGTGCCTGCATTGCGCAATTTGTCGCATGCGGCGCTATTACACAAGGCGCCAAGACGGCACCCGCTTACACTGACTGCGCTCCCGCTAACGAAGGCTTCCCATGGATTCCGTCGACTCCCTGTTTCATCCCGACCTGCTTGCCAAATACAGCGCGAACGGCCCACGGTACACGTCTTATCCCACCGCCCTTCAGTTCCGCGACGATTTCGACACCGCCGACTACTTCCGCGCCGCACGCGACTCCGGCGCGTCCGCGAGCGAATTGTCGCTGTACTTTCACATCCCGTTTTGCGACACCGTCTGCTTCTACTGCGGCTGCAACAAGGTCGTGACCAAGAACCGCGCCCGCTCGGTGCCCTACCTCGAGCGCATGAAGCGCGAGCTGGCGTTGCAGGCGTCGCGCTTCGACGTCACGCGGCCCGTCACGCAGTTGCATCTGGGCGGCGGCACGCCCACGTTTTTCAACGACGGCCAATTGACCGAGCTGATGGCCGCCGCGCGCGAACACTTCGTGCTCGTGCCGGACGTCGACGCCGAATATTCGATCGAAGTCGATCCGCGTGAAGCGGACCCGAAGACGATCGTCCATCTGCGCACGCTCGGCTTCAATCGCCTGAGCCTCGGCGTGCAGGACTTCGATCCGGTCGTGCAGGCCGCGATCAACCGCATCCAGCCGCTCGAGATGACCGCCGACGTCATGCGCGCCGCGCGCGCGTCGGGCTTCAAATCGATCAGCGTCGACCTGATCTACGGGCTGCCGCATCAAACCGTCGACAGCTTCAGCCGCACGCTCGACACGATGCTCGCGCTCGCGCCGGACCGTCTCTCGGTTTTCGGTTACGCGCACATGCCGCAGCTCTTCAAGATGCAGCGTCAGATGGACGCATCGGCGATGCCCTCGCCTGCCGAGCGGCTCGCGATCCTGCGCCACGTGGTCGAACGGCTGACGAGCGCAGGCTATGTCTACATCGGCATGGACCACTTCGCCCTTCCCACCGACGAGCTCGCACTCGCGCAAGCGAAGCGCACCCTGCATCGGAACTTCCAGGGCTACAGCACGCATGCCGATTGCGATTTGATCGGCATCGGCGCGTCCTCGATCGGCAAGGTCGGCGACGTCTACGTGCAAAACGCGAAGGACCTCCCCGGCTACGCGGCAGCGATCGACGCCGGCGAGCTCGCCATCCAGCGCGGCGTGCGCCTCACCGCCGACGACCGCGTGCGGCGCGACATCATCACGCAGCTGATGTGCAATCTGGAGTTGCGCTACGACGAAATCGAGGTTGTGTACGGCATCCGCTTCGCAGAGGCGTTCGCGGCGGAGCTCGAGCGCCTCGCCGCCTTCGCGGCGGACGGTCTGATTGCGCTCGGCAGCAACAAGCTCGAAGTCCTGCCAGCCGGACGGATGCTCGTGCGCAACATCGCGATGGTGTTCGACCGCTATCTCGGCCAGCAGCCGATGAAGCGCTTTTCGCGGACCATCTGAGCACGGCAAACCCGCCTCGGGCTGGGACCGCCGCTCGCCCGGGGACCCGCCCCATCGGTCCCGGCAAGACAGCGTTGTTGGTAAAGTAAGCGTCTTTTCCCGGATCGAACAGGCAACATCATGCGCGGCACCAAGGCTATCCATGCGGTCGAGCGGCTCAAGACCCGCAGCGCCAACGCACTCTACGCGGCCGTGAGCATGCCGGGCGGGCTCTACTATCTCGTCGACAAGACCGGCGGCGGCAGCAAGAAACTCTGCGAGCCACTGCCCCTCGAGGAATTTGTCGCGTTTGTCGATGCCCAGTCGCCGGCCAAGCCGCGAAAAGCCAGCAAGCTCGACGTCGCGTTCGAGGAACAGATCAAGAAAAGCCGCAGCTGAGCGGCTAGCCAAGCCCTCCGCCGCCGATACACCGCCATACGCTGCGTTACAGCGCCGCGCCGCGCGCGGCAAGGGGACCGATCCGTAGCCGGTTTGGTACAATCCCGCAGTTCCCCTGGGCCATCAGGCCCGGACCGTTTGGTCTCGGACCGCCTGGTACCGTTCGGACCACCCAACCCGCCAGAACATCGCGCCATGAACATCGAACAAGCCCGTTTCAACATGATCGAGCAGCAAATTCGCCCCTGGGACGTGCTGGACCAGGACGTGTTGAGTCTGCTGGCGATCGTCAAACGTGAGAATTTCGTCCCCGCCGCTTACCGCGACATCGCCTTCGCCGACCTCGAAGTGCCGCTGCCGCGCGGCCAGCACATGCTGGCGCCGCGCGTCGAAGCGCGCGTCCTGCAGGAACTGGCGGTGAAGAAGCACGAAACCGTTCTGGAAGTCGGCGCCGGTTCGGGCTACATGGCGGCGCTGCTCGCGCATCGCGGCCAGCACGTGCTGACGGTCGAAATCGATCCGGAACTCGCCGAGCTCGCGAAGCAAAACCTCGCGGCCAATGGCGTGACGAATGCGGAAGTCGCGCTCGGCGACGGGTCGCGCGGCTGGCCCGCTGCCGGCCCGTACGACGTGATCTGCGTGTCGGGCGGCCTGCCGGTGCTGCCGCAGGACCTCCTCGAGCAACTGAAGGTCGGCGGCCGGCTCGCCGCGTTCGTCGGCACGGCGCCGGTGATGAAGACGCAAATCATCACGCGCATCGACGACAAGCAATTCCGCCTGGCCGACGTGTTCGAAACCTATGTCGAGCCGCTCGTGAACGCGGTTCAGCCGCCGCGCTTCAAGTTCTGATCGTCGCCGCCATCCCCCGTCGGCCGCGCTCGCGGCCGATGTCGCTTTATGGCACGCTAACCTGCCCCTGTCGATTTCACCGAGCCCGAGATGCAAAACCTGACCGCCCCCGCCCTCGCCGAATGGCTTGCCGATACTTCGCGCCCTGCGCCCGTACTGCTCGACGTGCGCGAACCGTGGGAAGTCGAAACGGCGAAGATTGCAGGAAGCGTGTTCATCCCGATGCGCGAGATCCCGGCACGCAGCGAAGAGCTCGACGACGAAGCGCAAATCGTCTGCGTGTGCCATCACGGCGCGCGCAGTGCGAATGTCGGCATGTTCCTCGAAGGGCGCGGTTTCAAGCAGATCTTCAATCTGCAAGGCGGGATCGACGCCTGGTCCAAGCTCGTCGATCCGTCCGTGCCGACGTATTGATCCCTCTGCGCCCCTTCTCCGGGGGCGCTAGTCCGTCTCCCTCAACACCTGCGCGACGGTCGTGAAGATTTCGTCGATCTGCTGCTCGTCGACGATCAGCGGCGGCGAAAACGCCAGGATGTCCCCCGTGTAGCGCGTCAGCACGCCTTTCTCGAAGCATTTGACGAACACCTCGTAAGCTCGCGCGCCCGGCGCTCCGTCGCGCGGCTTCAATTCGACGCCGCCCACGAGACCCAGATTGCGCACGTCGATCACGTGCGGCTCGCTGCGCAGCTTGTGTATCGCAGTCTCGAAGACTGGCGACATGCGCGCCGCGCGCTCGAACAGCTGCTCGCGCTCATAGAGATCGATCGTCGCACAGGCCGCCGCGGTCGCGATCGGATGGCCCGAGTACGTATAGCCGTGGAAGAGCTCGATGCCGGCGGGCGCGCCGTTGACGATCGTGTCGTGAATCGCGTGGCTCGCCGCCACGGCGCCTAGCGGCGCGGCGGCGTTGTTCGTGCCTTTCGCCATCGTCAGCAAGTCCGGCGTCACGTTGAAGTATTGCGCGGCAAACGGTGCGCCGAGCCGCCCCCAGCCGGTGATCACTTCATCGAAGATCAAGAGGATGCCGTGCTTGTCGCAGATCTCGCGCAGGCGCTGCAAATAGCCTTGCGGCGGAATCAGCACGCCCGTCGAGCCCGCGACCGGCTCGACGATGACAGCCGCGATCGTCGAGGCGTCGTGCAGCGTGACTAGGCGTTCCAGTTCGTCGGCGAGATGCGCGCCCCACGCCGGCTGCCCTTTCGAAAACGCCGCTTCCGCGATGTTCAGCGTGTGCGGCAGGTGATCGACCGATGGCAGCAAGCCGCCCGAATACGCCTTGCGATTCGGCGCGATGCCGCCGACGGAGATGCCGCCGAAACCGACGCCGTGATAGCCGCGCTCGCGTCCGATGAAGCGCGTGCGCTGCCCTTCGCCGCGCGAACGGTGATACGCGAGCGCGATCTTCAATGCCGTATCGACCGCCTCCGATCCCGAGTTCGTGAAGAAGATGTGCTTGAGGTCGCCCGGCGTGTGCTTCGCGATCTTCGTCGCGGCCTCGAACGCCTTCGGGTGTCCCATCTGGAAGGTCGGGGCAAAGTCCATCTCCTCGGCTTGCTCCCGAACGGCGGCGACGATCTCGTCGCGGCAATGGCCCGCGTTCACGCACCAGAGCCCGGCGGTGCCGTCGAGAATGCGGCGGCCGTCGTAGGACGTGTAGTACATCCCCTTCGCCCCCGACAGCAGCCGCGGCGCGCTCTTGAACTGACGATTCGCCGTGAAAGGCATCCAGAACGCTGACAGATCGAGCGAACCGCTGTTCGCTTCGCGCTGGTTCATGATGCCTCCCGCCGGGCCGCCCCAAGGGAGGCATCCGCCCCCTTGGGGGGCAGCGAACGATAGTGAGCGTGGGGGTAGTCCATATTGCCTCCTTGTCTTGTCTCGTTTCGAGTCGGCCAAGAGACGGCCGGGTTACCAGTCTAGGCACCGATGTGCCTATGCACAACCGCGCGGCACGCGTGCACCGCTACAGCTATCGACACCAAACGCGGCGCTTCGTTGCGGCGCAGCGCGCACCGGCGCGAAGCGCGACGAAGCGCCCTGCACCAATAACGTCTTCCGCCGCGCGCCGCCGCGACGCGTCTAACCGCGCCGTCACAAGCCCTGCCAGCAGCGCTTCGATTGGCACAACCTTTGCAGTATCCCGTCGGCTATTCATGCAGCACAGCATTCGCGCGTACTCACAACCATAACGTTCACCATCCTACGGCAAGGGGAATGACATGAAGCGTCGCAGTCTGTTGAAGCTCGGTTCGATGTCCGGCGCGCTCGCGCTGGCCGGGCAGAGTCCATTTGCAAATGCGCAGTCGTCGGGGCCGATCAAGGTCGGCATCCTCCATTCGCTATCGGGCACGATGGCGATTTCCGAAACGTCGCTGAAAGACACCGCGTTGATGACGATCGCCGAAATCAACGCGAGCGGCGGCGTGATGGGCCGCAAGATCGAGCCCGTGGTCGTCGACCCCGCTTCGAACTGGCCGCTGTTCGCCGAAAAGGCCCGGCAGCTGCTCACGCAGGACAAGGTGGCGTGCGTGTTCGGCTGCTGGACGTCGGTGTCGCGCAAATCGGTGCTGCCGGTGTTCGAGGAGCTGAACGGCCTGTTGTTCTACCCCGTGCAATACGAAGGCGAAGAGATGTCGCGCAACGTGTTCTACACGGGCGCCGCGCCGAACCAGCAGGCGATCCCCGCCACCGAATATCTGATGAGCGCCGAAGGCGGCGGTGCGAAGCGCTTCTTCCTGCTCGGCACCGACTACGTCTATCCGCGCACGACGAACAAGATCCTGCGCGCGTTCCTGAAATCGAAAGGGGTGCAGGAGACCGACATTCAAGAGGTCTACACGCCGTTCGGCCACAGCGACTATCAGACCATCGTCGCGAACATCAAGACCTTCTCGCAAGGCGGCAAGACCTGCGTGATCTCGACCGTCAACGGCGATTCGAACGTGCCGTTCTATAAAGAACTCGGCAACCAGGGGCTGAAGGCGACGGACGTGCCCGTCGTCGCGTTCTCGGTCGGCGAAGAAGAGCTGCGCGGCATCGATACGAAGCCGCTCGTCGGCAACCTGGCCGCGTGGAACTACTTCATGTCGCTGCGCAATCCGACCAACGAGAAGTTCAAGAAGAAATGGGCCGACTGGGTGGCGTCGCAGAACCTGCCCGGCGGCACGAAGCGCGTGACCAACGATCCGATGGAAGCGACCTACGTCGGCATCCACATGTGGAAGCAGGCGGTCGAGAAGGCGAAGAGCACGGAGGTCGACAAGGTGCGCGTCGCAATGATCGGCCAGAAGTTCGCGGCGCCTTCGGGCTTCGAGCTCGAAATGGACGGCAACCATCACCTGCACAAGCCGGTGATGATCGGCGAGGTCCGTGCGGACGGTCAGTTCAACGTCGTGTGGCGGACCAAGACGACCATTCGCGCGCAGCCGTGGAGCCCGTTTATCGCGGGCAACGAGAGCAAGCCCGATGTCGTGAGTTCGATTCCGGCGTTCTTGCGGCGCTCGCGCGTCGCGTAACTGCTACTCGTTAGCTCGCCTATGAGCACGGCGCGGCGGCCGTAAGTCAAACGCGCGCAACGGTCTTGAACGATCGTTGCTGCCGCCGCGCCGGGTCCGACTCCACGCAAAGGTCATCATGGCGTCTCCCTTTTTTCGCTGTATCCGGCACTGCGTCTCGCTCGCGGCGCTCGCAACGGCGGGCTTGCTGCCGCTCGCAGCGTTCGCGCTGACGACGCCCGACGTCGCCCCGCTCGCCGGCGACGACTTCGACGCGAAGTCCGCCGCCATCGACAAGCTGATCGCGAACCACGACGCGCCGTCGCTCGCGCTCTTGAAAGCGCTTTCCGAAGACAGCGCACTCGCGACCGACGCGGGCGAAGTGCTGATTCAAGACAACGACACCGCGCGCGATGCGGTGACGGGCAAGACCGTGGCGGCCAACGTCGCGTCGAGCGCGCAGCCGGTCACGCTGAACAATCTGCTGCGATCGAAAGTATCGGGCGCGCTCTCGGGCCTGCAGCTCGATTCACCCGATCTCGAAACGCGCCGCGCCGCCATCGGCGCCTTGCTGAAGAATCCCGACCCGGCGATGAAGCCGATGATCGATCGCGCCCGCGCCAAGGAAGCCGATCCGCAGCTGAAGAAGCGCCTCGATACGCTGTGGGCGATGACAGCGCTGTCGGACAAAGACCCCGCGAAGCGCCTCGAAGCCGCTCAGCTGGTCGCCGCGCGCCACGATCTCGACATGTACGAGCTGCTGCGTCCGCTCGTCGCGAAGCAAGCCGACGGCACCTTCGCCGAAAGCGACCCGCGCGTGCGCGCCGCCGCACAGCAGGGCATCGACGCGCTCGATTCGATCCAGCGCCGCAGCGAAATCGCGGGCACGGTGTTCGCGGGGCTCTCGCTAGGCAGCGTGCTGCTGCTCGCGGCGCTAGGGCTCGCGATCACCTACGGCCTCATCGGCGTCATCAACATGGCGCATGGCGAGTTCCTGATGATCGGTGCGTACGCAACCTATGTCGTGCAGAACCTCGTGCAGCGCTTCGCGCCCGGCGCGTTCGATTGGTATCCGTTGATCGCGGTGCCCGCTTCGTTCGTTGCGGCCGCCGTGGTCGGCATCGTGCTCGAACGCCTCGTGCTCAAGCACTTGTACGGCCGTCCGCTGGAAACGCTGCTGACGACGTTCGGCGTGAGCCTGATCTTGATTCAAGCGACGCGCACGATCTTCGGCGCGCAGAACGTGCAGGTCGAAAATCCCTCCTGGATGAGCGGCGGCGTCACCGTCATGCAGAACCTGATCCTGCCGTACAACCGGCTCGTGATCCTCGCGTTCTCGCTCGCCGTCGTGCTGATCGCGTGGACCGTGCTCACGAAGACTCGCCTCGGCCTCTTCGTGCGCGCCGTCACGCAGAACCGCCGCATGGCCGCGTGCGTCGGCGTGAAGACCGCGCGCGTCGATTCCTACGCGTTCGCGTTCGGCGCGGGCATCGCGGGCTTGGGCGGCTGCGCCCTCTCGCAGATCGGCAATGTCGGCCCCGATCTCGGCCAGAACTACATCATCGATTCGTTCATGGCGGTGGTGCTGGGCGGCGTCGGGCAGCTCGCGGGCACGGTGATCGGCGGCTTCGGGCTCGGGCTCGTCAGCAAGGCGATCGAACCGTTCTGGGGCGCGGTGCTCGCGAAGATCGCGGTGCTGGTGCTGATCGTCCTCTTCATCCAGAAGCGTCCGCAAGGCATGTTCGCCTTGAAGGGCCGCAGCGCGGAGGCTTAATGAAACTACCCCCACGCTCATTTCGTTCACTGCCCCCCAAGGGGGCCGATGCCTCCCTTGGGGCGGCATGGGACCCGAGTAAGGCGCTGAAGCGCCAACTCGGGTCGACACGGGAGGCATCATGACATCCGCCACTTCGTCCGTCGATAGGCACGGCACGCCAGAGGCGACGTCGCCGTCCTCCGGACGCGAGGCGTTCAAAGACCTCGCGCTCGGCCTGCCGCCGCGTCCCGCGCTGCTCTCGCGCGGCGCATGGCTCGCGCTCATCGCGTTGATCCTGGTGATCGGCATCGGCGTGCCAGTCAGCGCGCTCGTGCTGCCGCAATCGAGCGCGTTGCATGTGTCGGCCTATGCGCTGACGCTTGCCGGCAAACTGATGTGCTACGCGATCGCGGCGCTCGCGCTCGACCTCGTCTGGGGCTATTGCGGCATTCTGAGCCTCGGCCACGGGCTGTTCTTCGCGCTCGGCGGCTACGCGATCGGGATGTACCTGATGCGCGCGATCGGCCACGACGGCAAGTACGGCAGCGACCTGCCCGACTTCATGGTGTTTCTGGACTGGCACGCGTTGCCTTGGTATTGGCACGGCACGCAGCATCTCGCGTACGCACTCTTGCTCGTCGTACTCGTGCCCGCCGTCGTCGCATGGGTGTTCGGCTTCTTCACGTTCCGCTCGCGCGTGAAGGGCGTCTATCTCTCGATCATCACGCAGGCGCTCACGTTCGCGGCGATGCTGCTCTTCTATCGCAACGAAACCGGCTTCGGCGGCAACAACGGCTTCACCGATTTCAAGCGCATCGCTGGTTTCCCGATCACGCATCCGGGCACGCGCACCGTGCTGTTCCTGCTCACGTTCGCGGTGCTCGTCCTGTCGTTCATTGCGGCCCGCGCGATCGTCACTTCGAAACTCGGGCGCGTCGTGACGGCCGTGCGCGACGGCGAGGCGCGCCTGATGTTCCTCGGCTATAGCCCGCTTTCGTACAAGCTCTTCGTGTGGACCGTGTCCGCCATTCTGTGCGGCATCGCCGGCGCGCTCTACGTGCCGCAAGTCGGCATCATCAATCCGAGCGAGATGTCGCCGGGCAATTCGATCGAGATGGCGATCTGGGTGGCCGTCGGCGGACGCGGCACGCTGATCGGACCGATCATCGGCGCGTTTGCCGTGAACGGCGCGAAGAGCTTCTTCACCGCGTACTTCGCCGAGTATTGGCTGTTCTTTCTCGGCGCGATCTTCATGCTGGTGCCGCTGTTGCTGCCCAACGGAATCATGGGGCTGATCGACCTGGCGATCGAGCGGGTGAAGAAGCGGAGGACGTCGCCATGAACGAGAACCCGATGGTCCCCGACATCGCCGCCATCGAAGACGACGGACGCGCGTTGAGCGGCGTGGCCTCGATGGGCCATGCGATCAAGCCTGACGAGATCGACATCTCGCACGGCACGATCCTCTATCTCGACGACGTGACCGTGAGCTTCGACGGCTTCCGCGCGCTGAACGCGCTATCGCTCACGATCGACGCGGGCGAACTGCGCTGCGTGATCGGCCCGAACGGCGCAGGCAAGACGACGATGATGGACGTCATCACCGGCAAGACCGCGCCCGATGCGGGCAAGGTGTTCCTCGGCCAGTCGATCGACCTCACGCGCATGAGCGAACCCGCGATCGCGCGCGCGGGCATCGGCCGCAAGTTCCAGAAACCGACCGTGTTCGAGAATCATCCCGTGTGGGAGAACCTCGAGCTCGCGATGAAGACCGACAAGGGATGGTGGGCGTCGCTGCGCGCGCGCCTCGATGGCGCTGCGCAAGCGCGCATCGAAGCGACGCTCGAGCTGATCCATCTGGAAGGTGAGGCGCGCCGCCTCGCTGGCGAGCTGTCGCACGGACAAAAGCAACGGCTCGAAATCGGCATGCTGCTCATGCAGCAACCGGCGCTGCTGCTGCTCGACGAACCCGCCGCCGGCATGACCGACCACGAGACGATGGAGCTCGCCGAGCTACTGAACAAGCTGCGGGGAACGTGCTCGATGATGGTCGTCGAGCACGACATGGAGTTCGTCGCGGCGCTCGCGGGCGAGACCGGCCGCGTCACCGTCATGGCCGAAGGCCACGTGCTCGCGCACGGCACGCTCGACGAAGTGAAGCGCGACGAGGCCGTAATCGAATCGTATCTCGGCCGCTGAGTCTCGGCCGCTGGGTTTCAGCCGCTTAAGCACGCGCATGCCCTCGATGCAAGGAAACACACGATGCTCAAAGTAGAAGCGCTCAATCAGTACTACGGCGGCAGCCACATCCTGAGAAACGTCACGCTCGACGTGCCGGAAGGCACGCTGACGGTCCTGCTCGGCCGCAACGGCGTGGGCAAAACGACGCTCCTGCGCTGCCTGATGGGCGTCGTGCAGGCCGAACGAGGGTCGATCTCGTGGCGCGGCAAGCCGCTCGACAAGTTGCCTCCGTATGCGCGTGTCGCCGAAGGTCTGGCCTATGTGCCGCAAGGACGCGACATCTTCCCGCGCCTCACCGTCGAGGAAAACCTGCTGGTCGGCGCGGCGAGCCGCAAAGCGCCCTCGAAGATTCCCGACCACATCTATGCACTCTTTCCGGTCCTGAAGGAGATGCGTGCGCGCCGCGGCGGCGACCTCTCGGGCGGCCAGCAGCAGCAGCTCGCGATCGGCCGCGCGCTGATGAGCGAGCCGCAGCTCTTGATTCTCGACGAGCCGACCGAAGGCATCCAGCCTTCGATCATTCAGGAGATCGGCCGCACACTGCGGCGGCTCGTCGACGAGATGGGGATGACCGTGCTGCTTGTCGAACAGTATTACGATTTCGCGCGAGCGATCGCGGACCGCTACTGGGTGATGAGCCGCGGCGAGATCATTGCGGGCGGCGCGGGCGCGGAGATGGAGGCGAACGGGGTGCGGGAGCTGATCGCGGTCTGAAGCGCGGCAGTATGTTCGCTCGCCGCGCCGCGTGGCATCATGCTCAGCCATGTCCCTTCACGAACAACACGCCACCCTCGCAAACGTCGCGCACGACGAATGGCAAGCCAAGCTCGAACTGCGCTTCGAAAAGCATGGCTCGCGCACGACGCTCGTGCATCGCCTGCATGACGGCCCGCTGCGCGTTCAGCGGCCGCTCTACCCGGAAGGCGAAGCGATCTGTCATACGGTCATCGTGCATCCGCCGGGCGGCGTGGCGGGCGGCGACCGGCTGTCGATGGATATCGCGCTCGGCAACGACACGCACGCGGTGCTGACGACACCCGGCGCGACCAAGTGGTACAAGTCGAACGGACGCGATGCGTTACAGCGCATTCACATCGCCGTCGGCGCCAGCGCGAAGCTCGATTGGCTGCCGCAGAACAACATCGTCTTCGATCATGCGAACGCGTCGCTCGATTTCACGCTGACGCTGGCTGCGGGCGCGACCGCGCTCGGCTGGGACGCGACGCAGCTCGGCCGGCAGGCGGCGGGCGAGCGCTGGTCGGCGGGTACGCTCGCGAGCGTGGCGAGGATCGTGGGGCCTTCGGGCCAACTGCTGTGGCTGGAGCGCGCGCAACTCGATGCCCTAGACCTTCTGCGCGATGCGCCCCAAGGGCTCGCCGGTTTTCCGGCGTACGGCACGCTGTGGGCCGTCAGCCCCGCTTGCACGGATGCGCTTGCCGAATCGTTAAGCGCGCAACTGCCTTTCGGCGGCACGCAGCGCGCAGGCGTAACGTGCGTGACGCCGGGCGTGATGCTCGTGCGTGTCGTCGCGCGTTCAATGGAAGCGCTGCAAAACACGCTGACGCATTGCTGGCTGCAATTGAGGCCCGTCGTGCACGGCGTCGACGCCAAGCCGCTACGGCTCTGGACCACTTGAATGTCGTTGCTAACGCACCAATAGCAGGCACTCGCCCACGCTTTCACGCGCCATATCGGTGCAATCCTTCTCGCGAGCACCCGCCGGATCGGGCCGATTCGACGAATCTGACCCTATGGCATGCCCCTTGCTCCATTGGCGGCGACTTCTGTCGATGCCTATAGCGCTTATAAGCCACGCGGACCCAATCCATCTAGCGCGGTGCTACGATAGCCTCGCGACAAAATTAGGCCGCTGTACTAATTAATTATTACGTTTCCCCATTTTCAACCCTTCATGAAGCTGACGCCCAGAGAGAAAGACAAGCTCCTGATCTTCACCGCGGCGCTGCTCGCCGAGCGCCGCCGTGCACGCGGCCTGAAGCTCAACTATCCGGAAGCCGTGGCCTACATTTCGGCGGCACTGATGGAAGCCGCGCGCGACGGCAAGACGGTCGCCGAAGTGATGCACTACGGCACGACGCTGCTCACGCGCGACGACGTCATGGAAGGCGTGCCGGAGATGATCCCGGACATCCAAGTCGAGGCCACGTTTCCCGACGGCACGAAGCTCGTCACCGTTCACCACCCGATTCCGTGAGCACCCACCCATGATCCCCGGCGAAATCCTCACCGACGACGGCGAACACGAACTGAACGCGGGCCGCGAGACCGTGACGCTGACCGTCGCGAATACGGGCGACCGCCCCGTGCAGATCGGCTCGCACTACCACTTCTACGAAGTCAACGATGCCCTCTCGTTCGATCGCGAGAAAGCGCGTGGCTTTCGGCTGAACATTGCGGCGGGCACCGCCGTGCGCTTCGAGCCGGGCCAGGAGCGCACGGTCGAACTGGTCGCGCTCGCGGGCAATCGTGCCGTCTACGGATTCAACGGCAAGGTAATGGGGCCGCTGTAACTCTTCTTCTGGACGTTCAACCATGACTCTACGCATCGGACGCCGCGCGTACGCGGAGATGTTCGGCCCCACGACCGGCGACCGCATCCGGCTCGCCGACACCGAGCTCCTGATCGAGATCGAGCGCGACTACACCGTCTACGGCGAGGAGGTGAAATTCGGCGGCGGCAAGGTGATCCGCGACGGCATGGGCCAGTCGCAGCGGCGCGCCGCCGACGTCGCCGACACCGTCGTCACGAACGCGGTGATCCTCGATCACTGGGGCATCGTGAAGGCGGACATCGGCATCAAGAACGGCCGCATCTGGGCGATCGGCAAGGCGGGCAACCCCGACATCCAGCCGGACGTGACGATCGCGATCGGCGCCTCGACGGAAGTGATCGCGGGCGAAGGGCTGATCGTGACGGCGGGCGGCATCGATACGCACATCCACTTCATCGCGCCGCAGCAGATCGACGAAGCGCTCGCATCGGGCGTGACGACGATGATCGGCGGCGGCACCGGGCCGGCCACGGGCACTAACGCGACGACCTGCACGCCGGGCCCGTGGCATATGGAACGCATGCTGCAAGCCGCCGACGGCTGGCCGATCAACATCGGCTTTCTCGGCAAAGGCAACGTGAGCCTGCCCGAGCCGGCCACCGAGCAGATCGCGGCGGGCGCGATCGGTCTCAAGCTGCACGAAGACTGGGGCTCGACGCCCGCCGCGATCGACAACTGCCTCTCGGTCGCCGACGACACCGACACGCAGGTCGCCATCCACACCGACACGCTGAACGAAGCGGGCTTTGTCGAAGCGACGGTTGCGGCGTTCAAGGGCCGCACGATCCACACGTACCACACCGAGGGTGCGGGCGGCGGCCACGCGCCGGACATCATCAAGGTCTGCGGCGAAGCGAACGTGCTGCCGTCGTCGACGAATCCGACCCGCCCCTACACCGTCAACACGCTCGACGAACACCTCGACATGCTGATGGTGTGCCACCACCTCGACCCGTCGATCGCCGAAGACCTCGCGTTCGCCGAATCGCGCATTCGCCGCGAGACGATCGCGGCCGAAGACATCCTGCACGACTTGGGCGCGCTGTCGATGTTGTCGTCGGACTCGCAGGCGATGGGACGCGTGGGTGAAGTCATCATTCGCACGTGGCAAACGGCGCACAAGATGAAGGTGCAGCGCGGCGCGCTGCCGCAAGACAACGCGCGCCACGACAACTTCCGCGCGAAACGCTATGTCGCGAAGTACACGATCAATCCGGCGATCACGCACGGCATCTCGCACGAAGTCGGTTCGATCGAAGTCGGCAAGTGGGCCGATATCGTGTTCTGGGAGCCCGCGTTCTTCGGCATCAAGCCCTCGCTGATCCTGAAGGGCGGCATGATCGCGATGGCGCAGATGGGCGACCCGAACGCTTCGATTCCGACGCCGCAGCCGGTTCACTATCGCGAGATGTTCGCGACGCGTGCAGGCGCGCTCGCGCGCACGTCGCTCACCTTCGTCTCGCAGATGGCCGCCGACGCCGGCATCGCCGAGCGCTACGGCCTGTCGAAGCGCCTCGTGCCGGTGCGCAACTGCCGCGACGTCACGAAGGCCGACATGATCCACAACGCCTGGCAGCCGTCGATCAGCGTCGATCCGGAAACGTATCAGGTGATCGCCGACGGTCAGTTGCTGACGTGCGAACCGGCCAAGGTGCTGCCGATGGCGCAGCGTTATTTTCTGTTCTGATTTTCAGTTCTACCGCGGCCGCCCGGCATGCACGGATATGCGCACGATCGACAAACGCATCGCCCCCAACGTGAAGCTCGCCGCCACGCTCATCGCGCGCGCGCCGACGCTCACGCTCCCCTTCGACGCGCGCCGCAAGAGCCGGCTCGCGGCCACGCTCGATAGCGGCGAGGACGTCGCGGTCGTCTTGCCGCGCGGCACCGTGCTCGCCGACGGCGACGTCCTGGTCGCCGACGATGGCGCGCTCGTGCGCGTCGTCGCCGCGTCGGAAGACGTCCTGCTCGTGCGCGCGCCCGACCGGCTCACGCTCACGCGCGCCGCGTACCACCTCGGCAACCGCCACACGCCGGTAGAAGTCGGCGTCGACTATCTGAAGCTCGAAGCGGACCCGGTGCTCGAAGACATGCTCAAGCGCCTCGGCGCAAGCGTCGAGAAAACGTCGCTGCCGTTCCAGCCCGAAACCGGCGCGTACGGCGGCGGCCACCGGCATGGTCACGACGAAACGTTCGCCGAAGACTACGCGCTCGCGCAGCAGGTGTTCGACGAGCATCACGGGCATGATCACGGCCATTCGCACGATCAGCACGCCCATCACGATCACGCGCATGGTCACGACCATTCGCACGAGCATCCCCACGACCATGACCACGACGATTGCGGTCACGATCATGGGCACGGCCACGGTCATGCGCATCGCTGAACTCACGGCGCTGTTGCACCTCGCGTCGCCTGCGCTACCGATCGGAGCGTTCAGCTACTCGCAAGGGCTCGAAGCGGCGATCGAAGCGCAACTGATCACCGACGCCGACAGCGCGCGCGACTGGATCGCGAGCGGCCTCGCCAACGTGCTCGCGCGCGGCGAGCTGCCGTTTCTTGCACATCAGATCGAACGCTGGCGCGCGCACGACGCCGCGGCGCTCGCGCAAGCGGACGCCGAATTTCTCGCCAGCCGCGAGTCGGCGGAGCTGCGCCGGGAGACCGAACAGATGGGCTGGTCGCTCAAGCAACTGTGCGTGTCGCTCGAATGGGGTGAGGAAGCACGGCGCGCGACGCTCGCCGCACTGACGCCCCTCGCGCAGCCGACCGCCTTCGCATTCGCCGCCCTCGCCCACGACGCCGCCACCGATGCCGCGCTCGCCGCCTACGCCTTCAGTTGGGTCGAGAACCAGGCCGCTGCCGCCTTGAAGGCCGTGCCGCTCGGCCAGCTCGCGGGACAGCGCATCATCGTCGCGCTGCGCGCGGCCATCGACGAAGCCGTCACGCGCGCCATGCAAACGCCGCCCGAAAGAATCAACACCTTTGCGCCGCAGCTCGGCATTCTGTCGGCGCGCCACGAGTCGCAGTATTCGCGGCTCTTTCGCTCATAAGCTGCCCACCGATCATGAACGCTCCTACTCCTGTTGCTCCCTCACGCCGCACCAAGACCCTGCCGCCGCTGCGCGTGGGCGTCGGCGGCCCGGTCGGCTCCGGCAAAACGACGCTGCTCGAAATGCTGTGCAAGGCGATGCGCGATACCTACGACCTCGTCGCGATCACCAACGACATCTATACGAAGGAAGACCAGCGTCTCCTGACCGTGGCGGGCGCGTTGCCGGCCGAACGCATCATGGGCGTCGAGACGGGTGGCTGCCCGCACACGGCGATCCGCGAGGACGCGTCGATCAATCTCGAGGCCGTCGACCGGATGCTCGCTCGCTTTCCCGACGCGGACATCGTGTTCATCGAATCGGGCGGCGACAACCTCGCGGCGACGTTCAGCCCGGAATTGTCGGACCTCACGATCTACGTGATCGACGTGGCGGGCGGCGAGAAGATTCCGCGCAAGGGCGGACCGGGAATCACGAAGTCGGACCTGCTCGTCATCAACAAGACCGATCTCGCGCCGCTCGTGGGCGCCAACCTCGACGTGATGGCATCGGACGCGAAGAAGATGCGCGGCGAGCGGCCGTTCGTGATGTGCAATCTGAAGGCGCTCGACGGGCTGAAGGACGTGATCGCGTTTATCGAGCGCAAGGGGTTGTTGAGGGTGTAGCGGAGGAAGCCCCTTGCCGCTCAGGCTGGGACCAGCCCCTTTTCCTTCAGCCAATCCGGATTGAAAAGACGGGCGCGATACAGTTCGCCGCGATCGCACAGCAGCGTCACGATCGTATGGCCCGGCCCCATCTGACGGGCGAGCCATACGGCCGCCGCAACGTTGATGCCCGTGGAACCGCCGACGTAGAACCCTTCTTCGCGCAGCAACCGGTACACCATCGTGACGCACGACTGGTCGTCGACACGGTAGGCGTCGTCGATCGGCGTTCCTTCGAGGTTTGCAGTGATGCGAGAGGAGCCGATGCCCTCCGTAATCGAGTTGCCTTCCACCTTGATTTCTCCCGTTTTCACATAGCTGTACAGACCGCTGCCATGCGGGTCCGCGAGAACGATTCGGACGTCAGGGTTCTTTTCCTTCAAAAAGCGCCCTACCCCGGCGAGTGTGCCTCCGGTGCCGGTCGCGCATACGAATGCATCGACCGTGCCTGCGGTGTCACGCCAGATTTCGGGACCCGTGGTCTCGTAATGCGCCTGCCGGTTGACGAGGTTGTCGAATTGATTGGCCCAGATCGCGTTGCCGAGCTCCTGCGCCAGACGCCCCGCGATCTTCTGGTAGTTGTTCGGATCTTTGTACGGGGCGGCCGGCACGGGCCGCACCTCCGCGCCGAGCACGCGTAAAAGCTCCATTTTGGCGGGCGATTGCGTGTCCGGAATCACGATTACGCAGCGATAGCCGCGAGCCGCGCAGAGATGAGCGAGGCCGATGCCCGTGTTCCCCGCGGTGCCCTCCACCACGGTGCCGCCAGGCTTGAGCACGCCACGCCGCTCGGCATCCTGAATGATGTAGAGCGCCGCGCGGTCCTTCACCGAACCGCCCGGGTTCATGAACTCGGCTTTGCCGAGAATCTCGCAGCCGGTCTCCTTGCTGAGCGCCGCGAGCCGGATGAGCGGCGTGTTGCCGATGCAGCCGACAAAACCCTCCGTTACGCTCATGATTGCGCCTCCCTTCAACCGATTGGCAACAGGCTGTCGCCATACCTCAAGGATAGACGCCCTCGCAGGGCCTCCCGTCGGTCCATCTCTTCGCCGACTTGCTGCACGCTTCGATCAGGGATGCCGAGCGGGGGCTTTTCGCCCCCTATTCCAGGTAGGTGATTTCGTCGGCTAGCTTGTCGATCAGTGTTCCAAGGTATTTGGCATCGGTGGTCGCATGGGCTGCCGCGACGCCGACTTCGGATGCGCTTCCCATCAGACGAATCGATCCGCTCTGCACTGCCGCTTTCACGATTTCCGCTGCGATCGTCGCGGCATCTCCGCGATTGAACAGGTTTGCCATTCGCCTTCCCCAATTGGTCAAGGAATCACCATCGTAGCAAAGCGGATCGTCGATTTCATGCAGATCCAGCGACTTTCCTCCTCCTGCCGCTACAGCATTCGAGAGCGGTTCGCTTCGACCTCACGCTCGATCAGGCCGAGCGTGTCCGGCAGGATGGGCAGCGCCTGCGCGAAGCGCCGAAGCTGGCCTGCCACGCTCGCAATGCGCTCGATCGCTTGCTTCGCATCGCGTTCGGCAATGCCTGTCATTCGGGCCAATTGCAGCAGATGCTGACGCGCAGGCGCGCGTGCCTCGCCGCAAATGTCCATTTGATGCTCTCCGCCCGGCCCTTCGTTGAACGTCAAGTCGTAGGCGGGTGAAAACTGCCAGCGTCCGTCGGCGCCCAGCAGGAAGGAGAAGTTCTTTGCGTGATCGTCCCGGTTATTGAAGATCACGTTGAACACGCAGCGCTCGAACGCCTGCCGCACTTCACGTGCGTCACGTGTCATGAATTGCGTGAGCCTCAAGAGCGCGACATAGTCGACCTGCGGCACCCGGAAGTCGACGTGCATCGCGCCGGCGGCCGTATGCATCGGCACACGCAGTCCGTTGACGCGGTCGAACCGCTCGATCCCGAAGGCCGATAGTCCGGACCCCAAGTCGAAATGCACCGTCGCCGGCATGCGAAGCTCACAGGCGGTCGCAAGCGCACCATACAGCGCCTCCACTGCGCACACTTCTGCATGCTCGTGTTGAGCGGGAAACTTGACGAGCCATGGCGTGCCGGCACCCTGGTCCGTATTCCACATGCGGTTCGTCTGCCGATCGAAATTGACGAGCACCTTCGGACGCGCGCCGTGTGGCGAGCCCCCCATGAGCGCAAGCTCGCGCAACAGCGCTTCACTGCCGTCGCTCATGACCTGGCGTACCTCGTTGGCGAGTTCGAGCAGTTGAACATCCGCCGGTACGAGGCTGTCGCTGTCCGCGGGCTCGAACAGTAGCGCGCCCATCGCCTTGTCGCCGATGAAGGCGAGCCGCTCGAGCGGGGACATCCGTCCGGGCTCGCGCCCCTCCTTGCGGAACAGCCGGTCCATGAGCAACATGCCCCAGCCGTCGGGAAGCGCATCGCTCACCAGCCCGGGCAAGCGGAGTTGATGGGCGGGAAACGCGCCATACGTACTGGCAGCCAGCGGCAATTTGAGCGGCGAGAGCTCGAGTCCGCGTTGCAGCGCTTCGGCCGAGTACTCGAACAGCAGATCGTCGCCGTCATCGGCGAGCTGGCCGAGCACGAAGCGCTCGCCCCATCCCGCGTACACCACGTTGATCTTCTTCACGAGCCTTTCCTCGAGGCACGTGCGCGCGTGACGCTGGCCTGCTCCATCTCCTTGATGGTTTTCGGCGTCGAAGCGAACAGCGAAGACAGGCTCCCGGACAAGCCAAGGCTTGCGGCGACACGCAAGAAAGTGTCGAGCGTACCTCGGCCGGTCAGCTCGAGATTGCGCAAGGCGCGTTCGGATACTCCAGCGCGCGCCGCCAACTCGCTTTGATGGAAGTTTTGCGCAAGACGGTGCGCCCGAAGACGATGGCCGAGTTCGCTCGCGACCTCGTCAGTGGTAGCCAACTCAAACGGTATTTTCATGCCGGTTAACCGCTAAATTTGGATTTAACCGGTTGTATTTTACCGGTTAGCCAAAAATAGGCAAAGCCATATAACCAGCAAAATTCTGCCGATTATGTTTTTTAATAACCGGCAGAAATTTACCGATAAATAGAAGGAGCGCTGCGCTCCACCCAGCCTAGTCGCCCAACAGCGCCATCAACACCTCGACCGTGCGCGCCGTCGCCCCGCTATGCCGCGCCGCAAACGCGGAGGCCGCGGCCGCCATGGCGGTGCGCCGCGGCTTGTCGGCGAACAGCTCGCCGAGCACCTTCGCGAGTTCCGCCGGGTCCGCCACCTGCACGGCAGCGCCCGCCGAGACCGCATCGGCCGTCGCCTGCGAGAAGTTGAACACGTGCGGCCCGATCAGCACGGGGGTGCCCACGCCGCACGCCTCGATCAGATTCTGTCCGCCGAGCGGCAGCAGGCTCCCGCCGATGAACGCGACGTCCGACGCCGCGTAGTACGCGCCCAGCTCGCCCATCGAATCGCCGAGCAGCACGGTCACGTTCTCGGGCAAGCGGCGGGGCGTCGCCGCCTGCGCTGCCGCGGCAGCCGCCGGCTCCGCCCACTGCGAGCGCCGCTCGTAGCGCAATCCGCGTCGTTCCAGCAGCGCCGCCACTTCATCGAAGCGTTGCGGATGGCGCGGCACGAGAATCAGCAGCGCATCTTCGGTCGCGAGCGCCGCGAGCGCATCGAGCACCAGCGGCTCTTCACCTTCGCGCGTGCTCGCCGCGACCCAGACCGGCCGCGTGCCGATCGCCGCGCGCCACGCATGCCCGCGTGCGACGAGTTCCGGCGGCGTCGCCATATCGAACTTCAGGTTGCCGAGCACGGCGAGGTTGCGCGCGCCGAGCGCCGTCAGCCGCTCGGCGTCAGACGGGCTTTGCGCCAGCACTCGCGCAAAGCCGCCGAACACGTCGCGCGTCGCGCGGCCGAAGCGCGACGCGCGCTTGTACGAACGCGCCGACATCCGCGCATTCGTGAGCACGAGCGGCACACCGGCGCGCCGGCATTCGTCGATCAGCGTCGGCCAGACTTCCGTTTCCATCACGAGACCCAGCGACGGACGCCAAGCACGCAAAAACCGTTGCACGGCATGCGGCATGTCGTAGGGAAGGTAGCAGCGCCGCACGCGGTCGCCGAAAAGCGCCTCGCCGGTCGCGCGGCCGCTCGGCGTCATATGCGTGAGAAGAATGCGCGCGTCGGGTCGCGCCTTCATCAGCGCGGCGATGAGCGGCTGCGCGGCGCGCGTCTCGCCGACCGATACCGCATGCACCCAGATCAGCGGCGCCGCGTCTTCGGGCAAGCGCCCTTTCGCGCGGCCGAAGCGCTCGTCGATATGCTCGCGATAGCCGCGCTCTCGGCGCGAACGCAGGAATAGCCGCAGCACCGCCAGCGGCGCGACGATCCACCAGAGCGCGCGATAGATGACCCTCAGCATGCTGCCCGCTCCACACGCCGGAGCAACGGCACGCGCGAGGTCCGCACCGCGGACGCCGGAAAATCCGCGGCGCTCAAACCAGCGCCCGGCCCTTGAGCCGCTCGAGAATGCCGAGCGGCGCGCATTCGGGCTGCACCATCGCTTTCACCGGCAGGAAGAACGTCTGTTCGAGCATGAATTGGCCGGACATCACCGCATGCGACGTCTGATCGGAGAAACAGACCCACACGCTGCCCGTCGGAAACGGGATCGTCTCCTGCGGGCTCGTCTTCTGATAGTCGAGATCGGCCTTCATGCCGTCGTGCAAATGGAGCATCAGATGGTCGTATTCGCTGCGCGGCGACTTCGTGACATGCAGCAGATTGAGCAGCCACGCCGAGCCCGGCATTTGCGGCTTGATCTCCGGAAGAAAGCGCTTCGCCATGTCTTCGAAGGGCTCGCCGACTCGCCACACGCGCGGCACGCCCTTCGGATTCACGTTCGTGAATACGCGCAAAATGCGCTCGCCGTAGTTGGGCCGCGACGGAAACGCGTCGACGTGCAGACGGCTGTCGTCCTTGCGCCAGGACGTTTGACGCGTCTCCACTTGGTGCAGGCGCAGGCTCGTCGGCGCGACGCGCAGCTTGCCTTGATACTCGGGAAAGAGGCCGTCGACCAGCGTGCGCGCGTTGCCCTGATAACGCGCGATCAGCGCCCGCACCGCCGATTGCGTGACGGCGTCGCCGAGCACGCCATGGAGCGCGCCGCCGTTCGCTTCGAGGCTGATGTTCTTGCGCTTCGGATCGGCGATCGACGGATCGAGCAGTGCCTGCTCGCCGCCGTCGATCGCAAAGCGCAGGTTCGGGAAATAGAGCACTTTGCCGCGCTCGACCGCGTCGCGCAATTGCTCGCGCGGCACGGAAAGATTTTGCGCCTGCCAATCGGCGGACGCGACTTCGACGATCTGGGATTCGTTCATGGTGGGTGACCCCGGGGTCTGGCGATTACAGCAGGCCGAATCCGGCGAGCGCGGACTTCACTTGTTGAAGAGTCGGCGGCTGCCCGGCCGTGCCGAGATTGACGACGTTCGGCGACCAATAGCCGCCCGTGCGCCATGCAGTCGCGAAATTGTACAACTCGACCGTCGGCCGCTTGAGCGCTGCGGCGATATGCACCAAGCCGGTATCGACGCCCACGGTGGCCGCCGCCGAATCGATGAGCCCGACCACCGCCGGCAGCGACAGGCGCGGCGGCACGATCGCCGCGTCGCCGAATTCCTTCGCGAGCCGCTCGCTCGTCGCACGCTCGGCGTCGCTGCCCCAGGGCAACACGAGCGACGCGCCGCGCCGCACGAGCGACTGGCCGAGTTCGATCCACGCGGCGTCCGGCCATTGCTTGTCGGCGCGCGAGGTCGCGTGGACGAACACCACGTACGGCACCGGCAGGTTCAGCCCGAGCGCATTGACCGCGATCGCGGCGCGGCGCGTGTCGAGACCGAACTCGATGTCGTCGGTGGGCTGCGGCTTCGGCTCGCCGAGCGCCGCCGCGACGAGCTGGCGCGTGCGCTCGACCACGTGCGTGCGCGGCTCGATCGGCACGCGCTTATCGTAGAAGAAACGCACCGGCCATTCGTAGCCCGCGCCGTCGGTGCGGTTGCCGAGCCCGACGAGCGGCCCGCGCGCCCAGCTCGCCACCCAGGCGGTCTTGATGAGCCCCTGGCAATCGATCACGAGATCGTATTTCTCGGCCGCGAGCGCGCGCTTGAACGCGCGGATCTCGCGCCAGTTTTCGGGTGACGTGAGCCGCTTGCGCCAGCGTCTGAGCGAAAACGGAATCGCGCGGCGCACGCCGTCGATGAGTTCGACGAGGCCAGCGAAACTCTCCTCGACCAGCCAATCGATCTGCGCGTCCGGGTATTTGCGGCGAATATCGGCGATGACCGGCATGTTGTGGACGACGTCGCCAAGCGACGACACCCTCACGATTAGTATTTTTTGCACGCTCAATGGAAAGGCCGGCAAGCCAGTTCGAAGGGAGTTCTAAAGGGCAGCAATTCTACCTCGCCGTGCGCGCGGGTTCGTCGGCGCACGTGCGGCTTTGATCTGACGCACGCTTTCGAAAATATTTCTTTTTGCCTACAGAAATGGCGCGACGGGACGATTCGAAGCGCGAAAGCCCATGCTATAAGCGCCAAAACACGCGCGCCGCCGAGTACTTTGTCCGCCAAACACCGCGCCTTCAGGTCTGGCGTTTTTGTAAATCCTTGTTGCACAAGCGTTTTGTTTCTCCCGCGCCAACCGCACTACAATGCTTGTCGTTCGTCGTTGAGCAGTCTTATTCCTCAGACCATGCCTACCCCGTTTTTCAACGCCCGCGCCGCGTGTGCCGTGGCCGCGCTCGCTGCACTGGCCGCTTGCTCCAGCACCCCGAAGCCACAGAAGTATCAACAGGAAATGTTCGATACCGGCGTGAGTCAGTTCGCCCGCAACTTCAACGCGAGCGCCGACGATGCCTGCGAGGCCGCGCGCCGCACCTTGCTGAATCAGGGCTATGTCACGAACGTGCCGCGCCCCAACTCCATCGACGCCACCAAGGACTTCCAGCAGGACGGCGATAAGCACACCCAAGTCGAGTTTCACGTCGTCTGCGTACCGGGCGAGGAAACGAGCGATACCAGCATCGTCTACGCGAACGCCGTGCAGAACGGCTTCGCGGTCAAGAAGAGCGATACCTCGGCGACCGTGGGCTTGAGCATCATCGGCTCGATTTCGATGCCGATCCGCTCGAACAGCGATGAAATGGTCAAGGTGTCGACCGAGACGATTCAGTCCGACAAGTTCTACGATCGTTTCTTCGAGTTCGTCGAACGCTACTTGAAGACCGTGATGCAGAAGGCCAACCGGGTGCCCGCTGCGGCGATCTCGAGCACTGCCATTCCCGGTACGCCGCCCGCTGTGGCGCCGGCATCGCAAGCCGCGGCGGCGGCAGCCGCGGCAGTGGCGGCGTCTGCGCCGATCCCGGCGCTTGCCGATCAGGTCAAGGCACCCGTCGGCTTGCAGCCGCCCGCAGCGCCCGCGACCGCCGCATCCGCAACCAGCCCAACCACGCCTTGATCTTGATACCGGCGCGGAGGGCTCCTGAGCCCTCCGCGCCGGTCACGCCTCGCCGGCCGCGCGTTTCAGAACGGCAGCTTCGCGTCCGGCTTCGCCGCGACGATCACGCGCCGGAAATCTTCCTGAATCCGCTTGAGCGCCGCTTCGTTGTCCGCCTCGAAGCGCATCACGACCACCGGCGTCGTGTTCGACGAGCGGGCGAGACCGAAGCCGTCCGGATACTCGACGCGCAGGCCGTCGATCTTCACAACCTCGTCCGCGCCCGTAAACTGAGCCTCTTTTTGCAGGCGCGCGATCAGCGCGAAGTTCTCGCCTTCTTCGAGCTTCAATTGCAGCTCGGGCGTGGAGAGCGAATTCGGCAGGTCGTTCAGGAGCTGGCTCGGGTCCTGCACGCGCGACAGGATTTCAAGCAAGCGCGCACCCGTGTACAGGCCGTCGTCGAAGCCATACCAGCGGTCCTTGAAGAACACGTGGCCGCTCATTTCGCCCGCGAGCGGCGCGCCCGTCTCGCGCAGCTTCGCCTTCACGAGCGAGTGGCCCGTCTTCCACATGAGCGGCTCGCCGCCCTGCTCGCGCACCCACTTCGCGAGATTGCGCGTGCACTTCACGTCATAGATGATCTGACCGCCCGGGTTGCGCGAGAGCACTTCCTGCGCGAACAGCATCAGTTGGCGGTCCGGATAGATGATCTGGCCGTCCTTCGTGACGACGCCCAAGCGGTCGCCGTCGCCGTCGAAGGCAAAGCCGATTTCCGCGTCGGTTTCCTTGAGTGCGCGAATCACGTCCTGGAGGTTCTCGGGGTGCGCCGGGTCAGGATGGTGATTCGGGAAGTTGCCGTCGATCTCGGTGAACAGTTCGACGAGCTCGCAGCCGAGCGCCTTGAACAGCCGCGGCGCGAGACCGCCCGCCACGCCGTTGCCCGTATCGACGACGATCTTGAGCGGCCGCGCGAGCTTGATGTCGCTCGTGACGCGCTGCAGATAGGTATCGGCGATGTCGTACTGCTCGAAGCTGCCGCTGCCTTCCGCGAAATCACCGTCGACGATGCGCTTGTAGAGCGCTTGAATCTGGTCGCCGTAGATCGCCGCGCCGCGCAGCACCATCTTGAAGCCGTTGTAGTCGGGCGGGTTGTGGCTGCCCGTCACGACCATGCACGAATCGACTTTACGCTCGCCGCCCGCGAGCGCGAGCGGCACGCTGGCCGCGAAGTAGCCGACCGGCGTCGGCACCATGCCGATGTCGACCACGTCGACGCCCGCCGAGCGCAAGCCGTCGGCGAGCGCCGCAATCAGCTCCGGTCCCGACAAGCGGCCGTCGCGCGCCACCACGACGGCATCGCCGCCCTGCGCGCGGATTTCGCTGCCGAACGCGCGGCCGATCTGCCGCGCGGCATCCGCGTCGAGCGTCTTGCCGATGACGCCGCGAATGTCATACGCCTTGAAGATGGATTGGGAAATCATGATTAGGCTCTCAGTTGCTTGCGAAAGATGGGATAGGAATAGGAACGGTGGAACATTCCCCCAGGCACGATGACCATCGCCCTTTGGGCGGCACACCGTAACGGCTCACCGTCATGGCCGCGCGGCAGGCAGGCCGTGCTCCGTCAGCGCCGGAAACGAGCCGGTTCCAACTTATAATTGCGGTTTTTAGAGAAGCGTCAGACGCGCCCATTTTAATGCTTAGAAGCCCTCCTGCCGCAACGTTGCCGACGCAATTTACGTACCGCGCATGTTGAAGCGCTTCGCCAATCAGGACGTCGCGAAGGCCGTCGCGAACATCGTCTGGCTCGGGCTCGAGCGTCTCACGCAAATCGGCGTCGCGATCGCGATCAGCGGCATGCTTGCGCGTTACCTCGGTCCCGACGTGTTCGGCAAGTGGCAGTACGCCAATACCTTGCTGCTCGTGCTCGCACCGATCACCTGGGTGTGCGGCGCTGAAATCCTCGTGCCGACCATCGTTCATCGTCCGCCCGCGCAGCTCGGCACCGTGCTCGGCAGCGCGTTCGTGCTGCGCCTGAGCGTCTCCGCCGCCGCATTGCTCATCACGTGGGCCGGCATTGCAGCGGGCGTGACCGATCCGCTCGTCGGGGCGATGCTCGCCGGGCTCGCCGTCACGATGCTGTTTCGCGAGCCGTTCGTCGGCGTGATCAACTCGTGGCTGCAGAGCATGACGTACAGCAAGCCGCAGTTGCTCACGAGCATGACGACGGCGCTCATCAAGGCCGCGCTCGTCTACGTGCTCGTGCGCGCTGCCGCGGCGCCCGCGCGCTTTTCGTGGCTGTGGGCCGCGGAATCGGCGGCGATCGGCATGGTGCTGATGCTCTATTACATCCATAGGAATGGCGGCAAGCTCGGCTGGCACGTCGATCGCTCGCTCTTTCGCCACTTCGCGACCGCGGGCACGGTGTTCTGGATCGGTCTCATCTGCATGTATCTGTTCCTCAAGCTCGACCGGCTGATGCTCGAGCGCGCGATCTCGTTTGCCGATCTCGGCCGCTACTCGGCCGCGCAGCAGATCAACGAGAACTGGATCGCGCTCGCGCTGATGCTCGCGCAGACCATCGCCCCCGCGTTCGTCTATCGCGTGCAGGACATCGCGCAATTGCGCCGCAATATGTGGCGCCTCACGCTGATGGCCGCCGCGCTGATGATCGCGGGCGCGTTCGTGCTCGACCTGCTCGCGCACGTCATCATCACTGGCGTGTTCGGGCCGAACTTCGAAGCCGCGATCGATATCTTCCGCTGGGCCGTATGGCTTTCGGTGCCGGCCGGCGTCGAAGCGATCGGCAATCTCGTCGTGCTCAAATACCAGGCGAAGTTCGTGCTGCTGTCGAAATGGCTCTTCGCGCTTGCGGTCGCGTTCGTCGTGAATCTGCTGCTGATCCCTCGCATCGGCTCATACGGCGCGCTCGCCGGGCTCGCGGCCGGCTATCTCGCCGCCGCCTCGGTCAACCTCTACTACATCCGCTACAAGCTGCGCTCATGACGACGCCCTTCCCTTCCACCGTCGTGAATGTCGTGCTCGACGACGTCGCCGTGCTGATGCCCGCCTACAACGGGCAGCAAGACGTCGAGCGCACGCTCGCGTCGTTCGTCGAAAGCGCGCCCGTGCACGTGCTGATCGTCGACGACGGCAGCACGCCGCCGATCGTCGCGCCGACGCTGCCGGGCGTGTTGATCGAAGTGCTGCGCATGCCGGTCAACGGCGGCATCGAGCGCGCGCTGCAAGCGGGCATCGACGCGCTCGCCGAACGCGGCTTCAAGTACGCTGCGCGCATCGACGCGGGCGACCTCGCCGCGCCGGGACGGCTCGCGAAACAGCGCGCGTATCTCGAAGCGCATCCGCGCGTCGCCGCCGTCAGCATGTGGACGCAGGTCGTCACGCGCGACGGCAGGCCGCTCTTCATGCTCACGCCGCCCGCAGAGCCGCGCGCGCTTCGACGCACGCGCTTCTTCCGCGTGCCGCTCATTCATCCGGCGACGACGCTGCGCATCGACGCCGTTCGCGAAGTCGGCAACTATCGCGCGAAATACCGCGCGGCCGAAGACCTCGATCTCTTCCTGCGCCTGATGGAGCGCTACGACTGCGCGAACCTGCCGGAGCTCGGCCTCTACTACGAGCTGAACGAAGGCGGCATCAGCGCGACGAAGCGGCGCCGCCAAGTGCGCTCGACGCTCGCGCTGCAGCTGCGCTACTTCAATCCGCTCAACCTGTACGATTGGCTCGGACTCGCGAAGAACCTGCTGCATTTCTTGACGCCGTACACGATGCTGCAACGGATCAAGCGCTCGCTCTTCACGGCGCACACCGCTTAAAGCTTGCGGCACCGCATTCACTCATGCCGCCGCGCCCTTACCCCATGGACCGCATGAAGCCTGACCACAAGCCGCTTGCCATCAGCCTCGTCTGCAACACCGCGTGGGCGATCTATACCTATCGGCACGGCCTGATCAAGATGCTCGTCAGCAAGGGCGCCGAAGTGACGGTGCTCGCGCCGCGCGACCGGACGTTCCCGCTGCTCGAACAGATGGGCTGCCGCTGCGTCGACCTGCCCGTTTCTTCGAAGAGCACCAATCCGCGTGACGATTTGCACACGATGTTCTCGCTCTATCGCCTATACCGGACCATCAAGCCAAATCTCGTCTTCCACTACACGATCAAGCCGAACATCTACGGCTCGGTCGCCGCGAAGCTCGCCGGCGTGCCGTCGGTCGCCGTGACGACCGGGCTCGGCTACGTGTTCATCCAGAAGAGCCGCGCGGCGCAGGTCGCGAAGCAGCTCTACCGCTTCGCGTTTCGCTTCCCGCGCGAAGTCTGGTTCCTCAATCGCGACGACCAGGCGGCCTTCATGAACGAGCGCCTGCTCGCGCATCCGGAACGCGCGCGGCTCTTGCACGGCGAAGGAGTCGACCTCGATCATTTCGCGTACCAAAGTCTGCCGGAAAAAAAATCAGAATTTATTTTTGTATTAATTGGGCGCTTGCTTTGGGATAAGGGCGTCGGCGAATATGTCGAGGCCGCGCGGCGCCTGCGCACGAAATATCCGCAGGCGCGCTTTCAGCTGCTGGGGCCGGTCGGCGTCGCGAATCCGAGCGCGATCTCGCAAGCGGACGTCGACGCTTGGCAACGCGAAGGGCTGATCGAATACCTGGGCGAAGCACACGACGTGCGCCCGCACATCGCCAACGCCGACTGCGTCGTGCTGCCGTCGTATCGCGAAGGCGTGCCGCGCACGCTGATGGAGGCATCGGCGATGGGCCGCCCGATCATCGCGACCGACGTGCCGGGCTGCCGCGAAGTCGTCGCCGACGGCGTCACCGGCCTCTTGTGCGAAGCGCGCAGCGCGGAAAGCCTCGCAGCCAAGCTCGCGCAAATGCTCGACATGAGCGCCGACGCGCGGCGTGCGATGGGCGAGAACGGCCGACACAAAGTCGCGGCAGAATTCGACGAGGCCGCGGTAGTCGAACGCTACAAGGACACCCTGCGCACGTGGACTGGCGCATCACTCTGACTGACGGAGAACATCAATGGCAGACAAGGGCACGATTCTGGTGACGGGCGGAGCGGGTTACATCGGATCGCACACGGCGGTCGAATTGCTCAATAGCGGCTACGACGTCGTGATCGTCGACAACCTCGTCAACAGCAATCGCGAAGCGGTGAAGCGCGTCGAGCAGATCACCGGCAAGCCGGTCGCGTTCCATGAAGCCGACGTGCGCGACGAAGCCGCGCTCGCGCGGATCTTCGATGCCCATCCGATCACCGGCGCGATCCACTTCGCGGCGCTCAAGGCAGTCGGCGAATCGGTCGCGAAGCCGATCGACTACTACCGCAACAACATCGACAGTCTGCTCGTGCTGCTCGACGTCATGCGCGCGCGCAATGTGAAGCAGTTCGTGTTCAGCTCGTCGGCCACGGTATATGGCGTGCCGAAAAGCTCGCCGATCGATGAATCGTTTCCGCTGTCCGCGACGAATCCGTACGGCCAGAGCAAGCTGATCGCCGAGCAGATCCTGCGCGATCTCGAGATCTCGGATGCGAGTTGGCGCATCGCCACGCTGCGCTACTTCAACCCGGTCGGCGCGCATGAAAGCGGCTTGATCGGCGAAGACCCGGCCGGCGTGCCGAACAACTTGATGCCGTATGTCGCGCAAGTGGCGGTCGGCAAGCTCGCCAAGCTGCGCGTATTCGGCGGCGACTACGACACGCCGGACGGCACCGGCGTGCGGGACTACATCCACGTGGTCGATCTCGCGCGCGGGCATATCGCGGCACTCGATGCGCTGAAGACGCGCGATGCGAGCTTCGTCGTCAATCTCGGCACGGGCCAGGGGTATAGCGTGCTCGACGTCGTGCGCGCGTTCGAAGCGGCGTCGGGTCGTCCGGTGCCGTACGAGATCGTCGCTCGACGGCCCGGCGATGTGGCCGAGTGCTACGCCAATCCGGCTGCCGCCGCGCAATTGCTTGGCTGGAATGCGGAGTACGGGATCGAGCGCATGTGCCAGGATCACTGGCGCTGGCAGGAAAAGAATCCGCGCGGGTTTGCCTGAAGGTCCCGCCGGCATGGCGGGTTAGGGTCTGTCTGTTCACGCTAAGGCGCGCTAACGATGCTTGTCATCCGATGGCGATGGATTGCAAGTTTGAGGCTTTCTTCGCGACAACTTTGAATTCGCGCCGTTCCGTATGGTCCGTCCCTCCCCGGGACCGGGGTCACTTTTGTCCTTGCCAAAAGTAACCAAAAGCGCGTCCTCGCCGGACGGCCTACCCGGAGGCACTCAACCCTGTTAGTACCGGCGTTCCGGGCGCAACCGTGGGAAACCGTTATTGCTCGCCGTACGTCCCGTTTACACGCGGCACAGAATTTTGTCCGTTCGCGTCGAATCGGCGATGCAGGTCAGGAAAGACCTGAAAGTGCTTGTCTTGCGGTGGGCCCATGCGCTTGGGCTTGGGCTTGGGCTTGGGCTTGGGCTTGGGCTTGCTTCCAATCGTAGGCAACGGGGGGCACAGCCACATCGATAGCGTCGATTTATTTCGTATCGGCGCCATTCCGTGCCGCGTACTGATATGACTCCCGCTGTCAATCGGGATCGGTTTTCCAGTTTTCAACTGCATGTTGTCCGAATTTCCTGAGGGCGGCGTAGCAGTAAGTCTCGACGGTGGATCACGCTGATATCCGCGGGTTGGCTACCGCATTACAGATGTCCGCCCAATAAGCCTACCGCTATCTAACGCCGCAAGTCGGATGCAATCCGTTGCGTAGTACGCTCGCGGGTTACTCAGGTGCCGGGCTACGCCGCCCTCAGGAAACACCTTCTCAAGTGGCCAGGGTAATTCAAGCGTCGCGCAGGCGTTGCGTCACGCCATGCGCACCTCGGGCCGCGCGGCGAGCGACATCGCGAGCCGGCTGATGTCCCAGATGAAGCCGCTCAGTTCCCGGGCGAGCGCGACGACCGCAATGTTCTTTGGCTTGCCACGTGCGACAAGCTTGCGATAACGCCCACACAGGCGCACCTGCGCATCCCAGGCACGATCAACGATGGGTTTGGGGATGCCCTCGTGGCGACGCTGAATCTCCGGACTCACACGGGCCGGATGCTGGTAGCTCCAAGCGGCTTCGACAAGCAGCTTTCTCGCATAGCTGTTGCCGTTCTTGGTGATACTGCCTTGACGGCGCTTCTCGCCCGACGAATGCTCGCATGGCGTCACCCCCAGCCAAGCCATCAACTGGCGTGGCTGGGCAAAGCGCGATAGATCGCCCAGTTCGGCAAGCAGGCCCACCGCCGTAGTGAACTGCACGCCGCGCATGGCCTGCAGGCACAGCACCGCTGGATAAAGCGCCAGTCGACGGCCGCCTCGCGCAACGCGGTCTCCAACCGTTCGCATTGCGCGAGACGATCCTCGATCGTGCGCCGATGTTCCTCGAACGCCAGTTGCTGCCAGGCGCTGTCGAACGCAAATGTGCTCAGCCAGCGCCGGTGCGCAGGTCCCCAGTCGGCTCGGCCGGCATAACGCACATCGTGCGAGTAGAAAGCCCTTCAGGCGTTGCCGTGCACGTTTCAGATCGTCCTGGCGCTGGCCCACGCGCGGGCCAGATCGCGAAATGCTTCGTCTTCGACGCTGGGCACATAGACCGCTGACAGGTCGCCGGCACGCAGTGCCCGCACCAATTTGATCGCATCGCGCCGATCGGTCTTCACGCGCTCTCCCGGCTTCCTGGGAATCAGGACGGAGCGCACACCATGCAGTCGAACCCCTTCTGCGCGAGCTGGCGGTAAAGCGCGTAGCCGCACGGCCCCGCTTCGTAGACGATGCCGATGCGCCGCGCCTTCGACTGCAGGCGCTTGCACAGGCGATCGATATCCGTCTTGGTCGTACCGATCTTGCTAAGCAGTTCGACCTCGCCCGCGCCAAGCGCATAGGCGACCGTGATCGAATCCTTATGGACATCAAGACCGACGTACAGAGTGCTATCGTGTTCCATGCTGGCCTCCGCGGTGGACATCGCCGGGTGTGGCCCTGTCCACACCGTGCGGCTCTGGCAGCGATGCTAACCCGCGTTTGATGCCTCGCGGCGGGCCAGCCTCTACCTCACGGGAGTCATACTGACTAACCGGACGCGCGGCGAGCAATAACGGTTTCCCACGGTTGACCTTGGAACGCCGGTACTAACAGGGTTGAGTGCCTCCGGGCAAGGCCGTCCGCCCAGGACGCGCTTTTGGTTACTTTTGGCAAGGACAAAAGTAACCCCGGTCCCGGGGAGGGACGGACTATACGGAACGCCGCGAATTCAAAGTTGTCGCGAAGAAAGCCTCAAACTAGCGATCCAACGCCATCGGACGACAAGCATCGCTAGCAAACCGAAGGGAAGCGATCAAGCCGTAGCCCGCGCCGCGTTGCGCCCACGCAGCCATTCGAGCGCAAGCAGCAGGCACGTCGAAAACACGATCAGAATCGTGGCAAGCGCAGCGATGGTAGGGCTGATGTTCTCGCGAATGCCGGTGAACATCTGGCGCGGCAGCGTGACCTGGTTCGCGCCCGCGAGGAACAGCGTCACGACCACTTCGTCGAACGACGTCGCAAACGCGAACAGCGCTCCCGAAATGACACCCGGCGCGATCACGGGCAGCGTGATCCTGAAGAACGTCGACACCGGATTCGCCCCCAGCGACAAGCTCGCGCGCACGAGGTTGTGATTGAAGCCCTGCAGCGTCGCGCCCACCGTCGTCACGACGAACGGCACCCCGAGCGCGGCATGCGCGAGGATCAGGCCCACATAGGTGTTGGCGAGCCCGAGCGGCGCGAAGAACAGATACATCCCGACGCCCACCACCACGACCGGCACGATCATCGGCGAGATCAGCACGGCCATCAGCAGGCCCTTGCCACGAAAGTTCGCCTTGGAAAGACCGATCGCGGCCAGCGTGCCGAGCACCGTCGCGACCACCGTCGCGGACGGCGCGACGATGAAGCTGTTCTTCGCCGCCATCCGCCATTCGTCGGCGGCGATCAGGTTCTGGTACCAGCGCAGCGACCAGCCCGGAATCGGATACACGAGGAACGTGCTCGACGAAAACGACAACGGCACGATCGCGAGCACCGGCAGGATCAGGTACAGCAGCGTGAGCACGCACAGGCCGCGCAGCGCGAAATACCAGGCGCGCTCGGCAAGCGACATGTGCGGCGCGAACATCGGTCGAGAGAATTTCATCGGTTGACCCTTTGGTTGCCGTAGCGATCGTTCAGCCGAGGCTCAGGCTCGAACGGGTAAAGCGTCCGTACACGAAGTACAGCGCAAGCGTCGCCGCAAGCAGCAGGCCGCCCAGCGCGCACGCCATGCCCCAGTTGATCGTGACGTTCGTGAAATAGGCGACGTAGTAGCTCACCATCTGATCGTTCGGCCCGCCCAAAAGCGCGGGCGTGATGTAGTAGCCGATCGCCAGGATGAAGACGAGCAGCGCGCCCGCGCCGATGCCCGGATAGGTCTGCGGCACGTACACGCGCCAGAACGCCGCGAACGGATGGCTGCCGAGCGACACCGCCGCGCGCTGATACGTCGACGGAATCGACTTCATCACGCTGTACAAAGGCAGGATCATGAAAGGCAACAGGATGTGCGTCATCGAAATGTAGACGCCCACGCGGTTGAACAGCAGCGTGAGCGGATCGTGAATCAGCCCGCTGCCGATCAGCGCCTTGTTGACGAGCCCTTCGCTTTGCAGAATCACGATCCACGCCGCGACGCGCACGAGGATCGACGTCCAGAACGGGATCAGCACCAGGATCATCACGAGGTTCGCGCGGCGCTCGGGAAGCGTCGAAATCCAGTAGGCGAGCGGATAGCCGAGCAACAGGCAGAACACCGTCACCGCGGCGCTGATCGCGAACGTCCGGCTGAACACGGTGAGATAGATCTGTTGATCGGGGTCGCTCGCCACGATATGGCCGAACGCATCCTGCTTGTGGTCCAGCGATGCGAGCAGATAAAACGGCGAATACGCGCTGCCGTTCTTGGCGATGGCCTGCCAGTACGCGACATCGCCCCAGCGCGAATCGAGCTCGAGCAGCTTGGCCTTGATCTGCGCAGGCGGCAGCGCGTGACCTGCGTCATCGTTGAGCGGCATCGCGCGCGCCGTCTTCGCGGCAAGCGAGCGATAGCCGGGAATTTCGGTGTTCAAGCGGCGCGCCAGCGCACCGAGCACTTCGCCATCCTGGTTCGCGGTGAGGTCGGTTGCGAGCGCCGCGTAGGCAGCGTCGGCCGGCGGCGACTTGCGGTCCCAGTCGCGCAGCGCGTCGATCGTATGCGGCAATGCTGTGGCGATCTCGGGGTTCTGCACGGCCCGCGTCAATAGCGCGCCGATCGGCACGACGAAGATCAGCAGCAGAAAAATGGCCAGTGGCGCGACGAGCAAAAGCGCCATCGTGCGCTTTCTGGCTTCGGCGGCCTTCAGCTCGCGCTTGAGCTTTTGCGCCGGCGCTGTCGTCGAATCAGCGGCGATTGTCATCGTGGTCACTCCCCTCTCCCGTGTCGATCAGAGTTAGCGCTTCAGCGCTTACTCTGATCCCATGCTGAGGTTGCTTGGAGTTAGTGCTTCAGCACTTACTCCAAGCCCTCAGCGCGCACTCTAGTCCCATGCAGAGCACTTACTTCGCAGCCCACGAGGCGAAGCGCTGCTCCAGCTCGTCGCCGTGGTCGTTCCAGAACGTCAGGTCCTGCAGCACCGCGTTCTTGCCGTTCGCCGGCGAATTCGGCAGGTTCGAGAGCGTCTTCGCGTCGAGCGACTTGATCGCGGCGACATTCACCGGCCCGTACGCGATGTGCTTCGCGTAGTCCTGCTGCGGCTGCGACGACAACGAGTAGGCGATGTACTTGACCGCCAGATCCTTGTTCGGCGTGCCCTTCGGAATCGCCCAGTAGTCGAGGTCGTAGATGCTGCCGTTCCAGACGACCTTCAGGTTCTTGCCTTCCTTCTGCGCGGCGTCGATGCGGCCGTTGTACGCCGTCGACATCACGACGTCGCCCGCCACGAGGAACTGCGGCGGCTGCGCGCCGGCTTCCCACCATTGGATGTTCGGCTTGAGCTCATCGAGCTTCTTGAAGGCGCGATCCTGGCCTTCCTTCGTCGCGAGCACCTTGTAGACATCCTTCGGTGCGACGCCATCGGCCATCAGCGCGAACTCGAGGTTGTAGCGCGCGCCCTTGCGCATGCCGCGCTTGCCCGGGAACTTGGAGACGTTCCAGAAATCGGCCCAGCTCGTCGGCGCGGTCTTCAGCTTGTCGGCGTTGTAGGCGAACACGGTCGACCACACGAAGATGCCCGCACCGCACGTTTGCGGCGCTTCGGGAATCAGCTCGCCCTTCTTCGCGATCTTCGACCAGTCGAGCTTCTCATACAGGCCCTCGTCGCAGCCGCGGCCGAGATCGCCCGACTCCACTTCGACGACGTCCCAATTCACGTGCTTCGCTTCGACCATCGCCTTGACCTTGGCCTGCTCGCCGTTGTACTCGACGGCCGTCACCTTGTTGCCGGACTGCGTTTCGAACGGCTGGTTGAACGCGGCTTTCTGCGCATCGCCGTTCGCGCCGCCGAAGTTGACGACGGTCAGCTCCGCAGCGCCGGCCTGCGCGGCACCCAGTGCGAGCGCCACGCCGACAGCCAATGCACAGCGCGATTTTCCGAACTTCATCATGATGTCTTCCTCTCTTGTGTGGTGATGCGCCAAATAAGGTGGAACGGGGTGGTCATGCCGCAGCATCGAGCCGCCTGTGCGGCTCAGGCTGCCTCGGCGAAGATGCGCAAATGCTCTGCCGCGAACTCGAGGGATACCGGTGCGCCGGGGGCGAAGGCATCGAGCGCTTCGGTGCCGAGCGGCACCTTCACGAAGCATTCGTCCTGCTCACGCACGCCGCAGCGCATGCGCACGTGATCGCCGAAATAGATCAGGCTGCGCGCCTCGCCGGCGAGCGCATTCGCGCCGTTCAGCGCGCCGTTCACGCGGCTCGCGAGCCGCATCCGCTCAGGACGAATGCACGCGACAGCCTTGGCCCCGGCCCGCGCGCCGCCGATGTTGCGCCCGACGAGACGCGTGCCGTCGAGCAGATGGAACTCGCAGAACTCGCCGTCGACGTTCGCGATCGTGCCGCGCAGCCGGTTGCTGTCGCCGATGAAGTTCGCGACGAACTCGTTGCAGGGCGACTCGTACAGCCGGTCGACGGTATCGAGTTGCTGCACGATGCCCTTGTCGAACACGGCGACGCGATCGGACATCGTCAGCGCCTCGCCCTGGTCGTGCGTCACGTAGACGAACGTGACGCCGAGCTTCTCGTGCAGCGATTTCAGCTCGTACTGCATGTGCTCGCGCAACTGCTTGTCGAGTGCGCCGAGCGGCTCGTCCATCAACACGAGCTTCGGCTCGAACACGAGCGCGCGCGCCAGTGCGATGCGCTGCTGCTGCCCCCCGGACAGCTGCGCGGGGTAGCGCTTCGCGAAGCTTTCCATGCGGACCATCTTCAGCGCGTTGTTCACGCGATGGGCGCGCTCGTCGGCAGAGCACTTCCTGACGGTCAGCGGATAGGCGACGTTCTGCTCGACGGTCAGGTGCGGAAACAGCGCGTAGTTCTGGAACACCATGCCGATGTTGCGCTTGTGCGGCGGCACGGTATTGAGCAGCGTGCCGTCGAGCCAGATCTCGCCGCCGGTCGGGAACTCGAAACCGGCCAGCATCATGAGGCACGTCGTCTTGCCGGAGCCCGACGGCCCGAGCAGCGTCAGGAACTCGCCCTGATAGATGTCGAGGTCGAGCTGCTTGACGACGAGCGTCTCGCCGTCATAGGTCTTGCGCACGCCCCGAAAGCTGACAATTACGTCTTCCGTCTTCATCGTCCAAGTCTCCTTCCGCATTCCTTTCCGGGTATTCCCTTAGCTTACGACCGGCTCTATCGAAAACGAAGCCAGGCAACAAACATGGGAGCCACTATAGACCGTCACGGTTCTACAATACGGAACCATTTCAATATTCTGGATAGAACCACTTGGATACGGTGATCTTGTCGGACTCGCTCGCCGCCCAGCTCGACCGGGGCTCGACCGAGCCCGGCTACCGGCAGCTGCTGCGCCTCATGCAGCAGGCGATCCTGACGGGCCAGCTCGCGCCGGGCACCAAGCTGCCCAGCTCGCGAACGCTGGCGACCGATCTGCGGATCGCGCGCAATACGGTCGTGCACGTGTACGACCAGCTCACGGCCGAAGGCTACGTGCTCTCGACGACCGGCAGCGGCACCTATGTCGCGGACACGCGGCCGGACACCGCGGCGGTCAACGCGCGCAAGCTCGCGCCCGATCCGGATCTGCCGGCAGTAACGGCACCAACGGCCTCGCCGGCCGCGCCAGCCCGCTGCGAACGAGGCGACTTGTCGGCGCGCGGACAACGCCTGATCCACAAGGCCGGCGTGGCGCCGAAACAATGGGGCGCGTTCATGCCGGGCGTGCCCGACGTCGCCGAGTTCCCCGCGCGCACCTGGAGCCGCCTGCAGGCCAAGCTCTGGAAAGACGCGAATCCCGACCTGCTGACTTACGCGCCGGGCGGCGGCTATCGGCCGTTGCGGCGCGCGCTGTCGGACTATCTGCGCGTGGCCCGCTCGGTCAAATGCACGCCGGACCAGATCATCATCACGACGGGCATCCATCAATCCATCGATCTCGCCGTGCGCCTCCTGACCGACGTCGGCGATCGGGCGTGGGTCGAGGAGCCGTGCTACTGGGGCGCGCGCAGCGTGCTCGAATCGCTGGGCGTGAGGCTCGTGCCGGTGCCGGTCGACGACGAAGGGCTCAACCCGCGCGAGCACGACCTGCGGGACCCGCCGCACCTCGCGCTCGTGACGCCGTCGCACCAGTATCCGCTCGGGATGGTGATGTCCCTCGCGCGCCGCCGCACCCTGCTCGAATACGCGCGCCAGCACAGCGTGTGGATCATCGAGGACGACTACGACAGCGAATTCCGCTATGGCAGCCGCCCGCTCGCGTCGCTGCAGGGCCTCGACGACGCGGGCCAGGTGATCTACGTCGGCAGCCTCGGCAAGATGCTGTTCCCGGGCTTGCGCATCGGCTACATGATTGCGCCCGAGCATCTGGTGGACAGGTTCCGCACGGGCGTCGCCGAGCTGTATCGCGAGGGGCAGCTGATGCATCAGGCGGTGCTCGCGGAATTCATCATGGACGGCCATCTGACCTCACACGTGCGCCGCATGCGCGCGCTGTACGGCGAGCGCCGCCAGATCCTGATCGACGCGATCACCGCGCACTTCGGCACCGAGCTGCCGGTGATGGGCGACGAGGCGGGACTGCACCTCGTGCTCGGCCTGCCCGCCCACGCGAACGACCGCGAGGTGACGGCGGCGGCCTACGACGCGGGCGTGATCGTGCGCCCGCTCACGGCGTACTACCACAACGAGGCGCACGTCAGGCAAGGCCTGCTGCTCGGCTATGCATGCGTGCCGAACGAGCGGATCGGCAAGGCGTTTTCCGCGCTTGCCCAGGTGATCGAAAGAACAGTGGCTGCATCCGCGCGACTAGTCGGCAGCTAATCTAGGTTGACGGCGCGGCAGGCACATCCGTGTCGAACGCGTCGAGTTCCAGCAGCAGACCGTCTATCGCGCAAAGCTGCGCTTTCGTCAGCGACGGCGCGTCCCGGAGCTGCTGGACGCGTTTGCGCCAGTATGAGGACGGAAGAATCGGGCCTGCTAGGTCCCCGAGCAACGACACCCGTATCATGCGGGCAACATGGGTGATGTCTTGATCAATCAGTTGCTTCATAGCGTCCCCGTCGATACTTTTCTCTTTTTTCAGCGGTCTAGCCGCATTGACGTGTGAACGATAGCATCCGCACCAACACATCGCCACTCAGTCGAAATCACGCGTCTCGAGTTCGACTGACTGGCCGCCATTTTGCTCGAGCACGCGCCGCGCGGCGTCCTCGATTCTCAGTCGATTGGCCTCGAATGTCTTGATCAGTTCATGCGAAGACGTTCCCGTGTTGCCGAAATGGTCGTTCAACGCGTCCATGGAGATGCTGCACCATACATCCTTGCCCTGAACGCTAGCTTCGAACGCAACACGCGCGGCCGCGACCGCATGGCGCCGGCCCGTAAATTCGATCGACATTTCACTTCTCCATGCTTGCGCAAAACGTAGCGCTCCGTTTCCGTTGCGCTGTTCCTGTCCGGAACGGCGGCAACCCGCGAGACACGCGCCGCGCGGCGCTTTTCGCCGCAGGGCACGACGCCATTGTGTAGCAAGCCGCACTCAAAAGGCGGAGCATCGAAGCGTTCCTCCCGATGCAACCATTCGGCGAGGGCGGGACGCACCAATTGGATTGATAATGGACAGTTGGAGCGATCATCGAACCCGCCACTGGTATGAAGGATACGTCCTACCCCGGCCGGTACTGGCACTTTCTGAATGACGGACGCATCGAGTGCGACCTGTGCCCGCGCAACTGCCGCCTCCACGACGGCCAACGCGGCGCCTGCTTCGTGCGCCAGCGGATCGATGACGGCATGATCCTGACCACATATGGCCGCTCGTCGGGGTTCTGCATCGATCCAATTGAAAAAAAGCCGCTCAACCATTTCTACCCCGGCACAAGCGTGCTTTCCTTTGGGACCGCCGGCTGCAATCTGGCCTGCAAGTTTTGCCAGAACTGGGACATCAGCAAGTCGCGCGAGATGGATACGCTCGCCGACGCGGCCACTCCGGAGGCGATCGCCGAGGCTGCGGAGGCTTGTGGCTGCAAAAGCGTCGCCTTCACCTATAACGACCCGGTGATCTTCGCAGAATACGCGATGGATGTGGCCGACGCCTGCCACGCCCGCGGCATCATGGCTGTCGCGGTGACGGCCGGTTACATGGGGGCAGAGGCGCGGCGTGATTTCTACGCGACCATGGACGCAGCCAATGTTGACCTGAAGGCGTTCACCGATGATTTTTATTTCAGGGTCACGGGCGGACGCCTGGCGCCGGTCCTGGAAACGCTACGCTATCTGCGGCATGAAACCGGCGTCTGGCTGGAAATCACCACTCTGCTCATTCCCGGCAAGAACGACAGCGACGCTGAGATCCGCGCCGAGGCGCAATGGCTCGTGAAGGAACTGGGTGACGACGTGCCACTGCACTTCACGGCATTTCACCCCGACTACAAGATGACCGATGTGCCGCCCACGCCGGCAGCCACCCTCACCCGTGCGCGCACGATCGCGCTCGCGGAGGGCTTGCAATACGTCTATACGGGCAACGTGCACGACATCGGCGGCGGCACCACCTTCTGTCCCGCTTGCGGCGCCGCGCTCATCGTACGAGACTGGTATCGCATCGACGACTATCGGCTCACGGCCGAGGGCCATTGTCCCTCTTGCGGAACGCCGGTGGCCGGCAGGTTCGCGCAGTTCAGTCGACCCTTCGGTGCGCGGCGAATTCCCATCCGCATCGACATGTAGTCCTCGCGGCGCCATACATAGTCGAGAAAGGAGTGAAACGCATGCTGGCCCTGGGCGTTTCCAACTTGCCCGCAGGATTGGAGCGTCATGTAAGCGTTCTGGCAGGCGAAATCGGGGAACGCAATGTTTTCCGGCCCGACGCGCTGCACGCGGCAGCCGACTATATCGAGCGTCAATGGATTGCGTACGGCTACACAGCGACGCGTCAGGAATATACGGCTTACGGCGTCCCATGCGCCAATATCGAGGTTGAGGCCGCGGGCCGCGTTAAGCCTGACGAACTGATCGTGCTGGGTGCGCACTACGACACCGTTCGGCACAGCCCCGGAGCTGACGATAACGCCAGCGGTGTCGCGGCGCTGCTCGAGATCGCGAGGATGCTCCGGACACACGCGCCCCCCTATACCGTGCGCTGCGTCGCGTTTGTGAACGAAGAGGCGCCGTTTTTCTTCCGCGGTGACATGGGCAGCCTCAGATACGCTCGTGCCGCGCGTCTGCGTGGAGACCGCATTCGCCTGATGCTTTCGCTCGAAATGCTTGGCTTCTACCGGGACGAGCCGGGCACTCAAAAGTATCCGCCTCTGCTGCGTTACTTCTTTCCGGCGCAAGGTAACTTTATCGGCTTTGTGTCGAATCTTCGCTCAGCGCGTCAACTGCGATGGATTGTCGACGCGTTCGAGGCCTCGTCCAGTTTTCCGCTTGAAGCAGCGTCGCTGCCGTGGTGGGTGCCGGGCGTCGCATCGAGCGACCACTCGTCATTCTGGCGCCAAGGTTATCCCGCCGTGATGGTGACGGACACGGCTTACCTTCGCAATCCGCACTACCACACTGCGCAGGATGTCCCGGCGACGCTTGATTTTCGCCGCCTGAGCGACGTGACGCTCGGATTGACCGCGAGCGTCGTGTCGCTGCCGCCTTGGTAGCGAGCAGCCACGAATCCAGCGAGACTTCCAAGTCCCCGCACTGCGGTCAAAACATCACGAACGGCTGCGCGTGCGGGCCGCCGCCAACACACGATCGACCATCCGATCATGCTGCCGCAGCGCCTCACTATACGTCCCGGACGGGACCGCCACGCTTTGCTCGCGACCCTCGATGATGCTCGTCGAAAATGGTGATTTCGATCCATCTGAGGTGGCAGTCCCCTCGAATCGAGTCAGCACGCTAATGCCCAGGCTCTCGAATTCCGTCAGTCGAAGAACCGTGTCATTGTCTGCCATCCATTGAGACCACGCCTCCGGATCGAATACTTCAACCATGCGGCGACGTTCGCCCAGAATGAAATACCGTGTGGACATGCAAGTCCCCAGTCTAATCAGGACCTTGCCCAGCCAGCCCCGATGTACCGGACCATGCCGCCTGCACTTCGGCGATCAGCGCTGCCGAGCGTCCTTCGTAGCGCGGCGAAAAGTGGAACGGCACAACCGCCCGGGCGCCAATCCGGCGCGCGATCAGACCTGCCTGACGGGCCGTCAGATGATTCTTGCGCAGACCGTGCGCCTTGTCCTCGTCAAGAAATACGCTCTCGATAAAAAGCAGGTCCACATCGTGCATCAACTGCGACAGGATCTCTGCATTCGATTCCGTGTAGCGCAGGTCCGTTACGTAGCCAATGCGCCGCCCAGGAATAACCGCGAGGATCAAGTGACGCAGTTCGCCGACCTGTCGAATCATGGCGTGTTCGCCATCCCGATCGCGCCACAGCACCTGAATTGGCGCGTCGTCAGGCGCGCCAGTCAGCACGGCGTGTTTCAGTTCGCGCAGCCACGCTCCCGCCGACACCCCCAGCGTCGCGAGCCCGTCCTTTGCGACGGCGATGCGGGCCTTCTCTTCGATCAGGTACGCAACACACGGGATGTCATGATCGACAAAGCGGCCGCGCACGCGAAAGGTTGCTTCGTCATGCACCACGTCGTCAGATCGTTCGAAGGACGGGCCGGCCTCGCGGGCAAACTGTCTTCGACTTGAAAAGAGCGCGCGCCGGACGCCACCGCCCACTCCGATTTCGCGCGCGTCGACCACCAGCTCGACCTCGTAGCGATGCACAACGTTCCAGGTATAGGCGCGCAGCTTGTGTTCGATTTGTTCAAGGAAGTTGGGGCCGCCAAATATCACAATGCCTGCCTTGCGCCCGAGTATCACGCGCAAGAGGTGATCGAAGCCGCAAAAATGGTCGAGGTGCGCATGGGTAACAAACACATGCGACAAACGCATCAGCTGGCGCGGCAGCAGCCTGCTGATATCGCCAAGATCGAAAAGGAGAGCGCGCCGTTCGTCGCGAAAGTCCACATACAGACCTGGGTCGCCGAACGCGTCGTTGACAAGCGAGGGTTCGAATAGGGCGTGCATGGATTTTTGACATCCTCCCCGTCCTAAAGGGTCCCTAAAGGGCGGAGAAACCGCTCCGCGAACAGTTCAACCTTTTCCGCACTTCGCCGATATACCGCTCGAATGCATCGTTGAGTCAGACGGACGCAACGCTTGCATGACATCGCGACAAGGAAGGCAGCCACAGGAACTCTCACCCGGTCCCCATGCAAAGCCCGTCAGGTCGTCAACGCCGCAGGCATGGGCCAACCCGCAATCCCGCAATTCAGGTGCCTCCGAAAGGCAGCTTCACGATCATGAAACGAATCTATGCCGCGTTCCTCGCCGCGCTGCTAGTCGCTACCCTTGCGCCGGAGTGCCAGGGACAGTACACGACTGACTGGGTGGCGAACACATATGGGACCAACGCTACCCGCGTGGGTAGCGTCGCGCGCTCCATGTGGGTAGCACCCGAGGGCGTCATCTACACGGCTTCCATGTGGGACGAAAACGAAGGCGGTGTCGCGATATACCAAAACGGCCAAAGCCTGGGGTCCATAGGAGGTCACGGCGAGTTTCAGGGCAGCGCCATTACGGGCAATGCAACGTCGATCTTCGCCGCCCTGCAATTCAATAGCACTTACGGCAGCGGCACAGTGGGGCGGTACAACCGAACCACTCAAAATCGCGACTTTCTCATCTCGGTCAGCGCGGCGGCGACTGAGCAGCAGGTCGATATCATCACGGGACTCGCGACGTCGGGTTCGCTCCTTTATGCGAGCGACTTCCCTGGTAATCGCGTCCGCGTCTATACCACCGACGGCGTCTGGCGGCAGGATATCGCCGTCTCGGGCCCTGGCGCGCTGGCGGTGGACAGCGCAGGAAACCTCTGGGTTGCGCAGAAGAGTGCGGGCGCGATCCTCGAATTCAATCCGGCCGGCGTGCTCGTCAACACCATCCAGCTGTCCGCCACCTCGCGACCGGCCTCGTTGTATTTCGACGCGTCGACGGGGCGTCTCATGATCGGCGACGAGGGCCCCGACATGAACATCAAAATCTATAACATTTTGAGCATTCCATTTCTGGTCAGCACATTCGGCATTCAAGGGGGATATCTCGATACGACAACGGGGATCAAAGGCCAGGTTGGCGATCTGCGTTTTGCCCGCGTTGCCGGCATCGGCAAAGACGCTGCCGGCAACTTGTACGTGCTCAACAACCCGTGGGGCGGAAGCTGGGATTTCGGCCGGGACGGCGGCACCGACATCCGCTCCTACGACGGTTTTGGCCACCTGCAATGGAAGCTCCAGTCTCTGAACTTCGAGGGGGGCGCCGCGCCGGACCCGAGTACCGACGGCGCGTACTTCTATGGGGGCACCAACATCTATACCGGCACCGCCGGCGGGACCTTCGTAGCGAACACCGTCGATCCGTTCGACTATCCATCCGATCCACGGCTCAACATGAGCGATCGCTCACGCGATGAGCACTTCAGTGAGCTTGCCGCCGTCGGCGCCAACCGGATCCTCGTGGCGTCGGGCCAGAATCCCGATACCTTCTACTTCTTCCACTTCAATGCTGCGAATGGCTACATCGCCATACCGGACGCCACGATTCCCGGTACAGCGTTCAATACGACCGCGCCGGTCAGGGACGGATTCTGCCTCGACAGCAAAGGGGACGTCTGGGCCGGTTTGGACAAGACGAATGCCCTCTGGCACTTTCCGCTGATCGGCTTCGATGCCAACGGTAAGCCGAGTTGGGGAGCAGGCATTGCCACTCCGATTCCCGGCACGATCACGCCATTGACACGCATCATCTACCTGCCCGAAAGCGACACGATGATCCTGGCACAGGGCGTTGTCGGGAGCGCTGACTGGACGTCGATCGGAACACGGATCGAGGTGTATCACGGCTGGCTCGCAGGCAACACGACCGTTCCCAATCCGGTGATCAACCTGACCAGCGCCAATCCCAAGTCGATCACGGCGGCCGGCAACTATCTCTTCGTGGGATACGTACACACGGTGCCCAACATCGATGCCTTCAACCTGACCACAGGCAGCCTGGACACCACGTTGATCAACAGCACCCCCAACACCGTGTACGTCGGCAATGACGTGGATTCGATGTACGGCCTCAGATCGTACCGTCGGTCGACCGGACAGTACGTGATCACGAAGGACAACTACAACGGGGCCAGCGTCATCCTTTATCGCTGGACACCCTGAACAGAGGCACAAGCGCGTCAATCGACAATGACGGGATCGTCGATCGCGCGCGTGAGCAGATCGATAAACGACTCGATCGCCTGCGGCAGGGTGCGTCCCGCCATGGTCTGAACCTGCAAGGTGCGCTGGTGCAGTGCCGGGTTCGTGATCGGCACGGCCGCGAGCCCGTCCGCCTCGAGGCGGCTGCGCACCGTCAGATAGCCGGTTAGCGTGACGGCGTCGGTAAGCCGTACGAAGCTCTGCAGCGCCGCGTGATAGTTGCTGACGAACGCCGGCTCGAAGACGAGCCCCGCCAGGCTGCACGCAATGTCGAACAATTGACGGATCGTGACGCCCTGATTGTCCATGGCGAGCGGCCACGGCGCCAGATCCTTCAGCGACACCGACTCGCGCGAGGCAAGCGGATGGCCGCGCCGCACGAGCGCGTAAATCGGCGCACGCTGCGAGTAGTGCACGTTGATTTCCTTTTCGGGCGCGATGCTGAAGCACACCGCAATATCGGAGGTGCCTTCCCGTACACGCTGCGTCGCCACCGCCGGTGACGAGACGTCGAGCTGAAAATGCGTCGCCGGATGCGTCTTCAGAAAATGCGCAAACACTTGCGGCAAAAAATGCGGCGCGACGCCCTCGGAACTCGCCACGCGTATCGTGGCCCGGCCGCCCTCGTGCAGGCCGCGAATCTCGCTGACCACGCGCTCCGACTCAAGCAGGCTGCGCCGCGCGTGCTCGGCAAGCAGCCGCCCCGCTTCGCTCAACACCATGCCGCGCGGACGGCGCTCGAACAGCGGCGTGCCCAGCTCCTCTTCCAGCTTCCCGATTTGCCGGCTCAGCGCCGACACGGCCACGTAGAGCCGCTCGGACGCCTTGCTCAGCGATCCGCTTCGAGCCACTTCGAGAAAGTAGCGCAGTGCTGTGTGGTCCATGTCGATAGGCGCAGTCGCTTTGCCGTTTCGGCAACGATAGCTGAGAAATATTGTAATTGTGCAGAAATATCGGCGGCTTCACGATCGTTTCGACTGCTTGCCGCGCCCCGCGCGCCCATTCGTACGACGCAAGGAGAAACCCCGTTGACTCGTGAAATCGCCATCCAAAACGCGGCCGCCGAGTACGACTCCGGCCGCCTCCTCGATGACCTCCGGCGCCGCGTCGCGTATCGCACCGAGAGCCAGGAAGCCGAGAGCGGCGCGCGCCTGCGCGACTATCTCGAGCGCGAGCTGACGCCGCTCCTGACCGGCTGGGGATTCGCGTGCCGCATCGTCGGCAATCCGTCGGCGGGCGCCGGCCCGTTCCTGATCGCGCACCGCCACGAAGACGACCGGCTGCCGACCGTGCTCGGCTACGGCCACGGCGACGTCGTGCGCGGCTACGACGCCCAGTGGCGCGAAGGCCTTTCGCCGTGGGAGGTCACGGTGGACGGCGAGCGCTGGTACGGCCGCGGCACCGCCGACAACAAGGGCCAGCACAGCATCAACCTGGCCGCGCTGAAGGCCGTGCTCGACGCGCGCGCCGGCAAGCTCGGCTTCAACCTCAAGCTGCTGTTCGAGACCGGCGAAGAAGTCGGGTCGCCTGGCCTGCATGCGCTCTGCGAGCAGTTGCGCGACGAGCTCGCGGCCGACGTGCTGATCGCCTCGGACGGCCCGCGCCTCAGCGCCGATCGGCCGACCGTGTTCCTCGGCTCGCGCGGCGTCGTGAACTTCAAGCTCGAAGCGAAGCTGCGCGACGGCGGCCATCATTCGGGCAACTGGGGCGGTCTGCTGCGCAATCCGGGCATCGTGCTCGCGAACGCGATCGCGTCGCTGGCCGACGCGAACGGACGGATTCTGGTCGACGGACTGCGCCCGCCGCCGATCTCCGACTCCGTGCGCCGCGCGCTCGCAGGCCTGCAGGTCGGCGGCAATCCGGGCGAACCGGCCGTCGACGCGGACTATGGCGAGCCCGGCCTCACCCCGGCCGAGCGCGTGTTCGGCTGGAACAGCCTCGAGGTGCTCGCGTTTCGCACCGGCAATCCCGACAAGCCCGTGAACGCGATTCCGCCGCATGCCGTCGCCTTCATGCAGCTGCGCTTCGTCGTAGGCACGGATTGGCAAAACCTCGAGTCGATGGTGCGCCGCCATCTGGACGCGCAGGGCTTCGGCACCGTCGAGATCGACGTGGAGCGCGGCGTGCCCGCCACGCGCGTCGATCCCGACGACGCGTGGGTCCAGTGGGCGCTGCGCTCGCTGCGCCTGACGACGGACCGCGAACCGGTGCTGCTGCCGAACCTCGGCGGCACGCTGCCGAACGACGTGTTCGCCGAGGTGCTGGGCATGCCGACGCTATGGGTGCCGCACTCTTACCCGGGCTGCTCGCAGCACGCGCCGGACGAGCATTTGCTCGGCCCCGTGGCGCGCGAGGCGCTGCGCATCATGGCCGGGCTCTTCTGGGACCTCGGCGTTCAGGCGTCCGACGCGACCCGCCCCGCATGCAACCCCGCCCCGCCTGCTGCCGCCACCCTTGCACGAGGACGCCGCCATGAGCACTGAAACCGCCGCCGCCAGCCACGCCGTTGCCTCGTCCGCGTCCGGCGCGGGCGTCTCGCGCCTGATCGTCGCGACCTCGATCGGCAACGCGCTCGAGTTCTACGACTTGATGGTCTACGGCTACTTCGCGACCACGCTGTCGAAGCTGTTCTTCCCCACGCATGACGCGACCGTGTCGCTGCTGCTCGCGTTCGGCACATTCGCGCTGTCGTATCTGGCGCGACCCGTGGGCGCGATCGTGCTCGGCTCCTATAGCGACCGCAAGGGACGCAAGGCGTCGCTGACGCTCTCGATCGCGATGATGACGGTGGGCACCGGCCTGGTCGCGCTGATGCCGTCATACGCGACGATCGGCCTTTTCGCGCCCGTCGGCATCTTTGTGTCCCGCCTGCTGCAAGGCTTCTCGGCGGGTGGCGAGTTCGGCAGCTCGACCGCGTTCCTCGTCGAGCATGCCCCCGAGCGCAGCGGCTTCATGTCGAGCTGGCAGTTCTCGAGCCAGGGTGCGAGCACGTTGCTCGCGTCCGCCTTCGGCGCCGTACTCACGGGCGCGCTGACGCAGCCGCAGCTCGAAGGCTGGGGTTGGCGCGTGCCGTTCCTGTTCGGCATGCTGATCGGCCCAGTCGGCCTGTATATCCGTCGCCGCATCGACGAATCGCCCGAGTTCGAGCGCAGCGAAAAAGCCGCCTCGCCGGTGCGCGAGCTGCTCGCCGATCAGAAGTCGCGCGTGCTCGTATCGATCGGCGTGCTCGTGCTCACGACGTCGGCCCAGTACATCCTTCTCTATATGCCGACGTATGCGGCGCGCCAGTTGGGGCTCCCGCCCGCGTCCGGCTTTATCGCGACCTTCCTTGCCGGATTGATCGTGACGCTGCTCACGCCGCTCGTCGGACACTGGTCGGATAAGGTCGGCCGCACGCGCATCATGCTCGGCGCGGGTGTGCTGTTCTTCCTGACCGTGTATCCGGCCTTCGTGTTCATGAATGCGCATCCAACGCTGCCCTCGCTGCTCGTCGCCGTCGTCTGGGTCGCCTTGCTGAAGACGATCTACTTCGCGCCGATTCCCGCGCTGATGGCGGGGCTGTTTCCGGTCCGCACGCGCACGACCGGCATGGCCGTCGGCTACAACATCGGCACGACGCTGTTCGGCGGGTTCACGCCGCTCGTGGTGACGTCCTTGATCGCGGCCACGGGCAACAACCTCGCGCCGGGTCTGTATCTGATGTTCGCCGCGGTCGTGAGCCTGTTGACGATTCTGTGGGCGCGGGCGCGGCTGCGCGCGCGTTGAATCGATCGAAACCCAGGAAGTGACCCATGCAAGACGCTCTTGCGCAGGAAATCAGAGACGCCATCCAGTTTTCCGTCGACCATGAATCGACGTGGGATCGCCACACGGGAGGCGCGTTCGGCGTGCACGTCAACGATCCGCCGCCCTGGAACCGGCTGCTCGGCCCGCTGCACGATCGCGGTCCGGTGTCGGGCGCGCTTGCCGTCGACGGACGCCCGCTCGCAACCTGGGGTGAGCCCGATCGCGCGGACCTGACTTTCAGCATTGCGAAGACGTATCTCGCACTGCTCGCAGGCGTCGCGCACGATCGCGGCCTGCTGCCCGATCCCGACGAGCCGGTGCGCGTCCGCGTGCCGGGGATCGGCTTCGACGACGAGCACAACGCCGCGGTCACGTGGACGCACCTGCTCCAGCAGACGAGCGAATGGCGAGGCGCGTGCTTCGGCTTGTCCGACCAGGCCGACCACTACCGCGCGGTCACGTTCGCCGCGCCGCCCGGCGGCCGGAAAGGCGACCTGCGTCCTCTGCAGCGCCCCGGCACGTACTGGGAGTACAACGACGTGCGGATCAATCAGCTCTCGCTCGCGCTGCTGCATCTGTTCGGCCGGCCGCTGCCGGACGTGTTTCGGGAAGCGATCATGCGGCCCGTCGGGGCGAGCGAGCACTGGCAATGGGTCGGGTATGACGATGCCTGGGTCGAGGTCGGCGGCAGGCGCGTGCAGTCGGTGCCGGGCGGCTCGCACTGGGGCGGCGGGATGTCGGTCAGCGCGAACGACCAGCTGAAGGTCGCGCAGATGCTGCTCGACGACGGCCTCGCACAAGGGCGGCGCGTCTTGTCGAGCGCATGGATCGCGCGGATGCGCACCCCGTGCGCCATCGCCCCGTTCTATGGCAGTCTGGTCTGGCTCAATACCGGACGGCGCGTGTTTCCGAGCGTGCCGGAGTCGAGCTTTTTCGGCGTCGGCGCCGGGAGCTCGTTCATGTGGATCGAGCCCGAAAGGAAGATCGCGCTGATCGTGCGCTGGCTCGATCCGCAGGTCGCGGACGAGTTCTTCGGCAGGATGCTGCGGGCCATCGACGCGGTATGTTTGAGGTAGATAGCGCCGCGGCGGCGAGCTCATGGTTCCGGCGCGGTGCGTTCTGCCGCCGCGATCGGCTCGATCTCCCGCTCTGCGTGCGGTGCGGCCCGATGGACAGCCCTGATTCGTTTGTATAATTCGGCGTCCGTCTTCAGGCCACTTCAATGCTTAGCTTTGCGCTTGGTTTTCTCGTTTCGCTGCTGATCACGCTGTTGATCGTGCGCTATGCGCATCTGCACGAAAAATTCTCGACCGATACCGACCTCGCCGGCGTGCAGAAATTCCACGCCCGGCCGGTGCCGCGCGTGGGCGGGATCGGGATCCTGGCTGGGCTCGTCGTCGGCGCGGTCCAGCTGCATCCCACCTATCCGGCCGTGTCGGGCGGCATTCTCGGGCTCATCGCCTGCGGCATCCCGGCGTTCGCGTCGGGACTCATCGAAGACCTCACGAAGCGCGTCTCGCCGTTCGCGCGCCTCGTCTGCACGATGGGCGCCGCCGCCCTCGCCTATTTCGCGCTCAATATCGCCGTCACGCGCATCAGCGTGCCGCCGCTCGATTTCCTGCTGTCGTATGCGGTGATTTCGTGCGCCGTGACCGTGCTCGCGGTGGCCGCGCTCGCGAACGCGATCAACATCATCGACGGCTTCAACGGCCTTGCGTCGATGGTCGCGTTCATGATGTTCGCGTCGCTCGCCTACGTGGCGTTTCAGGTGCACGACCCGATCGTGCTGTCCGCGTCGTTCATCATGATGGGCGCCGTGATGGGCTTTTTCATGTGGAATTTCCCGGCCGGGCTGATCTTTCTCGGCGACGGCGGCGCTTATTTCATCGGTTTCATGCTCGCCGAGCTGTCGATCCTGCTCGTGATGCGGCATCGCGAGGTGTCCGCGTGGTATCCGGTGCTGCTGTTCATGTACCCGATCTTCGAGACGTGCTTTTCGATTTATCGGAAGAAGTTCGTCCGCGGCATATCGCCGGGGATTCCGGACGGCGTGCATCTGCACATGCTCGTCTATAAGCGGTTGATGCGCTGGGCGGTGGGGGTGCGCACCGCGCACGAACTCACGCGGCGCAATTCGATGACGTCGCCGTACTTGTGGCTGCTGTGTCTGATTGCGGTGATTCCGGCGACGCTGTTCTGGCGCCACACGGTGCACCTCTTCTGCTTTGTCGTCGTGTTTGCCGCGACGTATGTGTGGCTCTACGTCAGCATCGTGCGGTTCAAGTCGCCGCGGTGGCTTGTGTTTCGCAAGGGCCATCACCACCGGCCCTAGCATTTCGCACTTGCCGCGATGCCGGACGTCTCGCTCCTGAACGGCCGGACCACGGCCCTCGCCTTAGCGGTGGTGCGCCATCAGCCCAAGCAGCGTCGATGTGTTCAACTCGACAGAAAATCGGCCGCGCACGTCGGCACGGCCGCGCTCGGCCATGACGCGCATCGTCTCGGGACGGGCCAGCGCGAACTCGATGGACTCGGTCCATTTCCGTACGTCGCCTGGAGGCACCAGCATGCCGGTCTCCAGATGGGACACGGTCTCGGGAATGCCGTCAACGTCGCTCGCAAGCACCGGGATGCCTAGCCCGAGCGCTTCGATTTGCGCCATGCCGAGGGGCTCGGCCAACGACGGCATCAACAGCACATCCGCCTGCTTCAGCAACGGCGCCACGGGACGCACCTCCCCGACCCAAACCGCCGCCCCCAAGCCCAGCGCGCCGATCTGCGCGCGAATTTCGGCCTCCAGCGGGCCGCTGCCCGCTGCGACGTAGCGCAGATTCGGCAGATGCCGGCGCGCCTCGGCAATCGCCTCGAGGGTCACGTGATGACCCTTTTCCCGGCGGAACATGCCCACCTGAACCAGCAGCGGGCCGTCGCCGGCATCGATCCATTGCTGCAGATCGGCGGGCAGCGGGCGGTCCAGATCGGCATCCAGGCCGTCGAAATCGACACCCGGATAGACCGTCTTGACGCGGTGGGCCGCGATGCGCTGGTTCGCCAGGATTTGCCGGCGCAGGTGCTCGCTCGGCACCACGGTCGCGTCGACAAAATGGTTGTACGTCCACGAGGACGCTCGCCCGCAGTGGTAGGTGCGCGAGCGGATCAATCGCGGCCGGCGCTGCAGGGTTCGGGCGGCAATCGACAGGTTGTTGGTGTCGTGTCCGCTATGGCACACGCACGCGACCGGACGCCTCGATTTGAGAAAGTTGTGCAGCCCAAGCAGTGTCGATGGATTCGTACTGTTGCGAAACGGCAGCGTCAGCGTCTCGACGGATGCCTTCCGCGCCGCGAGCGCAATCAGGCTATCGGGCCGGCACGCGAGCACGCTGTCCATCCCCGAAGAACGCAACGCCTGAATCTGCTGGAGGAGCTGCCATTCCTGGCCACCCATGTTGCGCGAGCTCTCGGTAAAGAGCACGAGTCCGCGCGGGCTCGCCGCCCTATCTCGAAATTCGGGCGAACCATGGGGCAAAGCAGGTCTCTTCATGCGTGGGGTTCTGAGTGTGTTAGCGCGCGGCAGCCGACGGCACGCTCTGCAGCACCGGCGCCATCGTGGATTGATATTCCGGTACCCAGCGCCGCAGATCGCGGCGCACTTCGTCGTCGGGCAGGACGCGATGCTGCATCAGCCACGGCAGCAGCTCGTCGAGCAGATGGTCCGGCACTTCACGAGCCTTCGCGATGCGCAACTTGGGATGCGGCGTGCGGGTGGTCGTTTCGTCGTCGGCGAGCAGCTCTTCGTAGAGTTTTTCACCGGGACGCAGACCCGTGAAAACGATGCGGATCTGTTCTTCCGTGTAGCCGTAGAGACGAATCAGGTCGCGTGCCAGATCGACGATCCGGACCGGCTCGCCCATGTCGAGAATGAAGATCTCGCCGCCGTGCCCCATGCTCGAAGCTTGAAGCACGAGTTGCGACGCTTCGGGGATCGTCATGAAGAAGCGCGTGATTTCCGGATGCGTGACCGTCACCGGACCGCCCTTGCCGATCTGCTGCTGGAACTTCGGAATCACGCTGCCCGCGCTGCCGAGCACGTTGCCGAAGCGCACGGTTTCGAACTGGATGTGCCCGCTCGTCTGCTGCAATGCCTGGCAGGCCATCTCCGCGAGACGCTTGCTCGCGCCCATCACGTTGGTCGGGTTGACGGCCTTGTCGGTGGAAATCAGCACGAAGTGCTTGACGTTGTGCCGGATTGCCGCGCGCGCAACGCGATAGGTGCCGAGCACGTTGTTGCGGACCGCCTGCCACGTGTTGAGCTCCTCCATCAGCGGCACGTGCTTATACGCCGCCGCATGAAAGACGATGTACGGCACGTAGCGCGACATGGCTTGATCGAGCAGCAGCGAGTCTTTCGCGTCGCCAATGATCGGGATCACCGACAAATCGGGGAAGCGCTCCTGCAGTTCCTCGGTGAGCCGGTACATCGCGAATTCGGACACGTCGTACGCGACCAGCTGGGCCGGCGCGAAACGCAGAATCTGGCGGCACAGCTCCGAGCCGATCGAGCCGCCCGCGCCCGTCACCATGACTACGCGACCGCGCAGCAGCGCTTCGACGTGCGGCATGTCGATCTTGACGGGATCGCGGCCGAGCAGGTCTTCGAGGTCGATCTGACGCACGCGGGACAGGAACGCCTGCCCTTGCGTGAGCGTGGTGAGCGCGGGCAGCACCATCGCGCGCACGCCGGCACGCACGCACAGCGTGGCGACGCGGCGCTGCGCGTCGACCGAGGCCGACGGGATCGCGATGATCGCGTGCTCGGCGCGCAGGGTCGTGGCCCATTTCGAGAGATCGCTGATCGGGCCGAGCACCTTGTGGCCGTAGATTTCGCGGCCTTGCTTGGCGGGGTCGTCGTCGAGGAGGCCGACGAGGCGCCATTCGCCGGAGCGCGAGAGTTCCCGGGCAAGGTTGGCGCCGGCGTTGCCGGCGCCGAGGACGATCACAGGTTTGCCTTCGCCGACGAGGCCGCCGTATAGGTAGAACTCTTTCGTCGCGCGGTAGAGCGCGCGGGCGCCGCCCATCACGAGGAACAGCAGGATCGGGGAGACGATCAGGACTGAGCGCGGGATGATCGGAAGCGGCTGCACCATCACGGCGGCCACCATGACTACGACGCCGCCCGTGAACACCGACTTGGAGATGCGCAGCAAGTCGGGGAGGCTCGCGAAGACCCACATGCCGCGGTACAAGCCGAAAATGCGGAACATCAGGCCATATAACGGAAGCACCCAGACTAGCGCGTGCAACGCGCCATGCCAGAACTCATCCGGAATAGCGCCGTTAAATCGAATCAGATAAGCGACGAGCCATGTGCCCAATACGGCGCACAGATCGAAGAGAAAAGCGCTGAACGACAGCCACGAGGCTTTGTGTCGAAGCATCGGCGTCACACCTCAGGTTGTTCAGAAACTGTTGTTTGAAAACGACGCCAGCGGACATCGATTGCGGCGCCAATCAGCACGAGTATGACAACCCATACGGAAACGAGGCTCCACTGTAAGGCAATGGAACGGTCCAGCGCCCACAAAGCAAGCATTATGCCGACGAGCATCACGGCATACCAGCATTGGGCGGTTCGCGCGTGGCCCATGCCGGAGCGCACCATCCGTTGATAGTAGTGCTCCCGATGCGCCTGCCAAAATTTTTCTCCGCGGGCGAGTCGCCGCGCGAGCGTGACCGATGCGTCGCCGATAAACGGTGCAAACGCCATCGCTGGAAACCAGATCGGCCACGTGCCCTCGCGCCAGCCCCAATAGCCGAGGGCGCCGGCGAGAAACCCCAAAGGGATCGATCCCGCATCGCCGAGAAAAATTCGCGCGGGATGGAAATTGAAAAGCAGAAACCCCGCCGCTGCCCCGACCACGGCCGCACAAGCCAGCGCCAACTCGGGCGCGGGATGCGCGCTCATCAGCGCCGCCAGCGCATAGCCCCCGAATCCGAACAGCGCCATGCCGCCCGCCAGACCATCGGCGCCGTCCATGAAGTTGTAAAGATTGACCAGCCATAGCATAAGAAACGCGATGCAGGCGAGCGCCCACCAAGGCGTCGCTGCCGGATAGACCGCGAGCAATGCCACGACCGCGGCAAAGTGCGCGGCAAAGCGCACCCGCGCCGGCAGGCCCCGCCGGTCGTCGATCTGCGATACGGCGGCGAGGACGAGCGCACAGGCGGCTACGAGCCACAGCCCGGGCGCCACCCAAGCGATCGCCGCGATGCATACCGGAACGATGCCCCACCCGCCCACTCGCGGCGTCGGGCGCACGTGGAGCGAGCGATCGTTCGGGATGTCGGTGGCAAGACGCCAGGCCAGCCCGGTTTTCAAGAGCGCCCCAAGGATGGCGGCGCACACGAGCGCCGCCATCACGGCAACGAACAAAACCGCAGTCCAGGAAGGTAGCCAGTTGAGGTAAATGGGCATATGGCTGAAGTGGTCTCAACGCGTCGACAGGTACCAGCGCGCTGTGGCGGCCAGACCATCGTCGACGGAATACGGTGGCTGCCAGGCAAGCACCGCGCGGATGCGCGAGATATCGACGCGCAGGTCACCGACCAGTCGCTCGACCTGCGCCGAGCGCCCCGTCAGGCGCCCCGCCGTGCGCAGCAGACGCGCCGGCATCGGGATGAGTCGCGCGGGCTTATTCAAATGCTTGCCCAGTGCTTGTGCGAGCTCGGTCACGGATGGGTCGTGGCCGTCGGCGACATGAAACAGGCCATGCGCTGCACGCGGATCCGTCGCGCAGCGCAACAGCGCGTCGGCGAGGTTATCGACGTACACGAGGCTGCGCCGCGCCGAGATCGCGCCGAGCGGTAAAGGCCGGCCCTTGGCGATCGCGTTCATCAGTTGCAGGAAGTTGGCGCGCACGCCGGGACCGTAGACGAGCGGCGGACGGACGATCACGACGTCGAGCCCTGATGCTTCGCCGAAATGAACAAGCGCCTGCTCAGCTTCCAGTTTCGAGCGGCCATACGGGTCCTGCGGCCGCGGCGGATCGTCTTCGCGCAACGGCAGGCCCGAATCGGCTTCGCCGACTGCCTTGATGCTGCTGACGAAAACAAAGCGCGCCGCCCCGTTGCGCCGCGCCGCTTGCGCCACGCGCAACGCGCCTTCGACATTCGTTGCCCGGAAAGCCCCCAGCGGATCGGCCGCGCGATCTTGCATCACATGAACGCGTGCCGCCAGATGGACGACCGAGTCGACTTGCTGCCCGGCGGGCCAGGCGGCATCGAGACCGATAAAGTCCTGGCTCTGCTGGACCCATTCCCTCACGCCCATCGTGCAGCCGCCTGCGTGCCTCACGAGCCCGGTCACCGCGTGCCCGCGCTCGATCAAGGTACGGCACAGCGCCTGTCCGACGAAGCCGTTAGCGCCGGTGACCAAGACGCGGCTCATACCCACTTCCAGCCGAAACGATTGAAGAACTTGAAGGCCGACGCGGAGAACATCCGGATATGTGCGTGCCCCTTGCGCGCCGCGCCGCCGCCGTGATGCATCACCCTCACTGAAGGGGCATACGCGATGCGAGCGGTGTCATGCGTGCGCAGGCTCAGGTCGTAGTCTTCGAAATACAGGAAATATCGATCGTCGAAGCCGGCGAGCTGCTTCAGCACGTCCGTGCGGAACAGCATGAAACAGCCGCTGACGATCGGCGGGTCCCAGACAACGTCGCGCTCGTTGATCAGGTCGCGCATTTCATAGCGCGCAAGGCGGCGTGCGAAGAGCCGGCGCACGGACGCCGGAAGGAAGCCGCGCACGAACAGGTCGAGCACCGTGGGATAGCGACGGCAGAGGTACTGGATCTGCCCTTCGTCGTCGCCGATGCACGGGCTCAGAAGACCGACGTCCGGATGCTCGGCGAAGAAATCGAGGGCCGCGACGAGCGCGTGCTCGTCGAGGTCGATGTCGGGGTTCAGCACGAGGTGATAGCGGCTCTCGGCGTGCTGAATCGCCAAGTTGTGGCCTCGGCCATAGCCCACGTTGCCGTGGCCGCTGACGACCGAGTTGGCGACGCCATGTTCGCGCAGCGCCGCGAGTTCGGCGGACACGTCCGGCAGCCCGCCGTTGTCGACCAGGCAAAAGCTGGCGGCAAAATCCGGATGCTTCGCGCGGACTGCCGCGCACGCAGCGGCCAGGCTCGCCATCGTGCGGGCAAGAAGCGCCGAATCCGGCCGGTAGACCACGACGGATACGGACAAGCCGTGGGTTACGCCGTTCGGCGCGCTTGTAGCGTTCATAGGGAAACTTGCGATGTCGTCTGAAGCGACACTTTTGTCTGTGATGAGGCCCTCAATAGGGCTGTATTGTTGCTCAATCAAGCGTGTGCGGGCAACTTGGCGCCCGTCAGTTGAACAAATCGCAATTTTACCGGCATCAGACGGTGGTCCGCGTCGATTTGCGGTATCGGCGGCACGGAGCGAGCCGGTATTTGGCGGATCAAACTCGTGTGACGGCCGAATTACGGACGCTTCCGGACCGAATGTATTCATCCAACTGCCGACAGAATCCGCGAGGTTGGCGCATATTCTGTGCGTAATAGCCCGAGTTGCGATACGCCACCTCCACGCCGCCCAAACGCGCGGAGACCTGGCGAACAAGTAACTTCATGCCCCAAGAGAATTGAATCGAATGCGTTTGGTGATTGTGCATTACCACCTGTTCAAAAATGCCGCCCGGCGCCCCAGCCCGATAAAAAAAGGCTTTCGACATCGCTTATTGCAGGTGCTGCGGACAGCCTAGCCGGACCTGTCTCAAAATCGACGTACTCCCATGGTATAGTTCGCTGTTTTTTCGTACGTAGTGCGGTCGGCATATTCAGGCCCAGCCCATTCGAGAGCAACACCGCCCGCGCTAGTCTCCTCGCCTACGACACATGTCTACCCAGCCCAATCAGCAGATGTCCATGGATGCGCTTGACTACGCTACGCTGCGTCGTCGCGCACAGACCTTCACCGCCGACGAGCGACTCAAACCGGTAAGGCTCGCACTGCTCGCCGATTGCGCGACTCAACATATTGTTCCCTTATTGCGGGTTCTGGCGGCTGACCGCGGGTTCAATTTGAGCGTTTACGAGGCGCCGTACGAAGGCATTGGCGCGGAAGTCTCCGATCCGGAATCCGGCCTGTACAAATTTGCGCCCGATTTCGTCTCGATCCTCAACATGACCGAAAAGGCAAAGCGCCGACTCGGTCCCGACCAGCCCGAACGCGGCTGGTCCAACGAGGCATCGAGAATCGTCAGCATCTGGGACGCAATCGCCAATAAGCACGCTTGCAAGATCATTCAGTCGACGATGGTCATGCCGGCGGAACGCGAGTTCGGCAACTATGAAAGCCTGATGACAGGCTCGCTCGGCTATGCCGTGTCGTCGGTGAACCGGCATGTCGCCGAGGCGGCGCGCGAACGCAAGGACGTGTTCGTCAACGACGTCGAATACCTTGCGGGCGAAGTCGGCCGTATGCGCTGGCGCGACGAAAAGCTCTGGCTGATGGCAAAGATTCCGTGCGCGCTCGACTACCTGCCCCGTCTCGCGAAAAACATCGTCGATATCATCGCGGCCTCGATGGGCAGCATCGTGAAATGTGTTGTCCTTGATTTGGACAACACGCTATGGGGCGGCGTGATCGGCGACGACGGACTCGACGGCATTGCGCTGGGAGACCTCGGCGAGGGCCAGGCGTACTGCGACCTTCAGCATCATCTGTTGAACCTCAAGAAGCGCGGCATCATCCTTGCGGTCAACAGCAAAAACGAACACGCGAACGCCATTCTGCCGTTCCGCGAGCATCCGGACATGGTGCTCAAAGAAGACGACATCGCCGTTTTCCGAGCGAACTGGAACGACAAGGCGAGCAATCTGCACGCTATCCGCGACACGCTCAATATCGGCTTCGATTCGATGGTGTTCCTCGACGACAACCCGTTCGAGCGCAATCTCGTGCGCGGCCTGATTCCGCAGGTCATCGTCCCGGAACTGCCCGAGGACCCGGGCAAGTATCTCGCGACCATCGCGGAACTGAACCTGTTCGAGACGACCACGCATTCGCGCGAGGACGCCGAGCGGGCGGACCTCTACCGGCAGGAAGCGAAGCGCCAGGAAATGCAGAGCGCCTTCGGGAGCTACGAAGAGTATTTGCGCTCGCTCGAAATGACGGGAACGATTTCGCGCTTCACGCCGTTCAATCTGCCCCGTATCGCTCAACTGATTCAACGCAGCAATCAGTTCAATCTCACGACGCGCCGCTATGGCGAAAGCGAGTGCGCCGCGCTCATGGAAGACGAGGCGAATTGCTACCCGTTCACCGTCACGCTGGCTGACAACGTCGGTTCGCACGGGCTGATTTCCGTTATCGCCCTGAAATTCGAGGGCGAAGTCGCGCGCGTCGATCTGTATCTGATGAGCTGCCGCGTGTTGCGCCGCGGAGTGGAAGACTTCGCGATGAACCATATCGTCGAGGTTTGCAGCAGCCGGGGTATCCGCACGATCGTCGGCGAATATATCCCGTCGAGCAAGAATGCCATGGTCGAGCGCTTTTACGAGCAATTCGGCTTTACGCCTCGCCCGGTGCCGGATACCAATACGACAGAATGGGTGATCGACGTCGCCGACTATACGAAACGGCCCCATTTCATTACCGCGGCACAGGCTTGAGTTTGTCTCTCGAATTGACCGTTACTTAAGAGTTCCACCAATATGTCCAGCACCGATATCTATACCGCTCTCGAATCGATTTTCAGTGATGTCCTCGGCCGCCCCGGCATCAAACTGACCGAGGCAACCACGGCGCAAGACGTCGAAGGTTGGGATTCGCTGACGCATATCGACCTGATCTCGTCCATCGAATCGCACTTCCGCATTCGCTTCAACATTCGCGAAGTCCAGCGCCTGCCGAACGTCGGAGCGCTCGTCGGGCTAATCGAGAACAAAGTCACGACCTGACCGGCGACACGTTCATGTCTTACCTTCAGAGTTCCTTTTTCAGCGCGCTGATTGTGCTGCTGCTGGTGACGTGCATCAGCACACAGCGCGCGCGCCCCTACGTCGTACTGGCCGGTTCTTTACTGTTCTATGCCACGTGGAGCATACCGTGCCTGTTCATCATGCTGGCCGCCATTGCGGTGACCTATGTCGGCGGGCGTTGGATCGGAACTTCGTCGGATCCGCAGCGCCGCAAGTACGCGTTGCTAGGCTCGATCGGATTGTTGCTCGTCAGTTTGATTTTCTTTAAGACCGTCGAGGTCATCCCTGCCGGCGCGGACGGCTTTACGCTTCGCTGGCTGATCCCGATCGGCGTCTCGTATTACACGTTCAAAGCAATTAGCTACTTGCTCGAAGTCCATTGGGAAAACGTCAAACCACAGGACGACATCGTCAAAGTTGCGCTGTATGTGAGCTTCTTTCCGCAGATGCTCAGCGGCCCGATCCAGCGCCCTGACGATTTTTTCGCGCAGCTCGAGCAGAAAGGCAGCCTGAAACCGAGTGCCGAAACGCTCACGCGCGCGATTCCCCTGCTGCTGCTGGGCGCTTTTGAAAAAGCGGTGCTGGCCGACCGTATCGGGCCATTCGTTTCGGCGCTCGACAACCAAGCCGGCCCAACAAGCTTCTCAGCGTTGCTTGCCGACTACGGCTATACGCTGCAGCTCTTCGCCGACTTCTCAGGACTGACTCATATTGCGCTGGGCCTTGGCGCCCTCTTTGGCGTTATGGGGCCGCCCAACTTCAACGCACCGTTTTCCGCGTCTTCCATCCCCGACTTCTGGCGCCGCTGGCACATGAGCCTGACTACCTGGCTCGGCGACTATCTGTTTCTGCCGCTGCGGATGGCGCTTCGCGGGCTGGGCGCGCGCGGACTGCAGTTGAGCCTGCTGATCAATATGATCTTGATCGGTCTGTGGCATGGATTCAGGCCGACGTATTTCGTATTCGGCGTTTATCACGGTCTTCTGCTGGTCGCGTCAACGATCATTGCACCCAAGATCGACGCGGTGAATAAACGCAACCCGACGTTCAAATCAGCGCACCGTATCATCGCGCCCATTGTCACCTTCCATTTGGTGGTGCTGGGTCAGGTATTTTTCCGCGCGCCGGACCTGGGTTTCGCCTGGAATAACTTGCGTACCGTCTTCAGTTTCCATGGGCCCGTCTTGCAGACATTCGCGCTCATTGACCCGGCGATTTGGAAAACGGGGATTGCCGCTGCCCTGATTTCGCTGGGTTTGGGGACTGGCGTGCTAAACAAGCTATTCAACGGGCTGACGTCTTCCATCGCCAAAAGCGAAGCGATTCGCTGGACAGTTTTTGGCGTACTGGCTCTTGTCGTTGTTCTTGCCGCAAGCCCGACGGGCGGGCAGTTCATGTACGCGAAGTTTTAAGCTATGAGTGCAACGCGTAAAATCCTAATCGCCCTTGTTGCGGCAATCGTGTTCGACCTGCTTGTGTTCCGCAGCGGGTGGTACGCCTCGATTACGACGACGGAGTCCATGCAGGGCTTCAGCCTGGCCGTCCTCAACGCGCTCAAGAAGCGGCCGCCGGGACCCGAGACGGACGTGCTGATCACGGGAGATTCACGCGCTTCCGAGGGATTCAGTGCGGACGTCGGCAACCAGATAGCCAAAAGCCAGCACCTGGATCTGATCAATGCAGCCGTGCCGGGCTCGGATCTGCGTGACTGGTACTACTTTCTGCAAGCCGTCGATCCGCATTGCGACCGCTACCGCGCGATCGTGCTGACGCTACCGACATTTCGTGCCGCGCCGCCCGTCGTCGCGCGCATGGACCAAGTCTATCATGCCGCGTTTCTGGTCCCGCTAGTCAGCGCGCCTTCGTACGTCGATTTCGCCATGACTCAACGCGATTGGCGTTCGCGCTTCGATGTCTTGGCGCAGTGGGTATTCGATCCCTTGAGCTACCAGGCCGACTTCAGCAATCTGCTGTCTGGTCCGCTCGCGCGCAAAAGTAACTACCACTGGAAGCAAAAGGTTGGCATCCATTTTGGCGACGGATACACAGGCCACACCGGATCAATGACGGGCCTGGCGATCGATCCGGCAACCGGTGCGATCACCTATCCGACGTGGCTGAACGATACGCAACGCCAAGAGATCGACGCCGATTTCAAGCGTCCGTATACGAATCTGCGTTTCGATGCGGACGAGTGGAACAGCCGTTGGTTGACACGTATAGAAGACCGCTATGCGGGCTCGAAAACGCGCGTGTATGTGCTCCGCTTGCCATCTACGCCGCTGCCCGCGGCGATTCATGACAACAGCTATGAGCTCGCCGCATTTTTCCAGCAGAACGGGCGTCCTGACAATGTTCGCGTCATTCCCGAACCATTGCTGCTGAATCTCGAGCAACCGCAATTTTTCTTCGACAATCGCCATTTGAATGCAGTCGGGCGCCTGAAAATGACGCAGCAGCTCACCGACTACCTCGCTTCCGATCTGGCGCAATCGGGCTCTAAAGTTGCGAGCGGCAATTGAGACGAAGAGGACTGAGGCGGCCAGAAAGGGCTGCTTGCGGTTGGTCATGCCGCTGGGCCGGCGCGGCGTTTTGATGGCCCAACTCATTCGTTTCCGCGCTGCCTTATTCATATTCGCCTAGTGACCCTATGCAGAATCCGCTAGAGAAACAATCGCCGGCTATACCGTCTATGGCACTGCGCCAGCCTGCAATACGTGCCACGACGCTTCTTGGCGTAGCAGTGATTCTGATTCTGGCGGCTGCCAGCTATTGGCGGTTCATTCCGTGGGAACCGACCGTATTCTACGGCGACGACCTCTACAACATATTGGCAACGCTGAAAGATCACGAATTCATCAGCGAGTGGCATCAGGCATTCACGGCTCAGTTTTACGAAAAATATCGACCGGTCTTCGAGCTAACGTGGCTCGCGCTCGCAAAGGTGTTTCAGTTCGATCTCCGCGGTTTCCTTGCATTCAATTTCTGCCTGCACGTACTGAACGCGACTATTTTCTTCGCGATCTCAATGCTGTTGTCGAAAGGCAATAGGTTGGCCAGCCTGGCTCTGGCTCTGGCGTTCGCGTGCTCACGCTTTGCTTTGTATCAGGTGACCGTGGCAACTGGCCCGGTCGAGGGGCTTGCCCTCACCATGTTCCTTTTGGTCGTGGCCTTCGCCGTGATGGCCTGCCGCCAGCCTGGGGAAAAGCGCTGGCAATGGCTTGCAGTGATTGCGTTTGCTCTATGCGTCCTGACGCACGAGCGATACCTCTCCATCACTCCCCTGCTCGCTCTGACGCTCGCACTCTCACGCAGCCGTCAAAATTCGGGCGCTTTCGACCGATATGGGGCTGCCGGCGCCTGTTTCGCAATAGCGCTGCTTAACGTCCTCATCAAGACCGTTCTGCTTCATTCCGCCTTCTTCGTTGGGACAGGTGCGACTCATCTCGACCTCAATGTCCCAAGAATTATTGATCAATCCGAGCAGGCTTTGCTGTCGGTCTTCGGTTTCAACTACGGTCCTGACTATCTCGCCGGGCATTCTATTGTGTTCGATTCCCCGCTGCCTGGGGACGATCTGGCTCGCGCCTTAGCAAGCATCACCGTCTTTTGCGCGCTCGTCGCTACGATTTACGGCTTTACGGCCGGAAAACAGAGTCCGAATGGGCAGCGTTGGTATCCAGCTTTCGCGCTGATGCTCATTATTTTGCTGCTGGTGCCGCCGGTCCTTACGATTCACGTCGAGCAGCGTTGGCTCTACGCACCGCTCGCAATCTTTCTGTCGATATTTGCGTGGTCTATCGGACTGGCCCAAGGCCGGCGCCTTGTGCCCACCATCGTTTGTCTCGCCGCATGTGCGTCGCTCTTGACGATGGATATACTGCTTAGCCAATACATCCCCAACATTTTCTTTTCAAGCTCCGCAACTGCTGCGCGCCTTGCAAAACGAGACATCGTCGATACTCACGCCGCCCCTATCGGTGCTGAACTGGTCCTGCGTGCATCTCAAGACGTTTGCGGTTGGGCTTTGATAAAGGGACGCTTCTTCGAACTCTACGAAGGAACTGCTCGAAAATTGTACTGCGCGGACACCGATGACACTTTTGCAGCCCTCCGGCGCGAGCACCCATTGGCCCACGCGTTCACCTACAACCACGGCGTGTCTTTTTCCCCGGCGAACGAAAGCAAGTAACTTAACTGAGAATTCCAATGAATACCCTTCAAAAACTGGACGAGCCGCGCCTATTGGAAATCCGCCGACGGTTGATTCGCATGCACTATGAGAGCGGCGTCGGCCATGTTGGCGGTAACCTTTCGTCGATCGACGCACTCGCGCTGCTCTTTAATGAATACATGGGTCCGTCGGATCATTTTGTATTGTCAAAAGGGCATTCGGCTGGCGCACTGTACACCGCGCTTTGGAGCGCGGGCAAACTCGACGACAGTCAACTTGCCACCTTTCACAAGGACGATACGCTGCTCGCCGGGCATCCTCCCGCCTCCGGCATCCCCGAAATCATGTTCGCAACCGGCAGTCTCGGGCACGGCCTTTCACTTGCCGCGGGCACGGCGTTAGCCGACCGCATGCATGGCAAGAACAACCGCGTGTTTTGCCTGACGTCAGACGGGGAATGGCAGGAAGGATCGACGTGGGAGGCTCTGATCTTCGCAAGTCACCAGCAACTGGCGAACCTCACCATACTCGTGGATCACAATCAGCTACAAGGCTTCGGGGCAACGGATGCGGTGGCATCGATGGCGCCCTTGTGGGAAAAGATTCGCGGCTTCGATGTCGAGATCGAAGTGGTTCCAGGCCATGACCTACCGTCTATCCGGAAGGCATTGGACAAACGCCACGCCCGTCCTCACATCATCGTGCTGCAAACCACGAAAGGCAAAGGCGTGTCGTTCATGGAGAACCGCATGGAATGGCACTACCTGCCTATCAACGAGACTCAATACAATCAGGCCATTGCGGAGTTGACCCAGTCATGAGAAAGCAGCTGTGTGATTCCCTGGTGGAACGCGCAAATAGTCCGAAGATGGCGTTCCTTACCGGGGACCTTGGCTTTATGGCGCTGGAGCCGCTACGCGACGCAATGGGAGCGCGTTTCATCAACGCCGGCGTCGCCGAACAGAACATGGTTTCCGTCGCTGCGGCAATGGCTCGCCAGGGGTGGGAGACTTGGGCCTACAGCATCGCACCGTTTTGCTATGCGCGGCCGTTCGAACAAATCCGCAACGACGTTACGTTCCATAAGCTTCCCGTTCGCCTAATCGGCAACGGCGGTGGCTACGGCTATGGCGTCATGGGGCCCACCCATCACGCGATCGAAGACTATGGAATTCTGCTGACGCTTCCCAACATCTGCGCGTTCGTTCCTGCCTTTGACGAGGACGTTTCCGCTGTAATCGCGCGCGCCGGCGCGTCGCCACTCGCGGCGTATATCCGGCTAGGCCGGGGCGAAGCGCCCAAGGGCTACGAAGTTCCCGCCTATGCGCCATGGCGCCAGCTCGTCATCGGAAAAGGCATGCCGATCATCGCCGTCGGCCCGCTAGCCGGCACTTATATCGAAGCGATATCTGCCCTTCCTGATGCGATACGGCCGAATCTTTGGGTGCTTGGCGAATTGCCTTTGTCTCTCAACGCTCCGCCAAAGGCGTTAATGCAGCAAATCGAAGAGGCCGGCAAGCTTTGCGTAGTCGAAGAACATGTCGCTCGCGGCAGCTTCGGATCGGAGCTTGCGCTACACCTGCTCTCCAACGGAGTATTCGCCAAGCTGCACCACCTGCACGCCAAGGCCCATCATTACCCTCGCTACGGCTCGCAACGTTACCTGCGCGAAGCCTCCGGCCTGGACCCCAAATCACTACTCGGCTCGCTCGGCTTGGCCTGACCCGTATTCACGATAACGACTATGACCCACTCGACTCCGGACATCAGTTCGCTGCGGGGACCGATTCTCATCACCGGCGCGTCCGGTTTTGTCGGTGCGAACTTGTTCCTCAAGATTTTTGCGGCAAGAAACGATGTCTATGCTGTCGTTCGCCGCGATAAATCATGGCGACTCGCCGACGTGCCTGACACGCATGTGATCACCGTCGACGTCAACGATCCGGCGGCGGTCACCCATATGCTCGACACGATCGCCCCGCAGACCGTATTCGACTGCGTTGCATACGGGGCCTACTCGTTCGAACAGGATCCGGGGCTGATCTATCAAACGAATTTCAATTCGATTGTCACGCTGACGAGCTTGCTCGCCCGACGCTCTGTTAGCGCGTTCGTCCACGCTGGCAGCTCGTCCGAATACGGAACCAACAGCGCAGCTCCTGCCGAAGACGGCAGATGCGAACCGAACAGCCATTACTCCGTTTCGAAGGTGGCCGTTGGCGAATATCTGAAGTACATGGGCAAGGAACATCGATTCCCTTGCGTGAACCTCCGCCTGTACTCGGTTTATGGTCCCCTCGAAGACGGCTCGCGTCTCATTCCGAACCTGCTGCGCAAGGCGACTTCGGGGACGCTTCCGCCCTTCGTCGCACCCGATACGTCACGGGATTTCATCCACGTGGATGACGTGTGCACCGCATTCATCAGCGCCGCAGTCAGAATGAACCCCTCGCTTTATGGGGAAAGCTTCAATATCGGTACGGGACGGAAAACGACCATCCGCGAGCTCGCCGAGCTGACATGCGACTTATTCGCCGTCAAAGAACAACCTGACTTCGGTTCCATGGAAGGCCGTGCCTGGGACATGCCGGACTGGTATGCGGACCCAGGCAAAGCTAAGGCTCTGCTCGGCTGGGAAGCTACGATGCCCCTATCTGAAGGACTGAGTTCGACGGCAAACTGGGTGCGCACGCTAAGCGAAGAAGAACTAGCGCAGCGCTCAAAAAAGACCGCGCACAAGCGCAAGCGCAGCGTCTCGGCGATCATTGCATGCTACAAGGACGAACCGGCGATACCGATCATGTATCGGCGCCTTACCGACACGTTTCTCAAGCTTGGCATCGACTACGAAATCATCTTCGTGAACGACTGCAGCCCCGATAACTCGGCAGAGGTCATACGCGAAATATCGTCGAAAGATCCCAAGGTCATCGGGATCTCGCACTCACGCAACTTCGGGTCGCAGATGGCTTTTCGCAGCGGCATGGAATTGTCGACGAAAGACTCCGTCGTGCTGCTCGACGGCGACCTTCAGGACCCGCCGGAGTTGATCGAAGCGTTCTACGCCGAGTGGGAGAAGGGATATGACGTCATCTACGGCAATAGAGTGCGCCGAGAGATGCCTTGGCATTGGGGATTACTGTACAAGGCGTTTTATCGCGTATTTGCCGCGTTCAGCTACGTGAACATCCCGCTGGATGCGGGCGACTTTTCGCTGATCGATCGCAAAGTCGTCAATTGGCTGTTGAGCTGCCCCGAGCGGGACCTGTTCATGCGCGGTCTGCGTGCATACGTCGGGTTTCGTCAAACGGGTGTTCCCTACGAGCGCCCCGAACGGATGTTTGGCCGCACCACGAATTCATTTACCAAGAATATCGACTGGGCTAAGAAGGGAATTTTTTCGTTCAGCAATGTGCCGCTGACCATGCTGACGACGGCCGGTCTGGTGCTTTTCAGCCTCTCCGTGCTGGCGGCTGTAGTCATCGGGGTTCTCCGGATCGCCGTTCCTGATATCGCCCCGCGAGGCGTGACAACCATGCTGATCGCGATTCTGATGTTTGGATCGATGAACCTGTTTGGAATCGGACTCGTGGGTGAATATATCGGGAAGATCATGATCGAAGTGAAAGGCCGGCCCAGACTCATTCGCGCCGCGCTGATCAGACACGGCACGATAACCGAGCAACTGGCGAAGCCGTCTCAAATCTGAATTTGCAAACGCCCCGCTCCGCCGCCCTCGTGAACCGGGGCGGGAGCGCTTTAACTACTACCGAAGCACCAAAAATGCAACTTCTGGAACGAGCGCAGCGCAACTGTCCGGTTTGTGGCAGCTCCCCCGATCGGGCGAAGATATTTTTCGACGAGCACATCGATTCGTCGAAGCTCAACGAGTTCAGCTTTGCCTCTCGGAAAGAGCCTGAGTACCTTTGCTATCAGATGGTGCAATGCTCCTCGTGCGACTTGGTCTACGTAGATCGCCCGCCATCGCAACAAGCTCTCGCAGAGGTTTATCACGCAGCCGACTATGACAGTAGCGAAGAAGCCGACGATGCCGCCTCCGCCTATGCGCGCGTGATCCGGCCCGCCTTGCGCCAACTGAAACTTGGTCGTGCATTGGAAATCGGCACCGGCACGGGCGTGTTTCTAGACAAGCTCAAGCAACTGGGTTTCGAAACTGTGGCAGGCATCGAGCCTTCGACAGCCGCGATTGCTGCGGCCCCCGCACATCGTCACGACTGGATTCGCGAAGGGATCTTCGTCGAAGGTGATTACGAGCCCGAGTCGTTTGACTTGATATGTTGCTTCATGACGCTCGAACACGTACGGGAGCCTGCAGAAATCACCCGGTCCGTCATGCGACTGCTCAGACCGGGAGGAGCATTCGTCACAGTCACGCACGACTACCGCAGCATCGTGAATCGATTGATGGGCCGGCGCTCGCCCATTATCGACATCGAGCATATGCAACTCTTCTCCGCGCGCAGTATCGCGGCGCTCTTCGACAGAAACGGCTACACAAATGTCCAAGTGAAACCGTTCGTGAATCGATATTCCCTCAGATACTGGACGCGTTTGGCGCCCTTGCCCTCCGGTATCAAGAGCTTCGCTCAACAGACCATCGCCACACTCGGAATTGCCGGCATTAAGATTCCGATGAATGTCGGAAACACCGTTGCCTTGGGCTTCAAACCGTCAAATCAGCGTGCTTAAATTTTTCTCCGGACCATCAGGGCGTATCGCGCGGTTTGTGGCCGTCGGAGCGCTCAATACGGTCTTTGGTCTCGCGGTCTACACATTGTTCGTTTGGTTCGGCAGTGCGCCTTGGCTCGCGCTGATAGGCGGCAATCTCGCAGGCGTCGCATTTAACTTTCTGACTACTGGCGGACTTGTCTTCGCTGATCTCTCCCCTCAGCGAATACCAAGGTTTGTGGCAGCGTACGTCGGAACCTATTTGCTCAACCTTGGACTCATTCATCAGTTGACGCCCCGGGTTGCTGGTCCCATAGTCAGTCAGGCCATCCTTACGCCAATTATGGCCGTCATCGCCTATTTGCTTATGTCGAAGGTCGTGTTTGTGGGGCGAGCAAACAGCGAACCTGAACCTTGAATGTCGGCCAGGATAGCGCCGCGTAATAGCGCTGCGCGCAAGTTTGTTGGCATTTCTAATAGTCGTCCACCAATGGCACAAGGCGCCAGTCCGGCGCCCACCACGTAGACATTTCGTGCGATTAGAAAGAATTATCTAATTCTATCCAGCGCTTTCTGAAAAGCCGGATTCGGAGACGCTGCTTGTGTTTCTACAGCCTTAAGATACTCGCCGCGGGCACGATCTATGTCGCCTTGACGCTCCAGTGATTTCCCAAGAAAGTAATGTGAATATGGGTTCTCTGGTAACAACGCTTCTGCCCGACGCAGATAGATTTCTGCAAGCGAAGGACGGTTGTAGTCCAAAAACAGGGTTCCATATTTTAGATATGTATACCCATCGACTGACGAATTGTCAGACTTAGAGGCGTCAAAGACGTCCAGCAAGCCTGGAAAAGCCAGGATTTCGGCCAAGGCAAAATAATTCGGAATAGGCGTCGCAATTGAATATGGAGGCTGCAATCGCATAATTACGTCCCCATCATTTCGAACTAGCCATGCCTCATTGAAGGCCATTTTCGGAACATCTTCCGGACTAATAAAAGTAATCAAATCTTCTGGCTTATCCGCGCCATTCTGAGTCTGGTGAATCTTCTCGGCATCGTACGAGACTACAAATAAATGTGTTCCCGATGGCACCCCAAACGAATAAACCGAGTTTTTATTCTCAAAAATATTAGATGGGAAATTCACGCCTGAGATGAGGATATTTTGATCATCTGACGGAATTTCCTTGATGAGATCGCCAAACCTCTTCATGAATTTTTTCTGGTGCTGTTGGTCCGCGATAATCCAATTTTGCCCTGCATAGTCCCCCGCAGACAAAACCGGAGAATAAAGCGCAACAATCCCAATTGCAATTGGGATTGCTGTGAAGAATCGGATTTTTCGTGATGCAACGCATAACATTATGACGGGGGCGTACATCAAAAACGCAGCGTTCCACGTATAGGACTCGCTATGATGGTTTGGCAACAAAGAATTTGGGAGAAGAGCCAATGCGCCTGCGATCGGAAGCGAAAATGCCCAAAGGAATTCTCTACTCCACAAACCAGTTCCAACAGCTACAGCAATAATCGAAAGGAATACCACGCAAAGCGTGGCGGCGTTTACTCCCTCTGAGAGATAGCGAAACCATTCCTTTGAAACTGAACTTACGGAAAGTACGACGTGGTACGCGCCCTGTGGATCCGCGCCATTCGTAAATGGGGATGACACAAAATGCTCAAAAGCGAGCGCCACCACTCCCGCCACTCCGATCGCTAGACCTGGAATTAACGACTTCATCCGAAATCTATTTTCAACCGCCCAGACAGCACATAAAAATATTGCAGAAAGAAGGTAGGTTTCCTTTGCAAGCGGCGCTAACAATACAAAAATTGCGGCAAGCCACGGTGTCGCGCCATTCGAGATGAAAACAAAAGCAATAAGAAAGAGAAAAAACGATAGCTGGGAAAAGGAATCCCAGGTGGACATTTGATATTGGTACGGGTGCGATGATATCAGGAACGCAAACAATAACGCACACGCAATTGCGTTCACTCCAATGGATATCTTGAATGCACGCCTAAGCGACATCACAATCAGTGCATAGTTTATCGCCACCAGCAAAAGATTTGCAACGATCGACCCTCTGATCCCAAGATTTCCTGTCAGCCACATATAAGCTATCCCTAGGGGGCGAGGAAACATGAGAAGACCCCAAAAGGAATATGGTGAATTTTTTATTGCTGATGCCGAATAAAAATCCGAATTTTGAGGCCAGAATGGATCAATAAACCCTGGAAATACATACCTCAGGACTAGAAAATCCACAGCTATAAAGATTGCAATCAAAGCCGCCATTTCTGATAGGTAACAAATGGCGGTGCGCCGAGCCTCAACACCTGTCATGTTCTTCTCTTTCCTTAGGATGACCTGGATTTTACCGCAAAGAGGCTTGTCGCCACTGACGGCTGCGATCTAAACACACGCACCCGGTACCCCGACATCAGCACACGCGTCGCGCGCCGAATCGCGGGATATGTCCTCGACGCACTCAACTGTCCGCCATTCGAAACATGCCTTTAAGCCCGAAGTATTTATAGCTGACGTCCAGCTCGTTGCCTCCAAGTACGCCCAACTGCCGGCCCCTTTTCGACGTCGCTCAGAGTCAGACTTTCCTGACCCGTTACGCCACCCTGTTCCGCCAGGAGGTCGGACATGAAAAGTTCGCTTTCCGCGAGCGAGAATCATAGAATCCTTACAAACCCTTACCCAAGGAAGGCAGCGCGACATGCGGCGGCTTCCACTCGGATTCGCCATTCGTCTGCCCAAATATCCAGGCTTGGCTCTCCATGCAAGAACGGTTTCAGCCAATCGCGGTCACGTCGCCGTGTCAGCACCCTTGGCTCTTCAAATTGCGTTGCCTAGTTGATGTACAGCTCGGCTCGATTGTCAAGCATCTGCGACCGGCGTTGAGTCGCCTGCGTGGGCGCGTTCTGGACGTCGGAGCCGGTGAATCGCCGTGGCGCGACTGGCTCCCACGGGGCACGACCTACCAAGGAATCGATATCGGCAATGCCGCCGATTTCGGAATGTCAGGCGGGCGCAACGATATCAAGTACTACGACGGGACAAGAATCCCTTTCGACGATGCCGAATTCGATAGCGCCATTTGCATCGAGGTCCTCGAGCACGCACAAAATCCGGAATTGCTCCTTCGGGAAATCGCCCGAGTGCTCAAGGAACAAGGCGTTCTGTTGCTGACGGTACCTTGGTCGGCCCGCAGACATCACATTCCGTATGACTATCACCGCTTCACCCGCGAGCGTTTGCAAATCTTGATTGGTGAGGTCGGGTTTGGCGATATTCAAATTATCGAACGAGGCAGCGACATTGGCGTAATTGCCAATAAGTTAACTGTTCTGACCGCCAGGCTAATCAAGCCAGCGAGTGCGCGCAGTTTGCTCTGGACGGCTCCACTCGCTGTTGTCTGCGCGCTTTTGGCTGTCATGTTTCTGATTGCTGCGCATTGTGCTGACCCGCTGGGCAAGGGTTCGGTCGAAGACCCTCTTGGATATTTCGTGTCTGCGGTACGGCGTAGACACGGTCCCGCTTGACGTCGAAGCTCCCCGTTGTCCCGCGTGATGACTTGGTGGGAGCGAGCGACAGAGTGACCTGCACAGCCACGCCACTCACTCTACGGCGGGCCATGACAGATTAGAAAGGCCAGATATACGGCTCTACGATTTACGAGCTAGGAATGCCGTCGCAGCCGGATACTCGACAGCAAAGATCTGCACGCTGTCAAAACCCGCTTCCATCAAATACGTCCACGCATCTGCACCGAATTCATTCTGAACGACAAAGTCGTATCCGGAAGTCGACGGATTCCCGTGATAGCTGTTCTTCAATCCTTGACGGTTTCGCGTTAGCCGACCCACGATAGTAGGCACGGTATAGCACAGTGCTCCGCCTGGCTTAAGCACGCGACGGCATTCCCTAAGTGCGTGCACCGGGTTCTGAACGTGCTCGAGCGTATCCGAATGAACCACGATGTCGAATGCGTTGTCGGGGTACGGAATCGCGTGCATGTCCACTTCCGGATACGCGCCGAACAAGTAGCCAGGGAACTTGCGCAGAACTGGCGTGAGGTTTCCCGCTTCGTTGATCTCGAGGATCGAAATACCCTTCATGTTCTCGAACTCAGGGACTTCGTTCAACTTCGCTTCCGTGCCCAATGCCGCACGCAGCGCATTGGCAAGCGCGATGGAACGCAAGTTCGCGCCACAAGAATTACAGCTCTCGCCTTGCTGACGATTGACGTAAGCTTCTTCCGCCTGCGACAACTGCCAATCGTTGACTAGCTCTTCCCACAGAACACGCTTGGAAGTGAAGCTCTCTCCACCGCAAACACTGCATTTCATTGTGTTCCTTCCTGCGCCGCATCTATCGCCGCGCTCAAATATCGTAGCCCCAAATCCCTACTGGGTTTCAAATCCAATGGAGACTCTTTGCGACCTGACTCAACTCGGCAATTGAAATAAAGTCTCCAGATACTTGCGCTTTATTTTCGCCGCCTATCAAGAATCGGTGCTTCACGCCGGCGGCCTTTGCCGCCTCCATATCGGAAACCGAGTCACCAACCATGACAGAAGCGTTCACATCGACCGCGTGCTCGGCGACAGCCCTCAGCAACATCCCCGGCGCCGGCTTCCGGCATTCGCACTCGCGCTTGTACTCGCCAATTCCCGCCGTCGGATGATGCGGGCAGTGATACACCTGCGTAATCGGCGCACCTTCAGCAGCAAACTTCTCGAGCATCCACGCCGTGAACTCGGCAAACGTCTGCTCGCTGTAGTAGCCGCGCGCGATCCCGGCCTGATTGGTCACGACGAACACGTCATAGCCAGCCTGCCTCGCGTTGCGCACGAGTTCAAAAATCCCCGGCAAGAACACACAATCTCCCGGCCGATGCAGGTAACCAATATCGACATTGATCACGCCATCGCGGTCGAGAAACAGCGCGCGCTTCAACTCGGCCATCGTCACGCCACCATTTGCGGCACGACGGTCTGCGCCAACGCGTAGTCTTCGGGAACACCGATGTCAATCAACTGGCTCACCGCAGGCACCGCGTGCACATGCAATTCGCCAAGATGCGCGTGCAGATAATCCTGCTCGAACGAAAAGCGTTCCGGCATCGCGTAGCGCTCGAAAGCCTCGCGCTTCAACAAATAGACCCCCGCGTTGATGAAACCTGCGCCGGTCTGCCCTTTCTCGCGAAACGCCGTCACCCGGCGCGGCGGCTCCGCATCGAAATCGACCGCGCCATACCGGGCAACGTCGTCGAGTTTCGCGACCGCCATCACCAGGTCGGCGCCCGGCGCCACCGCGGCCGAACTGAGCTCGGAGAACTCGACGATGGTCATCGTGTCGCCGTTCAGGACGAACGCTTCATCGCCGTCGATCGCCGCCATCGCCTTCGCGATCGCGCCGCCTGTTCCCAGCGGCTCGTCCTCGACGACGTAGTGCACCTTCAGCGAGCCAAACGCAGCGCCGAAGTAACCTTCGATCACTTCGCGCTTGTACCCGACCGACAAGTACACGCTCTCGATCCCCTGCTGCTCCAGCCGCCGCAGCACCCACCAGAGAAACGGCTTGCCGGCCACCTCGGCCATTGGCTTGGGCAGGTCCGGGACTACGGAGCGAAGACGCGTGCCGAGGCCACCCGCTAAGACGATCGCCGGAATCATGCGCGCGTGAAAATGCTGGATTCGACAAGGCCGCAAACGATGTGGCCGAGCAGGATGTGCCCTTCTTGAATCTTGGGCGTTTCGCGCGACGGCACTTCGATGCACACGTCCGCCAGCTCGAGCATCGCGTTGCCGCTCGCGCCGGTGAAGCCGGCCACGTACAAGCCCTTTTCACGAGCCTCGCGCATGGCGTTGATCACGTTTGGCGACTTGCCCGAGGTCGAGATACCCCAAAAGATGTCGCCCTTCACGCCGACGGCCTGAACCTGACGCGAGAACAGCTTTTCATAGCCGTAGTCGTTGCCGATCGCGGTCATGACCGACGTGTCGGTGGTCAGCGCAAAGGCCGGCAGACCCGGGCGATCGAAATTGAAGCGGCTAACGAATTCGCCGGCGATATGCTGCGCATCCGCTGCACTGCCGCCGTTGCCCGCGATCAACACCTTGTTGCCGGCGTTGAGAGCAGCAACGATCGTTTGCGCGAACCCGGCGACTTTGTCTAGCAGCGCTTCGTCAGCGTGAATGGCGTTGAAGATCTCAATCGCCTTCGAGATTTCACTGCGGATGATGTCCTTCATTACGTTCTCCAGGAAAACGCACCGTGTTCGGTAAAGTTGCACGTAAAGACCTGGCCATTGAACTTGGCAAGCTCACGCATGACATTCGGGCGGCGAGCCGGGTCGACGAAGAACATCATGAATCCTCCTCCGCCTGCACCGGACACCTTGCCGGCAAGCGCGCCGGCTCGGATCGCCGCATCGTAGATTTCGTCGATAGACGAATTGCTGATGGCATCGGCGGTCTTTTTCTTCGACTCCCAGCCCGCGCGCATCGACGCTGCCAACGCTTCGATATCGAATTTGAGAACCGCTTCTTTCATCGCCGTCGCTTCTTCCTTGACGTGATGAAGTGCGTCGATCGACTTCTGGACGTTTCCGCTCACACCGGACGACTGTTGTTCGATGATCTTCGCCGACTCCCGCGACACGCCCGTATAGAACAGCACGAGCGACGACTCCAGCTCGGCCTTCACGTTAGCCTTCAGCCGAAGCGGGTTCACGATCACACGATCGCCGTAGAACTCCATGAAGTTCAGGCCGCCGAATGCAGCCGCGTATTGGTCCTGCTTTCCGCCCGCCATGCCGAGATCGACACGCTCGATCTCGTAAGCAAGATGAGCGACCTCGTACTCGCCCAGAGGAAGCGACATCAATTCGGAAAATGCATGGACGAGCGCGACCACCATCGTCGAGGACGAACCCAGGCCCGATCCCGGCGGCGCTTCCGAATGCGTCGTGACGGTCACCGAAATCGGTTGTCCATGGTTGAAGTCTTTGACGATCCGGTTGTAGACGCCCGCGTGGAGATCGAGCCCGCTGACCCGCTCGAGCACCGGCTGCGCCTTGCCCGACCACACACGCCCGGTATCCGCGGCGACAAATTCGACCAGCCCGTCCTCGCGCTGCTCGATCGTCGCATACGCGTACTTGTCGATCGTGACGTTCAGCACATGGCCGCCGAACCGCTCGGTGTAGGGGGAGACGTCGGTTCCGCCGCCTGCAAGGCCGAGCCGCAAAGGGGCGCGAGAACGAACAATCATGCCTGTGCTCCTGCTGCCAATTGTGCGCGCCAGTAGGCGAGCATGTCGCCCACGGTCTGCGCAAGGGAAATTTCCTGCTTCCAGCCAGTCGCGGCGACGAGCCGGCTCGAGTCGCCGAAGATCACCTTTTCGTCGCTCGGACGCAGAAGGGCCTGGTCGACTTCAAGCGAGAACGGCGTCTTTGCGGCAGCCTGAATCAGATCGACGATTTCGCGAATCTGGTACGTGCGCGAGCCGCTTACGTTATAAACTTCGCCCGGCGCACCGCGATCGGCCAACAGCTCGAGGGCACGAGCGAGGTCTCGCACGTCCGTGATCGCACGGTGCGTTTCCAGGTTGCCCACGTGCAATGCGGGTGGAATCTGGCCGGCCTCGATTCGCGCGGCGCGGTAGGTGAAATCGGCGCAGACGTCTCCGGTTTTACGCGGACCCGTCGTGTTGAAAATCCGGGCGCAAACGGTGCGCAGCCGATAGTTCGACCAGTACTGAAGCGCGAGCATCTCGGTGGCGACCTTGCTCACGCCATACGGATGCAGCGGATGCATGGGATGCGACTCCTTGACCGGCACGGCATCCGGTGACACTTCGCCGTACTGTGCGCTCGAGCAGGCGACCACCACGACCGGGTCGATCTTCGCGGCCCGGATCGACTCGAACACATTGGCTGTGCCGACCACGTTCGTCTCGAGCGTCTCCGACGGCGCGCTCCACGAAAGCGCAGGATAGCTTTGAGCCGACAGCAGATAGACGACGTCGGGGCGAGTCTTTGCAATCACCGCGTCGGTCTGTTCGCGATAACGGATGTCGCAGCGCGTCAGGCGGTCGGCAAAGCCCATCCAATCGCGCGTGTCGACCGTGGCGTGGTAGTGCGTCCCAGCGACCTCATGGCCGGCGGCAATGGCACGCTCCATCAAGTAGCTGCCGACAAAACCAGTCGCACCAAGAATCAGTATCTTCATGAATTTATGTCTCACACGTTTGAACGCCGGCACCAGCAGCTCGACGGCTTTCCAGATTGGGATACGGCGCGGGATCGACATCCTCTGCCACGACACGCCACAGCGCCTCCGCCGAAAAACGCTCGCGCGCGAACGCCTGGGAGCGGCGCGAAGCGTTCAGCCACGCATCGTCATCCTTAAGCAGGCCGATCACTTTCTCCGCAAACGCGGCAGGATCGTCGGCAACGGCCAGGAATGCCTCCGCATCGGCCAGCCCTTGTGCGCCAGCCGGCGACGTGACACAGGGCAGCGCAAAGCGCATCGCCTCGACGACCTTACCCTTCATACCGCCGCCGAATCGAAGCGGAGCCACGGAAACGCGGCTCGTCCGGTAATACTCACCGAGCACTTCATCCGACACGAAGCCCGTCACGGTCACCGAATCGCTTGCCAGCGCGCGCACCTTTTCCGTCGGATTGGAGCCCACCAGATACAAGTGAGTCCCCGGTATCGCGGCCTGGATCTTCGGCAACACGTCGCGCACGAACCACTCGGCCGCATCGGCATTCGGTGCATGAGCAAAGCCCGCCACGAACAACAAATGCTTACGCTCGCTCAAATTCGCCCAGGGCTCGTCAGGAAACTGATCGAACGCATAGACGGGAATCGTAAACGCCTTGCCTGCCGCTCCGTGCTGGCTTTGCCAGTCGCGCACACACGCAGTCTCTGCGTCCGCCGGGTAATAGACGGTGTCGACTTTGCCCCAGAGTTCGCGCTCGATCTCGCGCACGGATTCCAGTTCGGTCTGAACCGACGCGCTATGCTTGATCTTCTGCTGATCTTGCAAGCGCAGATAGTGAATGTCGTGGCCGTAATAAAGCACGGTCGCCTTGCTGAAGCGGCGAATGTGGTCGATGAAGTCGGCTGAAACGTGAGGCCGGCTCAGCAGCACGTAGTCCAGATAGCGGCCGTTCTGCTCGATCCATTGCTCGAATTTGCCGCTGTATTCCGGCCCGTGGAACACCTCGACGCCCGCCTGCTCCAGCCTGGTTGCGTACACCGGGTCGTACCACAGGTTATGCGGCCAGAACTTCACGCTCATGCCGTGTTCGCGGAACAACTGCATGAATTGCCACATCGTGCGCGAGCCTGCGTCGCGGTCCGGCTGCGGCACATAGTGATCGACGACCAGAATCGTCTTGCGTAGCGAAGAGCGGTCATGCGCAAGAAATACGGCTTCGGCATTCGCAAAATGCTCGCGCTCCAGCACCTCTTTCCAGCGGGCGACGAACTTCTGCTGATTCGTGACTTGATACGCCTTGATTCCCGTCGACGTATCCGTCCCATTCGAAATTCCCTCGTAATGGATCACGACCGACAGCGGCTGATAAAGAACCTTCAGGCCGTGCTGACGAACACGGAAAGCCAAGTCCGCATCTTCGCAATAGGCGGGAACGTAGAGTTCGTCAAAACCGTTCAGCTCTTTGAAAAGCCCGGTGGGAATGAGCAACGATGCGCCGGAGCAGTAGTCCGCTTCCTTCACGTAGGTATAGTCGCTGCGCTTCGGGTCATCCAGGCGGCCGAAATTCCAAGCGGAGCCGTCGCGCCAAAGAATGCCGCCACCTTCCTGAAGCCGGCCATCCGGATAGACCAGCATCGAGCCGACCATGCCGCAGCCCGGCTCGCTTTCGAACAACGCAAGCATGCTGTCGAGCCACCCAGGGGTGACTTCGGTATCGTTGTTCAGGAAATAGACGTACTTCCCGCGCGCCTGTGCGGCAGCATGATTGCACGAGCGAACAAAACCGAGGTTCGTTTCGTTGACGTAGAAACGCAAGCCCGGCACATCTTTCAAGCGAAGTATTTCCTTATCGCCGGAAACGTCTTCCGCGACGATCACTTCGATCGGCGCCGATGGAAGGTGAGCGGCAATGGATCGCAGACACGAAAGCGTATGTCCGATGTTGCCGTAGGTCGGAATGACGACCGATACCACGGGCTCCGCGACACTTTCGAAACGCAATGCGCTCAACACGCCATCGACTTCGTGTGGGGCCACCGGCCCCAGGCCGCGCGGAATCAGCTTCACGCCTTCTCGATGACGCTTCCAGATCTCATAGTGAACCACGCCTTCGAATAGCCGCCCGCCGAAGCGGTAAGCGACCGACACCGCGCGATCCTTCCACTTCTTCGATAGCGGCGCCTTCCGGTACAGCGCCCGCGAGAGCCCGATGGCTCGCGCGCGATTGCGCTCGTCGAGCGCCGAGCTGAACTGGCCTCGCGCGAGCCGAACCGCAAAGCGCAATGGTGCAGTCACCCGCCATGATGTGGAGCGGTGCATCTCGTCGAGCTGTTGGGACAGTTTGTCGGCTCGCTGGGACAACTTATCGGCATCAAAACGCAGTTTGGAAATCTGACGATCGAGATCAAGCGCCCAGGCCGAGCGCGCTTCGAACTCGCGCTGCAATTCGCCGAGACGCGCGCGTACGTCCGCCTCTTCCTCACTCAGCTTGGACGCCCAGCGACCGATGTCTTCGCGCTCCTGGTATAGATCGACACCCTCCTCGAAGAAGAGCGACGCACGCGCGCTCTTCAGCGAAATAGGCTTGGCCGAACACACCGCCACGAAATACATCACGTTGTCGGCCCGAACGCTCCGGTCGGAAATCTCATTCGCTTCAAGCGTCAGCGCCTGATATTGCGGCTCGGTCGATTCGAGCGGCAACAACACCGAGCCCGTCGCAAGCCGCTGTCCGTAGTATTCGATCTCGCCGAACTGTTGACGGAGCAGCGCATCGAACTCGTCGAAGTACAGTTCCTTGACGTGAAACTCGTTCGAGTAGCCACGATCGTCCGAATACACTTTCTTGTTCGGAGACGAAATCACCAGCACGCCATCCGGCCGCAATACCCGGCGGATCTCGGCGAGCATCTGTTCCTGCTCGGCCAGATGTTCGATCGTCTCGAACGAAACCACCACGTCCACGCTTGCCGCATCCAGCGGAATCGCCGTCGCGCTGCCAACCTCGAAACGCAGATTGGCCGTGCCCTTGTAGGCTTCCCGTCCGTGCAGGACCGCACTCTCGGAAATGTCGACGCCGACAACCGAGCGCGCCCGCGTCGCCAGCAATGCGGAGCCGTATCCTTCGCCACACGCGATGTCGAGCACATCGCGTCCGGCCGCCATCGCGAGCGCCCAGCCATACCGATGCATGTGCTCGTAGCGAATCACGCCCCCTTCCGTGGGGATAAACCGCTCGCCAGTAAACTCCATCACGCCATTGACCTCTCTTTCTCTACGCTGATCCGCAGCATCGGGACGCCAACGAGTCCGTGACTCAATGGACTCATAAGAGCACGGAATTGCAACGCGTCGTGAACCCAATGTTGCTGGGTATGATCGTCCTGTGTCCCCGAGGCCACTGCTGCATCGATCGAGTACGCGCCAACGGGCAGGTAAGGCATGCGGAATTGGAACGTTGCATGGAGTTGGTCGTTCGCAACGCCTTCGATCACGTTTTCGTGGCTCAAGTGGGTATTTGCCCCGAATAGCCGCTGACCCAGCCGGTCCTTGAGGTAGAAGCCGATGATCAGGCCGGAAAGTGCCGTGTGAAGCTCGACGGCGATGTCCAACGTCACGAGTTCGCCGCCTTGCACCATCGGCATCGCACGCGCGTCCTCATCGATCATTGCGACGCCGGTAATCGTGGCCCCGCCCGCGCCAAACGCGCTCTCGTGAGCGTCCGGGTCGAACTCGAAGACTTTGATCGAATTGCTTCCCTTCAGCTGTTCGGCATTCTGGTCGACCACGTCCATCTGGGCCATCTTTGCGCGCGCTCGCTCCACCTTGATTGCGCTGACCTCGACCCCCTGCGCCTTCCGATCCAGCACGTGCTGCTCGGCCAGATACGCCTCGACGACATCCTTCGCCGGCCCATCCAGGCGCACCGAGCCGTGATCGAGCCAGACGGCGCGCGAGCAGAGGCTCGTCACCGCGCCGACATCATGACTGACGAAGAGCAACGTGCCGTTCTTCTGAAACTGGCGCAAAAAGCGCATGCACTTCTGGGTAAAGCGAACGTCGCCGACCGAGAGTGCTTCATCGACCACGAGCACATCCGCGTCGACGTGCGCCGCAATCGCGAACGCGAGGCGCACATACATCCCGCTCGAATACGTCTTGACGGGCTGCGATACGAAATCACCGATCTCCGCGAACTCGATAATCGAGTGATAGCGTTCCTGCAGTTGCTTCTCGGTCAGCCCGTAGAGCATGCCGCTCAAGTAGACGTTTTCCTCGCCGGTGAATTCAGGATTGAAGCCCGCTCCCAATTCGAGAAGCGCAGCAATACGGCCGTTGCGCTTCACTTCGCCTTGCGTCGGCGTCAGCGTCCCGCAGACGAGTTGCAAGAATGTCGACTTCCCCGATCCGTTCTGGCCGATGATCGCCACGGTCTCGCCGCGCTCGACCGTCAGATCGACGTTGCGCAGCGCCCAAAACTCACGGAAATATTCCTTGGGCTTGGCGCCCACCGCACGCGACAGCCGCGGCAGCACCATCTGCTTCAGGCGATCCTGAGGCGCGGCATAGATTTCGTAACGCTTGCCGAGGCCATGCACCTCGACAGCGGTTTGCTTGACGCTGTCAGAGCACATCGGCGAACCCCTTGCGAGTCTTCTGGAACCAGATCAGACCCAGCGATGCGATGACATACGCGACGACCGAGTAGATCAGCCAGCCGGTCCAATTCACCTGGTGGCCCCAGATCGCGACATTGCGGAATTGATCGATGATGAAGGTCAGCGGATTCAGCATGATGATCGCCTGCAGCTTGGGCGGCACCGAGCTCAGCGGATAGAAGACCGGCGCCATGAACATCAGCAGCGACGATACGATCCCCATCACCTGCCCGAGGTCGCGCATGAACACGCCGAACGAGGCGAGGAACCAGACGAGCCCCGCAATCAGCACGACAAACGGCAGCAGGATCACCGGCACGTACACGACGGTCCAGGGGATATGGCCTTGCCACAGAAAAATGGCGACCAGCAAGATCACGAACGCGACCAGCATGTGGAAAAGCGCGGTGCCGACCGCGATCCAAGGAAGCGTCTCCAGCGGAAACACGACCTTCTTGACGTAGTTCGGATTGCCGACCACGAGCATCGGCGCACGCGTCAGGCACTCGGAGATCAAGTTGTGCGACAGCACCCCGACGAACATCACGACCGCAAATTCGATATGGTCCGTCGAATCCGCACGCCACCTCGACTTGAATACGAAGCCGAAGACGAACGTGTAAATGCTCAGCATCAGGAGCGGCGTAATGAACGACCAGAAGAGGCCGAGAAACGAACCCTTGTAGCGCCCCGCCACTTCACGCTTCACAAACTGCACGATCAGCGGCCAATTTCCCGCGAGCGACTGCACGACTGCCAAGGGATGCAGCAGCCGATTCGATGTTCCCATACGTGTTCCCATATTCAATGCGAGACCTGCCTATTGCGCCCAGAGATCGTCGAGCGCGAGCGCGAGCCCTTCTTGCCAATCCGCGCGGTTGAGCTTGAAACGCCGATCGAACTTCCCGTTGTCCAGCATCGAGTACTGCGGACGGCGAGCCGGCGTCGGATAGGCATCGGACGGAATCGGCTCGACCTGCGTCGTCTTGACTGCGAACTGCTCCGAGGCCCGAGCGGCCGCGATGATAGCGCTCGCAAATCCATGCCACGTCGTCTCACCCGCGGCCGTCATGTGGAAAAGTCCGGATTCGAACGCTCCCGCAGCGCGCTCGCGCTGCGCCTGCGCCACCACATGCGCGGTCAGGTCGGCGATCATGCGCGCCGGCGTCGGGACGCCGATCTGGTCCGCCACGACCCGCAACGTCTCCCGCTCGCCCGCCAAACGCAGCATGGTCTTCAGGAAATTGCGTCCGCGCGTCGCGTAGACCCAGGTCGTGCGCAAAGTCAGCCAGTCTCCACCAGCGGCTTCGATCGCCTGCTCGCCGGCCAGCTTGGTGCGGCCATAGGCATTGAGCGGCGCGACCGGATCGGTTTCGACGTACGGCTTGCGCGACGCCCCATCGAAGACGTAGTCGGTCGAGTAGTGAATCATCAGCGCGCCGTGCTTGCGCGCCGCTTCGGCGAGCACGCCAACCGCTTCCGCGTTCACGCGCAATGCCTGCGCTTCTTCGCTTTCCGCCTGGTCCACGGCCGTGTAGGCGGCGGCATTGACAATCGCATCCGGCCGCACAGCGGCGACGAGCGGGCCGAGAGTCTCGGGTTTCGTCAGATCGGCTTCGCTCCGGTCGAGCGCGACGACTTCACCGAGCGGAGACAACGCACGACGCAGCTCCCACCCAACTTGCCCGTTGCGGCCGGTCACCAGAATCTTCACTCGAACACCTCTGCGTTGGCGAGCAACAGGCCGGCGGCATCTTTCGCGGCGACCTGCGGTTCGCCTTCGAGCGGCCATTCGATCCCGAGCGCGGGATCATTCCACAACAGACTGCGCTCGTATTCCGGATACCAGTAGTCGGTGGTTTTGTAGAGGAATTCGGCGCTATCGGACGTCACGCAAAAACCGTGTGCGAAGCCGGGCGGCACCCACAATTGGCGCTTGTTGTCGGCCGACAGATAGACCCCTTCCCACTTGCCGAAAGTCGGCGAGCTGCGGCGCAAATCGACGACGACGTCGAACACCTCGCCGGCCACGACGCGCACAAGCTTCCCTTGCGGGTGCTGGATCTGGTAGTGCAAGCCGCGCAGCACGCCCTTCACGGAACGGGAGTGGTTGTCCTGCACGAAATCGACGGTGACGCCCGTCTCTTTCGCAAACTCGCGCGCATTGAAACTCTCGTAGAAGAAACCGCGTGCATCGCCGAACACCTTCGGCTCGATGATCTTCACGTCGGATAGCGCGGTTTGGATTACGTTGATGGCCATGCAAGCGGGTCCGAAAGTAGGTTCTGCAAATAGCGCCCATAGGCATTCTTCGCGAGCGGCGCAGCCAGAAGCTGCAATTGCTCGGCATTGATCCAGCGCCGACGGAACGCAATTTCTTCGGGGCACGCGACCACCAGCCCCTGCCGCTTCTGCAGCGTCGCGATAAAGGTGGCCGCGTCGATCAGCGAATCGTGCGTGCCGGTGTCGAGCCACGCATAGCCGCGCCCCATGATTTCGACGTTCAGCTGTCCCGCACTGAGATAGCGCGAATTGACGTCGGTGATCTCGAGTTCGCCGCGGGCCGAAGGCTTGATATCGGCAGCGATATCGCAAACTTGATTGTCGTAGAAATAAAGGCCGGTCACGGCATAGTTGGAGCGCGGCTTGGCAGGCTTCTCTTCGATCGACAACGCCTTGAAGCTCTTGTCGAATTCGACCACGCCGTAGCGCTCGGGGTCGTGCACGTGATACGCAAATACCGTGGCACCGTCCGCGCCGGCGCTCGCACGCTCGAGTTGCTTGGCGAGATCGTGGCCGTAAAAGATGTTGTCGCCGAGAATCAGCGTGGACGGATCGTTGCCGATGAACTCGCGGCCGATCAGAAATGCCTGTGCCAGCCCGTCCGGCGAGGGCTGCACCGCGTATTGAATATTCATCCCCCACTTCGAGCCGTCGCCGAGCATAGACGAAAAGCGCGGGGTGTCTTCCGGGGTCGAGATGATGAGCACGTCGCGGATGCCGGCCACCATCAACGTCGACAGCGGGTAGTAGATCATCGGCTTGTCGTAGACCGGCAGCAGTTGCTTCGACACCGCATGCGTGATCGGGTACAAGCGCGTCCCCGACCCGCCCGCCAAAATAATGCCTTTACGCGCCATGGCTATACCTCACGCGCGCTGCGCGTAATTGGTCTCCACCCACTTCCGGTATTCTCCGGAAGCCACCTCATCGGCCCACTCCTGGTTGTCCAGATACCAGTGCACCGTCTTCGCCAGACCCGTTTCGAAAGTCTCGGCCGGCTTCCAGCCAAGCTCGCGCTCGAGCTTGCGCGCGTCGATCGCGTAGCGGCGGTCGTGGCCGGGGCGATCCGTCACATAGGCGATCTGGTCACGATACGAGCCCTGCGCCTTCGGACGCGCCGCATCGAGCAGATCGCACAGCGTGTGCACGACTTCGAGATTCTTCTTCTCGTTCCAACCGCCGACGTTGTACGTCTCGCCCGGCTTGCCGCGCGCCAGCACTTCGCGGATCGCACTGCAATGGTCGCCGACGTACAGCCAGTCGCGCACATTCTGGCCGTCGCCGTACACCGGCAATGCCTTGCCCGCCAGGGCGTTTGCAATCATCAGCGGAATCAGCTTCTCCGGGAATTGGTACGGGCCATAGTTGTTCGAGCAGTTCGTCGTCAGCGTCGGCAAGCCATACGTGTGGTGATACGCGCGCACGAGATGGTCGGAACCCGCCTTGGTCGCCGAGTACGGGCTATTGGGCGCGTACGGCGTGATCTCGGAGAATTGCGGGTCCGTCGCCGACAGCGAGCCGAACACTTCGTCCGTGGAGACGTGCAGGAAGCGGAACTCGGCCTTGCCGGCGTCGCTCAGGGTGTTCCAATACTGGCGCGCGGCTTCCAGCAGCGTGAACGTGCCAACCACGTTAGTCTGGACAAAGTCCGCCGGACCATGAATGGAGCGGTCGACGTGGCTCTCCGCTGCGAAGTGCAGTACCGCGCGCGGCTTGTGTTCGGCAAAGAGGGCGTCGAGAGCAGCCCGATCGCAGATATCGGCTCGTGCAAAAATATGCTTCGCGTTGCCCTGCAACGACTTGAGCGTACGCAAATTGCCTGCGTACGTGAGTTTGTCGATGTTCAGGACTGCTTCATCGGAAGCGCGCAGCCAATCAAGCACAAAGTTGGCGCCGATAAAACCGGCGCCGCCCGTTACCAGGATCATGGGGTTCCCTTATGAGGTCGCGGCCGGCAGCAAGATGTCTGTAAGCCGATCACAAAAAGCAGTAAATGTCTTCAGGTCTTCGCAAAGCCGGTAATTTTAACCGGCCGGCCACCGGGTGGGCGCGCAGATTTTTTGAGACTGCAATTATAAAGCCGCTGAGGGCAAAAACCAGACCTCTAACAACTCGAAACAGCTTGACAAAGCTTGCCGCCGTATTTATGGAAACCAGGAAACCTTTTCATTTTTTTGCATTTTTAGGCAAAATCTGTTGCCTTAATGCAGAATGAATACCGAATTGCAAGCCGAGCCGACCGCGCCGCAGCCTGCCACCGGTGGCAGGCGCCCCACCCAGCCATGACCGAACAGATTCCCCCGCCCTTCGCCTTCGGCGACCTCCAAGGCTGCCGTAACCCGTTCCAGCGCTTGCTTGGACAGCTGTCTCCCAGCGACAACACTCCGCTCTGGTTCGCCGGCGATCTGGTCAACCGTGGTCCGGAGTCTCTCGCGACGCTGCGCGACGTCGTCGGGTTCGGGGAACGCGCGGTAGCCGTGCTCGGCAACCATGACCTTCACCTTCTCGCTGCTTCCGCCGGCATTCGTCGCACCAAGAACAGCGACACGCTCGACGACATCCTTGCGGCCCCCGACGCCGCTGAGCTGATCGAGTGGGTCCGCCACCGTCCATTCGCCCATTTCGAGAACGGAATGCTCTTGGTGCATGCGGGCGTTCTGCCGCAGTGGGATGTGACGTTGACGCTCGAACTGGCCGATGAGCTGCAGCGGGCGCTGCGCGCACCGACATGGATTGAGACGCTCAAAGACCTTTATGGAAACGAGCCTCGCCGCTGGAGCCCCGATTTGAAGCGCGCGGACCGCCTGCGCGTCGCGTTCAATGCGTTGACGCGAATCCGGTTCTGCACGGCCGACGGCGCGATGGAGTTCGCGGCGAACGGCGGGCCGAACGCGGCACCGGAAGGGTACTTGCCGTGGTTCGACGCGCCGGATCGTCAAACTGAAAATGTCACCGTCGTATTCGGACATTGGGCCGCGCTCGGTCTGATGCTGCGAGACAACTTGATCGGGCTTGATTCGGGTTGTGTTTGGGGCAACCGTCTGTCGGCAGTTCGACTCGCAGCCAGTCCCGCTGAACGCAACGTTGCGCAGGTCGATTGCACGGAATGCAAAGCACTCGGTAATTGATACCCACGGAATACCGATCAACAGGAAGAAGTTGCTTCCTATCGCCTGAAAAAGCACTGCCTTCCACAGATTCGCCTGACGCCTCGCCAACCTTCCCTGACACCCGCATGTCATCAATCGGACGTCCACCAATATTCCGTAACATAGGTTGTAACGAGTTTTACAGTTTTGCTTAAGACTCCCAATATAATTCGCTCCATGCGTTATGGCCCTTAAGCTTCTCTTCAGGAGGGCCGAGCTGGAGAAAAGTCTTGGGAAACACCGCACCGTCGCCATCCGAGTTGCAGGCCAGCGCCGCAACGGTCCGCTGGGGCACCCTCGAAACCCGCACCCATGTCGCCGTGCTGCCGCGCGATTATGGCGGCGTGATTTGGCTCACCGGCATGTCGGGCGCCGGCAAATCCACAATTGCGAACGGTTTGAAAGAGCGCCTGCAGACGGAGCGTTGCATGACGGTCGTCCTGGACGGCGACGCACTTCGAACGGGCTTGAACGCCGGTCTCGGTTTCAGCTACAACGATCGCCTCGAAAACGTCCGGCGCATGGCCGAAGCCGCCGCGCTATTCAAGGCCGAGGGTTTCCTCGTTATTTGTTCGCTGATCTCTCCCCTGATCGTCCACCGCAAGCTGGCACGCGAGATCATCGGGGATCGCTTCTTCGAGGTTCATATCAGCAGCAATCTCGCGTGCTGCGAGGCGCGCGACCCGAAGGGGCTCTATGCTCGCGCGCGTCGAGGCGAAATCCCCGAATTCACCGGCGTATCGTCGGCATACGAACTGCCGCCGTCACCGAATCTGGCAATCGACACCGCGGGCGAAGCCATCGCAACCTCAGTCGCGAAGCTAGAAGCGTTCGTCCGCGGCAACATCCGCTTCGCGCGGTCGCAACGCTGAAACCGAGCCGCGTCCAACCGCCGCTTGCATTTCGGCGAGCGCAGCGCCCACCGAGTCCTGCGCCAGCGCAGCCAGCGAACGCCTATCCGGTCCAGCCATAATCGGCGCTCCCACGTACAGGTGCGCCGTGAGCGGCCCACCGCGCAACAGCGCGTTCAGCGAATCGGCAAGCGACAAGTCATCGATATACGCGGGCGCCGTCGATTGCCGGCCCTGCGCGTCCTCGTACATCAGGCAAATCGGCTGCACCGCACACCCCGCCGACACCGCCGCCTGAAACATGTTTGCGTGAAACGGCAGCAACGCGAGCCCGTCGGACGTGGTGCCTTCCGGAAACACGCACATCAGCTCGCCCGCGCTCAGCCTATCCGCCAGCTCGTGCATGATCCGCTTCGCGTCGCTGCGCTTTTCGCGCTGGATGAACACCGTGCCGAGCTGGTGCGCGAGCCAGCCCACCACGGGCCAGTTGCGGATCTCGGCCTTCGAGACGAACGGCGTCGGCCGCCACGCGTTGATCACGTAAATGTCGATCCACGATATGTGATTGCCGACCACCAGCGCGCCGTGATCGAGCCGCGCTTCGTCGTTGTGCACGACGAGGCGCATGCCCGCGAGACGCAGCATCTTCAGCGACCACTTGCGATTCATTTCGAGCTTCTGCTCGTCGGTCGCACGTGGGAAGCGTGTAGCGACGATCCACATGCCATGCAGCAGATGCGTGACGAGCCGAAGCTTGCGAAGCGCGATGTTCATCGTGAGATTCCGTGTATGCGTGCGTCAGCGCGATTCGAACGCGACGTGTCCCGAGACGACCGTCGCGCGCACGCGTGCCGGCAGTTCGTACCCAAGAAACGGCGTGTTATGGCCCTGGCTCTTCAACACGCGCGGCTCGACACGCCAGTGCGCGCCCAGATCGAACACGCACAGGTCGGCGACTCCGCCCGCAGCGATACGTCCGGCAGGCAGCTTCAGCACGTCGGCGGGCGCATTGGTGATCCGGCTCAGCGCCTTCCCGAGCGGCACGCCCGCCTCGCTCGCCCACTTCACGGTCAGCGACAGCAGCAGCTCCAGGCCCGTCGCGCCCGGCGTCGCTTCGCCGAACGGCAGCAGCTTCTCGTCGTCGTCGACCGGGGTATGGTCCGAGCAGATCGCATCGATGGTGCCGTCGACGAGGCCCGCGCGAATCGCTTCGCGGTCGCGCTGGCCGCGCAATGGCGGGTCGAGCCGGAACTGCGCATCGAAGTAACCGATGTCGACGTCGATCAAGTGGATGTGATTCATGGCGACGTCGCACGTCACGGGCAGCCCTTCGGCCTTCGCCTCGCGCACGAGCGCGATGCCCGCCGCCGACGACAGATGCGACAGATGCACGCGCGCGCCGGTCACGCGAATCAATTCGAAAATCGTATGGAGTGCGATCGTTTCGGCCGACACCGGTACGCCCGACAAACCGAGCCGCGACGCCACCGCCCCGCTCGCCGCTACGCCGCCCTTCGCGAGATACGCGTCCAGCGGACGCAGCCACACCGTATAGCCGTAGGTGCTCGCGTATTGCAGCGCGCGCAGCATGACTTGCGTATCGACAATCGGATTGTCCGCCTGCGAAAAACCAATGCACCCGGACTCGGTCAGCGCGACCATCTCAGTGATGACCTGCCCCTTGAGCCCGACCGTCAGCGCGCCAAGTGGGTACACATGCGCCTGATTCAGATTGCGCGCGCGGTATTTCAGCATTTCGACAAGGCCGGGTTCGTCGAGCACCGGATCGGTGTCCGGCGGGCAGACCAGGCTCGTCACGCCGCCCGCGAGGGCGGCGGCCATTTCAGAGACGAGCGTCGCCTTGTGCTCATAACCGGGCTCGCGCAGCCGCGCCGATAAATCGACGAAACCCGGGGCCACATAGAGGCCCTTTGCGTCGACCGTCTTCGCCGCATTGAAATCGGCCGGCGCGGCGCCGATCGAAACGATCTTGCCCGCCGCAATAAATACGTCCGCCTGTTGTTCGGTGCCGGACGCCGGATCGATCAGCGTGCCGCCTTGGATATGGATCTTCATGCGCTGCCTTTTTTCTGCGTTGCTTGTCGCTTCAGTGCTCTTAACTGCGGCCGGGGTTCAGTCGTTGTTACCTGCGACGATGCCCATCACGGCCATGCGCACGGCAATCCCGAACGTCACCTGATTCAGGATCACCGATTGCGGACCGTCGGCGACTTGCGAATCGATTTCGACGCCGCGGTTCATCGGGCCCGGGTGCATGACGATCGCATCGGGCTTCGCGAGCGCGAGGCGCTCGGGCGTCAGCCCCCAGCTCTTGAAGTACTCCTGCGCCGACGGCAAGAGCGCCCCGCTCATCCGTTCGTTCTGCAAGCGCAGCATGATGATCACGTCGACGTCCTTCAGCCCTTCGTCGAGGTTGTGAAAGACGCGCACGCCCATCTGCTCGAGACCGCCCGGCAGCAAGGTACGCGGGCCGACCGCGCGCACTTCGGGCACGCCGAGCGTGGTCAATGCATGGATGTCGGAGCGCGCAACGCGCGAATGCAGGATGTCGCCGACGATCGCCACGCGCAGGTTCGTGAAATCGCGCTTGTAGTGGCGGATCGTGTACATGTCGAGGAGACCCTGCGTCGGATGCGCGTGGCGTCCATCGCCGGCGTTGATCACGTGCACGTGCGGCGCGCAGTGCTCGGCGATCAGGTACGGCGCACCGCTCGATGCATGACGCACGACGAACATGTCGGCGTGCATCGCCGAGAGATTGTTGATCGTGTCGAGCAGCGACTCGCCTTTGCTCGTCGACGACGCGTTGATGTTCAGATTCAGCACGTCCGCCGAGAGGCGCGTCGCGGCAATCTCGAACGTCGTGCGCGTGCGCGTCGAGTTTTCGAAGAACAGATTGAACACCGATTTGCCGCGCAACAGCGGCACTTTCTTGATTTCGCGGTCCGTCACGCTGACGAACTGTTCGGCGGTATCGAGGATGTGCGTGATGATCGAGCGCGGCAGGCCCTCGATCGTCAGCAGGTGCTTGAGCTCGCCGTTCTTCGTGAGCTGCGGGTTGCCCTTTAGAAAGCCGTGGCGAAAGCGCTCGCCTTGGGTGGCTTCGCCGGTGTTGTCGGCCAAGCCCTGGGTGACGGTGTTCATGATGTGCTGTGCCTGATTCAAACGTGTGCTTGACGTGATTCGCAAGTTGCCCGCGGCAGCCGAGTAGGCTGGCGCGCGCTGCGAGAGAGCGCTGCACCGCGTCCGTCCCGCGACTTGCTGCATTGGGAATTGCGTTGCCGCGTCACTTAAGCGCGTGCTTCGGTGTGAAACGTAAGGTGTCCGTCGTCGCCGCGCGCGAGCACGAGCGTCGTGTCGGCGCCCACCTCGACCACGCCGCCGACGAAGCGCGCGGCCACCGGCATCTCGCGTCCGCCGCGATCGGCGAGCACGGCGAGCTCCACGGCTGCGGGACGTCCGTAGTCATACAGCTCGTTCAAGGCGGCACGCACGGTGCGGCCCGTGTACAGCACGTCGTCGACGAGGACGATGCGGCGATCGTTCACGTCGAACGGCAGCGACGTCGGGCTTGCCTGGATATGCAGGCCCTTCTTCGCGTAGTCGTCGCGATGCAGCGCGATGTTGACGACGCCGAATTCGGCCGCGCCCAAATCTTTCGCGAGCCGCTCGACGAGCCACGCGCCGCCGCTGTAGATGCCGGCGAGCACAGGGCCATCCGCCGCGCCAAACGAAGCGCCCGGCGAACCGGGATACGCCGCGCGGATCTGCTCGAGCAACGCGCGATAAAGCGCCTCCGCATCAATGAAGCTCATGATCGTCGGAAAGTCCGTCCAGATATTGTTGAAGGATGATGCGAGCCGCTTCGGCATCGAGCATGTCGGCACGCGCAGCGCCCTGGCGGATATCGGCCTCCGCCTCGACCGACGAATAGCGCTCGTCGACCCAAGTCACAGGCAGATTGAAACGGCCGTTCAACTGATTGCCGAAACGCTTCGCGAGCTGCGTCATTTCGTGCGGGGTGCCGTCCGGATGGCACGGCAGGCCGACCACGAGCGCATCCGGCCGCCACTCGCCGATCAGCTTGCCGACCGCTTCGAAGCGGTATTCGCGATTGCGGTTTTGCAGGACGACGAGCGCGCGCGCATGGCGGGTGAGGGAATTGCCGATGGCGACGCCGATGCGCTTTTCACCGTAGTCGAACGCAAGCAGCGTCGCCTCACGTCCGACCACTTTGTTCATGCGTGACCTGCTTCGCCGGAAAGCATCGACAGCGTCACGCCGAGCAGCGCGAGCGCAGCCTCCAGGCGGTCTTCGGCGGGCACATCGAAAACGATTTTGGGGTCTGCCTCGACGGTGAGCCAGCCGTTCTTCGAGATTTCCTCTTCGAGCTGGCCTGCGCCCCAGCCGGCATGGCCGAGCGTCAGCAGAAAGCGTTCAGGACCCTTGCCGCTCGCGACGGCTTCGAGCACGTCCTTCGACGTGGTCATCTCGAGCCCGCCCGTCACCACCATCGACGACGTGTACGAGCTGCCCTCGACGGGCTCGTGCAGCACGAAGCCGCGCTCGGTTTGCACCGGGCCGCCGAAGTAGACAGGGACATGCAGGAGAGGCTCGATCTCGAGCTTGAGATCGATGCGATTGAAGAGCGATTCCAGGTCGATGTCGGTCGGCCGGTTGATGACAAGGCCGAGCGCGCCTTTCTCGCTGTGATCGCAAAGGTAGACCACAGTCCCTGAAAACGTGGGATCCACCATGTTGGGCATGGCGATCAGGAACTGATTGGTCAAATTGATGCGATCGGTACTCTTGGGCATGGTTCGAATTTTATAGCAAAGACGAGGCGGAATGGCCGACAAGACCGCGCGTCAGACGGCTTTTGCCTGGATTCACGGCTTGAGGGCGATACTGCACTCTATCACGCGCTTACGCTTTGCCCACGGCCGGTTCGGCGCGGCTCACACACGCCGGCCTAGGGTCGCGGCGAACCATGGCGGGAAAGCGTCGGAAAGATATGGAACGGCGGGGGCGCTACCGTGTCGCGTGGGAAGCGGAAGGCCCCTCGCGGCCGCGCTCGATCGCCTGCGTCAGCGCCGCAACCGCCTGCTGCGAATCGGGCGGCGCGACGCCGGCAGCCACCCGCAGCAGCATCGCGCGCAGCGCCTCGGTTGCCCGTGAAATCGACGCGCCGTCGGGCGCGTCGATCACCGCGCGCGAATGCACTTCGGGCGCCGCGGCGCCCGCGTGCGCACGGCGCCGCCACGCGAGACCCAGCGCGTCGGAAAGCAGCGCCACATGGCCGAGCCCGAGCGCGCACGCGGCGGCGCCGAGCCGGTACGCCGCGTCGCTAGCCAGGAGCGCGCCGCCGGCATCGTCTTTCGCGGTGCTCGCGTGTTTCGACAGCACGTCGATCGACGCGTCCGCGGTCTGCAGGAAATCCTCATACGCATTGGCGTTGACGCTCAATACGCCCAGTTCACGCGTGAGCGACACATGACCCGTCGCCTGCTGTTCCGCCGCAGCCGCGCCTGCCTCCCACAACGCCTCGGAAGCCTGCGTGCCGGCGACGTGCCAGTCGACGGTCAAGCCGTAGTCGTTGAGCAGCGCGACCTGGTCCGCGTCTTCGGCGGCGGCGCCGTAAAGCGCGTAGTCGCGCCACAGGATCGCAAGCGACGCGCGCACGAACGATCGCGGCGCCATCGCAATGCCGCGCGCCTGGTCGGCGAGGAGCAGATTGCAGCGCGCGTAGAAGCGCTTGGCGTCGCCAGCGCCCGACTCGGCCCGGCCGCTCGCGCGCAACGCCTTCGAACAGCCGGCAGCCAAACGCCAGACATCGTAGGGATCGGGGCCCGCGAGCTCGGCCATGCACGCCTCGATTTCGTCGAGCGCGCTTTGCGCCGCCGAGTGGCCGCGCAATATGAAGAGCAGCGCGGCCTCGTAGCTCGCCCTCAAGAGCGCAAGCCGTTGCGCGGGCACCGCCCGCAACGTTGCCGGCGGGATCGGCCGGTGGGCGAGCGCGAGGTCTTCGTAGGCGACTTCGAACGCGTGCGTATGCTGCGCGAGGCGCACGCTCAGCTCGCGGTAGTGATCGAACAGGGTCGCGGAACACGCGAGCTCGCGCAGATTGCGCCGCTCGATTGCCGCCTGAAAGTCATAGAGCGCGATGCCGAAGCGCCGCGCGAAGTCGCCGCCGGCAAACGGCGACGCGAGCACGAGCGTGTCGGCAAAACGCTGGGCCGCGTGCCAGCCGGCCTGGCGCAGCGCCGCGGCCGCGTGGATCAGCGGGGCGGTGATGTCAGCGTGCGCGCTGAATCCGCGTTGCGCGTCGATCAGCGCCGTCTCGGCCGCGCGCACCGCCGCGCCGCGCGGATTCGGCAGCGCTTCGAAACTCGCGGGAACGGCGGAACCCTGTGTCATAGGCATGCGATACGACCACTCTCGGACCGCGCCTTCGTGGCGCGGACAAGCTGACGTGCCGTGCGGCGACGCGGTTTGACGGATACGGCCTGCGGAATCGACTCTCCAGCAGACCGCCTCGATGGTGAAACGAACAGCTGCGGCGAAAATGCGAAAGCATCAGCGCTTGACGGGGGGCGCGCACAACGTATGCGCCCGGCCGCCGCTTGGCGCCGAACCGATCAGATCTGGACCATCTCGAAGTCTTCCTTGCGCGCGCCGCATTCAGGACACGTCCAGTTGATCGGAACGTCTTCCCAGCGCGTGCCCGGGGCAATGCCTTCTTCCGGCAAGCCGGCTTCTTCGTCGTAAATCCAGCCGCAAATCAGGCACATCCAGCTTCTATATTCCATTCTTATGCCGCGTCGAAAAATCCGTTGATCAAAGAGCCATGATGGTACCGTTTTGGCGCCCGGCTCGCTAGCAATCCAGCCCCTAACGGGCCTGGCGCGTTCGACTCGGGCGATCAGGATCAAATACGGAAAAAACGGCGCAGCACGCAAATTAAGCCGCATAATTGAGCCACCCGCACGCTATGTGCCCGCTTAACACCGCAGGTCCATGGCGAGATCTACCCTTCTTCCACACCGTTCATGTCCAGCGAGACCCTTCCGATCGTCCTTACCTTTGGCCTGTCCGACCCGACCGGCGGTTCCGGCTTGCAAGCCGACCTGCTGACGCTGGCGAGCATGGGCTGCCACGGTGTCTCCGTGCTCACCGGCTACACGGTGCGCGATTCGGCGAGCTGCGACGAAGTCACTGGCCTCGATCCCGATACGGTCGCGACGCAAGCGCGGATGCTGCTGGAAGACATGCCGATCGCCGCGTTCAAAATCGGGGCCGCGACGCGTGCCGAGGTGGTGAGCGCGATCGCCGAAGTCGTCGCCGACTATGACGACATCCCGCTGATCCTCGCCCCCGATTTCACGCTTGACGACGAGCACGTGCTCGCAGCCGACGAACTGCGCGAATCGATCGCCGATTTGCTCGCGCCGCAAACCACGCTGCTCATCGCCGATCACGCCACGCTGCTCGCGCTCGCTCAACCGGACGGCGATGCCGATACGCCGACGCTCGACGCGGCGATCTCTCACCTGCTGTCGCAAGGCGCCGAATACATCTTGTCGACCGAGACCGGCACGCACCGGCTCGTCAACACGCTCTTCTCCGAAGACGGCCAATTGCGGCAGGACATGTGGGATCGCCCACCCCATCGCATCATGGGCATCACCGACACGCTCGGCGCAGCGATCGCGGCATTGCTCGCGAATGGCCAGGAGCCGGCGGAAGCGGCGCGCGAAGCGCAGGAATACCTGTATCAGGCGGCGCGCAACGCGTTCCGCCCTGGGATGGGCGCGTATCTGCCGGACCGTTTCTTCTGGGCGCGCAACGACGAGGATGAGCAAACGCCGCCTGCCAGCGAGCCTGATGCGCCACCGGGCGAAGCTCGGCATTGAGCGCACTCGCACGTAACGTACAGACGTAAAAAAACCCGCATCGCTGCGGGTTTTTCTTTGAGGGTACGCGCCTCGCGACGCGCCCCTCCATGCATTTCCAGCCGGGCCGCGAGCGCGGCCCGACACGGAATTTACATGTCCATGCCCATGCCGCCCATGCCGCCGGGCATGCCGCCAGGCATCGGAGCATCTTCCTTCGGCAGCTCGGTAACGGCTGCGTCGGTCGTCAGCAGCAGGCCTGCCACCGATGCCGCGTTTTGCAGCGCGGTGCGCGTGACCTTCGTCGGGTCCACGACGCCGTCTTCGACCAGGTCGACGTATTGGCCGGTGGCTGCGTTGTAGCCGAAGTTGCCCTTGCCTGCTGCAACTGCTGCCACCACGACGCTGGCTTCTTCGCCGCCGTTGATCACGATCTGACGCAGCGGCTCTTCCATCGCGCGCAGCACGATCTTGATGCCGGCGTCTTGGTCGGCGTTCGCGCCCTTCAGGCCGACGATTGCCGAGCGAGCGCGGATCAGCGCAACGCCGCCGCCTGCCACGATGCCTTCTTCAACGGCTGCGCGCGTGGCGTGCAGTGCGTCTTCGACACGTGCCTTCTTTTCCTTCATTTCGACTTCGGTCGCAGCGCCGACCTTGATCACTGCCACACCGCCGGCCAGCTTGGCCACGCGCTCTTGCAGCTTTTCACGGTCGTAATCCGACGTCGCTTCTTCGATTTGCGTGCGAACTTGCTTCACGCGCGCTTCGATGTTCTTCGCTTCGCCAGCGCCGTCGATGATCGTCGTGTTTTCCTTGCCCACTTCGATGCGCTTCGCTTGGCCCAGTTCAGCCAGCGATGCCTTCTCGAGCGTGAGACCGGTTTCTTCGGCGATCACTTGGCCGCCCGTCAGGATCGCGATGTCTTCGAGCATCGCCTTGCGACGATCGCCGAAGCCCGGAGCCTTGACCGCAACGGTCTTCAGGATGCCGCGGATGTTGTTGACCACGAGCGTAGCCAGCGCTTCGCCTTCGACGTCTTCTGCGATGATCAGCAGCGGACGGCCAGCCTTCGCGACTTGCTCGAGCACCGGCAGCAGATCACGGATGTTCGAAACCTTCTTGTCGTGCAGCAGCACGAACGGGTTTTCGAGCACGGCGACTTGCTTTTCCGGGTTGTTGATGAAGTACGGCGACAGGTAGCCGCGGTCGAATTGCATGCCTTCGACGACGTCCAGCTCGTCCGACAGCGACTTGCCGTCTTCGACCGTGATCACGCCTTCCTTGCCGACCTTGTCCATTGCTTCAGCGATGCGATCGCCGATCGACGTGTCGCTGTTCGCCGAGATCGCGCCGACTTGTGCGATTTCCTTGTTGGTCGTGCAGGGCTTGCTGATCTTGCGCAGCTCTTCGATCGCTGCGGTGACGGCCTTGTCGATGCCGCGCTTCAGGTCCATCGGGTTCATGCCCGATGCGACGTACTTCATGCCTTCGCGAACGATCGATTGTGCGAGGACCGTAGCGGTCGTCGTACCGTCGCCGGCGTTGTCGCTGGTCTTGGAAGCCACTTCCTTGACCATTTGCGCGCCCATGTTCTGGAGCTTGTCCTTCAGCTCGATTTCCTTCGCGACCGACACACCGTCCTTGGTGACCGTCGGGCCGCCGAAGCTGCGCTCGAGCACCACGTTGCGGCCCTTCGGACCCAGCGTGACCTTCACTGCGTTGGCGAGAATGTTCACACCCTCGACCATCTTGGCACGAGCGGAATCGCCGAATACGACGTCTTTAGCTGCCATCTTCTAACTCCTTGAAATCTTTTGAGAATACGAACCGGGGCAAGTTACTTCTGGACGACTGCCATGATGTCTTCTTCGCGCATCACGAGCAGTTCGTTGCCGTCGACCTTGACGGTCTGGCCAGCGTACTTGCCGAACAGGACGCGATCGCCAACCTTCACGTCGAGGGCGATTTGCGCACCCTTGTCATCGCGCTTGCCGGGGCCGACGGCGAGCACTTCGCCTTGATCCGGCTTTTCAGCCGCTGCGTCAGGGATCACGATGCCCGATGCGGTCTTGGTTTCTTGATCCAAACGCTTCACGATGACGCGATCGTGCAAAGGACGAAGGTTCATACACACTCCTCTCTAGATTGAGACTGAAGAACGCTGAGTAAGCCCGCCCGGCAGAAGGCCAAGCGGAAATCTTGTTAGCACTCACGTGCAGCGAGTGCTAATTATATGGACGGGTTTTGACAAATTCAAGGCGGGGTGTCGAGATTCACCTAACTTGGAACTTTGTTCACTTAACTTGGAACCCGGCGCCTGCAGCGGAAACCCGTGAGATAAAATTTATCACATAAAATCAAATGGTTACATTTATCGCCTTACGCTTTCGCACCTCGGCAGAAGCGAAGGCGCGCCGAGTCTCGTACGATTTGAGCCACGTGGTAGCCCCCCGATCCAAACATAGGGAAATCCCGCAGATCCCATACAAATTTCATGGAAGTTCTGCAAGTCAGCCAAGAGCCTCCAGAGTCAGTCGGGCCTCGCGGGGCTGAAGACTGGCAGCGGCTTCAGCAGAAGGCGGTCGCTCGTCAAGCGTGGGGCACAAGCTGGCGCGAACGTCAGCAAACTTTGTCCTGCTTCATAACACCGATCCGTTCGAGATGCTGCGCACGCAGACCTTATCGCAGGCTGCTCTGGAGCACCCTTACCCCGCTGACAGTTTTCTGCGGTTCCGCGCAGACAGGAACGGAATAAATGAGGCGCTCGCACGTTTACGTCCTAGCGGCTTTTCGTGTTGAAGAATTGCAGACTCTCAGAGCTTTCCCCAGCCGCGCCAGCAGCTGGGGTGGTCCGCAAGGGAAGGAGGTGCCCTATGAAAGCTTCGCCGCAGTTGTCTGCCCGTGAATCACCCACCGCGCTCCTACGTCCACCGAAACCCCGTCGCCCGTTCCGCTTCACCCCGGTACATCTGCGCGCCGCCATAAGCGGCATCGGCCTCGCCGTGCTGTCGTTTGGATTCTCGATTGCTAGCGGGGAGCCGATTATTCCGCCGACATCGACAGTCGCTTCGACGGTTCCAACCAATCTTGATCTCAATCCGTACGGCATTGCTTTCGTGCCCAGCGGCGTGCCGTCGGGCAGCGCGCTGCAGCCTGGGGACGTTCTGGTGTCCAACTTCAACGCCGCGTCGAACCAGCAAGGCACGGGAACGACCATCGTGAAGCTTGTGACCGACAGCAAGCCGGTAACCTTCTTCCAGGGACAAAATCTGGGTCTCACCACCGCACTCGCGGTGCTCAAGAGCGGCTTTGTGCTGGTCGGCAATCTTCCGACCACAAACGGCGCGATCACCTCAACCGGCTCGCTATTGGTGATCAATCCGCAGGGCGGACTTCTCAGCGAACTGAAAGATCGAACTCTCCTGGACGGTCCGTGGGACATGACGGTCATCAGCGATCAGGGGTCGCAGGTCACCGCGTTCGTCTCGAACGTCCTGAACGGAACCGTGGCAAGGATCAATATCAGCATTGGCACGAGCGGCGCGACGCTCTTGATGAATAGCTCGCGCATCATTGCCTCCGGCTACATGCACCGGCCCGATCCCGCCGCGCTCGTTCTCGGCCCCACGGGACTGGCCTATGACGCTGCCCACGACGTGCTTTACGTCGCATCAACCGCCGACAACAAGGTGTTCGCAATCTTGGGCGCTGCGGCGCGCAAGCACGATAACGGTCCAGGAACGGTGATTTATCAGGATAATGATCACCTTCGCGGGCCACTGGCATTGGCGCTTGCGCCGAATGGAGATCTGGTGACATCGAATGGCGATGCGATCAATCCTGACCCGAACCAATCGAGCGAAATCGTCGAGTTTACGCCCAACGGGCAATTCGTCGCGCAGATGCAGGTCGACCCGACGCCAGGCTCCGCATTCGGCCTCGCATTCGGGTTGAGCAGCAGTGGTCAGTCACAGTTCGCGACAGTCAACGACAACACGAATTCGGCGACTGTCTGGACATTGCGTGGCAATTGACCTTCGGGAAGGACGGTTCCACCAGTATCTGGCGTGCATTAGCGCCGAACCTTGTCTGCCCTATCTGCCCAGACACGATGAAAACTCGTTGAAGACGACCCGGCGACGGACTCCGTCGCCGGGCGAGTCAATTGCCAACTACGCATGACTCGGTGACAACGTGGTTTGCTAGACCTTCGTTGTAAGAGACTTGCTGTCAGTGCGGCTTATTGCGCGCGGTAATCGGCCACGCGCTCGGCCGCCCCCGAGTCCGTCTTCAGCCAAATGAGCGTGGCTGCGCACTTCGTGACGGACAATTCATTGTCGGCAAACGCCGATAGCAGCCGTAAATCTCGCTCGGCCAAGTCTCGCCCGCTCCGGTCCCTATCGTTGTTCATTGCTTGATTGGAACCTCCCCCGTGCTCGATAGAGTTCTGAGCGAACTCGTCGCAATCCGATTCCAGAATGCCAGCCCACTTATCAGCCTCAACTTGCCGGCGGTGGCGGTGGCGGTGGAGGCACGCTTGGGGGCGGCGGCACATAGGGCCGCCCCGCGGGCGCAACCATCATGTGCCCGCGGACCGGGACCCGATTGCCCGCGGCATACATGCACTGGACATACGCAAAGTCGTAGCGGCGCTGCACGTTGTAGGCTGAGCTTTGTGCGGCGCCGACCCCGAACGCGCTCCCGACGAGCAGGCCGGCGCCTGCGCCCACGGCCGCGCCGGTCCCTCCATTGAACGCCGCGCCCGCAGCCGCGCCGAGTGCGGTTCCGACGGCGGCGCTCCCCACCGCGCTCGCTGTTGCCGCCTGGTTGGTCGACACGCCGCCCACCTGGCTGAACGCATATTGCCGGCATGAGGCATCGTCCGCTCGGAACTGGTCGAATGTCTTTCCGGTACCGGGCAGCGCCATCACGCTCGGAGCGGTCGGCAGGACGGAGCACGCGCTGGCACAAGCCAGCGAGGCAAGCAAGGAAAGCCTGGAATATTTCATGGCGCTTTGAACATCCAGTTGATCGTCAACGGGAAGACGAGGGCTGCGAAGGCACCTCTCGCCACCCGCCAGGGCACTGCTTCGCGTAGGGGTAGTAGGCCCTGGATGCATCGCAGTAGTACCAGGAGCCGCTGGGTTGGCCCGGACCGGCTGACGACTGCCCTTGTTCGACATAGCGCACAGGAGCGACCGGCACGGCGACGACGGGCGGATAGTAGTACGGGAACGGAGCGAACGGATAGAAGAAAGGGGCGCCCACACCGACAAAGACCCGGACGCGTCCGGCATCTGCCGACCCTGACGCACAGGCGGCGGCCAGCGCCACCAACATGACGAAAATCTTCCGGCTTTTCACGACGGACTCCTGAATGGATGGGTTTGCCGTTAGCGCTGAGCCGACGTTTTTGTCGGCTTAGCGCGCCGGCTGCACTACCGCCCGCCGGACGGCCCGCGTACCGCGTTTCTGAACGGTCCCATAAGACGATCTCACGAGGGTTTCCGCAGGCGCTTCTGGATGCAGATTCGACTAGTGTCGATGCATTCCGCCGAATCCATGCATGCCGCCGAATCCCCTCATCCCATCGAATCCCCTCGCACCACCGAATCCCCTCGCGCCACTGAAGCCATGCACAACTCCGAAGCCGCGCACACTACCACCCGGAAACGGGCCATGGTGAAAGCCCGCTCCGATTGGCGTACCGAAATGGCCGTGATCCATCTGATGGAAATGATCGAAGTCGTGAAAGTGATGGAAATGATGAAAACGATCGACAAAGATCAAGCTCACGCCCGCGCCGATGAAAACCGGCGGCCCCCACCACCACGGGTCGGGATAGGGATAGGCCGCGACCGGATACCACAGCACGCTACCACCCTGGCTTTGCTCGAACTGCCAAGTACCGTCACTCTGCAGGCACGCGCGTCCGACCATCTGCTGCATCGTGCCATCGATTTCCGCCTGCCCTACGACGGCGCGGCAATTCGCGCCGTAGGTCGGCACGGGTGGCTCGTCGTATGTCTGCGCGAGCGCAGGCGCCGCTAAGCCGAGACAGACGAGCAATGTCCCGAAACGAAGCAGGTTGTCCATGATGTATGGTCACATGAAACCCCGACGTTTTCGACGTCGTGTCAGCGGCGTCGCCTAGCACATCGGTGTGCTTGCTCAAACTCGCGCCGCGGGGATAGCTGCCTTACCGGCTTGCCGCTCGGGACGTGGTTGCCTGATGAGTAAACGATGTCACTCACCGGTTTGTTCCAGGGCCGCGCGTTCGAGTGGAGGATTGGGGAGGTGCTGTCCGTTGCGTGATTCCGCTTATTTGTGCACACCACCTCCGTGCGATCCGCTCGCTCCCGACGGTTGGAAGTCGCTACCGAAACCGCTTGAGCCGTGCCCGCCGCCGTGGCCTTCGCCGCGCCCTCCGCCGCGCAAGCCGCCAGCTATAGCGCCGCCATGATGAAAGTCGTGGTCATGGTCATGGCCGCGATGAAAATCGAAGTCATGGTCATGGTCATGGTCATGATCGTGGTGATGGTGAAAGTGGTCGATGTCGACAAAGCCGATAAAGCCTCCCCCGTAAGGGTACCCATAGTCGGGGCCACAGTAGTATTCAGCGCCCGCAGGATTAGTCATCATGTACTCCTGATCACAGGAGTACATCGACGTGTCGTAAGGCACCGCGGTACAGGCGCCCAACACCGCGGCTGCAAACACCCCTGTCAAAGAGGGCAATATCACGTGCTGCACGGTAAGACCTCATCTGATGTTGCGGAACGACTCCGCTAGAAATTTAGACCGCGGCGCGACCTGCATGTCCGCCGGCAGTGAAGCGGAAATTCATTACCGCGTGTGACAGAACGAGGTCGTTAGCGCTCCTCAATCCTCGCGCGCGCTCATCGCCCTCGCGCAAGCAACGGCTTAAACTTCCAGCACTTTTCTCACGAATCGCATTGGTCAGGAGTCCGTTCCAGACAGCTGGCGTCCGAATCCCGACGACATGCGGCTTACAACGTGCCCGTAGTGATCAATATCCGCCACCACTGCTGCTTTCGCTGGCGCTACTAGCCGCCGCCGCACTGTTGTCATGCGTGCCCGCGTTTGAAGGGGATGCCGTAAAGGTGACCGCCAAAACCATTAGGATGGCGACTAACAGCTTGATTGCATTCATTTTGGTCTCCTGTAGGCGCGACTAACGCCCATTGCCCGACTGCGGGCCTCTTCATGTGTCATATGCCGGTGAGGCATTCATCCTTCGCGGCTTCTAGACCGAGGTTAACCAGAACAGAAGTACTCGTTTGCTCACTGGCGCTTCTTGACGCTCATATTCATCAAACTACAGGCCGGGGTTGCCTTTGCTAATTGCGTCGGCGCCCGCCGTAGCGCATTTCGCGTCGAGGGTGCCGTCGCTCGAACTTCGCCAGACACAATTGCCGAGCCGAAAACGTGAAGGCCTCCGCAGTCTTCGTTGATCCAAGTTTCCGTCATTCCGCCTTGTGCGCACTCGTCAAACGCGTGGCATCAAAACCCGTGCGGCAGTCAGCAGGATCGGCGCGCTCGGTGTAGGGTTCCTTCGAGTTCGGCAACCAACGCCGGCGCAGCACACCGCCCGATGAGTGGCAGGACTACAACTGGTAAACGTTCTTCGCCACCAGGATATTCCGCCTTCGATGGTTTACTTGTAGACTATGCTACAAGCGAGTAGCTTACTCTACATGAACGTTTATCTGACCTGGTCGATCCTCGTCCTGACACTTCCCACCGAGAGCGCGACGGCGCGCATGCGCTTCTGGCGCGCACTTAAAGCCAAAGGCTGCGCCGTTCTGCGGGACGGTATCTATCTGCTGCCTTACACCGCTGAACGAGAAGGCATGCTGCGCGAGCTAGCCACCGCCATTGCTGAAAGCGGTGGCACCGCTCATCTGCTGCGCGCGCCCAGCCTCGATGCCTCGCAGGAGGCGGAATTCCGCACGCTGTTCGATCGCGCCGACGAGTACGACGGGCTCATCCACGCGCTTGCCGATGCTCGCAAGACCGTTTCCGACCAGTCCGCCGCCGATTTGACGAAACTGCTGCGGCGGCTGCGCAAGGACTACGAAACCATCGTCGCGATCGACTATTTCCCAGGTGAAGCAGCCACTCGCGCCGGGGTGGCCTGGCAGGATTTCGTGGCGCACGTCGACACGGTGCTGTCGCCGGGAGAGCCGCACGCGGCGGACCGTGCAATCCGATCGTTAGCGATCACCGACTATCAGGACCGCACATGGGCAACGCGCAGGCGCCCATGGGTCGACCGCGTGGCAAGTGCTTGGCTGATCGGCCGCTTCATCGACCGCAACGCACGCTTCATCTGGCTCACATCGCCGGATGCCTGCCCGGCCGATGCGCTGGGCTTCGATTTCGATGGCGCGGCCTTCACCCATGTGGGCGAGCGCGTCACGTTCGAGGTGTTGCTCACGAGCTTCGGCCTGGACCAGGACCCTGCGCTGCTGCGGCTCGGCGCGATGGTCCATGCACTCGACGTGGGCGGTGCGCCCGTGCCGGAGGCAACCGGCTTTGAAGCCATCATGGCGGGTGCCCGCGAGCGCACGGCCGACGACGATCAGTTGCTGGACGAAATGAGCCGCGTGCTCGATTCGATCTACACGCATTTCGCAGCGAACGCGAAGAACAGCGATACGGGAAGCCGCTCATGAGTACGACGACCGCGACCGCACCCGGCTACTCGCTCGGCCAGATGGCGCTTTACATGTTGAAGCTCGGCACCTTCGGGTTTGGCGGCCCCGTGGCGCTCGTCGGTTATATGCGTCGCGATCTGGTGGAACAGCGCGCCTGGATCACCGAAGCGGACTACCGCGAAGGGCTGGCACTGGCTCAGATGATGCCGGGCCCGCTTGCCGCGCAGCTCGGCATCTACCTCGGGTACGTGCACTACCGAATTCTGGGCGCAACGGTAGCCGGTATCACCTTCGTGCTGCCGTCATTCCTGATGGTGGTTGCACTCGGTTGGGCGTACGCGCACTTCGGCGGACTATCGTGGATGCAGGCGGCCTTCTATGGCATCGGTGCGGCGGTGGTCGGCATCATCGCCATGAGTGCGTACAAGCTCACGACCAAGACGCTCGGCGCTGACAGGTTGCTGTGGGTCATCTATTTGACCCTTGCGGCCGTGACCGTCGCCACTGAATCCGAAATCGCTTGGCTTTTCATCGCGGGCGGTCTCGTCAACGGGTTCCGTCGATCGCCACCCAAATGGCTGGACAAAGGCGGGCTCAACGCGCTCGTAATCGCGCAAGCGCCGGGACTCGCCGGCGTGCTGAGCGGACTGGATCTTTCGCTGCTCGGCCAGATCGGCGTCTTCTTCACAAAGGCGGGTGCGTTCGTGTTCGGATCGGGCCTCGCAATCGTTCCGTTCCTGTACGGCGGGGTCGTGACCGAACACCACTGGCTGAACGACAAGCAGTTCGTCGATGCGGTGGCCGTCGCGATGATCACGCCGGGTCCCGTCGTCATTACGGTGGGTTTCATCGGCTATCTGGTCGCGGGATTGGCCGGTGCCTGCGTCGCAGCACTCGGCACGTTTCTGCCATGCTATCTGTTCACGGTGCTGCCCGCGCCGTACTTCAAGAAGTATGGCCGGTTGCCCGCCGTCAAGGCATTTGTCGACGGCATTACGGCGGCGGCCGTCGGTGCGATTACCGGTTCGGTGATCGTGATCGCGAAGCGTTCGGTCGTCGACTGGCCGACCGCGCTAATCGCGCTCGCAACCGTGTTGCTGCTGTGGCGCTTCAGGAAACTTCAGGAGCCTGTGATCGTCGTGGCAGCCGCCCTGATCGGTCTCGCTGTCTATCCGCTCGTTCACCTGCACGCCCTGTGACTGAACGCGTGCGCGAAAACGTCGAGGAATGCACATGGCAACACGTCGCACCTTTCGACACAACACCGCCGCGGTCGGTGCAGGGATGAGGCTGGCTCAAGCGCAAGCAGCGTTACCTGCTCGACGGCTGACATAAGACATGTTGCACGCCGATACCTGAGGCCACAGCCATGCTTCCCGCCAGGACTTCACTATCGGCGCTATTCCTGCCGGCGGGTATCGACCGAAGCGCGTGGATGCTTCTGGCCTCACGTGGGCTGCGTGGATTTTGCGACGGCTTTATCGCAGTCCTACTGCCCGCGTATCTGCTGGCCCTCGGCTTCGGGCAGTTGGCGGTCGGTCTGATCAGCACTGCAACGCTGATCGGATCGGCTATCGCGACGATTCTGGTGGGTCTGTTGAGCAGCCGCTACCCGCTGCGCGCACTGCTGCTCTTTGCGGCAAGCCTGATGGCTGCCACCGGCCTTGGATTCGCCAGCCTGTCGTCGCTATGGCCGCTGGTCGCGGTCGCCTTCGTCGGTACGCTGAACCCGAGTTCGGGCGACGTCAGTCTGTTTCTGCCGCTCGAGCACGCGCGCCTTGCCGAATCGGCGGAGTCCAATGCCCGTACCGCGCTGTTCGCCCGCTACAGTCTCGTGGGTGCGTTGTCGGCTGCATTGGGCGCGCTACTCGCCGGGTTACCCGACTGGATTGCCTTGCATTCCGGCATTGCCGTACTTTTTGCCATGCGCGCGATGTTCCTCTTCTATGGAGTGACGGGTTTCTTCATCTGCCTGCTGTATCTGCGTCTCCCAAAGCCCGAATCGCACGCCGCTGTTGCTCGGGTGCCGCTCGGCCCGTCGCGGGGGATCGTCACCCGCCTCGCGATGCTTTTCAGCGTGGACGCTTTTGCAGGCGGGCTACTCGTGAACTCGCTATTGACGCTATGGCTCATCCAGCGATTTGGCCTTTCACTTGCTGCAGCCGGACAGTTCTTCTTCTGGGCAGGCCTGCTGAGCGCGGGTTCGCAACTGGCCGCCGCACCCATTGCCCGCAGGATCGGCTTGCTCAACACGATGGTGTTCACCCACATTCCTTCAAGTGTGTGCCTGATCACTGCGGCCTTCACGTCTTCCTTGCCACCGACGTTGGTGCTGCTGCTTCTGCGCAGTGCACTTTCGCAACTCGACGTGCCGACCCGAAGTGCATACGTGATGTCCGTCGTCACGCCACCCGAACGGCCGGCTGCGGCGAGTTTTACCGCGGTGCCCCGCAGTCTCGCGGCGGCCGTCGCCCCGACGATCGCTGGTGGACTGCTTGGCGCCGGCTGGCTTGGCGCGCCACTGATCGCATGCGGGGCGCTGAAGATCGCCTACGATCTTGCGCTGCTCGTCGCATTTCGTCACGTCAGGCCGGGCGGAGGCTCATCATGAATCACGTGCGACGCCTCGACAAACCAGCGTGTTGCAACGATTCCGCTTGGCGGTGAAGTGGGTAACACGCAATACGACCCGGTCTCGCGGCATATCTTTGTCAACGTGCAGACGCGGCAGCAATTGGTCGAGATCGATCCAGTCACCGATGCGGTCGTTGCCCGCATCGACCTGCCCGAAGCGCGAGGCAATCACGGCCTGCTCATCGTTCCGGAGTTACGCCTAGCGTTCATCGCATGTGAAGACAACGACCGACTGCTGGTCCTCGATATGCGCACGATGAAGGTTAGCGGGTCGTTTGCCATTGGCGGCGATCCGGACGTCCTCGCGTTCGATCCTGGCTCGCACACGGTATATGTCGCCGGGGAGGCCGGCATCGTGTCGATGTTCGACGTTGCCGGTTCCCGCGTGTCTAAAATCGGCGATGGCCGGGTGGGGCCGAATGCGCATGTCGTCAATGTCGATGGGGCGACGCATCGGTCCTACTTTCCGCTGAAGAGCGTTGGCGGACGGCCAGTGCTGCGGGTAATGGCGCCTCGATAGAGATATCGCCTTCGACAGCAGCGTCATGCGCCGTCGCCAATGTAAGGCGACGGCGGCAGACTTTTACAACGACTGCACCTGTACCGGTGTCCCCGGCTTGCCTGACGCCTGCGGCGCGATCACGAGATAGCGACGCTTGTCACCGGAGGTGTTCGCGTCCGGTGTGACCAGTTGGCGAATCTGACCAAGCGCATTGACAATCGCGGAGCCCGCCGGATTGGTCATGAAGTTCGCGAGAATTTGCACGTTGCCGGTGCCGTCGGGATTATCGGCAAGGCCCAGCACATAGGGCTGCTTCGGTTGCAAGCCAGTGACGGCTGCCTGAAGGACCTGCACGAGACCCTGATCAAACAACGCGACCGTCGTAGGTGCATGTGCGGCGTCTGTCGACTCGCCCGACCCCACAGGCACTAATACAATGTGAGCAGTCTGGCCAGCCAGGCCGAGTGTCTGCAGGTTCTGCGTGCCATCGCCTTCCGGCACCGCGTTCGGCACGTAGGTGACAGCCTGCGGCGCCTGCCCGATGGGCACGGTTGCGATGACCTTGTTGCTCAGCGTATCGATAGCCGTCATCGCGTCGGCATTCTCGAGACCGATGTAGATGCGGCTACCGTCACCCGACGGCCAGAGCCCATGCGGCAGGTTACCGACCGGAACTGTCGCGACCTGAGAAAAGTCGTCGGTTCGGAACACCTTGACGACATTCAGGCCACCGACCGTCACGTACGCGAACATGCCCTTGGCGTTATGCACGATGTTCACGTGATTGGTGATCGGGCCCGTGTCGAGTGTCTTGATCAGCGCGAATGGCGGCCTCGCATCGAACACCTGGACCTTACCCACGTCCTTGAGCGTGAACCAGACTTGCTTGCCGTCGGGCGTCGCGGCGAGATCCGGGCAGAAGGGGCTTGCCTGCTTGACCGTGCCGACGATCTTGTGGTCGGCCACGGAAACCACCTCGGTCTCCGGGTTGAAAGACGAGCAGACATAGCCATACTTTCCATCCGGTGAAAAGATCTGCATGCCGGGGCCGGCCGGGACGGTGATGCGGGTGATTTCCTCGTACGTCTTCCCGTCGAGTACGTCGACATAGTTTTCGCCGCGCACGGTCACCCAGACTTCCCTTCCATCGGGCGTAAAGAACGCTTCATGAGGTGATCGGCCTACGTACGTGACATGCTTGACCGTGTTCGTTTGCGTATCGATAAACGACACCGAGTTCGATCCGATGGAGACAACCGCTAACGTGCGATGGTCCGGTGAATAACCCATACCATGCACGAGCAACTGGCCCTTGTACAACGGGCTGAAATTGCCCGGCGCCGGGTCGCCGAGGCGAATCAGGCCGACCAGTTTGTTTTCGGCCGGGTCGATCACCGACACCGTGTTCGAAAATTGCTCGGCAGCATAAACGCGATCGTGGTGGCTCACGGGAATGTCAGGATCGGCCAGCGATCCGGGGGCTTGCCCGGCCCAAACAAGTTGCGCAGTAGCCAGTGCGGCCGCCGACAACACGATGTTAAAAATGGACTTGCGCTTCATCACTTCTCCTCTTGCGTGTGGGTCGGCATGTTCATTTGCATGCCACGATGGGACGTCGGGTCGGAGTGGGCAGCCGGGACGGACACGGGTTTCTGCTGGTCGGGAGCGGGTGCCGATGGCGGCAATGACTGACCAAGCGCGAGCCGCATGGCGGCAATTTCCTGCTGTTGTTCGACTACGATCTCTTGTGCGATGCGGCGCAGTTGCTCGTTGTGTCCATAGCGCAATTCGGCCTGTGCCATATCGATGGCGCCTTGGTGGTGCGGCACCATCATGGCAACGAAATCGCGATCGACGTCGCCTGTCGGCTTCACGGCCATGTCTTCCATCATCCGTGTCATGGCCCTATCGTTCTCCGCCACGAACGGCGCTTCGCCGGAACTATCGGTCTGCAAATCCGCACTGAAGGCAGGCGAATCGCAAAGTGCCGAGATCGCAAGGACAATGACCACGCTCAGAATTGTTCGGGCGCTACAAGGAAATTGAGCTCGCACGATGATTCTCCTCTTGTGGGTAACGCGTGTCTCGTTGGGGTGAACACGACGGATGCGAGGTTATTCCGACCACCGCGCACTTTATTTTTAGAACAACTGCGGAGCCGAGCGCCCAGCGGGCCGGAGGAGACGATGGCATGACTAGGGTCTTCCGTGCGCGTCGCCGGCTTCTACGCAGTTGGATCCTCGCAGTCGCGGCTCTCTGCCTGCTGCACGCCTCTTCCGTTCGGGCGCTCCCTATATTCCCACGTCAAACGGGCCAAAGCTGCGTGGCTTGTCACGCCGGTGGACAGTTTCCTGAACTGACTCCCTATGGGCGAATGTTCAAGCTGAACGGCTACATCCGGTCGGACCCGGATGCGAAACGGTTCATGTGGGGCTTTACGCATCTGAGCGACGCGCAGATCGACGAGCTTGCCGCATACTTTTCGAGCCGGACACCACCCGTGGGCGTACCGGGCGATCGTCTTCTGGTTGACGATGGCAGAAAAATATTCATCTCCGGCATACCGGACAAGGGCGTGCCGTCATGCAGTGCCTGTCATGGCGCACGCGGCGAAGATGACAGCCGCGCAGGAGCGGCATTTCTCGAAGCGTCCTCGCCACCATGACAACGATGAAGATGACGCCGAGTCACTGCGACCCGGCGGCCAAGACCCATGGTTGATCCGCGACGGATAAGCGGATCAACCCTGGCGGCGCAACACTCGCTAAACGCTGATCGTGAGAAGGAGCACGTCTCCTCACATTTTCAAATCGAGGCGACCAAAGACACCATCCGCTTCCTGATTCGGACCCGCGGCAAAAAACAACGTGTTCGTGGGCTGGTTTTGGAGCCCATTGCCAAAGGCAATACCCCAAAGCCCATCTTGCTTGAACACCGTGTTGTTGGACAGCGTGACGCTCGTAATGAACGCGCCGTTCACCGAGTTGAACACGTTGATCAGCCCATCGCCGAAGTTGCCGATCAGGATGTCCCCGCTAAGGTTGCCGAAATTGCCTGGCGCCTGCGCGATCCCCCATGGCGCATTCAAATGACCGCCGGACACAAAATGCTGAAGCAGATTTCCGGCCGTGTCGTAGACGTCGACGAACCCCAGTCCTGCACCAGCGACGTCGTCATGCTTCGCGGCATTCTGCATCGCGTAGGTTACGAAGAGCTTCGACCCAATCAACTGAATGCCGAACGGAGCGAAGCCCGCGGGCAATGACGGATCTTGAAATTTCCCAGGCATCGCGACTTTTGCAAAGTTGGTGTCGAACACGTCTATCTTGTTGTTATGGAAATCGGTCGCATAAAGAAAGTTCGCCCCCCCGTTAGCCGCCAGCGCGAGGCCTTTGTAGACTGCGCCGCCACTGCCGTCGTCGTATGCAATGATTGCCACGGTCGGGTTGACCGCTGGCGACCACGCCGTGATCGTGCCACCCTCGCCGTCGAAGATGAACGCCGGAACACCGGTCTTGCCGCCCTGACTGACGCTGAAGCCCTGGGTGCCGTTGAACACAATGCCGGTAGGGTCCGCGGGTCCGCCAATGCCCGGCGGAATGGTGACCACGAGCGTTTGGGGCACACCGTTGCCGTCATACAGTGTCGCAACCGACGTGCCATTGTCTGCAACCCAAAAAAAGCCTGCCGGGTTGAATGCAATGCCCCACGAATTCTGCAGGTTCGGATCAGTGTGCGCGGCGGGCACCGCGCCATCGGAAACCAGCGCAGTCTCCGTGAACAACGTTGGGGTAGAGGAGCTGCCACCGCCGCACGCAGCGATCGTCGCCAGCGCGACGCCCCCAGCAATCAGGCCAAATACCGTAGCTACTGATTTCATCCTGCCACCTCCTGCATCGCGGCATGCCGGTCGCACGCACTAAACGATTGGCGCCGGCGCGTTATTCCCCGACGGCGACGATTCCGTCGCAAGGACAGCGAGGCAATACGCAGCGCCGCCGAAGATTCTGTCTCAAACTGCGGCAAGTCATAAACGATCCGCAGTGCGCTTTATTCCACGCCGGCTCTGCTCTCGGCGCGGGCAGTTGACGTCCTACGCGCAACCATGGACTCTCCAGGCTCACCAACCAGGTAGCCGCTGTATTGATGTTTTATCAGCAGCGACAAGTCGTGGTTCGCCTTCAATGGACTCGGAATAAGTCACACGCCCCACTCGTTTAGACGGAATGGAATTCACGTTCAAAGCTGCCCGCGCAACGCTGTTACTCGCGTATGCATGGAAGCGCGTACCGTTGTGCACGATAAGTCGAAGGCAGAACGTGACCACTTCAATGAAAGGTGCTGCCATGGGTCGTGTTCGTCGCATGATCATTCTCGTCAGTGCGGTTATGCTCGGCGTCTCTTCGGGTTACAGCAATGCGCAACAGCTCATAAAAGCGACGCTGTTGTCGAACTCGATTCACCTGGACCCGAGCCAAGTAAAAGCGGGGGCAGTGACGTTCGATGTCCATAACGTCGCCGATAACAACATGGTCCACGAGCTCGTCGTGTTAAAGACGCCCGTCGCCGATGACGCACTTCCAGTACACAAGGGCCAGGTGCCTGAACAAAAATTCCGAAAGATGGGCGAAGTCGAGGATGTTGCTCCCGGCAAGAGTCGGCGCCTGACGATCACGCTCCTTCCCGGTCACTACGTGCTCGTCTGCAACAAGACTGGACACTATTCGATGGGGATGCATACCTCGCTGATTGTCACACCGTGATTGGCGCTATTCTGCCGCCACCGGCCGAGACAGCCGGTCAGATCGCACCACTCGGCCGATACTCATCCGTATCCACGCAGCAAACCAACACCTCCGCATCGTCCTTGCTGAGGCTCAGGTAAACATGCCCGACCGAGCTGTCGAAATACAGGCTGTCGCCGGGCGTCAGCCTGAACGCCTTGCCATTCTCGAAGCGCAATTCGAGCTTGCCGCTCAGCAGGAACACGAACTCCTCGCCTGAATGGCGGATGTACTCGGGAAAGTCCGACACAGCGCGCGCGCGGATGTGCGCGCGCATCGGCACCATGCGCTTGCCGGTCAGATTGTTGGCAAGCATGCCGTACTCGTAGTTCGGCGTGTCGTAAATCTCCTGCTTGCCCGACGCCGTGAACGACGGTTTCATTGCGCCGGTCGCCGGCTTGCGGCGCCTCCCGAAAATGGCGTCGAACTCCAGGTCGAGCGAGTGCGCGAGCGCCGCGAACTTGTCGTAGGTCAGCGCGATATCGCCACGCTCGGCCTTCGAGATCGTCGACACCGCAATGCCGGAGCGCTCCGACAGCTCCGTGAGCGTCAGCCCGCGCGCCTTGCGCGCCTGCCGCAAATGCCCGCCCACCAGTTTGTGGTCGAGCACGGGCGCTGCCTCGTGCGCGTTCGCGACCGGATCTTTCGTCACTGCTTTGACCATCTCACTCACTTCCACGGGAAATTTTCTCACTTACGAGAATTTATTTTTTTCTCGTATATGATAACTCACGCCGATTCCACCTTTCTCCTGTGGGAACCCTATCGTGTCTACGCTTGCTTTCAGTAAGTCCGGCCTGACGAAAACCCACGTCATTACCGCCACGACGATCGGCACGGCGCTCGAATTCTACGACTTCACGATCTACAGCTTTTTCGCCATCCAGATCGGCCAGTTGTTCTTTCCGGGCGCAACGCCCGTCAACCAGTTCCTGCTGTCGATTGGTGTGTTCGGCGTGGGTTTCGTGGTGCGGCCGCTCGGCGGCATCGTGATCGGAGCCTATGCGGACCGCGCCGGGCGCAAGAAAGCGATGGTCCTCACCATCATGCTGATGGCGCTGAGTTGCGCCATGATCGCCTGTGCGCCGACCTACGCGGTCGCCGGACTCGCCGCGCCGTTGATCGTGCTGACCGCGCGCCTGATCCAGGGTTTCGCGGCGGGTGGCGAATTCGGCCCCGGCACCACGCTGTTGGTCGAATACGCGACCGACAGCACGCGCGCCTACTTCGCCAGTTGGAACTTCGCGGCCACGGCGGCCGGCCTCGTGCTCGGCTCGCTCGTCGCCACGTTGATCAACACCACGTTGCCCAAGCAGGCGATTCTCGAATGGGGGTGGCGTGTTCCGTTCCTGCTCGGCATCGTCGCCGCGCCGGCCGGCATGCTGATCCGCAAGCGGCTCGAAGAAACGCTCGCCGAGCGCAAACCCGGCGAGGCACCGCCGCGCGGTGCGTTGAAAGCGGCGCTGACCACCCATCTGAATCTGACCATTCTCGGCACCTTCGCCGAACTGGGCGGCTCGGTATCCGTCTACGTCACGGCATTTTTTCTGCCGAGCCATGCGGTGCGCTCGCTGCATCTTTCGTCCACCGCCGCCGTCGTGTCGGGGATTGTCAGCTCGCTCGTGCTGTTCGCCGCGGCGCCGCTGGCGGGCATGCTCGCGGACCGCTTCAGCCGCAAGCGTGTGCTGGTCATTTCACGCATCGTCATGCTGCTGCTCGTCTATCCCGCGTTCGCCTTTCTCAGCGCACATCCGTCGATGACCGCCCTGTGCATCGTCTCCGCCGTGCTCGCGGTGTTCGTCGTCGGACAGATCGTGCCGGTGCTCGTGATGATCCCGGAACTCTTCCCGAAGCATGTCCGCGCAACCGGTATCGCGCTGACCTACGTGGTGAGCGCGTCGTTCTTCGGCGGCTTTTCGCCGTTTATCGCAGGCTGGCTGGTCGCGCAGACCGGCAACCCGCTCGCGCCGGCCTGGTACGTAGCCGCTGCGTGCGCCATCTCGCTGGTGCCGGTGATCTGGCTGAAGGACCGTACGGGCGAAGCGCTCCCCTGATGAACCGAGGACCCAATGAGTCAAGACAACGATAACGAACTGGTCGGCCGCAGCGCCGTCGAACTGCGCCGGATGATTGGTGCAAAAGATATCTCGCCGGTCGAGCTGCTCGATGCCTGCATCGCGCGCATCGAGGCGATCAATCCCGCGGTGAACGCGGTGACGGCGACGGATTTCAAGGCCGCGAGAGAAGCCGCGAAGCGCGCCGAAAAGCAGGTATTCGATGGCGAAGCGCTCGGGCTCTTGCACGGCTTGCCGCTCGGCGTGAAGGATCTGGAAAATACCGCAGGTCTCCTGACGACCTATGGCTCGCCGATGTCGCGCGGCAATGTCCCCGCGCGCGACGTGGTCCTGGTGGAACGCCTGCGCGCCGCCGGTGCGATCGTCACGGCCAAGACCAACGTGCCGGAACACGGCGCGGGCGCGAACACGCGCAACCCGGTTTGGGGCGCAACGGGCAATCCGTTCAACCCGGCGTTGAATGCAGGCGGCTCGTCGGGCGGCTCGGCCGCTGCGCTCGCGTGCGACATGCTGCCGGTCTGCACCGGCTCCGACACCGGCGGGTCGCTGCGCATTCCGGCGTCGAAATGCGGCGTGGTGGGCTTTCGTCCGACGCCCGGCCTCGTGCCGAACTCGCGCAAGCTGGTCGGCTGGACGCCGATCTCGGTGGTCGGGCCGATGGGCCGCACCGTTGCCGATGCCTGCCTGCAGCTTGCCGCCACAGCGGGCCTCTCCGCGGGCGATCCGCTCAGCTTTCGCGCCGATCCGCTGAGCTTCGCGCGGCCCGACGATATCGACCTCGGCTCGCTGCGAGTCGGCTGGACCGAAGACTTCGGCAGTTGCGACGTGGACGACGAGATCCGCAAGGTGTTCCGCGAGCGCATCGCGCTGATTGCGCCGTCGTTCCGTTCGTGCGAGCCGATCGACTTCGATCTCGGGGATGTGCACCGCTGCTTCGACGTGATCCGCGCCGAGAGCTTCGTCGCCGGTCTGCACGATGCCTACAGACGCGACCCGGACCAGCTCGGCCCGAACGCGCGCGCGAACTACGAGCTGGGCGCGAGCATGAGCCTCGCCGACAGCGCGTGGGCACAAGCCGAGCAGACCCGCATTTTCAAACGCTTTCAGAGCGCGTTCGCCCCATACGACGTGATTCTCTCGCCGACCACGCCGGTCTCGCCGTTTCCGTGGCAACACCTGTACGCGGCGCAAATCGGCGGACGCGAGCAGGACAATTACTACCGCTGGCTCGCGCTGACTTACGTCGTCACGCTGACGACGCATCCGGCCGTGTCGCTGCCCTGCGGCGTCGACCATGCGGGCATGCCGTTCGGCTTGCAGATCGTCGGCCCGTTTCATGGCGACCGCAAAACGCTCGCTGTCGCGCACGCAATGGAACAGGTTTTCGATCAATCGCCGGTATTGCGCCGCCCGCGACCCGATCTTTCGAAGCTCACGCAACCGGACCCGTCGCTGAAGTCGATCGTGACGGCACCGCCTCTTTTCGACGAGTCCGGCTCGAATGGCGCCGGCACTTCAACGGTCTAAAGTCGAGGTCGCCGTGACGGCACTGCCGGCGTAGTCATTAGAATCAGCCAGTGAGTTCGCGAACATGATGAAATTCGATACCGTCGTACTGGGTGCGGGCATCGTCGGCGTGTGCGTCGCCGTCCATCTGCAGAAACGCGGCTACCGGGTCGCGCTGGTCGACCGCAAGCCGCCCGGCAACGAAACTTCGCTTGGCAACGCGGGATTGATTCAGCGCGAAGGCGTCTATCCGTATGCGTTTCCTCGCGAACTCGGTACGTTGATGCGCTATGCGCGCAACCGCTCGCCGGACGTTCGGTACCACCCCAATGCCATGCTCAAGTCCGCGCCGTTTCTGTGGCAATACTGGCGTAATTCTCATCCCGTGAAGCATGCGGCAATCGCGAGATCCTATTCGACGCTGATCCGGCATTGCGTGAGCGAGCACCGCGTGCTGGCCGCCGCAGCCGGAGCGAGCGAGTTATTGCGCCCGATCGGCTGGATGAAGGTGTTTCGCACCGTTGCGGTTCGCGACAGCGAAACGCAACTGGCTGAGCAGTGGCATCGCGAATACGGCGTCGAATACGAATCGCTCGACGCCGCCCGCCTGCAACAGATGGAGCCCGACCTCGACCGCAGCCTGATTGGCGCATTGCGCTACACGGCGTCCGATTCCGTCAGCGATCCGAACGCGCTTGTCACGGCCTACGCAAAATACTTCGCACAGCTCGGCGGGCTTTTTTTCATCGGCGACGCGAATTCGCTGCGCGATCATTGGCAAGTGGATACGGCTGCGGGCACGCTCACGGCGGCGTCGGCGGTGGTCGCGTTGGGTCCGTGGTCGGATCAGGTGAGTTCACGGCTGGGCTATCGGCTGCCGCTCGGCGCCAAGCGCGGGTATCACATGCACTATGGCGCGCAGCCGGGCACGCGGCTGAATCATCCGGTCCTCGATGTCGAACGCGGCTACATGCTGGTGCCGATGACCAAAGGTATCCGGCTGACGACCGGCGCCGAAATCGCGCGGCACGACGCACCCAAGACGCCCATTCAGCTTGCTGCTGTCGAGCCCGTTGCCCGTACGCTGTTTCCGTTGGCCGGGCGTCTGGACGCCGAAGCGTGGATGGGCCGGCGCCCATGTACGGCCGACATGCTGCCGATCATCGGCCCGGCGCCCGATCACAAGGATTTGTGGTTCGCGTTTGGTCATGCGCATCACGGACTGACGCTGGGTCCGGTGACAGGACGGCTGATCGCGGAGATGATGGCGGGCGAGGACACCCTTGTCGATACGCGGCCGTTCAGGGTGGATCGCTTTTTGCCGCCGCTGCGGTGAATTCGGATAAGTCCAGTCGCGATAGCGTGTTTGAGACTCGCGGCACCTGACAGAATGTCGTGCCATACTTTCACGTCACGTCTATCCGCAACGCCACCTTGGTGATGACTGCATCTTCCGCATCCATCGGCTTTAACGACAACCCGCTCGATCGCCGCTCCGAAAGACGCGACGATCACGCCTTCATCGAGTCTCTCCGCGGCGCCCCGTCCGCGCGCTTTCTCGTGTTCGAAGCCGATATCCCCTTGCTCAAACGCGGCAGTGAGCACGACGCGTGGTTCCTGGCGAGCGAAGCGGCCACTTTCGGCGAACCGCTTCACAGCGTCTTCCTCGGGCAGGAAAGCGATGGCAGCGGACGTTTCGCGCTCGGTTTCAAGCTCGGCCTCGAACTGGCGGACCCATCGCCAGGCACGGTCCACCATCGGGTCGACCTGCGCTCGATCGCACTGCAAGGGCTCGTCTCCCCTGCGGTCCTGGGAATGCTGGGCCAGGCGAAGTCGATGCTCGACTGGCATCGCCGCCATTCCTTCTGCGCCAACTGCGGCTCCATGAGCCGCGTCACGGCGGCCGGCTGGCAGCGAATCTGCGATGCCTGTGGCGCCCGCCACTTTCCGCGGGTCGACCCGGTCGTGATCATGCTGGGGATTGACGGCGAGCGCTGCCTGCTCGGACGTCAACGCCAATTCGCCCCTGGGATGTACTCGGCGCTCGCGGGCTTCGTCGAGCCAGGCGAGACGGTGGAAGACGCGGTGCGCCGCGAGGTGCTCGAGGAAGCTCGAGTGAAGTGCTCACAGGTCGTCTACTTCGCGTCGCAACCGTGGCCGTTTCCTTCGTCGCTCATGATCGGCTGCTTCGCTCAGGCGAGCGATACGGAAATCGTCGTCGATACCACGGAACTCGAAGACGCCCGCTGGTTCTCCCGCTCCGAAGTCGCGGCGATGCTCGCTGGCACGCATGCGAGCGGACTTTCCGCGCCCAAGCCATTCGCCATCGCCCATCATTTGCTGCAGGCGTATGTTGCGCAAGGTCCCTCAATATTGCGTAGCTGACCACGGAAAGTCGACAACGATGCGGACCGCCTTCCTTGGCCAGCCGATGTTCGATCGGGTCTGAATGACTCAGGAATTGGTCAACAGAATCGCTTTGCGATATTTACGATGTGTGTATTTGAGGGCGTACAGCCCCAGTGCCAATCCCACCCGACCGTCGCGCCAATTTCCACTGCGAACATACCATTTTACGAACGCGCCAACGGGACTGGTCCATTGCTTTAATAAAAGCAAACCGATCCACTTCCGTCTGGCCAGCAAATCGGTTGCGGCCAGATCGGTGTAAAAATCAAGCTTACGCATTAACTCGGATTTGGTCTCAAAAGTATGGTGGACCATGGGGGATTCCACGCGGCCAACACTCTCATAGCCAATAGGCGTTTCATGCACGCTGTGTTCCGTAAAATCGGTTTTATCTCGGTGACATATCCGAATTGGATAGTCAGGGCAACCAATCGGCATGAGAGCGTGGACACGCGTGCCCATTACAATCCAATCGCGACGAACAACGTACGCATCGTGCGAAAACCCGGACGCTTTTAGCGCCGTTATTTCATCTATCAGTGCTTCGCTGGCGATCTCATCGCTATCAAAAAACATCACAGCCTGATGCAGGCATAAGCTGTTGGCAAAGAGTCTCTGCGCGCGAAAATTGTCAAAGGTCCGGTGCGCTATTCTAGCCCCGTGTTTGGCAGCAATGGCTAAAGTTGCGTCTTTGCTGCCGCTATCTACAACCAACAGATCGTCCGCAATACGCTTCGCAGCTGCCAGAACCTTGTCTAAGTGCCGTTCACTATTGTAAGTGAGAATATATACCGAGAGTGGCGTCAACTTTTTATCATCCTAGCGTCATTATTTATAAAGCGGCACCACTTAATCCCCGCAATCGGTCGAGTTATATTGTCGACCGATTTCCCAATTATTGGGGCAACCATAGTCCATCAAATATATTGTCGGCATTTGCGAGGAAATCTTGAATGTCTGCGGTCAGACGTGGAACCGCCGCTGGACGCTCTTACGGCAATGAACCCGGCAAGTGCGTCCTATCCGCGAGCGCCACGCCATAAGCGGCGGCAGACGCTCCGGGCCTGAAAGCCGTCTTCGAAGACCCGACTCGGACGAAAGAAAGTCGAGCGCAGATCTAAAGCTTTCTCTTTTTGAATCCGATATCACTTGTAGGCTGGTAGCGCGCCAGCCTCCGGCGGACCACGGCCGAACACGACTCGAGCTTTCGCTGAACCGGCACCTCGCGGATCTGGGGTAAAGAAATATCCTGTTAAACGCTGCAATAATAAAAATTGGAAATCACATGAATACGAAAAATATCGTCGCTATCGGTCTTGCAGCCGCACTGTGTGGCTGCTCGGCGTTGCAACAAACTTCATCGCAACCGCAGACTACGCCGACGGCCTCGCCATCCACATCAGCTACAGCAGGAAACGTACAGCAGTCCACTTCAACCGCCGATGGCCGCAGCATCCAGAAAATCCAAGCCGGAAAAATCGAAGGTGAAATTATCGGCACACCTGCGAAGAACAGCAAATTTGCGAAAGTTCGGATTGGTATGGGGCAGAAGCAAGTTGAAGACTTGATCGGCGCTCCGAATGACTCGCACTCTTACACTACGGGGAAGGCATTTATTCCGTTTTATTTTGGAAAGGACGCTTATCGTGTTGAAACGTTTTACAAGAAAGAAGGTTCTCTTACCTTCCAGGGCGGCGGTATCACTGGAACCAGCGGAGTGCTCATTCGCGTGAGTGTCGATACCACAGCGGACGGCTATGCACATAACGGCCAATAAATAATCATTGTGATTCCGGAGGCGCTCCAGAATATTCAAAGTTAAATGAGCCGGCCTCCGGATAGTTCAAACCAGGGAAAGCCCTTTCAGTCAGCTTCAAGAATTAGGTAGCAATTGAGCCTCGACGGTCGCGAGCGGCAAGGTGATCGTCAACCCAAACCCCTCCCCGGGCGCCGTGCGGATGCCGATCTGCCCCCCGAGCCGCGCGGCGCGCTCGCGCATCCCGAGCAAGCCGAACGAATTCGGGCCCGGCCGCGCGTCGCGTGCCGTTCCTCGGCCGTTGTCGGCGATCCGCACGATGCAGTGCGGATCGTCGCGCACGATCTCGAGCGTCGCTTCGGTGGCGCGCGAATGGCGCGCGATATTCGTCAGCGCTTCTTGGACCATGCGAAACACTTCTGTTGCGCTGTCCCGGCTGAACGCGATGTCGTTCGCGTCGACGCGCGTGGTCACGCGCACGTCGTAGCGTGCCGAGAACTCCGTGACGAGCCAGTCGATCGCCGGCATCAGGCCAAGATCGTCGAGGATCACGGGCCGAAGGTCCGTCGCGATTCGCCGCACGGAGTGAACCAGCTGATCGATCAGCGCGTAAACGTTCTGCAGGATCGCGCTCGACGCAGCGGCTTCGGCACGCTTGAGCTCGTCCTCGGCAAACATGACTTCCATTTTCAGCGCGGTCAGCTGCTGACCGAGATCGTCGTGCAGTTCGCGCGCAATGCGGGTCTTTTCCTCTTCGCGGATGTGCTGGATGTTCGCGGACAGGCGCTGCAGTTCTTCGCGAGAGCTGCGCAATGCCTCGTCGGCGCGCTTGCGATCGGTGACGTCCATGATCCAGCCCACGATGCGATAAGGTTCGCCCGATACCGTCCGTAGCGCCTGCCCGCGCGACTGAATCCAGTGGAATTCACCCGACTTGGTGCGCACCCGATATTCGACGTTGTAGTCGCGTTTGTGCTCCATATGCGCCTTCAGGTTCGCCGCGACCAATTCGACGTCGTCCGGGTGAATGGCGTCCTGATGCGCTTGGGCCACATTGGGCATTTCATGGTCCTCGTAGCCGAGGATTTCCTTGAAATGAGGCGAAAAGTACATCGTGCCCGTTTGCGGATTCCAATCCCACAGGCCCGCCGTGGCGCCGCTCACGGCGAGTTGAAACCGTTCTTCGCTCGCCGCCAGCGCCGCTGCCACGCGGTGCCGCTCGATCGCGTAGCGAATCGCGCGGCCCAACAGCGACGCGTGGATTTCCTTCTTGAGCAGATAGTCCTGCGCGCCTTCCTGGATCGCCAGCAAACCGACCGACATGTTGTCGAGCCCGGTCAGCACCAGCACCGGCACCTCGGGCGCGTGCCGGCGAAACGTGCGGAACGTGTCGACGCCTTGCGCGTCGGGCAGCCCCAGATCGAGCAGCACGACGTCGAGGTGTGCCGCCTGCGCCTCCGCCAAAGCTTGCGACAGCAGCTCGGCACGAATCAGCTGGTGCTCGAAATCCGTTACGTCCGCGAGCGCCTCGCCGATCAGCAAAGCATCGGTGACACTGTCCTCGACCAGCAGAATCCGGAGGGTTCGGGGCGTGCTCAAGGCTGATCCGGAGGCAGTGTGACGACGCCGAACCAGAAGTCGTTGATGGTCCGCACGACGTCGATGAACTTTTCGAAATCCACGGGCTTGGTGATGTAGCAATTGGCATGGAGCCCGTAAGATCGCGCGATGTCCTCTTCCGCCTTCGAGGTGGTCAAGATGACGACGGGGATGTTCTTGTACTCGGGATCGGTCTTCAACTCTTCGAGCACTTCCCGGCCGCTCTTGCGCGGCAGATTGAGATCGAGAATGATCAGCCCCGGCCGGCGCGCCGAACGATACTGGCCCTCGCGCCGCAGGAATTCCATCGCCGCCACCCCGTCGTCCACGACGTGAAGCGGATTGAGCACCTTGTAGTGCTCCATGGCTTCACGCGTCATCATGACGTCGGTTGGACTGTCCTCCACCAAGAGGATATGAACCAAATTTCCGGATTCGTCGACGATCATCGGCTGCTCCTTAGATTTATGTCGTTATCCTGACTACTCCATGAAATCCCTGCGCAACGTAAAGAGGAATGTCGTCCCGTCGCCCTGGCCGGACTCGACCCAGATCCGCCCGCCGTGCTGCTCGACGATGCGCTTGCATAGCGCGAGCCCGATCCCCGTGCCGGGGTACTCGCGGCGGGTATGCAGACGCTGGAAGATCAGGAAGATCCGCTCGAAGTATTGCGAATCGATGCCGATTCCGTTGTCCTTCACCCACAGCAGCCACATGTCGTCCTGAGAGCGGGCGCCGACGTGGATTTGCACAGGGCTGTCCGGGCGCCGGAACTTGATGGCGTTGCCCACCAAATTCTGAAACAGCAGCAACAGCTGGGTCGGGAGGGCCCGGACGACAGGCAGCGCATCGCGGGTCACTCGGGCGCCGGACTCCTGGACCAAGGCACTCAAGTTCTTGAGCGCCTGATCGAGCACCTGCGAGCAGTCGGTCGGCTGGCGCGCATCGTCCGGCCGCCCCACGCGCGAATAGACGAGCAGGTCGTCGATGAGCGCCTGCATGCGCGTGGCGCCGTCCACCGCGTGCCCAATGAACTCGTCGGCCCGCGTGTCGAGCTGGCCCTGGTAGCGGCGCTGCAGCAATTGCAACGGCCCCGCCACCGCGCGCAGCGGCTCTTGCAGGTCATGCGAGGCCACGTACGCGAACTGCTCGAGATCCTCGTTGGAACGCGCCAGCTCCTCGGTCCGCCTGCGCAGGTCCAGCTCGGCGCGCTTTCGCTCGGTGATATCGGCGATCGCGCTCAAGACAAACATGCCCTCCGAGGTTTCGATCGGATTGAGGCCGATTTCAATCGGCATCTCGGTGCCGTCGCGGCGCAAGCCGTAAAGGTCGCGCCCGACTCCCATCGGGCGGCTGTGCGGGGCGTGAAAGAATGCCCCGCGATAAGCGGGATGCTGAGCGCGGAAGCGCTCGGGCACGAGCGTCTCGATGCGCTGGCCCATCAGTTCCTCGCGCGCATAGCCGAACATTCTTTCGGCTTGCGAGTTCACCAGCACGATGCGGCCTTCGCTATTCACCATGATCATCGCGTTGGGCGCGGCTTCCACGGCGAGCCGGAAGCGTTCCTCGGCACGCTCGCGATCGGTGACGTCCTTGAACACCTGGACCGCGCCGACCAGCTTGCCCGTCGAGTCGAAGCACGGCGCGCCGCTCGCTTCCACATGCGTTTGCTTGCCGTCGGGACCGATCAGCAGGGTGTGGTTCACGAGACCGACGACGCGTTGCTCCTCGAGCGCGGCGAGCGCCGGATTGGCCGCCCGCTGCCGGTTCGGCCCTTGCAGGAAAGTCAGCACCTCGTCGATCGGCCGGCCCATCGCGGCTTCGCTCGTCGACCCGGTGAGGTCCTGCGCAACGCGATTGAAAAACGTGACGCGGCCGTCGATGTCCGTTGCCACGACGCCGTCGGCGATCGAGGCGAGCGTCACGTGCAGCAGCTCTTTCTGTTCGAACAGATTTTCGGCGGCGCTCGCCTCGGACAGCAGCATGCGCCGTGTCACGTATCCGAACGAGACGCACACCAACAGCGTCAGCGCACCGGACGCGAGCCCGGTCGCGATCGCGAGGTTGCGTGTCCTGACGGCGGCCTCGCGCTGCAAGGCCAGTTCGCGCCGGGCGGACAGCTCCATGTCGTGTGCAACCACGCGCGCACGGTCCATCACGACCTTGCCGGTGTCGTTCAGCACGATCGCTTGCGCGGCGTCGAAACCGCCCGTTTGACGGGCCGCGATGACGGCCGCCAGCTCCGCCTGCTTCGTCGCCAACAGCGAGCGCAGCTCGGTGAGACGCACCTGCTGAAGCGCATCGCCGCTCAGCAGCCCTGCCAGGCGATCGAACTGCTGCCCGATATTCGGCAGCGCCGCCGTGTAGGGTTCGAGGTAGCTCGGCCGGCCGGTGATGACGTACCCGCGCTGACCGGTCTCCATATCCTTGGCCAGCGAGAGCACCTGTTCGAGACCTGCGATGACCTCGTTCGAGCGGGACGCCTCGGCCTCGCTGTCGTAGAGGCGCACCGTGCCGAGCGCGCCGACGCCGGCGGTCAGCAGCAATAGAGCGGCCGCGGTCCACAGGCCGATATCGATCCAGCGCGATGCATTTTTCCCCAGCCGCTTGACGACGATGGCCATCTCAACTTCCCCCGAGAGCTGGCGTTACAGGCGGACGCATGCGTTGTGCGTGATGCGTTGTGCGTGGCAAGCTTCGATGCTAGGTCGGGCACGCGCGGCCGGATACTGTCATTGTTGGCAGGATGTCTCGACGCAGGCCCCCCCCGTTCTAAATGGCGGCTTCCGCCAAGAGATCCGGCAGCCGAATCCGCCAGTCCGCGGCCCAGCGCGGCAGGTCCTCCGGCGGCATGGGCCGGGCGATGAAAAATCCCTGCGCGATTTCACACGAGGTGGTTCGAACGAACGTCCAATCCTCCGCATTTTCGACGCCGGTCGCGACCGTTCGGATGCCGAGCCGATTGGCAAGGGCAAGGCTCGCCTCGACGATCGCCCGCTGCGACGCATCGCGCAGCGCGCCTTGCACGAAGCTCCTGTCGATCTTCAATTCGTCGAACGGCACGTCGCGAAGCTGCGCCAATGAGGACTGGCGAGTGCCGAACTCGTCCATCGAGACGCTCGCCCCCTTCAGGCGCAGCCTCGTCAAGACATCGAGCGACGCCACGCGGTCGCTCGTGAACCGCGTTTCGGTCACTTCCACGACCAAGTCGGACAGCTCGGCGCCGGCGCCCTCCGCAATGCGCACGACCGCCTCCGGAAAATGCAGCGTCTTCACGCTGTCCATCGAGCAATTGATGGCGATCTTGAAGTACGGCGAGAACTGCTTCTTCCACTCGCGCGCGCAAGCGAGCGCCGATTTGAGAAGGCCCTGCGTCAGATCGTCGATGAGCCCGTGCTCCTCGGCCATGCCGATGAAGCAAGCGGGTGCGATCAAGCCCAGCCTGGGATGCCGCCAGCGAACGAGCGCCTCGGCCCCCACGATGGCGCCCGTTGCCGTTGCGACCTTGGGCTGGTAGTAGTTGACGATTTCGCCGTTCGAAATGGCCGCTTTGAGGGCTTCCGGCTCGAAGTCGAACGCACTGCTGTTTTCCGCCTGCCTGCCCACGCTTTGCGGGACGCCGCTCAGGCACTCCCGCAACTGTTCCTGCGTCAGCGGCTTGGTCAGCGATCCGAGCACGCGCAGCCCTTGGGCCGAAGCGAGCCGCTCGGCGGTTTTCAAGAGCCGCGGGTTCTCGCCGCTCACCAGCATGAGCGTGCCTTCATAGCGCGCTTTCGCAAGCTGCCGCACGAATTCGATGCCATCCATTTCCGGCATTTGCAGGTCGCTGCAGACCAGGTCGATCGATTCGCCGCCCGCTTCGAGCATCGCGAGCGCCTCCTGCGCACGCTCGCATGAAAACACCTCTTGGAAACCGAGCTGATTGAGTTGCCGCGACAGCAGCTTCAAGGCGAACGGCTCGTCGTCGACGATGAGGACCTTGGTGGTGCGCTCGGGCGTGTTCATGCTGTCGGCCGGCTGGGGTTGCCGTTATCGGGCTCTCGCGCCTCGGCGTGGCGCGGCAACGGCGCCACCGATGCGTCCGGACGGGCGGTCATGCCGCCGTCGGGCTGAGACGATCCGTCGACGCTGCCGGGCAGGAACGTCCTGAGCTTGTCGAGCAGATGCGCGCGATCGAAGGGTTTGACGAGAAAATCCGCGGCGCCGGCCGTCAGGCTTTCCATCACGATCGCCTTCTGACTGTGTCCCGTCGTGATGATCACGGGGATCTCGGCGAATTGTTCGACCGCCTTGAGCCGCCGCGTGACTTCGACGCCGTTCAGATCGGGCAGCTCCACGTCCATGAGCACGAGATCGGGGCGCTGCTTCCACATCATCGCGAGCGCTTCCGTGCCGCTCGCCGCCCACGCCAGATCGACCTTGGCTCCGGACAGCAGCTTGTGCAGCAGCTTGCGCTGGAAGTCGTCGTCGTCCACGGCGAGGACCACGGGGCGCATGCGTTCGGCGAGCCCGCGCATCGTGCGCGCCGCCTCGAGTTGCGGCGCGATGGCGCTCGACAAGTCGCCGATGACCCGGCGCAGCGCTTCGACCGACGCCCCCACGGAGCGGAACTGCCGCCGCAATTCGTCGGCGTTCGGGGCGAGTCCGTTGCCTTCGCCGAGCGCTCCGGCGCCGCGAGCCGATCCGTTCCTGGCGTCAGGCGTCAGACCGAACGCGACGTCCAGCGCACGCTCGGCGGCTCGCGCAGCGGCACTCGTGCTGTCGATTTCCTGCGCGAAATGCCGCGTGAACTCGGCCAATTTCGGTTCGAGCGCCGACATGCGCCGCGCCTGGGCCGCCAGCTGCCCAGGCATTACGGCATCGGGGGCGAGCGGCTCCAGCAAGCGCACGGCGTGATGCACGGCCATTCGCAGCCGAGGCGCGTCGTTCGTCGCCGGCCAGAACAGCACGTAGTCGTCGAATTGCTGCTTCTTGCACAGGTCGTAGACGCGCCACAGATCGTCCTTGTTGCACAAGATGATCGTCTTGTGCGGGACGGTGGGGATGACCTTGCTGAGCCGGTACAGGCCGAGGTAGTACCGCTCGGCTTCCACGAGCGTATCGAAGCTCAGAATCAGGATCGACGGCAGATGCTTCTCGAAGTCCGACACCGCATATTCCGGTTTCGTCGAGGTGTGGACATTGTCGAACTCGTCGCCGAGCAGGCGCGCGACCAGATCGGCGTCGGCGCTCGCATGGGTTGCCACCAGGATCGAGGGACTGGCTTTCATCGTCACGCTCCTGTCACGGTTTGCAATAGCCGATGCACCTCGTCGCTCACGCCGCTGAAGGCGGTATCGAACTGAGCAACGAGTTCGGAAAGGGGCTCGGCGTCGCCTTGTCTCGCGACGGTCTCGAGCTCGGCGCAAAGGTCCCCGAAGCCCAGGGCGCCGATCGAGCGCGACGACGATTTGAGCTTGTGCGCGACGGCGGCGACCTCACGAGGCAAGGCGTCCCGCGCGTGCCGGCGAAGATCGTCCGCCAGGCCGCCCGCGGAATCCAGATACTCCTTCAGCAGCTCGCCGACGATCTCGGCGTCGTCGCCCACGATGCCCTTCAGGACGCCGAGATCCACCGTCGAGGCCGCGGACGCCACGCAAGACGACGGCGCACTCGGAGACTGCAGCGCGTCCGGCGGCACGATCCAGCACTCGAGGACCTGCTGCAGCTGATTCAGCTTCAGCGGCTTGGTCAGGTAGCCGTCGAAGCCCAGTTGCCTGACCCGGTTGGCTTCTCCCTGAATGGCGTTGGCGGTGAGCGCGACGATCGGCAGGCGCGGATGCTGATGCTGCTCCTCCTCGCCGCGGATGGCCTGAGCCAGCTGGTAGCCGTCCATGTGCGGCATGTGCAGGTCGGTCAGCAGCAACGCGTAGCGCCCTGGCTGCCACATGCGCAAGGCTTCCTTGCCGTGGGACGCGATCTCAGCGGCATAACCGAGCAGCGCAAGCTGTCTCGAGATCACCTTCCGGTTGATCGCGTCGTCTTCCGCGACAAGGATGATCGCGCCGGCGATATTCGGAGACCGCCGCACGGGCTCAGGCGGAGCGCTGCGTCCGCGCTCGCCCGGCATGCTGCCGGCCGCGTGCCAGAGCATCCCGCCGCTCGCCATCGCCACCGCATCGAGCAGCGTGCGGCGGCGCAATGCCTGCCTGCCGATGGCAATCACGTTCTCGTCATGAGCGGCGGGCGCGAGCGTGTACCCGGCCGTGATCAGCACTTGGCTGAACGGCCGGGCCGCGAGCTCGACGCCGAACGATTCCGGCTCGACGCTCCCGCCGCGGCCATCATGCAGGAGGACGGCCGGCCCGCGCGTGGCCGGCAACTCGCGCCCCGCGAAATCGAGATCGCTCAGCACGCTGGCCGCCGCGCCGGCGCTTTGCAGATAGCTGACGATGTCGGCGCTTTCGAAGTCCGGCGACGCGGCCACGAAGCACGTGACTCCGCTCAAATCCGGCAAATTCCGCCGCGCCGGCTGCTCCGGCGCGCGCAGCAGCGGCAAGCGCACGATGAAGGTGGAGCCGCTGCCGAGTTGGCTCGTCACCGAAATGTCGCCGTTCATCAAGTCCACCAGCCGTCGGCAGATCGCGAGGCCCAGGCCGGTGCCGCCGAAGCGTCTCGTGGTGGACGCTTCGGCCTGGCTGAATGGGCGGAACAATTTCGCGAGCGCCTCGGGCGACATGCCGATGCCGTTGTCGCGCACTTCGAAATGCAGTTCGGGCGGCGCGGCCTCGAGCCGTGCCTGAACCCAGACTTGGCCGCGGTCGCTCGCGCGGTTGCCGCAAAACTTGATCGCATTGCCGACGAGGTTGTACAGGATCTGACGCAGCCGCGTGTCGTCCGACAGGACGAGGGCCGGCAGGTCCGGCGACACGAACGTGCGCAGCGCGACGGCGCGCTGCTCGGCGACCGTGGCGAGCGACATGCACACGCCGTCGATGAGCTCTTCCACGGACAGGGGCGCGTACTCGACTTGCAGCTTGCCCGCCTCGATCTTGGAGAAGTCGAGAATGTCGTCGATGAGCTTGAGCAGCGCGTTCGCGGAATCGCGAATCGTGCAGACCATGTCTTTCTGATCGCCGGACAGCTCGGAGCGGGTCAGCACTTCGATCATGCCGATCACGCCGTTCATTGGCGTGCGGATCTCGTGACTCATCATGGCGAGGAAGGCGCTCTTCGCGCGCGACGCGGCTTCGGCGTCCGAGCGCGCCTGCTCGATCTGCAGCTGGGCGTTGCGCCTTTCCGTCACGTCGCGCGCGGTCGCATAGGCGGTGCCGTCGGGCAAGACAACGGCATTCCAGGCGAGCCACCGAACGGAGCCGTCCTTGCAAACGAAGCGGACTTCCAGGTGCTCGATCGGCGCTCCGGAACGGTGCTCTTGAATCGCCTGGCTCGTGGCTTGCCGATCGCTCGGCACGACGAAATCGATGAACGGACGCGACAGCAGCTCGTCCGCGGTCCACCCCAGCACCTCCGAAAACGCCGGATTGACGCGCGTGAAGTAGCCGTCCGGCGAGGTGATGCAGATGAGATCCAAAGAAAGTTCGAAAAGCTGGTCGCGCTGGGCCTCCGCCTGCTTGCGCCGGGTCATGTCGTGCAGCAGCACGATCGAGCCGGGCTCGCCGTTCTCGTCGTAGGGGACCGCCGTCACTTCCACGAAGATTTTCGATCCATCCAGACGAACCCACGTTTGCTCCAGCGCTTCGGCTGCGGCGCCTGCTTGCCTCCTCGGCTTGCTCCGGCCGCCGACGCTTGAGAGGTGGTCGAGATGCACGAAATGCTCGAAGCGGGCGATCGGCTGGCCCAGCAACTCGGCTTCGGACGTCGCACCCAGCGTAGACAGGGCTTTCGGATTGGCAAACGTAACGATGTCGGCGCGCTGTACCAGGACGGCGTAGGGCGAGCGCTCGATCAACTGGCGATAGCGTCGTTCGCTGTCCACGAGCGCCGCGGCTCGCCGCGAGGTCCGGCGGTCGGTGATCAGGATCAGCGCGGTGAGCAGGATGGCTGCGGCCAGCAGGAAAGCGCTTCGCGTGCGCCATGCCGACAGATACTCATCGGTCGAATAGCCGACTGCCACCGCGAGCGGAAAGTCCTTGAGCGTTTGATAGCCGATGACGGTGTCGGCGCCGTCGACGAGCGACCGCATGCGCAACGTGCCGGACGGCGATTGCTGAAGCGCTCGGCGCAGGGCGTCGTCGGGCGGCAGCGTCGCGCCGAACGCGTTGCCGCGGCTGGAGCCGGCCCCCCCTGCCCGGACGATGAAATCGTTCGTGCCGAGCACGAGAACGAGCCCGTTCCTGCCGACGCGCAGCCCTTTGTAGAGCTCGGTGAAGTAAGCGGGGTCGACCGAAACGATCACCACGCCGAGAAAGCTGCCATCGCGGCCGTCGATGCGCTGCGACAGCTGGAACTGCGCCTTCCCGCTAGTGCGGCCGATCAGCGGCTTGCCGACCACCGGCGCCGTGCTCGGGTCGTGCAAGTGGATTCGGAAGTTCTCCCGGCCGGAGAGATCGATCGTCTTGAAGCCGGGAAGCGTCGAGGCTCGCAGCACGCCATGCGCGTCGATCACGCCGACTTGCACGAACGCGTCGAGCTTCAAAATGCCCTCGTCGACAAATTGAGCGAGCGGGATCGCGACCCCGTCGTTGCGCACCTGCATCGCGACGACCGCAGCCACCTGCTCGGCTTCGCGCAGCACGCGGGCTGTGTTGGCGGACAGCGCATCGGCCAGCGCGGTTGCGCCGGCACGCGCCGTTCGGATTTCGCTGCCGGCGTCCCATGCAATCAGCGCGCCCAACGCCATCCAAAGCGCCGCGATCACGATCAGGCTCGCCAGCTGAATGCGGGCGAAGCGGCGCCGCAATATCGCGAACGCCTGGCTTGCGCGCCTGACGAGCGGCAACGGGTTTGGCGTTACGTCCATAAGCCATGCTCCAGGCCCGTAGGCCGTGAAACGAAAGGCCGGCACGCACGAGCGGGCGCCGTGGCTGGATTATCGGCGCTGCCCGTCTATTCTTCATACGTATTTTTCCCGACCAGCCCGGAGCTCGGGATGGCCGGTTTGTTGCTTGTGAGATCTCTACGCTTGGGCGGTGCGGGAAACTCAAGCGCGGGAATCGCCGATGCATGGCTCAATCACGCCCTTGCCCGGCCGCCATCAATTCTTGCCGGCGGTCACCCAGTCCGGATGGCAGGTGAAGGTCAACGTCGCCTCATGCGTCTCCATCGCGCCAAAGCCGGACGTGCTCGCCAACTTGGTCGACGCCAGCATGCCGCGCTGCTTGCAGAACTCAGCCGCGCGGTCGTTGGCCTGATTCCAGGCCCTGCCCCACGCCAACGACCCTCCCGCAGCCTGAGTGGTGATCACGTAGGTATTGGCCTGCCCCGTGGGCGTAATGACCGGGCCGCTCGCGCATGCGCCGAGCAGCGCCGCCGCGAAAACAGCCGTAGTGAATTTTGCGTATCTCAGCATTCCATTGCTCCGAAAGGCTGTCGCCCAATGAAGGCAACCGGACCACAGGCGGTCGGCCGATGAGGCGACTGCCGCCGTCAAAGCTAGTCCAGCAGCGTTAAAGAATTGCGAGATAAGGACGATCCAAACGCATTCAAGTTTCAGAATTTGCAACAGTTCGTTGCATCGTGATGGTCGTGCACGAAGTTTCGATCGATCGCAGCCTAAATAATAAAAAAGCGCTGCCGATAACCAGACACGGCGCATTTTTTTCGCGGTCGAACTTACATGCAGAGCACGTACAACTTTTGGCTGGTCGCACTATCGCTTGCCGTTGCCAACAAGACAGCGGACGATGTCCGCCCCCACTCCGTAGAAACCCGAAATTGAGCCAGGCTCATACCCAACCCCACAAAAAATCCATTCTTCGGGAACCGGGCTCGACAGCACAATCACAAAACCTGCTTTACCCGTAACGGGTCAGGGTGCGGTCGGTACAAATACAAGTCCTAGAACGACATTCATATTGGAGACGGTCAACGATGCGATTCAAACAACTTCGCGCGGCGCTCTTCGCCGCTGCAGTACTCGCCGCGAGCGGCGCGGCTCACGCGGCCAGCCCGAGCGACTGGTGCGCCTCCGGCAAGACCGTGCACTTTGCCGGCATCACCTGGGAAAGCGGCGCGTTCGCCACTGAAGTGCTGCGGCAGATTCTCGAGAAGGGCTATGGCTGCAAGACCGACGTCGTGCCCGGCAGCACCGCGGCCACCGAAACCGCGCTCGCTCACAACGACATCCAGGTCTGGGCCGAGCAATGGACGGGCCGCAGCGAGATCACCGCGAAGGCCGTCGCTTCGGGCAGCGTCAAGCTGGTCGGCGATACGCTGCCCGGCGGCACGAAGGAAGGCTGGTTCGTTCCCGAATATGTCGTGAAGGGCGACGCCGCGCGCGGCATCAAGCCGTCGGCGCCAGGGCTCGCTTCCGTCTCCGATCTGCCGAAGTACAAGAACCTCTTCACCGACGACGAAGAGCCCAACAAGGGCCGCTTCCTGAACTGTCCGTCGGGCTGGGACTGCGAGCGCGTCAACACGCGGCTCCTGAAGGTGCTCAAGCTCGACGATTCGTATACGAACTTCCGCCCCGGCACGGGCGCGGCGCTCGATGCGGCGATCGCGTCGGCCTACGAGCGCGGCAAGCCGATCCTCTTCTACTACTGGGGCCCGGCCGCGCTGATGGCGAAGTACAAGCTCACCGAGCTCAAGATGCCGCCGTACAACGACGCCTGCTGGCAGACGCTGCGTAACGAAAGCAGCACGTCGCAATGCGCGTCGTCGTACATGGTCTCGCACATCACGGTGGGCGTATCGACGCCGTTCTACCAAGCCGACCCGCAGCTGATCACGATGCTCCAGAAGGTCCAGTTCCCGATGGACTTCCTGAACTCGACCATCCTCGAGATGAACACGAAGAAGCTCGACGGCAGCACGATGGCCACCGACTTCCTGAAGACGCATCCCGAGATGTGGAAACAATGGGTGCCGGCCGACGTGGCGTCGAAGATCCAGGCGAGCCTGGCGAGCTAATGGCTGTTAGCTGATACGCGAGCTGATGATGAATTCGTTTTTCCTACACTTGTCGATCGCCGATTGGGTGAACGACGTCGTGCAATCGTTCGTCGCGCAGTACGGCGACAGCTTCCACGACTTCAGCACCACGCTGCTGCGGTATCTGCTGGTGCCGCTCGAAGGCGCGCTGCGGGCCGTGCCGCCGTGGCTGCTGCTGATCGCGATCGGGCTGCTCACCTGGAACGCGACGCGGCGTCTTTCCGTCGCCGGCTTCTTCGTGCTGCTGCTCTACGCGATCGGCTGCTTCGGGCTGTGGGACAAACTCATGCAGACGCTCGCGTTGATGCTGGTGGCGACCGCGCTGTCGGTCGTGCTCGGCGTGCCGCTCGGCATTCTGACGTCTCGCAGCGCGTGGCTCAGGCGCATCCTGCTGCCGATCCTCGACATCATGCAGACGCTGCCGAGCTTCGTGTACCTGATTCCGGTCCTGATGCTGTTCGGCCTCGGTAAAGTGCCGGCCATCTTCGCGACGATCATCTATGCGCTGCCGCCGCTGATTCGCCTGACCGATCTTGGCATCCGGCACGTGGACGCTGAAGTCGTCGAAGCGGCTCGCGCGTTCGGCACCACGCGCTGGCAGTTGCTTCTGAACGTCCAGTTGCCGTTGGCGCGGCCGAGCATCATGGCCGGTATCAATCAGACGACGATGATGGCGTTGTCGATGGTCGTGATCGCATCGATGATCGGCTCGCGCGGGCTCGGTGAAGACGTGCTCGCGGGCATTCAAACGCTCGACGTAGGCAAGGGCATGCAGGCCGGTATCGCGATCGTGATTCTCGCAATCGTCATCGACCGCATCAGCCAGGGCTACGGCCAGGACCGCCGCGCACGCCGCCTGCTCGCGCTGAAGAAGCGCTCGAAAGCGGCCTCGCGCGTGCCGTATCGCGTGGCGGCAACCGAAACGGCCGCCGATCAAACCGCCGGCGATGCCGAAGAGAACGGCCTCGAAGTGCGGCCGGCAAAGTAACGCGCCGCGGGCTAGGAGTCAGTGCTGAAGCACTAACTCCTAACAACCTCAGCATGGGACCAGGAGAACGAAATGGCAGCGATCGAAGTCAAGCACGTCTACAAGCTCTTCGGCCACGAAAGCGGTCACGCGCGCGTGCTCGACCTGCTAAAAAGCGGCAAAGGCAAAGCCGAAGTGCTCGCGCAGACCGGCTGCAACGTCGGCCTGAACGACGTGAGCCTGCATATCGGTTCCGGCGAGATCTTCGTGATCATGGGCCTCTCGGGCTCCGGCAAGTCCACCCTCGTGCGGCACTTCAACCGCCTCATCGAGCCGACCGCCGGCGAGATCGTCATCGACGGCAACGACGTCATCAAGCTCGACCCCAAGGGCTTGCGCGAGCTGCGCCGCTACAAGATCAGCATGGTGTTCCAGAACTTCGGGCTGCTGCCGCATCAGACCGTCATCGACAACACCGCCTACGCGCTCAAGACGCGCGGCGAGGCCAAGGCCGAGGCGCTCGAGAAAGCGCAGCTCTGGCTCGGCCGCGTCGGCCTCGACGGCTACGGGCAGCATTACCCCGATGAATTGTCGGGCGGCATGCGCCAGCGCGTGGGCCTCGCGCGCGCGCTCGCCGCCGACACCGACGTGCTGCTCATGGACGAAGCGTTCTCCGCACTGGACCCGCTGATCCGCACTGAAATGCAGGACCAGCTGCTGCAGCTGCAGGAGAAGCTGAACAAGACGATCGTGTTCATCACGCACGATCTCGATGAGGCGCTGCGCATCGGCGACCGCATCGCGATCCTCAAGGACGGCCAGCTCGTGCAAGTCGGCACACCCGACGACATCGTCCACCGCCCCGCCGACGAGTACGTGCGCCGCTTCGTCGAGCGGCGCGCGAGTATGCAGTGACCAGGCCGCACCGCGAGCAGCCTGTCACCGGCTGGCGGCCGAACGATTCAGGCGTTCCTGATTTGAAAGGAAGGGCCGGTAAAGCCCGCCGGCAATCGGACAGTCAGCCTTTTTCCGCATAACGAAGAAATGAAAAAAGGCCAGTCGCTACAGACTGACCTTCTGACAGTTGCGTCGGCCGGCGTGCTTGTGCGGTCCTGACCGGCTACTGGTACGAGAACGTGATCGTTGACACGGCATTGACGCTGCCCGGTGTGATCGTGCTCGCGGTCTGGATATATTGTGCCGAGAATGGGATCGTGTAGTTGGTTGCAGCAGAACTGGCGTTGCCGCCGACATACCACTGATTGCGAGTACCCGCCTGGCTACTATCGGGACCGAACGAGACGGGTCCTGTCCGGCCACCGCAATAAGAGGCGCTTGTACAGGCTATCTGGATGCCCACCCCTTTCGCGGTTGACGAAGACGAAAGGCTGAGCGTGCTGCCCGTATTCGAGGGAGTACTCACATCGGACATGGTGGCATACAGGCCAACGCCTGCCGGGCAGCTCAAGCCGATACGGAAGTCTGCCGGGGTTCCCGCGGTTGCACCGACTCCTCCGAAACCGCCACCCGCAATCCTCAATGACGGCAAGGGAACGGTCTTGGCCCTGTCCCCCGCGTTGATCGTACAACTCGAGCTTTTGACCGTAATGTTGCTGCTGGAAATGGAGAAATTGGGCCGGACATAACTGGCATTATATTCCCACTCTGTATCAGAGTACACATCGTACAAGCGGAAATGCCCGGAAAAATTTTTCGGCGTAATGGTATAGCTGCCGGGGGTCACCGGACCCGTTGCCACGTAGATCGCCTGCATGTCAACGCCGAGTGCGCTGGCAGTACGTTTTCTGGAAGCAAACAGATATACGCCGCCGTATATAATGGGTGTCCACTCCTGAGGTGGATTCCTGGCTACGACTGAAAAAGCGATATTGGGAACATTGGTCTCGTACAGCTGAAGCTTTCCGTATTGCGAATCATAGGTCCGGCCTGTAGGGGGGCTATTGGCGGTAAGCACCAGCCCCATTCCCTTAACGCAATCCACATATTGATATACATTTGACTGTGGTGCGTGAGCAGACCCGAGAACACGCGGGTATGTTGCGTTGACCGGGAGGTCTATTATCTGGGTGAGTGCGGGAATCGTTATATCGCTACCGACGGAGGCTGAGCACTTTGCAGAGGCATTTCCCACCAGGCCAAACATCATCATGAAGCCGGCCGGAAACGTGGCGAAAATCGTAACGAAAATTTTCATAATTGAATAAACATAGCCGAATGATTATGAATCATTTTCGCACCTGACCAGAATTCCGACCATAGGACACGTCCGATTTTGGATGTGTCCGTATATTAATCCGGGGCAATCGCATGACGCTGCCATTGAAATCCATGGGCGGGCGCTAGTGTCATGCCGGGGGCCGCATGCACGAAAGTCGTGCGCGAAACGCGCCTGACACGGCTGCTCTATACGAGCGTGACGGGCCCCGCATGATCGAATGCTCGAAGTCGTCATCGACGGCGACGACGCCATCAAGCTCGATCCGAAGGGCCTGCGCGAGCCGACCGATGCCAAGGCGTTCCTGATTTGAAAGGAAGGGCCGGTAGCATGTCGCAACCGGCCGGCTTTCGTTGCGACGATGGCGGGCTCATGCAACTGCGGAATGGCGAGTCATCGAATTGGAAACCTACGTCTTGCTTGGCATCGGCTTCGGCCTCGCGCTCCTGATTGCGATCTGGGGCCTCTGGAAACTCAAGTAACGCGCGCGGCCGCGCCGGCGGCCGATCAGAATTCGACCAGCGCGAAATCTTCCTTGCCCACGTCGCACAGCGGGCAGCGCCAATCGGCCGGAACGTCCGCCCAGCGCGTTCCCGGCGCAATGCCTTCTTCCGGCACGCCGGCGGCTTCGTCATAGACCCAGCCGCAGATCACGCACACCCATTGCTTGAACGTCTGCCCTGCCGGCTCCGGCTCGCCGGCTGACGGGGCTTCGTTTGCAGCCGGCGCGGCTGTCTCCCCATTGGGCTCATCCAGGCTCACGACGAGCGGCGCGGCTGTGCTCTCGATATTCGCAGCCAGTTGCGTCTGCAGCGCGTTGAGCAGCCGTCGCGCTTCTTCGACGGTCAAATCGATCCAGTAGGGATCGCCGGCGCCGTCGTTGAGCCGGAGTGTTTCCTGGTGGTCAACGAGAATACAAGCTAAAAGCTGTAAATCCAATTAACAACTTATAGCCTGTTTTCCTTATTTACAGCCCAACGCCTGTTTTCGTAGAATACAGGCCACGAACTGTACCCCACAAGCGGGAGCACAAGGTGGACTACCCGATCAAGACACTCAGCCAGCTACGCCCCATTCTTCAAGGTTTTCGCAAGGCCGCCGGCCTCACGCAAGCCGCCATGGCCAGCCAGTTGGGTATCACGCAGCAGAGCTACGCTCAGCTCGAGGCCAACCCCGCCGCCGCCAGCATGGAAAGACTCTTCAAAGTCATGCGCATGCTGGATGTCGAAATGCGGCTGGCGCACGAAGATTTACCTGCGAGCAAGGCAGCGCCAGCCGGCACCAAGAATGACAGCAAACAGTCCGGTACAGCGGAAAGCTCGAGCAGCGCACGAAAAACGCCTGACACCAACCGCCTTCGCCGCGGCGGCGCCGCCCCGAAGAAGAGGGAGGATTGGTAATGAGCCGCCGCACGCAGACACGAAGACTCAACGTATGGATGAACGGCATCCCGGTGGGTTACTGGGAAAGCGCGCGGGACGGCGAGCGTCTCGGCTACTTCGATGAATGGCTCGCCGATGAGCAAGGTCGTCCGCTTTCTCTTTCGCTGCCATTCGCGCCAGGCAACCCGCCTTATCGCGGCGATCTCGTCACCGCGTTTTTCGACAATTTGCTCCCTGATAGCGATGCCATCCGCAGACGCCTGGCGCAACGTCACCACACGGGAAGCACGAAGCCGTTCGATCTGTTGTCCGCCCTGGGCCGGGACTGTGTCGGCGCGATTCAACTGCTCCCGCCGAACGAAGCGCCCACCGATCTCCGCGAAATCAAGGGAGAGCGGCTGACCGAACCGGACATCGCTCAGCTGCTGCGCAACACAACCGCGACGGCACCGCTTGGCTTGCACGATCGCGATGACGATTTGAGGCTATCGATCGCGGGGGCCCAAGAAAAAACCGCCTTGTTGCGCCGCGATCAGCAATGGATCAAGCCGGCCGGCAGCACGCCGACCACGCATATCTTCAAGCTGCCGCTGGGCCTCGTCGGCAATATGCAGGCCGACATGCGCAGCTCGATCGAAAACGAATGGCTGTGCTCGAAAATCGTTGCAGCCTACGGGCTACCTATCGCGAACTGCGAGATGGCCAACTTCGAGGATCAGAAGGTGCTCGTCGTCGAGCGCTTCGATCGTAAGCCGGCGAGCGACAAGAAGTGGATAGTCCGCCTGCCGCAAGAGGACATGTGTCAGGCAACCGGCACGCCCCCATTACTCAAGTATCAGCAGGACGGCGGCCCCGGGATCGCCGCGATCATGGACGTGCTGCTCGGCTCAGAACAGGCGCGCGAGGACAGACGGAATTTCTTCAAGACCCAGCTCGTGTTCTGGCTGCTCGCAGCCACCGACGGGCACGCGAAGAACTTCAGCCTCTTCCATTTGCCGGGTGGCCTCTACCGAGCCACGCCGCTTTACGACGTGCTTTCCGCTCACCCGATCATCGGTCGCCGCCGCAACCAGATCGCGCCGCAAAAAGCGAAACTCGCGATGGCGGTAAGAGGCAGCAGCAACCACTATCAGATCGACAAGATCCTGCCGCGACATTGGTTTCAACAAGGGCGGCAGGCCGGGTTGGGCGAGGCCGCGGTGCAGGACATCATCGCCGAGGTGGTCGATCGGACGGAAAGCGTCATCGACGTTGCGAACGACGGGTTGCCTCCCAGCTTCCCCGCTGCCGTAGCCGACGCGATCTTGTCGGGCTTGAAAAAGCAGAGCGGCAAGCTCGCCGCGCTCATGACGTACGGCGCGGGCTCGGAAACCTAACCCCCTGCGAAAGAAGCGCCGCCCACCTACACCAACGGCTCCGCCGAACCGTTCGCCGCCCCCTCCTCGCGCCTCGCCGGCATGAAATACCACACTGCCCCCGCGATCTGCATCGCAATCAACATCGCCCATACGCCTCGATGTGCGAGCGCCGGATAGTGCCCGTCGTGCATCGGCCAGAGACCCAGCACGGCACCGATCGCAATTTGCAGCGCGAAGATCGCCAGAAAAATCACGAGCGTGAAGGTCGTGTTCACACGGCCGATCATGCGCGCGGGGAAGTACTCGGCCATCACCGAATAGCTCAGGATGCCGGTGCCGCCCAGCGCGCCATACGCGGCCCACAGCAGCGGCTCGGGCAACGGCACGCGAGCGGCGATCATCGCCTGCACGACGACGAAGAGCCCCATCGTCACGCCGGAGAACGCGTACACGGTCACGCCCCGGCGCTCCAGTTCACGCGCCAATGCGCCGAAGCCGATATTGCCCGCGATGAACGCGGCGCCGAGCACCGATACCAGCGATGCAGCGCGCGCCGCGCCATGGGCAGCATCCGCCAGCACGACGTCGCGCAGAAACGCGCCCACCCACAGCGATTGCATCGCGTAGAACACGCTTTGCGTGAGCCCCGAGAACGTCGCCACCTTCCAGAACGCGCGGCTCCTCAACACATGCCAGGTGCCCTTGAATTGCTCGAGCACGCCGGCCTGCCGGTGCGTATCGCGCGCGGCCGGCGCGAAGCACCAGATCGCCACAGCGACCGCCACAGTAAAGATCGCGAGCGCGAATGAGAGCGTGCGCCAGCTCGTGAACGACAGCAGCCACGAGAGCGGCGCGCCGACCGCGACGCCGCCCAGCCCGCCCGCCGCCATCACGAGACCGTTGACGAGCGTGAGCTGCGCGACCGGAAAATGCTGCGCGGTCGCCTTGAACGCGCCGCCAAGACAGACCGACACCCCGACGCCGATCAGAAAGCGGCCGATCATCATCGTGCCGAGATCGTGCGCGGCGCCGAACAGCAGCACGCCGACCGCGGCGATGAGCATCACGCACGCCGTGACGCGCCGCGCCCCGAAATGATCGAGGAGCACCCCGCCCGGAATCTGCGCACCCGCGAAGCCGAGGAAGTACAAGCTCGTGAGCGTGCCCAGGTTCGCGGCCGACAAGCCCAAGTCGTGCGTGAGGAACGGCGCGAAGCCGAGATTCACGCCGCGAAACAGATACGACACGAAATAGCCGAGCGAGAAAACGGCGAGCACGCGCCATCGGGTGGAAGTCATGAAAAACTCACACCGGCTGCGGGTTGCGCTCCGTGAACCCGCGCTGGTGCCAATACGGATATGCGGGCGCCACCGCGCTTGCCGCATCGAGCTTCGCGACCTGCTCGGGCGTCAGGTTCCAGCCGACCGCGCCGAGATTCTGGCGCAGCTGCTCTTCATTGCGCGCGCCGATCAGCACCGTCGAGACCGTGGGCCGCTGCAGCAGCCAGTTGAGCGCGACTTGCGGCACCGTCTTGCCGGTTTCCGCCGCCACGGCTTCGAGCGCATCGAGGACGCGGAACAAGTAGTCGTCGGGCACCGGCGGCCCCATGTCCGCGGTCTTGTGCAAGCGGCTCGTCGCGGGCAGCGGCTGTCCGCGCTTGAGCTTGCCCGTGAGGCGACCCCAGCCGAGCGGACTCCACACGATGGCGCCCAAGCCCTGATCGAGCCCGAGCGGCATCAGCTCCCACTCGTAGTCGCGGCCGATCAGCGAGTAGTAGGTCTGGTTCGCGACATAGCGCGGATAGCCATAGCGGTCCGCGACATCGAGCGATTTTTGCAGATGCCAGCCGGAAAAATTCGACACGCCCGTGTAGCGGATCTTGCCGGCGCGCACGAGATCGTCGAGCGTCGACAGCACTTCCGCGACCGGCGTCTTCGCATCGAAGCCATGCAGTTGAAAGATGTCGATGTAGTCCGTCTGCAAACGCTTGAGCGACGCATCGACCGCTTGAATCAGGTGAAAGCGCGACGAGCCGACGTTGTTCGGCGATTCGTCATCGAACCGGAAGGTGGCTTTCGTCGAGATGATGGCGCGATCGCGCTTGCCCTTGAGCGCCTCGCCGAGCACCGCTTCCGACGCGCCCCGCGAATAGATGTCCGCGGTGTCGAACATCGTGACGCCCGCGTCGAAGCAGATGTCGAGAAGGCGCCGCGCTTCTGCTACGTCGGTCGCGCCCCACGCCTGGAAAAACTCGCCCTTGCCGCCGAACGTCGCCGTGCCGAAGCTCAAAACCGGAACCTGAAAACCCGATGCACCCAGATGCCTGTATTCCATCGAACATTCTCCTTGCGCTGACAGATGATGAGCCCAGGATGGACTCCGCCAAAGACGAGGGGTTCAAGTCTACGCCCGAGCGTCGAATCGCGCCGGACGCCGCTCGCTTTTTGCTTGGGCAGCTTGGGCATCAGTAGAAGAACGTGAGCACGCCCTGGAGCACCTGCTTTTGAGGCGCGTCGCCGTAAGGGCTGCGAGCCCAACCGTGATTGGTTTGCCACTGCACGGCGAGGTCCACGCGCGTCCAGTGATAGCGCGCTTCGAGCCACGTGAAGTAGCTGTGCGCGACGAGATCGTAGCGGCCCATCGCCGTCAGATCGAGATGGACCACGAAGGCGTCTTGCCAGGTGACATACGTGAAGAGCGAATGCCGCGTCGGCAGTTCCTGCTCGGTGCCGACCGCGTCGAGATATTGGCCGAAGCGCTCGCGATTGGCGGCCAGCGCATCCCACGTCGCGCGATTCGCGCTTGCGCCGTCGTAGTCGTATTCGAGCGTCACCGACACTTTGTTCGGAAACGTTCGCGTGAGACCGGTCGCGACCTTCGAGTGGAAACTCGCCTGGCCCGCCGGCCCCTGTAGTCCATCGGCCAGCGCGTTGCTGCGGCCGCCCGAATACTCGAGGAAGCCGACCGTGGCGTTGTCGAGCAAGGTGGTGGCGTCCACCCCGAATTGCGGCGAGATGCCCGCGCCGCCATAGACGAGCCATTGCGGCGCAAAGCCGCCGAACAAGCGCTGCGTGCCGCTCAGCATGTAGCGCCACTGTTGGTTCGTCGCGCCGAAGTCGGGATTGAAGGTCGCATGGCTCGGCGTCGAGGCAAGCGGCGGCGAGACGAGCGCGGTCACCGAACCGCCGTCCCAGATCGCCTGGCCGCGCAGCATCACGCTGCCCAAGCGGTTTTCGCGCAGGCTCTCCGGGTCGATCGACGTGACCGCGCGCAAGGCCCCCGACTTGAAGTAATCGGTCGGATTGAAGCCCGACGCGACGCCCTCGCGCAAGTTGATGCGACCCGCGTCGAGGATCGTCGACGTGGTCGGACGCCAGCTCAAATACGCCTGCTTCAGCGTATCGACCGCGTTGTATTGATCGGTGCCGCCGCGCCATCCCGCGTCGAACTGGTTCGAGAACACAGCGCGCCAGCCGGGCGCGAACGCGCCGTCGTAGGCGAGCGACGACGAGACGCGCAGGTTGTCGTTGAGCAAGACGCTGCCGGTCTGGCTGGCCGCGGTGTAGTTGCCGACCGCGAATTCAAACGAGCGCCGCCAATTGCTGCGCGCCGACGGGGTGGCGTTCGCCGTATCGGCGAGCTGCAACGCGCCTTCGTCGCCCGCGGCGAGCGGCGGGAGATCCGCGCCGCCGGCCGTGTCGCCGCTGGTGTCGCCGGCTGCGAGCACGTGACCCGCCACGCCCAGGCTCACCCCCGCCGCGACGATCATCGAGGCCAGCCGCTTGCTCATCGCCTTCGTTCATTCGGGTTTGAAGCGCGCGAGATACGCCCGTTGCAGCCACGCGTCCGGCACGTCGCGCCATGCGTAATTCGAGTAGCGCATCACCGTCACCCAGTTGGGGTCGAGCCCGTCGATGATGACGGTTTCGGTCGGCCGCTCGGCGCCGAGCTCTGGCTGGAACTTGCGGTAGTAGGCGACTTTCAGCAGCGCGCCGCTTTCCGTGTAGAAGCGTGCTTTGACCGGACGCGCGTTGCTCGCGTCGAGCCACAGGTCGATCGCGTGATAGGTCACGTCGGGCGTGCGCGCGGTCAGCGCGAGCTTGTAGCAGTGCCGCGACTGGCGGTCGCCGTCGGTCACGTCCTCCTCGCCCGCGAGCGTCGGCACGTAGTCTTTCGCCCAGTTCACGGTGACGACATCGCCGTTCGCCGCCTGCCCCAACAGACGCTGCTGCGGCGAGATGCGCACGCTCGCCTGGCTCGACGGATCGTAGAACCATAGATCGTTGCCGTTCTTGAGCAACAGCTTGTTGGCATCGCGCGCGGGCTCGTCGAATTGCACGAGATCGCGGTACTGGCCGTCGCCCGAATCGGGCTTCGAATAGACGGTCAGCACGTCGGTGTCGGTCTGCTGTCCGTTGCGGAATTCGATCAGCGTGTTGGTCAGGCTGAACGATTGGGCCGGGTTGCGAATCGCGTCGCTTTGCTCGAGCAATTGCGTCGCGGTGGGGGCGGCATACGCCACGTGAGCCATCAGCGTTGCACACACCAGCGCGCCCGCCGCCCCGATGAAGGAATGCAGTTTCATGATGGAGGTCCTCGCTTTCGACTCTCGATAAAAGGCGGTCATGCGCGTCACGCAAAGCGCAGCGAATCGACGATCAGCATCCGCGCCGCGCGCCGCGCGGGCCACCACGCGGAGAACGTCGCGACCACGATCACGCCGAGCGCGTTGCGCACGATCATTCCTGTCTCGCCCCACACGCGCACGGTCAGCGCGACGGGATCGGTCTGCCCCGGCGGCGTCCAATGGAGCCCCGAGTGATTGATGAGCGCGGCGGCAAGCAGCGCGAACAGCGTGCCGAGCACCGCGCCGCACGTGCCGAGCAGAAACCCTTCGCACAGGAAGATGTTGCGGATGCCCGAGCCGCGCACGCCGATCGCGCGCAGCGTGCCGATTTCCTTGGTGCGCTCCATCACGGCCATGTTCATCGTGTTGCCGACCGTGAACATCACGATCGTCGCGATCATCACGGCGATGAAGCCGAACACGGCGGCGAACATGCCGGTGATCTGGCCGTACTGCGGATTGAGCGTCTCGAAGTCGAGCACTTCGAGCGGCTGGCCTTGCAGCGTCGTGTGCAACAGCGCGTTCAGGCGCTCGCGCGCCACGCCCAGCTGCGACGTATGTTTCAACTGCACGACGATCGACGTCACTTCGGGCTTGCCGCCGCCATAGACGAGCCGCTGCGCCTGCGCGAGATGCAGTTGCACGAACATATCGTCGACATCCTTCACGGCCTGCTTCTGCGCCTCGACGATTTTCAGCTCGGCGACATTGGGCGCGCCGTAGGCGTTCGACGTCAGCAGCTCGATGCGAGCGCCGTGCGGCTCGGGCGCCTTCGTGTTGGCGTTCGCTTCGAGCGTTGCCAGTTGCGCGATGTCCGACGGCGCCGCGACGGGTTGTGCGCCCTCTGCCTCTGGCTCATGGTCCCCCTGCGAGGACTTTCCAGGCCACCCCGCTGGGGCGTCCTGCGGGGCGCAATCGGACACCTTGAGCGGCCCGCACAGCCGCAGCACGCGCGCGACGCCCGTGCCGATCAGCGCCGAGTCCGGGCTCGTCGCGGTGAGGGCGAGATCCTTCGGCGTGCTCGGAAAACCGTAGTCGTTCCACAAGCGCATGCGGTTCTGATCCGCCACGACGATGCCGGAGCCGAACACGGTCCGCGACACGCCTGCCGCGAAGTTGCCTGCAATGCCGTTGACCGCGAGCACCGGCGTGACGACGGTCACGAGCCGCGCGAGCTCGGGATCGCTTTTGACGGCTTCGATGATGTGCTCGTAGTCGGCAAGGCCGTACGACACCGGGTCGCCGCTGCCATAGAGGAAGTAGTTGCGGTGCTGAATCTGCAGATGTCCGCCATGCTGCACGAACTGCGTCTGCAAGCCGTAGTTGATGTTGCCCGCATAGCCGCCGAATACGAGCACGGACGTGAGGCCGATCACCATCGCAAACAGCGTCGTCATCGAACGCCGCCGGTTGCGCAGCAGGTTTCTGAATGCCAGGAGCCAGTTTTTCATGATGTTGTGACCTCGGTAAGCGAAGTGCGTCTGACATCGACGATGAGACCGTCCCGAATCACGACGACATCGTCGGCCGAAGCGACCACTTGCGGGTCGTGCGACGAAAACACGAACGACGTCGCGCGCTCGCGCTGCATGCGCCGCATGAGGTTGATGATGGCGGCGCCCGTGGCGCTATCGAGATTGGCGGTCGGCTCGTCGGCGAGCACGAGCGCGGGCTGGGTCACGAGTGCGCGCGCAATCGCGACGCGCTGCTGCTGTCCGCCGGAAAGCTCGCCGGGCAGGCGAGCCGCCTTGTCGCCGACGCCCACTTCGTCGAGCAGCGACAGCACCGCTTCGCGGCGCTCGGCCTTCGGCACGCCGAGCAGCGTCAGCGGGTACTCGACGTTTTCATAAGCGGAAAGCGCCGGCAGCAAGTTGAACGACTGAAACACGAAGCCGATGTGGCGCGCGCGGAAATCGGACAACGCGTTGTCGCTCATCTCGGCAAGCGGCTCTCCGGCCACGGCGACACTGCCATACGACGCGCGATCGATCCCGCCGAGCAGGTTGAGCGCCGTCGTCTTGCCGCTGCCCGAGGGGCCCGAGAACACCGTGAAGCGGTTGCCGACGATATCGACCGACGCATGGCGCAAGGCGGCGACGGCAGCGTCGCCGTCGCCATAGATCTTTGTCACGTCCTTCAAGCTGGCGGCAATCACAGGCACCTCCGTCATCCGAATCGATGAAGCGACTGTAGTGGCGAGGCCGGCGGTGCGGGGAACGTTGCGACGAACCGCTTGCTACGGCGATCAATCGCATTGGCAGGCGACGAAGCACGGCGAAAAGCCAGCGATTTCGGCGCAAAATACGCGGCAGGTCCAGCCCGGATCCAGTCCGATCACCGCTGCGGAACTCCGCTCCTATGAAGCATCCTTTCCGTTACTTGTCCGCGCTCTGCATCAACGTGCTGCTGCCGTGGCTCGTGTACCGGCTCGTCTTGCGGGATTCGGACTACGTCCACGCCGTGGCCGCATCGGCGCTGCCGCTCATCGCGTGGATCGCCTGGGACTACTTCCGCCTGCGGCATTTCGATGCGCTGAGCGCCACGGTGCTGGCCTGCGTCGCGCTGTCGTTCGTGCTGACCCTGCTCGGCAGCGCGCCTCAGAATCGTGCGATCGAAGCGCCGATGATTTCGGGGGCGGTCGGCGTCGTCCTGCTGCTGACGTTCTGGCTGCCGCGCCCGCTCATGTTCTATCTAGCGCGATCGACGCTCGCGCGCGAAGACCACGACAGCGCGCTGCGCTTCGAGGAACGCTGGCGCGCGCATCCGGAAATGGCCGTGCCGATCAAGCGGATGACCGTGGTCTGGGGCGTCGGCCTCGTGCTCGAAAACCTGCTGCGCTGCTGGATCGTGTGGACGTGGACGGACAAATCGCGAGCGGCGCTGATCTCGGTGACGGTGAGCTATGCCGCCTATGGCGTCTTGACGCTCTGGACGGTCTTGTATCGGCGGCGGATACGCAAGCACCCGCTGGCGCAGGCCCAGGAACTCGGCGAAACGCCAGGCTCGTAGCGTCAAGCGCGCCTACGCCCCGCCCTCGCGCTCCAGCACCGAAACGAGCCGCCTCAATCCGCGCATCGCAAAGCTCTCTCGCGCGCCCCCAAGCGTCGCGGTCCCGGCGATCTGTCTCGCCAGCGCCTTGTTGCCCTTGCACTCGCCGATCCGCACGCGGTAGGTCGCCGCGAGCGGCACGAGCTGCTTCGTCCCGGGCTGCGTTTCAGCGGGCACCGGCCCGCCGTACACGCTCGCGATCGCGGGCTCGTCGAGCGTCGCGATGTTCACGCGGTCGACGGCCGTCACGCGGCAGTGCAGCGTGCTCATCTCGGCGACCGACGCGACGAACCGCGCGGCGTCGCCGGGCGCGATGCGCCCCACGTCATCCTCGCCGACGAACGCGGCGCCCTTCACGCCGTTCGGGCCGACCACGTCGAACAGGCGCTCGCCGCGCGGCAGCCACGTGCCGGGCGCGAGCTCGTCGTCCGCTTGGACGGTGCCGTCGAACGGCGCGCGCAGCGTCAATTGCGCGCCCTGTGCTTCCAGCCCCGCCACCGTTTCGCGCGCCGCGTCCCAGCGCTTTCGCAGCGCGACGCCCTGTTCCAAGAGGCGCGGATCGAACGACTGCTGTTCGACTTCCCAGCGCAGCTGCGCCTCGTCCGCCTGCGCCGCCTTCAAGCGATGATCGAGGTCGGGCGACTCGAGCACGGCCAGCACGTCGCCCGCATGCACGCGCTCGCCGTCGCGCGCGAGCGCGGCCTGCGTGGACACGTAGCCCGCTTCCGGCGCGTAGAGCCCTTGTGCGTGCAACGGACCGAACACCGCGGGCGCGTTGACGCCGCCGTGCCACGGCAGCACGGCGATCGCCAACACCACGTCGCCGAGCATCGCGGCGCGCACGGTCTCCCGGCACCAGCGCAATTCATGCCGGCGGCGCAGACACGTCATGACTTCGCGCACCACGGGCCGCACGATGAACCAGCCGAACTCGACGCAAAACAGCATCACGCCGAGCGCCTTGAAGAACGCGTGATAGACGACGAGCGCAATCGACAAGAACACCGCAAGCCGGTACAGCCACGTCACGAACGAAAACACGATCAGAAAGCGGCGCCGCGACGGCGCGCACGGCTCGGGTTGCGGATCGCCGAGGCCGAACAGCCACTCGCGCATGCGCCAGCGGCCGAACGCGAACGCGCGGTCGTGCAGGTTCGGCATGCTGAGCCAGTCCGACAACAGGAAGTAGCCGTCGAAGCGCATGAACGGGCTGGCGTTGATCGTCAGCGTGCCGATCCAGGTCGTCGTCGCGAGCAGGAACGCGCCCGCGCGCAGCGGGCCGTCGGGCAAGAGGCTCCAGGCGAGCGTCGCGAACGCGGCGAGCGCGAGCTCGGCGAGCATGCCCGCCGCGCCGATGCGCAGACGCTCCGCGCGGCCGGGGACCTTCCACGCGTCGGTGGTGTCGGTGTAGAGCACCGGCAGCATGACGAGGAGCGCGACGCCCATCGTCGGCACGCGGCAGCCGTAGCGATAGGCGGTGAACGCATGGCCGAATTCGTGCAGCACCTTGGCGAAGGCGAGCGCGAGCCCGATCGCCAGCAGGCCGCGCAAATCGGCGTAGCGATGGAACGTGTGCACGAACTCGTCCCATCGGCGCGACACGAGCCCTAGGCCGACCACGGCGGCGAGCACGACCACGGCCCAGAACGCCGGCCGGTAGGCGATGTCCGCATGGCGCGCGAAGCGCTTGAGGAACGCCATCGGATGCCAGAGCGGGATGCGGATCATCAGGTAATGCTTGAGGAGCCACATCGCGTGCGAGAGACGGCTCGCGTCGGCGACGGCGGCGAGGCGTCCAGTGTCCGACGCGCTCGCCGACACCAGCAGGTTCTGCTGGCGCAGCGTCTTGACGAGCGCTTCCATGTCGGAGACGCCGACGTTCAACGTCGTTTGCTCGTTGACCGACGCGACGATCGCTTGCGGATCGTCGAGCGCCCAGCGCGACAGCATCTCGAACGCGGGCCAGCCGATCTGGAAGAAGCGGTTGCCGGCGGGATCGTGCAGCATCCAGGTCGGCGCGCCGTCGGGCGTCGCGGCGCCGCGCGTCAATGTCAGCTCCTGGCGCAGTTGGGGAAGACGGGTCATGAGATCGCGTCTACCAGCCGAGCCACTGCCGCGCGGTCGTCAGCGGGCGCCGCAATACGTAGTACGCGAGCGGCACCCATCGACCGTGAATCCGCGCGGTCCCCATCACGCCGAGCACGGGCCGCGCGCCGCCGTCCGTGAACGCCGCCTTCACGCGATACGCGAGCACGCCGTCAGGCGTCGGCTCGGCGCGATAGGCGACGGTATCGATGCGCGCGTCGTAGGCGGAGAGCGGCGAGCTCTTCGGATACAGCGTAAGCGTCGCGCCCGGCTTCACGTCGATGTCGTCGGCCACCGGCAGGTAAACGGTGAGTTCGACATTCGCGGGATCGGCGAGCAGCATCACCTTCTCGCCGACCGACACCGCCTTGCCGTTCCAATCGTTCGGATCGGCGAACACGGCGACGCCGGCGCGCGCGGCCGTCACGCGCACGCGCGCAAGCTCGCGCGCGGTGTAGTCGAGTTCGACCTGGCTCTCGTCGAGCTTACCCTTGCGCAACGCCATGTCGAGGCGGTCCTTGTCTTCGATGACCGCGAGCTGCGCGGTCTGCCGGTACTCCTCCTGCGCCGTGTCGAAATTCTTGTTCGCGACCGCGTAGCGCGAGGCGAGCGTCGTCGAATCGAGCGCGAAGAGCGGCGTGCCCGGACTCACGCGCTGGTTCGGCTGCGTGTAAAGGCGGTCGATCACGCCGTCGAGCGGCGCGCGCACGACGAATGGGTCCTTCGCGGTCACTTCGGCGGGCGCCAACACGGAAAGCGGCACCGGCACCACGCACACGAGTGCGAGCGCCGCGAGCGCGCGGCGCCGCACTTTGCCGGGACGCAACAGGAGCTTCGCGCGCGCCGTCCACGTCGCGCGCGGCGCGAACGCGGAGAGGGCGTGCGCCCAGACCTGCGCGAGCTCCGCGAGCATCACCTCCTCGGTATGCGTCCATGCGTTGTCGCGGACGAACACGACGCCGCCGAACGAGCGGCCCGAACGATCGACGAGCGGCACCCACAGCGCGTGCATCGGCCACCACGCGCTCCAATCGGCGGCGACGGCAGCGCTCAGATGCGCGGACGTGAAGGCGAACGGATGCGTGGACGGCGCAGTGGGGCTATCGCCGTTTGCCGCGGGCGCCGCAGCCGAGCCCGGCGTTTGCGCGTCATCCGGCGACGCGCCTGGCCCGGCGCCGCCCCCGGTTCCGCTCGTCTCTTGCGCGGCCCGCTTCACGAGCGCGCGGAACATCTCGCCGAGCCACTGCACGTAGGGCGCGCCGGGATCGCTCTGCGGCAAGCCGGACACCGCCGCGACGGCACCCGGCGCAGGCAGCGGCGCGCGCCACCAGGCGGCTTGTCGATACGGAATGAGCGACAGCGTCTCGTTGACGATCGTGAAGCCGAGCGTCTGCTCACTGTCGGCCTCTCGCGCCCGCGCCGCGAGCTGCCACAACAGCGCGAGATCGCCCGCTTCGATGCGTACCGGGGCGTTCATGTCATTGCGCTCATTTCACATTCGCGAAGCTCGCCCAGCCGCTCATGCCTGGCAGGAGCTCGGGCGCACGGCCGTCGAGCGCGGCGGTCACGTCGACGGTCTGCGTGACCGGATCGACGCGCGCGCCGATCCGCGCGACGCTCGCCGGATACGTCTTGCCGACCTCGTCGACATGCACCGTGAGCGGATGCCCGGGCCTGAGCCACGCGAGCCACTTCGACGGCACGATCATCTTCAGTTCGAGATGGCTCGTATCGACGATCGTCATGATCGGCTTGCCCGCCTCGGCGAACTGATCGGCGGCCGCGCTGCGCTTCGCGACGCGTCCGTCGAACGGCGCCGAGATCACGCATTTGTGGACCGTCGCCTGCATGTAGGCGACTTCCGCCGCACTCGCCTTGGCCTTGGCTTCGGCTTCTTCCACGTCGATCTCGCCGATCGAATGCAGTTGCGACAGCTGCTCGTCGACGTGCTTGAGCTTCACCGCCGCGTCGGCCTCGGCCTGCGCCTTATGCAACTGCGCAGCGAACAGCGAGCAATCGAGCGACACGAGCGTCTGGCCGGTGCGGAACGCGTCGCCGTCGCGAAACGGCAGCGATGCGATCTTCGCGCCGATCTCGCTCGAGATCTCAACCTCGTCGCGCGACACGAGCTGAATGCGGATGTGCCCGTCGTCGCCTTGCATGAGCGATGCGCCCGGTGCCACCGCCATCGCGGGCGCGATGGCAGGTGCATTCGCCGCTGCATTAGTCGTCGCTTTTACCTGCGCATTCGCACTAGATGCCCCCTGCGTTGCGCTCCAAACCGGTTGCGCGCACAACCCAACCGCCAACCCCCCTACCCCCGCCAGCCGCCATGACTTCATTGCGTCTTCGCTCCACTTGCTCCGCTTGCCTGACCCAGTTCGGTCCAGCGCTTTTCTTCCATTGCAATCGACTGCTCCACCGCCGCGAGATCGTTACCCTCGACCTTCCCCGGCAGCGGATCGAGCCCGAGCGACGCGAGCAATTGCCCATACGCGCTTTCGAGCTCGCCGTAGCTCTGGTACAGGCGCAGCTCCGACATCATCGCGCTCGTGGCCGCGCGAATCTCTTCGAGCTTGCCCTGGGCATTCGCGACGGTCGCGTTGTGCGTGTGCTGGAGAATCTGCTGATCGACGTCGTTCATGTCCTTGAACAGCTCGAACTGCCGCTGCCGTGCGCCGAGTTCGGCACGTGCGACGTGCACTTGCGTGAGCACCGCCATCGACAGCGCGAGCCGCTGCGCGTGTGCGACGTCGAGCTCCGCATTGGCCATGCCGCGGATATTCTTCGCGTTCAGCACATTGAGCAGGTTCCAGCTCACGTTGATGCCGGCCGACTGCCACCAGTGGTAGTAGAGGAAGCTGTTGCTGTCGTAGTGGGTGCCGAGCTGAAGCTCGATCCCGGGCAACAGCTTCGCCATCGCCTTGTGCGTCTCGTTGACGCTGATGCGTTCGTTATAGCGGGCCTCGACGAGTTCCGGCCGGCGCTCGAGCGCGGTCTCCTCCATCTGGTCGACCGGCATGCCGAACGACGGCACGTTGAAGTCCTGCGGCGGCGCCAGCGTGAAGTCGCTGCCCGGAGGGACGTTCATCAGCGAGGCGAGGCGCGGCTTCGCTTCCTCGAGCTGGTCGCGCACCAGCTCGAGCTGGCGCATGATGTCGAGCAGCGCGTGCTGGTAGTTGAGCGTGTCGAGCGGCGAGCGCAGGCCCTGCTGCTGCGAGCGGCGCGAATCGTCGAGCGCTTGCTTGGCCTGGTCGAGCAGCGGCCCGATGCGGTCGTGCAGCCGCTGCGCGCCGGCCGCCTCCCAGTAGGCCTCGCGCACCTGCTGCATCATCAGCTCGACCACTTTGCGCCGCCGCTGCTCGAGCACGAGCACGCGGTCGGCCTGCTCCTTCGCCTCGAAGTAGCTGACGCCGAAATCGAGCACGTTCCACGAGAACCCGAGATCGAAGGTCTTGTCGGTCTTGTCCGTCGAGTACGACTGGGACAGCGTCTGCTGGTTCGTGAAAAGCCCCTGCGACGAGGACGAGAGCGGCACGCTGCGCGCCGTGTAGCCCGCCGCGGTCGTGAGCTGCGGCAGCATGTTGAAGTTGTCGATGCTGAGTTGCTCCTGCGCAAGCGCCTCTTCCATCATCTTCACGCGATGGTCGAGGTTGTAGCGGATCGCGCGCGCCATCGCCTCGTCGAGCGTGACGGGGCCTGCAAGCGGCGGCTGGTTCGCGAACATCGCCTCGTGGTCGGTATGCGCGGCCTCGGCGCGCTCGGCGTCGGTGAACGGCGACGGATGGATCGCACAGCCGGACAGCCACAACGCGGCGACGGAAAGCGCGATCAGCGAAAGACGCGGTGCGCAGGAAACAACGGTCGAAGACTTCACTTCGGCGACTCCCTTTGTCGAGGGTATTGGTGTTGAAAAACTGAGACGGGTCATGCACGGTGCTCCGTCGCGGCGGGCACGGCCGCCGTGGCGGCGGGGACCGGCCGCACGACGTGCAGCGCGGCGCGCGCCTGCGCGAACTGCTGCGCGAGCGACGGCTTGCCGGCCGGCAGAGGCGCCTGGTCCCGCTCGCGCGCGACGAGCGGCGCAAGCGCGTTGCGCGAGGCGTGCGCCGGCGCATGCGTGCCGTGGCCGTGTCCGTGGCCGGGCGCCTCGTGGTCCGAATGGCGGCCGCTCGGCGCCAGCACGACTTCGTTCTGCATGACGTGACCGTCGGCATCGCGTTGCAGCACGACGACGCGGACGTCGTGCGCGCCGGCCGGCAGCGCGCCCGTCAGCACGCCGTCGGCGGCGTCGTAATGGAGCCAGGTGGGCAGCGGGCGGCCGTCGGCGAGCCGCACGGTCACGTCCGACATCGCGTTCAAGCGCATGCCGTCGGCGGTCGGCAGCAGGTTCGACAGATTCATCACAAACGCGTGATTCGGCGAGATGTCGTAGTCCACCACCACGGACTGCGGCTCGAAGGTCGTGGAGATCGACAGCGAAGCGTCCTCAGACGCCGCCGCCGTCACGCTCGTGTGATCGAGCGAGAACTGTCCATGGCCCGCATTCGGGTCGGTTAAGGTGAAGGTCTGCACGAAGGGCGTCCCGCCGACCGAGGCAGGGTGATCGAGTTCGATGAGCACGGGCGGCAGATCCGAGTCGGCGTCGGTCGACGTATCCGGGGCCGTGCTTGGCGGCGTGGCGAAGGGCGGCGGCGGGGGCGGCGCGGCGGTCTGGCCGATATCGCTGGTCGTGCTGGTCGCGGTGGTGGTCTGCGAGGCAGGCGGCACCTGGACGTCGACCGTGGAGGTCATCGATCGGCTGATCTTGACGCCGTCGCTGACGGTCACGCTGATCGTGCGCTCGCCAGCCACGGGCTTGCCCGCCTCCGAGAACGTGATCGATCCGAGTGCGGCTTCCATCTGCGCGGACGTCGCGTCGCCATGCAGGGTGAGCACACCCGTTGCCGCATCGAACGAGGCGGTGAGATCGCCCGTTGCCGCGCCGGGCGTGAACGTCAGCACGTCCACGCCCGGCACGTAGTTGCCGCTCACCGCGACGGTCGCCGTCGTGAGCGTCGCGTTGCCGCGATCGCTCACCGTGATGCCGGAGCCCAGCGTCACCGGCGTGCCGCCGCTGCCGCTATCGACATAGGTGACGGCGGTGGAGCCGCTGCTGCTGACGATCGGCGTCTGATCGGTATCGGCAACCGTGACGCTCTTCGTTGCCAGCGCCGAATTATCCGTGCCGTCGTTGACCGTGAAGCTGATCGTGCGCGCCGTGTTGTCCGGCGTGATGGCGCTGTCGGTGTAGAGGATCGAATCGAGCGCCGCGCGCCATTGCGCGAGCGTCGCGCTCGAACCCGCCGAGCTCAGCGACAGCACGCCCGTTCCCGCGTCGTACGTACCGGCGATGTTGCCCATCGTCGCGCCGTCGTTGGCGAAGCTCAGCGAATCTTCGCTCGCGTGGAAACCGCCCGTGATCGACACCGTCGCCGTGGCGAGCGTGCCGCTGCTCAGGTCCGTGACGGCGAGGCCCGAATCGACCGCCACCGAGGTCGACGTGACGTTGTCGCCGGCGACGAACGAGGTCGCGCCCGTGCTGGTCGTGAGGATCGGCGTCTGGTACGTATCGGCAACGGTGACCGTTCGCGTCGCCGTGTTGCTCGTGTTGCCGTTGCTGTCGACCGCGGTGAAGCTGATCGTGCGCGTCGAGTTGTTCGGCGTGATCGCGGTGTCGGTGTAGGTCACCGCATCGAGCGCGGCCTTCCATTGCGCGGTGGTCGCGGAAGCGCCGCTCGAGGTCAGCGTCAGCACGCCCGTGCCCCCGTTATACGTCGCTTGGATGTTGCCGAACGCCGTGCTGTTCGTGTTCGTGAACGAGAGCACGTCCTCGCCGCTGTGGTAGTTGCCCGTGATCTGCACCGTCGCCGAGGCGAACGTCGAGGCGCTGCCGTCGCTCAGGCTCAGCCCCGAGTCGATCGCGACCGGCGTCGACGCGACGTTGTCGCCCGCGACGAAGGCCGCCGAGCCGGAATCTGTGGCGATCGTCGGCGGACCCAGCACGTCGACCGTGTGGGTCGCGGCCGCGCTGTTCTCGATGCCGTCGTTGACGACGAACGAGATCGTGCGGTTGCCCGAAATGGCAGTCGATCCCGCCGAGAACGTGATGGCCGAGAACGCGTGCGCCCATTGCGCATCGCTTGAGGTCGCGCCTACGGAGGTCAGCGTCAGCACGCCCGTGGCCGCGTTGTACACCGCCGTGATGTTGCCGAACTGCGCGCTGCTCGTGTTCGTGAACGACAGCGTGTCGCCGCTACGGAAGCCGCTCGTGATCGAGACCGTGCCCGTCGATTGCGTCGTGTTGTCGAGATCGCTGACCGTCACACCGCTGTCGATCGTGACCGCCGAGGTGCCGCCGACGTAGTTCGTCGTGCCGCCCGTGGTCGCGACGATCGGCGTCTGGTCGACGTCGGCCACCGTCACCGTGCGCGTCGCCGTGTTGCTCGACTCGCTGCTGCCGTCGACCGCCGTGAAGCTGATCGTGCGCGTCGAGTTGTTCGGCGTGACGGCAATATCGGTGTAGGTCACCGCATCGAGCGCGGCCTGCCATTGCGCCGTGGTCGCGGTGGCGCCGCTCGAAGTCAGCGTCAGCACGCCGGTTGTCGCGTTGTACAAGCCCGTGATGTTGCCCATCGTCGTGCCGTTGTTCGTCAACGTGAGCACGTCCTCGCCGCTCTGGAAGTTGCCCGTGATCCGCACCGTCGCCGAGCCGAACGTCGAGGCGCTGCCGTCGCTCAGGGTCAGCCCCGAGTCGATCGCGACCGGCGTCGATGCGGCGTTATCGCCCGCGACGAACGCCGCCGAGCCGGAGTTCGTGGTGATCGTCGGCGGACCCAGCACGTCGACCGTGTCGGTGGCCGCCGCGCTGTTCTCGATGCCGTCGTTCACCACGAACGAAATCGTGCGGTTGCCCGGCGTCGCCGATGTGCCCGCCGAGAACGTGATGGCCGAGAAGGCATGGGCCCATTGCGCATCGCTTGAGGTCGCGCCCGACGAGGCCAGCGTCAGCACGCCGGTGCCCGAGTTGTACGAGGCAACGATGTTGCCGAACTGCGTGCTGCTCGTGTTCGTGAACGACAGCGTGTCGCCGCTTTGGAAGCCGGTTGTGATCGTCACAGCGCCCGACGCCATCGTGGTGTTGTCGAGATCGGTGACCGTCACGCTGCCGTCGATCGTGGCCGCCCCGGTGCCGCCGACGTAGTTCGTCGTGCCGCCTGTCGTGCCCACGATCGGCGTCTGATCGGTGTCCGCCACCGTCACCGTGCGCGTCGCCGCGCTGCTCGTGTTGCTGTTGGCGTCGGTGACCGAGAAGCTAATCGTGCGCGTCGCGTTGTTCGGCGTGATCGCCGTATCGGTGTACTTCACCGCCTCGAGCGCACTCTGCCATTGCGCGAGCGTCGCCGAGTTGGCCGACGAGGTCAGCGTCAGCACGCCGGTTGCCGAGTTGTACAAAGCCGCGATATTGCCGAAGGTCGTGCTGTTCGTGTTCGTGAACGACAGCCGGTCCTCGCTGCTTTGGAAGTTGCCCGTGATCGACACCGTCGCCGAGGCGATCGTCGACGTGCCCGGGTCCGTCAGCGTCAGGCCCGAATCGACCGTGACCGGCGTCGATGTCGTGTTGTCGCCCGCGACGAACGCAGCCGAGCCCGAATCGGTCGTGACGACGGGGGCGGGATTGGTGACGTCGACGGTCTTCGTCGCGGCCGTGCTGTTGTCGGTGCCGTCGTTGACGACGAACGAGATCGTGCGGTTGCCGTAGGTCGTGCTCGTGCTCGAGAACCTCACCGCCTCGAACGCGCTGGCCCATTGCGCGTCGGTGGCAAGCGCGCCCGCCGAGCTCAGCGTCAGCACGCCGCCGCTGAACGACGCCGTGATGTTGCCGAACAGCGTCGAGTTCGAGTTCGTGAACGACAGCGTGTCGTGCGCACTGTCGAAGCCGCTCGTGATCGACACCGTGCCCGACGCCTGCGTCGTGTTGTCGAAATCGCTGACCGTCACACCACTGTCGACGTCGACGGCTGCCGTGCCGCCGACGTAGCCCGTCGTGCCGGCCGTGGTCGTCACGACCGGCGGCGCATCGACGACGTCGACGGTCTTCGTCGCCGCCGTGCTGTTGGTGGTGCCGTCGTTGACGACAAACGAGATCGTGCGGTCGCCGTGGGTCGTGCTCGTGCTCGAGAACGTGACGGCGTCGAGCGCGTGCTCCCACTGCGCGTCGGTGGCCGTGCCGCCCGACGAGCTCAGCGTCAGCACGCCCGTGCCCGAGTTGTACGAGCCCGTGATGTTGCCGAACGTCGTGGCGCTCGTGTTCGTGAACGCGAGCGTGTCGCCGCTCGAGAAGCCGCCGCTGATCGACACCGTGCCCGAGTGCTGCGTGGTCTGGCTCGGATCGGCGACGGTCACGCCGCTGTCGACGGTCGTGGCGCTCGCATCGTCCGTGTAGCTCGTCGTGCCGCCCGTGGTCGTAACGGACGGCGGAGAAACCACGTCCACCGTCTTCGTCACGGTGGTGCTCGAGCTAATGCCGTCGTTGACGCTGAAGCTGATCGTGCGCGCCGACGTGTTCGGCGTGGCCGCGGTATCGAGGTAGGTCACCGACTCGAGCGCCGCCTGGTATTGCGCGATCGTCGCCGTGCCCGTCAGCGTCAGCACGCCGGTCGTCGCGTTGTACGCGCCGGTGATGCCGTTCTGGCTCGTAAAGCCGAGCACGTCCTGGCCGGATTGGAAGCCGCCCGTCATGGCCACGCTCGCGCTGCTGATCGTGGTGCTTTCAATATCGGAAACGGTCACGCCGGAATCGACCGTGACCGGCGTCCCGGAATGGCTGTCGGCAGACGTGAACGTCGTCGCGCCGCCCGTCGCCGTGATGCCCAGCGCCTCCTCATAGACGAGATGGCCGAGATTGATGATCGAGCCGCTGTCGAACGTGATCGTGATGCTGTTGACGCTGTTGAACGCCGAATCGGTGGTCAGATCGACGGTCTGCGTGACGTACACATTGTTCGAAGCCAACGAAATGTCGTTGTTCGTGCTGCCGTTCGCCTCGATGAGGACGTTTGTATTCGCGACGACATCGATGTCGAGACTCGACATCTTGAAGTTCTCGCCGTCCGCCATCGTGATCGTGATCGACGTCAGGCCCGTCACCCCGTCCTGGTTCACCACCAGGGACTCGCTCGACCCGTTCTCGTCGCTGAGCAATTGCAGGTTGCTGTCGGGCCCCACCGTCGTGTTGTTGGCGATGTTGTAGGTATACGTGATGCCGTCGAGCGTGAAGCTCGTCACGTCGCCCGTGTTGAGGCTCGTCGCGGCTGCGCTCGTGTAGTCCTCGACGGTCTGCGACAGCACATAGTCGTAGCCCTGCTCGGCCGTGCTCGAGAGCACGACCGGGGTATGCACGTTGCCGACGTCGTAGTTCAGCGTCCAGCTGCCGCCGAGCGCGGCGGAGCCGACGAGGTTCGTCGAGGCCGCGACGTTCAGGCCCGAGAGCGCCGAAATCTCGTGGACGAGCGATGCGCCATCGCTGCCGGCGGCCACGTCGCAGCCGTAGATCAGGAAGTCGCCGTTCGGCTTCATCGCCGCGCCGATCTTCGCGAGCACGGCGCTGTACTGCGCGATGTCGCCTTGATCGAGCAGCACGTTGCCGACCTGCACTTGTCCTTCCGCGCCATGCGAAATCAGGTTGATCGCGTCGATGCCGGGATGCTGCTGCACATACTGGGCGATCTGCTCGAGGCCGTTGCTGTTCGGATTCAGCAGCACGACCTTCACGTTGGCGGGCAGGCCCGTCAGCAGCTCCTGGTAGTTGGTCACGTTCGTGTCGACGAACACGACTTCGTTCTCCGGCTGCGAACCGCCTTGCGCCCCGCCCGTGAGCTGCGTCTTGTGGTTCACCTCGCTCGCGCGATGCACGGGGGCATTGCTTGCGTTGCCCGTATTGCCCGTGGGCGTCACACCCTCGCCCGGCACCGTGGGCGATGGCGTTTTCTGCGCCTCGTAGGGGCTGTGATGATGACTCGCCTCGGCATGATGGGCGGCGGGCAACGCCGCCACCGACGCCTCATAAACGATGCGTGGCTCGAGCGCGAGCATGAGCGGCGCGGGCGCGACAGCCGGTGCGCGCGGCGCCGGCCGTGCGGCGAACCACTTGAGGAGTTGCTGGGCAAGTTTCATCTTTCGAAATCTCCGAAGCCGGCAGCCGGCACCCGAAGGCGCCGGCTTCACGGCCATGCCTAACCGGCCGTGCCTAACCGCGCGTCGGGTAAATGCCTTGCAGCGCGATGATGCAAGTCAGGCCCAAGTAAGGATTGCGCAACTCGAAGGGCTGGCCGAGGCCGGCCGTGCCGATCGTCACGTTCGGCGCAGCGCCTGTGCCGGTGGACGTGACGCTGAACGGCGCGAGGTTGGTGTTGGCCGTCGCCGTGCTGTACAGCTCGCCCGCGCGCCCGCCCTGGGTGATCGGCCCGAGCACTGTGGTGGGTCCCGGCAACTGGCCTTCGCCGGTCAGGCTCGTTGTCGCCGGAATCGACACTTGGCCGGTCACGCTCACTGCGCCGCCCGTCGACGTCGCCGTATGCGTGTGCTGCGGCAGCTGGGTGTTGGTCAGCTGCATCTCCTCAGTGCCGGCTTTCTCGCCCGGCACGATCGTCGAGAGGCCCACGCCGGTGCCGGTGCCTACCGGGCTGCGGCCCTGGAGATCGGGCAGGTTGAAGTACGTCTGCCCGTTGCCGCCATACGTGGTGCCGAGCAGCGCGAACAGCGCCTGATTTTGGTTGACGGACACCGCCTGACCTTGGCACAAGGCCCAGCCAATGGGCGCGAAGGTGAACCCGACCATACGGATTTCACCCAGATACGGATCGCTCATCACAGCCTCCTATCGAGAAGAATCGAGAAGAAAGTTGAACTACGTGATGCGATGTGGCTCGCCGGCTTGCTCGGCCGGGATGGGGGAACGCAGGCAGTGCATGACCGCGGTCATCATGGCGTGAACGCCCTCGGGCCGCGTCGGCGTGGCGAGCAGGTCCCATGCGTCGCCATTGGGCGCGGTGATGCGGAAGACTTCTTGGGGAAGACGGACGCCCTCGGGCAGCTCGAAGATGGCCGAGTAGCAGACGTAGGTCTCGTCCATCGGAATGCCGTCGGGCGCCGCGGCAAGGCGCGCTTGAACGGAGCGGCCATCCGGCGTGCTGAGCACGAATGGCTGCCCGATCGCCGCGAGGAGCGCGGCGTGGGTGGGTACGGTCATCTCGAAGCCCCGGTTCTCTCGGACCGGAAGCGGCTCCGGCCTTGGTTATTCGGTGTTGTGTTCACGCGCGGCGCGGTTCGATGCTCCTGGCCGCCGCGCGCGGAAGGGTACGACGCTATGCCGCGCTCGCCTCCAGCCCGGCGAGCGGTACTGCGGGTTCTTCATCGAACGGCTCGGCGGCCCGGCGCATCTGCTCATAGACGCCGTTCTCGCCCACCGCCACAAAACCAAGCCTGCGATAGAGCGCACGCACGGGGTTGTCGAACTCGACATACAGACACATCGGCATCTCACGGCGCGCCGCCTCGGCCACGAGCGCGCGCATCAGCCGCGTGCCGATGCCCGCGCCGCGATACGCCGGCAACAGCGCGATGTCGATCACGCGCGCGTCGCTGCCGCTCCAGTCGTGATAGAGGCGCCCGACCGGCGTCTCGCCGACTTGCACGACATCGAAGCGGCCGTGCGGATAGTGGCGGTGGTAGTACGTGTCCTGCGTCGTGAACTGCCCGGCTAGCAGCGTGTGAACCTCGTCCGCACTCCAGCCCGCGCTGAGGAACTCGGCCGTGCGCGTGCTTGCATAGACCGCATGCAGAAAATCCCGGTCCACCTCCATTGCCGCACGTAGGCAGACATTTCCGTACGAACCGTCGACGGAATTACCGGATGCTGCAATAGGGGAACCGATGGGATCGACCGTGCAATAGTTCATTGCGATCAGGCGTTATTCACGCTTGCCGATGGTTATTCATTGTTCGTTTTGTCTGATGTTAGCTGACCCGTTATGGCGCTGCAATGACGACGGTTTAAATCGAGGTACGGAAATACCCGCACGGGGCTTGAAATGCCGTGATGCCGTAATACTTCGCAACGACACACCGACGAAACCTGGAGCCGTAAGAGCGTAGTGCCGGGGCCCACACCCAATATCAAAAGCTATTTGAAAGAATTCAGAAAGCGAAGGAAATAACGAACGTGCGCTTTTTATTACGCCATCAGATAATACGCATCGAATAATGATCCACAAAGGTTTGTGCGGAAGAATGTCATTTGGCTAAGACGTGAAAAGCTGTTACGCGCGGGGCCGGGGTTCCGGGTATAAGCCCGGCAATACCCGGAGTTCGGCCGGCGAACAAATAAATGCAATGGCAATAATTGCGGGGCTTCTCTCTATCGTCATAAAAAGATGATCAATATTACGGACTACCCCTCGCTCGTCTTCGTGATTTCCTTGGTGCTGCAGTGGGGCTCGGCCCGCATCGGTGCGGTGCTCGCCAAACGTCGCGGCAACATGGACAGCGACTCGCACGAAGACTTCGGGGTGGTTCAGGCGGCGACGCTGACGCTGCTCGCGCTCATCATCGGCTTCAGCTTTTCGATGGCGACGAGCCGCTACGACCTGCGCAAGAGCTACGAGGAGAACGAGGCGAATGCAATCGGCACCGAGTACGTGCGGGCCGACCTGCTGCCGCCGGCGCAGGCGGCCGCGGTGCGCGCGCTGCTCGCGCGCTATACCGATCTGCGCATCCACTTCTATCAGACGCGCGACGCGCAGCAGCTGCAGCAGATCAACCTGACGACGGCGCAAATGCAAAACGACCTGTGGGCGGCGGTGCGCACGTCGGCCGCTCAGCAGCCGACGCCCGTCATGGCGCTCGCGGTGTCGGGCATGAACGACGTGCTCAACACGCAGGGCTACACCCAGGCCGAGTGGTGGAATCGCCTTCCGCTGGCGGCATGGACGTTGATGCTGCTGATGGCGGTCTGCTCGAACATGCTCGTCGGCTACGGCGTGCGCAGCAACAACGGCCGGAAGCTGCTGGTCGTGCTGCCGCTCGTCGTATCGATCGCGTTCATGCTGATTGCCGATATCGACAGCCCGCGCGGCGGCGTGATTCGCGTGAAGCCGCAAAACCTGATCGCGTTCGCGCAATCGCTGCCGCCGCACTGAAACCCGTCGCGCCCGCAGCCGCCATAAAAAAGCCTCGGCTGGTCCGTGCCGAGGCTTTGAGAAACGGTCCTTCCTGCATTGCCACCCGCCTCTTTTCGGTCCGCCGTCTCGGCCATGCCATTGATGCGACGGTATGTTTTATGAACCCCCATTAGCCCACGTCAGCTTCTTATCAACCCCTCCATCGGCTTGAAGCCGCTGGTTTCTCCAAACAACGCCGACGCCGTGCGCTGCGGATCGAGCCGCAAGCTCTCGCTTGCCGCGCTCGCGATCACCGTGTCGAGCGCGGTGGTCGGTCTCAGGTCGCGTCCCTGGTAGAGATCGCCCGGCCGCAGCCCCGGCCAATCCGCCACGACGCGGCCGCCCTTCACCGCGCCGCCGATCAGCATCGACGCAGAACCCGTGCCGTGATCCGTGCCGCCCGTGCCGTTCGCGGAAGCGGTCCGGCCGAACTCGGTGGCGACGAGCACCGTCGTCTTGTCCCACACCGGCCCGAGGGTGTCGCGCAGCGAGGCGAGCATCGTGTCGAGCGACTTCAGCTGGTTGGCCAGCCGCGCGTTCTGCGCGCTGTGCGTATCCCACCCGCCCGTCTCGATCATCGCGATGCGCGGGCCGTCGTCCTTCGCGAGAAAGCTCGCCGCGAGCTTGCCGAGGCTCGCCGGGTCCTGGCGCGCGCTCGCATCGCCGGCGAGGCCGCGCGCCATCATCGCTTCCTGCCAGAGCGGACGCAGCTGCGCATCCTGCTCGTAGAGCTGCGAGACGCGCGCGAGCAGATCGTCAGGCGCGGCCGGCAGCGCGGACGGTGCATACGACGCCACCTCGACCTTGCCGCGCAACGCCATCGGCACGGTCGGCGCGAACGCGATCGCGCTCGCACTCGCGCGGCTCGCCGGCATCAGCCCGACGAGCCGGTTGAGCCAGCCGTCCCGGACCTGATACGGCGCGGTGCCGCCCGTCTCGAGCACGTTTTGTCCGTCGAAATGCGAGCGATCCCGGTACGGTGAAGCTACGGCATGCACGAACAGTGCCTGCCCCTGCGAATACATCTGCGCGGTCTGCGCGAGCGACGGATGCAGCGCGAACGTGCCGTCGAGCTTGGCCGCCGCAGCCGTATCGATCGCGAGCGCGCCGCGCAGCCCCGCGTAGGCCGGATCGGCGTACGGGACGACGATGTTCAAGCCGTCGGCAGCGCCGCGCTGGATCACGAAGATAAAGCGCCGGTCCGTCTCGACGCTGGCGAACACGATCCGCGGCGCGACCAGCATCGCACCGGCGCCGGCGGCCGTGAGACTCAGGAATTGTCGGCGGGAAGTCATCGTCGTCATCTCCGTTGAAAGTCGGGCGACACGAGCACGAGCGCAACCGCGGTCGGCACGCTCTCGGCGCGCGAGACCGCGAGTTCGGTCGGCTCGGAGAGCGAACCGGCCATGAGCGTCTGTCCGAACACGCGCGGGTCGAGGGTGTCGCCGGCGCGCGCGGCGAGGCGCTGCGCGAGCTCGACGCGGCGCACGAGCGCGTCGGGCGCTGCCCAGCTCGCGGCGATGTCGTCGTAACCGGCGGGCGAGCCGGGGCGCCAGACGGGCTGCCCGAGCTGCGTGAGCATCGGCGCGGCCTGTACGCTGCCCATGTCCTGGCGGCCGAGCCCCCGCAGCGACGAGATCGTCCAGTCCCACGGCGTCTTGAACTTCGACGCGACCGGCGACCAGGCTTCCGGCGAGTCGATCAGCGCGCGGTAGACGGTGGGCAGATCGCCGCCGCTTTGCTGGAATGCTTGCGCGAGCCGATCGACCATCGGTTGAGGCGGGTTGTCCGACGCGAAGTGGCGCGCGAGCTTGCCCGCGATGTGCCGCGCCGTGGCAGGCGACGCAGCGAGGTCATGCAGGATCGCGCGCGCCTGGCCTTCGCCCGCCTCGCCATAGGTGCGGCCCATGATCGTGCGCGCACCGGGCTCGTGGAGCTGCGGGCGAAACACGAAGCTGCCCGGCTCGCCTTCCGGTCCCAGGCGCTGCGCGGCTTCGGTGCCTCGCGGCGGCACGATGCTCCAGCCGGTGAGCGCGCGCGCGAACTCCGTGACGTCGGCTTGCGTATAGCCGGTGCGCACGCCGAGCGTGTGCAGCTCCATGATTTCGCGCGCGAGGTTTTCGTTGAGGCCGCGCTTGTTGTCGGGATTGCGCGCGGCGGCTCGCAGCGCGGCGGGGCTGTCGGGACCGACCGAGCGCGCCTGGTCGAGAAAGACCTCCATCGCCGGATGGCGCTCGACCGCGACGAGCATGTCCTCGAAGCGGCCCAGCACGTGCGGGCGGATCGCCTCGGCTTCGAATGCGCCCGCGAGCGCGGCGACTTGCGGCTTCTCGGTCGATACCGCGAAGTGATTCGCCCAGAAGTGGACGAGCCGTTCGACGAACGGCGTTGGCGTGGTGAGTGCGCTGTCGACACGCGCGTTCACTGCTGCGCGGTAGAGGTCGAGCACCGTGCCGCGCAGTTCTTTGCGCGCAGCGACCTTCGCGCTCGCGTCAGACGCTGCGCGCGTTTGCATCTGCTGCTGGCCGAACTGCTCTGCGAGCGCGAGCGTACCGGGCTGGGCGGACCATGCGGACGGCATCGGCTCGTACACCTCGAATTGCCGCATCAGCCACGCTTTCGGATCGGCGGGCGGCACATCGTCGAGGCGCGCGCCGAGACCGAACCGGTTCAGCGCGATCGCCGCCGGATTCATGCCGGGGGAATTAGCCATGCTGCCCTCTGCGAGCGGTGAATACGTTTGTTAAACGTTGCTCGGGTCGGTTTTCCGTCGCGGCGGAGCGTCCTTCATCCGTTACCGCTCGTTTCAATGGCTCGCCGGTTTCGGAGCCTGCGCCTGCCGCCACTGGCCGATTTCCTTCAGGCTGTCCGCGAACTTCACCCGCTCGTCGGGCGTGAGCGTCGCCGCGAAATCGGCGACGCCCTGCTCGACGCGCGTGCGCAGCGCGATGTCCGCGTTGCGCGTCTTGGCGAGCGCGGCATCGAGCGCAGCGCGGTCGAACTGGGGCGCCGCGAGCGCGCGCAACACTTCGCGGCGTCCTTCGCGGCCTTGGCGCGCATAGTCGCGGCCGTCGCGGCGGGCGTCCGTCAGCGCATCGACGAACTCCTGCTCGCGTTCGTCGCCCAGGTTTTCGGCTGCGAAGCGCAGCGCGCGCGGCGGCTGCTGGGCCGCCGTCTTTTGCTCGCGATGCGCGGCGAACAACTGATACGCGCCGCCCGCGACGCTGCCCAGCAAGAACACGTTCAAGACGAGCGAGCCGATCATCACGGCCTTCCATGAGCAGCCAGTCATTCGCCGCTCCAGTCGGCGGCCGAGCCGCCGAAACTCGTGCTCAGAAACGGCGACTCGTGCTCGGGCGGCGGCACGCTGCCCGTCACCACGAAGAACGACACCGCGAGCGCACCGGCCAGCCCGCCCGCGAGCCCGACGCCCGCGAACGCCGCGCCCGACCACCAGACCCATCGGCGGCTCTTCTTTGCGGCGCTCCGGCGTCCGGCCGACGCAGGCGCGAGCGCGACGACCCGCGCCACGAGCGCGTCGCTCGGCTGCGGAGCCGGATCGCTCGCCAGGCAGGCGTCGAGCCACGCCGAGTCGGCCATCAGCGCATCGGCCTCCTGACGGTGCCGCTCGGCCCACGCCTGTGCGCTCGCGCGCTCGGCAGCGGGCCAGCGGCGCGAATCGGCGCCGTAGGCTTCGACGATGGCTTGGAATCTTTCGGGTGTCATGAAATTTCCTTGCTTGATGCGCCTGGGCCCAGCTGCGCGCGCAGACTGCGGCGCGCGCGGGCCAACAGGCTCTCGAGGGCGTCGACTGAAATGCCCATCAGTCCGGCCGCCTCGAGGTTCGATAGTTCCTGGTAGTAGGTAAGCACGAGCGCCTCGCGCTGCCGCGCGGGCAGCGCCGCGAGCGCGGTCCGCACCTGCTCGCCGCGCGAGCGCGTTTCGAGTTCGGCATCGGGCGCGGCTTGCGGGTCCGCTTCGTCCGGGATCTCGTCGACCAGGGTCTCGCGATGCGCGCGCAACCGGTCGTAGCACAGGTTCAGCGCGACACGATGCAGCCACGTGTCGAAGCGGGCTTCGCCCTCCCGCCAGTGGGGCGCTTGTTTCCAGGCCCGCATGAAGGTCTCCTGCGCGACATCTTCTGCCTCGTTGCGATCGCCGAGCAGTCGCGCCGCCAGCGCGAGCACGCGCGGCAGCTTGCGCGCGACGAGCGTGCGCACCGCCGCGGGGTCCGCCTGGCCGACTCGCTCGATCAGCGCCGCATCGGGGTCGCCGTCTTCCTGGTCCAACGGGCGTGTTCTCTTGAGGGTCTCTCGCGTCAAGCCCAGTGCCCGGGTATCCAGCGCCAGGTCCCGCGGTACGGCGCCCAATGACCCGGCACCCACCTCACGCCCGGACGCACCGGCTGCCAGTGGCCCCCTACCCAGACATAGCGGCCGCCGACCCAGCGCCAATGGCCCGGGTCCCACACATAGCCCGCCCGCGGCCCCGGCACGACCTCGACGCGAGGCGGCGGCGGCGCCATCGGCGCGATGACGACTTGCGCAAACGCGCCGGATGCCGCGAACAACGTCACGGCCGCGGCCACGAGCCGCGCGACGGGGGAAAGTCTCATGCGTGTTCTCCGCTGGAATCGGTTGCCGAAGAGCCTCGTTGTCTGTTGAACGGACGAGGCGGAAAAAACCGTCGCTTGCTTTGAAAAATTTTCTTTACGCGTTTTCCCTCAGGAGCCGAGCGTGACCGCATCTTGCTGCGTGTTGCCGCCGGCCGGCTTGCGTCACTTCTCCCGCAGCGGATCGAGCAGCGGCTTCAGGCCGTTGTGGTCGAGCTCATGCATCAGCGCGAGCAGGCTGCCCAGCTCGCCGCGCGGGAAGCCCTCACGCGCGAACCAATTCAGGTAATGCCCAGGCAGGTCGGCAATGAGCCGGCCTTTGTATTTGCCGTAAGGCATGACTCTTGTGACCAGCAGTTTCAAGTGTTCAGGGTTCATCGTTTCGTCGAATTATTGCGCCATCGCGCGCGGGCTTCATCCGCGTTTCGTCATTCCGATAGTGCTACGCAGCACTTTCAAATCGCCTTCAGGAATATTGACAGCCTTTACGCGCCAAATACTTCCGGACTAGAGTCACGGGGTCTGTTTTAAGTACCAAGGCCCAGAAAAGACCGACTACGCGAGACGTCATCACACGTTCGAGGAGACCCCCACCATGTTGCTCCGGCTGCTCGCCGCCTTGCCGTTCATCGGCATTCTGCTAGGTGTTCCGTTCTTCAACCAAGTCGAACCGCTCATTCTCGGCATGCCGCTCGTGCTTGCCTGGATCGTGATGTGGGTCGTGCTGACAGCGTGCATCATGGCGCTCGTCTACCGGCTCGACCCGGCCAACCGCAAGGGCGCCGGAGTTGCCGAGGAGGCCCGCTCATGAGCAGCGCACTCATCATCATCGCGGGCGCCGCGCTCCTCGCGCTCATGCTCGGCGTGCGCGCCAAGCGCGGCCACGACATGAATCTCGAACAGTGGTCGGTGGGCGGACGCAGCTTCGGCACCGCCTTCGTGTTCCTGCTGATGGCAGGCGAAATCTACACGACGTTCACGTTCTTGGGCGGCAGCGGCTTCGCCTACGGCAAGGGTGCGGCGGTCTTCTACATCCTGCCGTACGCGACGCTCGCCTACATCCTCTCGTACTGGCTGCTGCCGCCGATCTGGCGCTACGCGAAAGCGAACCGGCTCGTCTCGCAGCCGCACTTCCTCGCGAGCAAGTACACGAGCCCGGCGCTCGGCGTGCTCGTCGCGCTTGTCGACGTGGCCGCGCTGGTTCCGTATCTCGTGCTGCAGTTCAAGGGGCTCGGCATCATCGTGTCGACGACCTCGTACGGCGCGATCTCGTCGACGGCCGCAGTCTGGATCGGCGCGATTGTCGTCACGGCGTACGTGATCGTCTCGGGCGTGCGCGGCTCGGCGTGGAATTCGGTCGTGAAGGACCTGATGATCCTCGGCGTCGTGCTGCTCCTCGGCATCTATCTGCCGATCCACTACTACGGCAGCCTCGGCAGCATGTTCCATGCGATCGACACCGCCAAGCCCGGTTTCCTGACGTTCCCCGACAAGGGCATGAGCGTCACCTGGTTCCAGTCGACGGTGCTGCTCACCGCGCTCGGCTTCTTCATGTGGCCGCATACGTTCGGCTCGGTGTTCACCGCGAAGGACGAGCGCATCTTCCGCCGCAACGCCGCCGTGCTGCCGATCTATCAGCTGATCCTGCTGTTCGTGTTCTTCTGCGGCTTTGCGGCCGTCCTCAAGATACCGGGCTTGAAGGGCAGCGATATCGACTTGTCGCTGTTTCGCCTGTCGCTGCAGACCTTCGACCCGTGGTTCGTCGGCGTGGTCGGCGCGGCGGGCGTGCTGACCGCGCTCGTGCCCGGCTCGATGATCCTCATCACCGCCGCCACGCTGATTGCCAACGACGTCTATCGCGGCGCGCTCAACCGCCAAGCCGACGACCGTCAAGTCGCGAAGCTCGCGCGCGTGCTCGTGCCGGTGATCGCGCTCGTGGCGGTCGGGTTCACGTTGAAGGGCGGCGAGACGATCGTCGCGCTCCTCCTGATGGGCTACAGCTTCGTCACGCAGCTTTTCCCGGCTGTGGTGTGCAGTCTCTTTGCGCATAACCGCGTGACGAAGCAAGGGGCGTTCGCGGGGATCGTCGCGGGTGTGGCGATGGTCACGTACACGACGCTCACGAAGGCGAGCGTCGGACAACTGTTCCCGTTCCTGCCGGACCGCTTGAAGGACCTCAACATCGGCTTTCTCGCGCTCACGTTGAACATCATCGTGCTGCTCGTGGTGAGCGCGATCACGCAACCGCGCTCGGCGGCGCAGCAGACGCATGCGCCTACGCATTGAGGCATTGAGGCATTGAGCTCGAACGGGTGCGCACTTTCATCGGCCCTCATGTATGACGAAAGTGCGCTCGCCCACGTACAACGTCGATGCCCCCCGGTAAGCTTAGGGCCGAACGGCCAAACGCCAGTCCGGGGAGCCAATGCGGTCCACGAAGTCCTCACTGATCTCACTGCTGCTCTGGGCGCTGGCAAGCCTCACGGCCCTCGCCCCGCGCGCCGCTCACGCCGCCGATGCCGATTGCCGGGCCGGCACGCTCGTCACCGTTGTCGCCCACCTCGACGACGACCTTCTCTTCGTGAACCCCGGCATCAGCGAGCACATCGAGGCGGGCTGGTGCATCGTCACCGTGCATCTGATCGGCGGCGCGGACAGCGGGCCGTTCGACTACGTCCTCACGCGCGAGAAAGCGATCCGGCAAACGTACGCACGCATGGTCGGCGTGGCCAACGACTGGGACCAATCGACGGTGACCATCGCCGGCAAGCCGGTGCATCAGATGGTGTTGAAACAGCAGCCGCGCGTGAAGCTGCTCGAAATCCGCCTGCCGGGCGGACAGGTGCGCGGCGGCCGCGTGCCGCTCGGACTTCTGTGGGACGAGAACGCGACGATCGCAAGCTACCCGATGAACGACGACGGCTCCGGCGCCACCCACTACAGCCGCGCCGATTTGATCGCGACGCTCGGCGAGATCCTCAAGCCCGCCACCGAGATCTACACGCTGAACCCCGACACCGTGCCGTTCATCGAGCACCCCGACCACATCTACTCCGCGCGCATCACCCGAAACGTCGCCCAAAGCCTCGGCTTGAACGTGCCGATTCGCTACCACCTCACCTATCCGACGGGCGCCCTGCCGATGAACGTGCCCGCCGCCGAGGTGCAGCAAAAGCGCGACGAGGTGGCGAGCTACTTCACGATCGACGGCAACCAGGCGACGCACGTGTTCGGCGAGTATCAGTGGAACGGCAACTGGGTCGCGCGCCGCTATTCGTTCGGAGGACAAACCCATCATCCGGAGCCCGACTTCGAGCCGCGCAAGCTCAATCTCGTCAACGCCTACACGAGCCAATGCCTGACCTCGGGCGGCGCGGGCAAGCCGCCCTATCTCGCGGCCTGCGACGAAAGCCCGGCGCAGGATTGGCGCTGGCAGCCCGTCATCAGCTACCCGGGCAATCCGCACGACGCGACGCTTGTGAGCGAATCGTCGTGGCTGTGCGTCGCCGAGCGCGGCGCCGGACTCGTCGAAGAAAAGTGCGACCCGTCGGCGATCGCGCAACGCTGGACGCCGTGGGACTTCGGGCTCGTCTATACGCCGTTGCGTCACTGTCTCGGCGAGAAGGACGGTCAACTCGCGATCGGCGCATGCGCGCCGCTCACGACCGAATACCGCTGGGCGCCGACGCCGCATTCGCAATGGACCGACCTGCGGCTCGCGGGCGCGATGTACGGCGACGTGACGGGCAGCGGCAAGCCGAGCGCGGTGGTCGTCGAGCGACGCCACGACGGGCCAGGCTTCGACGTCTGGGTCGCGGACCTCGCGCCCGGCGCGCACGCCGCGCCCTGGTACGTGAACGCGGTGCCGTTCGACTACACGTCGATCCAGCCCACCTGCACCGGCGACACGCTCTGCTTCGACAGCACGCGCTTCCTGATCGCCGATTTCGAGGGCACCGGCCGCGCCGACTTGATGGCGATTGCGCCGCGTAACGGCGGCACGGCGTTCTGGCTTATGCGCAGCACGGGCAAGGGGTTTGAAGCACCGCGTCTGTGGTACCAGAGCACCTCGGCACTCATGCCCGCGCTCGCGCAGCAATACGTCGCCGCCGATTTCAGCGGGCACGGCCGCGCCGACGTGATGGTCGCGCAACGCCATGCGTCCGGACTCGATTTGTGGGTGCTCGCGGGCAACGGCCTGACGGGCGGCGATCCCGCGCTCTGGATGGCGGCATCGGGCCTCTCCAGCGGCACGCAGTTCCTCGCGGCGCGCATCGCCGGTTCGCCGCGCACGGGTCTGCTGGCGCTCGAACGTTCGGATTCCGGCCTCGCGCTAACGCAACTCGCGAGTTCAGGCAGCGCCTTCAGCGGCGACATCCGCGCGCAGCAGTTCAGCGGCTTTCCGGCATCGCTCGCGAAAGCGACCACAGGGGACATTGACGGCGATGGCATCGACGATCTGCTCGTGCTCTCGGCGCGCAATCCGAGCGCCGGGAATCACGCGAATATCGATGTGTGGATGATGAAAGGCGGGGCGCGCTTTGGCGAGCCGGTACGTGTGGCGACGCTCGATGACGTGTCGTGGGCCGATGAGATTCCCGCGCTAGTCGAGCATGCAGCCGGCGTTTACGCGGGACAAACGCTCGTGCTCTTCAAGCGCGTGAATGCGGTCATCGGCGACTACTACTTCACGGGCGGCGCACCGGGCCTGATCGGCTACGCGATCTCGCGCGACCCGAAGCTCGGCCCCGCCGACGACTGGGGCAGCCTGCCCGGCCTCTTCACGGAGACGATGCGGCTGGATCGGTTGCGGCAGTGAAATCGAAAGACCATGCCGACGATCCAGTGCTATCTGGCGCTCGTCACTTGCACGACAACACCATGACGCCACCAATCCCCACTGTATTCGGCAACGTGGCCGAGTAACCAACGGCAATCAACGGCTGTGTCGCATCGTGGCCTACGACGACCGACTGAACGGACAGTTGCCCGGTCGTCGAGACGCCGTTTAACGGCGCCTGGGTGTTCGTCAGCGCGTACTGAGTATTCGCGAGATTGATCGACAGGCTCAGATTGTTGAGCGTACGCGTCCCGAGATCGAGCGTAGCCGAGCTCGTTCCGAGCGTGCCCGTTGCGCCACCGTCATTGCTCGCCACCGTGTCGGCGATCAACTGCGTACAGGCGAGTGTGCCGCTCGTCGCCGACAGCGAGAGGGGCGTACCCACCGCGTAGTGAACACCTTGCTGGCTGGTATAGGTATTGCCGTCCGTGTCCTTCGCCTGATTCCACCGGCCGATCGCCACATCGGTTCCGACGCTCTGGATCTCCGACACTGTCCCGTGGTCGAGCCCCAGACAATCGGTTGCCGCCGCCGAGGACGCGAGCGTAGTAAACGCGCCGCTTGTCTGCTGAACCTGACTCGATGCGGGCGCGTTCGGCGCCGTCATGTGTCTGCCCTTCGAAACATCGCTCGGCAAACTCGGCACGACTATCACGGCCAGTTGGCCGTTGTTCGCCGCGACTTGAGAAGCGGAACCCGAATAAGCGAAATTGCCGTTCGGCCGACATGCTGCTTGAGCAGCAGGTTGCGCTGGTGACGGCGCTGGTGCCGATGCCTCAGCACCAGACGGACTGACATCGTCTCCGCCGCCACAGGCTGAAAGCGCCGACACGATAAGTCCAGCTGAAAACAGGCAGGTCGAGCGAAAGGTTTTTTTCATGGTATCGGTCTCCAATTTCTCCCGATTTCATCGGGAAGATGGGTTTAAGAAAGGGGGTTATTCGCGAACGATTGGGCGATCGTTACAGGCGCCGCGATGACATACGAAACATATCGGGAGTATTTCCTGTTGATTGAAAAGTCAGAACTGGGCCGTTCCTTGAAAACCAAACGTGACGCGCGTGGTATCGAAGCCCGAGGGCTTGTAGACGGGCGTGCCGGCGAACAGGTCGTAAGCGTAGGCGCCGAAACGCGTCGCCACGCTGCCCTTCACGCCGACCACCGCCCCCGCCAATTGCGTGCCGACGAGAGCAACCAACTGCGGCCCCCAGACGCGGCCATAGTCCAGCCCCGCATAGATCGCGTGCCCCGTCCGCGCGATCGGCATCTGCAATTCGTTGCGCCAATAAAGACCGCGTGCCGCGGCGAGCATCGTCTCGCCGTCGAAGCCGCGCACCGTGTAGCGGCTGCCGATCGTGAGGTCGTCGATGTAGTAGAGCGTGTTGCCCGTGTATTGGCCGTGGAGCGTCGACACGTATCTGAATGGCTGCTGCCCGATCGCGAACGGCGCGGAGAGATTCGCGTCGAGCACCGCCATCTTGTAGCGGTAGGTCGGGCCGCCGCCCGGCGCGAGCACGTCTTCCTGCGCGCCGAATGCGCCGATGCCTTGACGGTAGGCGAGCGAACCGTCGAACTGGGAGCCGCCGAAGTAGTGACGGTCGGTCAGGCCGATTTCGACGAACGTATTGTTGCGGCGCTGCTGCGGGATTTCCGTGTCTTCGATGAAGCTCTTGCCGAAGCGGCGCGAGAGTCGGAACTGCACGCCGAATACGTCGTTCTGACTGCGCGCGAGCACGCGGTGCAGCTTCGCGTCGACTGTCTGCGAATTGCCGCTGGCGACGAAGATTTGATTCACGCCAGCGATCTGCTGGTAGTAGGTGTTCGTGTTGGCGGAGAGCGTCGCGGTCCAGGAGCCCCACGGGATCGAGTAGAAGCCGTTCCAACCGTGCGAGCCAAGCCGCTTATCGCCGAGTTCGAGATCCTGGTTCACCCCAATGTTGAAGATGTCGTTCACGCCCAGCGGGTTGTCGATGCCGACCGACAAGTTGCCTTGCAGCTTGCCGGTTGCGCGCGTGCCCGAGTTGTCGAGCGACGCGACGACGGTCCAGGGCTTAACGCGTTTGACGTCGAGCACGACGTCGCTTTCGCCGGGGACATCGGCAGGGACGATCTGCATCGAAACGTCCTGGCTCGTCACGCGTTTCATTTGCTCCAAGCCTTGTTCCAGGTCCCGCAAATTCAGCAGCTCGCCGTCGCGCGTGGGAAACGCCGTTTTCCAAGTGCCGCGAAGCGTCTCGTTGGTGAAATGCATGCGACGGATCACACCGGGAATCAAGGCGAACTTCAACGTGCCGCTCGACAAATCCTGTTCGGGCAGCAGCACGCGCGTCGTGATGTAGCCACGACTCAGAATCTGCTGGGACAGGCTCCTGACGAGCACATCGATGCCTTGCTTGCCGACGCAGGCGCCTGCGTAATGCTCGAGCCATTCGCGAGCGAAGGCGAACCGGTCTTGCGGCAAAGCGGATGCGCCTTGCGACTTGACCACAGCGGGCAACGTGTCCGGAACGTCGAGCGAGAAACGGTCGATTCGAAAGCACTGCGCTTCGGCAGGCAATGCCGGATATGTTTCGGCGCTCGGCACTTCCGAGCGTACCGAAGGCGCTTCTACCGTTGCGTCACGCTGCTGCGCGTCGAGCTTCTGCTGAAGCTGCTGTTGTTGCTCCGCGTTGGCGCGGGCGGCAGCTTCGGCCGGAGTCGGCGCGTGCTGCTGTGCGTTGAGCGCGAACGATGCCAGGGCGAGCGGCAGCGCCGCGAGCCTCGATGTGATTTTCATACTTGCAGGACTTGGGAGGTTTCGGTTGCGCAACCGGGGAGCAAGGTGGATATCAGGGCCGCGGCTGTGAGTGCTGTGGCGGTTGTCAGTTTTTTGCGTGATTTCATAGGATTCCTACCTTTTTGAGATAAATGTTCCCCGATGATTCGAACGTGTGTCGGCTGATCAGGAATTAACGATACAAAGCTTCGTTCTTAACGCATCTCAATGAATGGGGCTTCCGCGAGCACTCCACAAAAGCGCGACAACTACAGCAGCGACTAGGACGATTCCGAGGAAGACGAACCAGCCCTCGCGCTTCGTCGGCCCAGCTCCAATCAGTTACTTGGCGCAAGCAAATTCCATCCCGAACTTGCCCATTTGGCGACGCACCGATGATGCGCATTTGATCCTCGATCTGGGCCTGCGTGTATTTACCGTCGCTCTTTTCAGCCAACTGCTTCGCCAATGTCCTCTCTCCCGGATGAAGCTGCCGGTTGTAGCGATCTGCACTTCCTGCCAAAAACCTCACGCGTCGCCCTCCTTCTTTTCGTAGGTCTTGCGAATCTTTTTCCAGTTGGCGCCGAAGAGTTTGACGCCAGCCCTACGCACCAAACTACACGCCCCGCCTAGTGCGCCTACGAGCGTACCAAGTGATATGCATATCCACTGCATGGGATTACTCACATCGCTGTTAAATAAATAAGCCCCCCATATCAGCCCAATGCCAAGCACTATGCATATGTCGCAAACCGGTTTAGACAGATTCCCATTCTCCAAAATTTTCATTTCTTGGTTTCCGCCTTAATTTTTTCTGCAACTTCATTGATCACAGAGCCTTGCATCGGGAACCTATACGCTAGTACGTTAGCCGGTATACCAATCATGAAGTTGTCCTTGTACATCCCAATGGGATCTGGTTTGAGCACCTGCGCTACAGCTTCAGCCGCAAAACTAACCATCACCGCCCCGCCTGCTGTCGTCAACGCACTAGGCTGATGTGGCCCGGGAACGAATAGTGCTGCACCCATCGTTGCACTGATACGGCCTGCATTGGTCGACACCACGCTCGTCACCCTTGTCCGCGACATGTTTCGCCAGCGTTCGTCCCTCCGAATGCAACTGCCGGTTGTCCAGCACTGCTGAGTTCGTCGCTTCTACATCGATTAATCCTCTTCGTCGCCCTTCACCTTGTAGCTCTCGCGCGCCTTCTTATAGCTATTGTCGAACGGCTTGATGCTCAGTTGATGCGCCTTGCTTGCATCTCCGCCAATAGCCGCAATGGCCAGACCTATAGACATCAAGAGAATCGATCTCACCCAAATGAAACTGACCGCACCAATCGAAATTCCCAGAACTACGAAGATAGTTCGAACTGGAAGCGATAGATTTCCATCTTCAACTAGTTTCACGAGTACCTCACTATTTCTGCGAAGGAGCTTTAATCTGATTTGCCCAGTCTGAATTCTTTATCACTTCCCCTATCTCGGTGAAAACTGGGCCAGCTATCGGATATCTATCGGCCGCATAGAACGATCCCTAATCGACAAAGCTATCAAATCCAAATTTCCACGGTTGGGGATTTAGCATTTGCTGCACACCGCTCGCACCAAGACTAACAACAGCCGAGCTAAACGATAATGTCACAGCCCTAGGTGTGTGCGGTCCCAGGATCGCAGCCGCTGCACCTGCGGCGACACTGACACGCCCCGCATTGGTCGAAATCATCCCCGCCGCATCAGCCATCGTATTCCTCACAGAATTCCAATCAATCTGATTCGGTGCATGCTCATACGTAAAGACGCTCGGCACATTACCCGGCGCCGCGGAATTTGCATTCGCCCGGATATACGCCTGCAATGTCGGGTCGGGACTGGCTAACGATTGAATCATCAAAGGCCTTCCGTTCTCAGTCAGCCCCGTCGAAATCCACATGGCGCCCGGGTCGGTCGGCGCCTGCCCATTCAGAACAGCCGGGATGCCAGGGGAATAGCCACCATCGACGTACACGCCAATGAGGCGCATCTGGTCTTCAATCTGTTGCTGCGTATACAGCCCGCCGCTCTTGTTGGCCAACTGCTTGGCCAGCGTCTTCTCTTCAGGATGCAACTGCCGGCTGTAAAGGTTCGACTTCATGATCGTCTTCGCCTAATACAGGAAATTGCAATCACTACCAATGCTGATAGCGACCCTCTTACTAGAACGCTTTTCCCGTTTACGGCCGTGAGCAAAAGTTTTGCGTTGATCTGACTGGGGCAGCCAGCTATAAAAAGACAATTTATTCCAAGCCCAATTACCCACATCAAGTAAAATCCACCAACGCAAATTAGCCATACCGCAATGCCAGCAACCATCCAGCGCATCATTTTTTTCCTCCGCTAATACCAGGAAGATTTCCAGCCGCGGAATTCGTTACTTCTTGGCCCATACCTCCAGCAGTTGTCCCGACAACTACACCTGCGCCATTTGGCCTAAACATATTCCAGCCACTACCGGACCACGCGCCACTGCCAGCCCAGCCGCCAGAGTTATTAATTGTCGGTCTGATTGCGGAGTTGAATGTGGATTCGCCGAGCTTGCCTATTCCGTAGCCAAGCGAGCTAAACAACCCAGCGGTAATACCTGCACCAATCGCACTGTCATTCTTGCCTTGCAAGATATTGTTCAGCAAAACCGTCGTTGCTCCACCAGCGGCATTCACGCCAACGTTCCATAGCAGCCCGCCATAGGTGCCTCCCGCGCCGGTCGCAAACGCGCTGGCCACATCAAGCGGATTGACCGTGCCGTTCTGCGCATACTGCGCACCGACGTTGATGCCGGCACTGATCACACCTGTACCCATCGGTGACGCCCACGCTCCCGAACCGAGCGCCCCGCCCGAACTAAAGATCGGCACGCCCGGAATCGCCGCCGCCGGCCCCGCGAGCGCCAAACCAGCTGCCGCGCCCGCTGCCGCCCACGTTCCCTTCGTATAGGCATCACGATAGGCCGCTTCCCGATTCACTGAATTCGCGATATCGCCAGCCGCCGGCTTATTCAGCCCCACGCCGTTGGAGTAATACCCGGCATAAATATTCGGGTTCGCTTTTTGATCGGGCGTGGCATAGAACATGTAGCCGGGGCCGCTATTACCATCGGCCGGCAACATCCCATGTGCCTGATTCAAAAATTCGCTCGCGCGCTGATTCCAAGTCCCCGGCGAACCATTCTGCACCTGCAAATTCGCCTGCGTCGTCAGTTCGTTATGCGCCTGTTCGAGCGTCAGACCATATCTCTTCGCGTACGCCGCTTCTTTTTCGTTAATCCACTTCTTCTCTTCAGGATGCAACTGCCTGTTGTAAAGATCCGCATTGGCCGCTGTCACAGCCCCCGCACTACCGCCAATCAAGAAGCCGCCCGCACCCGCAATCGCATTCGACGCGATGTTGCCCAACGTCGGCGAACCCGTTGCATCGCCTACGTTGTCCGCCAAGCCGTTTAGCTTACCTGCAGACGCAGCGGCCAATCCCGCACCCGCCGCGCCTTGCGCAGCCGTGCCAATACCGCCACCACCCAGGCCCCCGATCAGCGCCCCACCTCCCACGTGCAGCGCAATGCGGTTTGCCCCACCTTCACTCCACGTATCCGCCTGCGCTTGCCACTGCGCAGCCAACTCAGGGTTGCCCGTATCGGCGGCCATTTTCGCGTTGGCTTGCGCCTCCTTCTGCTTCTGGTCCGCATACGCACCAATCCCCTGCGCCACCACCTGACCCGCCGCCTGCACCGCGCTCATCATGTCCGCCTGATCCGCAAGTAGTTCCTTCACATCCGGCAGCTTCGACATCGTTCCGTTCAAGTTCGACGTCTCGCGGTTCAGGCTGGCAAGGTCTTGCGTCTGATTGGCTTGATCCGTGATGTTGATCGTCCCCGCACCGATGCCGCTTTGCGTTACCGCGCTCTCACTGCCGCTGTCGTGCTGGCTCAGCATCGGCGTCACACCGCCAGCGCCGCTCACCGCCCCCGCGCTAAAGCCGCTGCTCGACGCGCTGTAATCCGAATGGTTTTGCAGATCCGAGAACGTGAGCGTCCCCGTGCTCAGGCTGTTCTTTTCCGCATCGGCCGCACTCGTGATGTAAGCGCCGGTCAGATCCGTATTGCCCTTCACGTTGATGTTGAATCCGCCGTCGCCCGCTTGGATACCCGCCTGCTCATTGACTCCCACGTACGAGCCGCTCGCGTCCCCATGCGACGCGCTAAAGCTCGCGCTGCCCCCGCCCTGGCTGATGCTAAAGCCCCCGCCCATGCTGCTCTGATGCGCCGCGCTCGTGGTCACATCCTGCACGCTCGCGACATTCAAGTTGCCGCCGATCTCGGCCAGCACCGTGTTGCCGCTCACGTTCGCGCCGATTAGGTTCGTATCGCCCCCGGAGACCAGCGTCACGCTGTTCGCGCCGATCACGTGAGTGTTGTTCTGGATCTGCGCATCGCTGTTGCCGTCGCCGTGCGCTTTCGACATCGCCGCTGACACACCGAACCCATTCGTGCCGAACGACACCCCCACGCTCGCGCTGCTCGCTTCGTTCGTGCTGCGCGTCGAATCCGTATCGGTCGTATTGATGAGGTTGATCTGGTTCTTCGCCGCCAGAATCACATCGCTTGCGCTCACGTTCGAGCCCGCGATCGTGATGTTGCCGCTGCCGGGCGCACCGCGCCCGGAGGAAGTCCCTGTGGGATTGCCCGTCGCCACGAACGCGGTCGTGCCACCGGCCATCACCGACGAGCCCGTGTGCGTCATCTGGTCTTCGGAGAACGTATCTTTGCTGTGCGACGAGCCCACGCTCACCTGGACCGCGAGACTCGGGTTCGGGCCAGCCAATGCGCCGCCCGTCACGCCCGCCACCGTCATCGCGGCATTGCCCGCCGCGGCAACGCCGTGCAAGGCTGCCGCGCGACCGTCCCGGCTGTTGCTCGCCGCGCGTGATTGATTCACCACGTTGGAGGCCGACTCCGCCACGCTGCCCGCCAAGCCAACCGTCACGCCGCTCTTGGAGACTTCGTGCGTGCGGTCGTAATGATTCGAGTTTTGTGCAGCGTCGATGATGACATTCGCGCCCGTGCCGCTGATGTTCTGCGCAGCAATCAGATTGCTGCCCGTCACGTGCAAATCGTTGCCGGCCGCGATGGTCAGATTACCCGCGAGCGAGCCGATGTTGCTGCTGGTGTTGATGACGGACGTGCTGTGCTGCTGATCCTTGGTCGATTGCGAGCCCACCGAGACCGCGAACCCGCCACCGGACATCAGCCCCGTCTCTTTCTTCTGGTAGTACTCTGACGACCGCATGGTGTCCTGCGAGGTCGTAATCGTCACATCGCGTGCAGCAGCGAGGGCGACATCGTTCGTGCCCACGATCGTGCTGCCCGCAACGTTGATATCCCGCCCACTCACCACGTTCACGCCATCGGCCGACACCATGCTGCCGATGCTGTACGTCGCCGTCTGGTCGATCCCGCTCGCCACCTTCGAGCCGCTCGCTACACCGCTGTGGCTATGCGTTTCATCGGTCTTGAGCGCATGCGTCTCGCTCGCGGCGCCGATGGTCACATCCCCCGCCGCCAGCAAGTTCGCATTACCCTTATCGAGGCTGATCGCACTGCCTTGAAGCGTGATGTCCTTGCCCGACACGATGTTCACCGTATCGCCGCCCGTCAGCGTCGTGCCCGTGAGCGTCTGATCCAACGAGTAATACGTCTCCGCATAACTGCGCCCGCTGCCGCTCCCCGCACTCGAGCTGTCCACCATCGAGGTTGCGCTCGCCGAGAGCAGCGACACATTGCCTTGCGCCGCGATCGTCCCGCCGCCGCCCAGATCGATCTGCGCGCCGCGCGCGGTCAAATCACCACCCACCGCAATCGCCGAAGCCCCTCCGACCGTCACACTGCTGCCCACGGCGCTGCGGATATCCGTATTCGAGATGCCGCTAATCCCTTGATCGCGCGCCACGACTTTGTGTTCGCCCACCTCCTGCGTCCCAAGCGTCCAATCCCCGCCGATCTGCATCCCGAGGTTGCCGCCAACCGACAGCGCCCCCGCGTTCTGCCGGAAGTCTCCGCCCGTGATGATTGCGGCGTCGCCCGCCACATCGAGCTGCGCGATCGGCCCGAGCGTCGTGTTCACACGCGTCGCGCCATCGGCATTGACCTGCTTCGTCGTCTTCGTCGCCGTATCGAGAATCAGGTCGCCGCCCGAGTTCAAGAAGAGGCTCCCCGCCTTCACGTTCGCCGAGGTCAGATCGACATCGCCCGTCGTCGTCAGCGCCATCAGCCCGCCGCTTTGCAGCGTGCCGTAGCGGTTGTCGATGCTCGCGCCGTCGATCGACAGGCTGTTCGTCGCCTTGACCGTGCCGCTGTTGACGAACGATTGCGTGTTCTTCAGATCGATGTCGCGCGCCGCGATCAGCGGGCCGTTGCGCATATCCTGCTGATCGGCCTTCGCCAGATAGACGACCGGCACGAGCACCGTTTGGCCGTCGACGATGCGCGTCTCCATCAGGACCACGCTGCTCGTCAACTGCGCGACCTGCTCGGCGGACAGGCTCGCCCCGAGCGGCAGGTTCAGCGCTTGCGCGAGCGCCGCACCCGAAGCGAGCAGCGCGCCATACATCGACTCGATGTTCGTGTACGGTCCGAGCACGGCCTTGCCCGTCAGCGACGTGATCTGGTTGCGCACGAGCTGTTGCTCGTAGAAGCCGTCGCCCAAGCGCTTTGCGATCTGATCGGGGTTCAGTCCCAGTTGCCGCAGGTAATAGTCGCTCGACATGAAACTGCGCTGATTGGTAAACGCCGGGTTCGTTTCGATCAGGTACGTTGCGCCCGGCACCGTCGTCGGCTTGAACAGGCCGCCCTGCGGAATCGTCAGGTTGCTCAGTACGCTGACTGCGGTCGCGCTCGCGATCAGCGGGTCTACGCCGCCGCCCACCTTGCTCACGTCCACGCCCGGCGGCAGCCCCAGCGATGGCATCGACGCGTTGCTGCCCGGGTTGTTGATGCTCACGCCCGTGCCGCTCAACGTGCCGTTCGCGACGAGGGTCGAGGCGTAGTCGGGCAAGCCGTTTTTCTTCACGTCGGCCGGCGCGTTGCAGCCCGGATCGTTACAGAACGAATAGCTCCAGAACTTCGTGCCGTCGTAGTTGCGATACCAATATTTGCCGGTGTAGGTCACCCGGATTTGCGGCGCCTCCTGACCCGTGGCATGCCAGCCATTCGAATCGTAAGCCGCCGCCGTCGCCATGTCGCCCGCCGCGGCCACCTGGCTCCAGTAGTTCTGGAGCATGCCCACCGACGAGACATCCAGATTGCCCATGGAGACGATCTGCGCGGCCGGGCTGATCTTCGTGATCAGGTTCGCCATCGCCGTGCCCGTATATGTCGTGTACTGGTACGTGCTTTGGTATTCCCCGCCGTGCGGCGGCTCCACATACACGCCGCCGATGCTCAGCGGATCTTTCACACCCACTTGGCCCGTGCGGCCCGACAAGCTGATGCCCAACCTTTCGAGCAGCGCCGCATCGACATTCGACGTCCACTCCGTCTTCATCTCGCGCCGCGTGTTCGTCACGAGATCGGCGTGCAGCGCCATGTCGCCGCCGGACTGGATCAGCCCCGACTGATTCAAGATGCGCGAGGCGTTCGTGTAGTTGCCGTTCGCGTCCTTGCCGCCGGCCAGCACCACGCGGCCCATGCCGTAGATGGCGGTTAGCGCGGAGGTGTCGGTCGCCGTCGTGTCGTCGCGGTTTTGAATATCGTTGGCGAGCAGTTCGAGCGTGCCGTCGCTGTCCGAGGCGCCGATCAGTGCCGTTGGGCCGACGTTCGCGAGCGTCGAGGCCGCCGCGAGCGACACGCTGCCGCCCACCAGCACGCCCGTGTTGGTCAGTGTGTTCGAGTTCGTGCGCAGCCAGCCGCCCGCGGCCATCGCGCCGCTGTTGACGATGCCGCGTGCATCGACGCTCAGGTCGTTCACGCTCATCAGGCCGCCCGCGTTGCGGAACGTGCCGGGCAGCGTGAACGCGAGGTTGTGGCCTGCGTTGAATTCGTAGTCCGGCGTGTTGGTGAAGTCGCCTTGCAGCGCCAGCGTCAGGTCGTTGGCCGCGCTGTAGGTGCCGCCACCAAACAACGTGCTCGACGTGATGGCGAGGTTGCGCGTTGCGCCGATTGAGCCGTCTGCGTTGGAAAGGGCGCCGGTCGTCGTGATGGCGATATCGCCGTTGCCAGCATTTCGAATCGCGGCACCACTGGTGGCGATCGTGCCGATCTTCCCGCCGCTGTTGTTCAAGTCGTCGGCACGTATGCTCAGGCTTGCGCCGCTCAGTTGTCCGCCTTTCGTATTCACGAGCGAAGCCGCCGTGAGCGCCACGTTGCCGTTGCTGCCGAGCACGCCTTGCGCGTTGGTCAGCGTGCCGGCAACCGTCGCCGACAGTCCGCGCTGTGCGGCGATCGTCCCGCTCGTATTGTCGAGTGCGGCCGCCGTGAGCATCACCTCGCCGCGGCTTTCGATGCGGCCGCTCGTATTGGTCAGCGTCCCGGCGCTCGGCGCGAGCGTGAATGTCCCCGTGCCCGCGTGGATGATCTTGCCGCCCGCGTTGTTCAACACGGCAGGCGCGAGTGTGAGGCTCTCGCCGTTCGTCTCGATCGCGCCGCCACCGCTATTGTCGAGCGTGCCGCTCACGTCGAGCACGGTCGCCTGTCCGCCGTATTGCCGCACCGTGCCGTGCGCATTCTTCAGGTCGCTTGCCTTGATGGCGAGCCGATCGGCGGCGATCAAGCCGTCGCGGTTATCGAGCGATGCCGTGCGGACTTGCAGCATGCGTTGCGCGGTGAGGACACCGTGATTGGCAAGCGAGCCCGCTTGCACCGTCACGTTGCCGTTGCCGCCGATTACGCCGCCTTGAGCCCCACGCGCGGTCGTGCCGGTTGCGTTCGTCACTTGCCCGGTGGCCGTGACCGACAGATCGCCATCCTCACCAGTACCCAACGACACGATCCGGCCAGCCGTATTGTCTAGCGACGCGCCCGACGCGGTCAGCGCGCCGCCGCTTTGCAGCGTGCCCTGGTGGTTGAAGATGTCGCCCGCGTTCAGTGCCAGTGCGCCGTCGGTGACGAAGGTGCCGCCCTGGTTCGCAAGCGCGTGCGACGCGCGCACCGTCAGCGGCCCTGCCGCGGAGATCAGCCCGCTCTGGTTCGACACGCTGCCCGCTTCGATTGCGATACCGGCTGCGCTCGACATCGTGCCGCGGTCGTTGCGCACCGCGCCCGCAGCGTGCGCGTCGATGGCGCCTCGGGCGCTCGTCGCCGCGCCGCTCAGGTCGAGCTCGCCGGCTTGCGCGCGCAGCGAAACGCCGCCATTCGCGGCCGTTTGCGCACCGGACAGATCGATCCCGGCGCCCGTGAACGACAGCGTGCCGCCCGCTACGTTTTTGCCCGTCGCGCTCAGCTGGCCGATTGACGTGACGTTCAGGTCACCGCTCGGCCCCACCGAGCTGTCCGCGTTCACCCCTGCGCCGAGCGTGCCGCTCGATGCGACGCTGGCAGCCGTGACGTCGAGATTGCGCTGCGCTGCCAGCGTGCCGCCGTTTTGCAGCGCACCGCCTGTCGCGACGCTGACGTTCTGCGCTCCGTACGTCGTGCCGCTGTTCTGGATACCGTCTTGCGCGGCGAGGTTCAGATTCCCGCTCGCATTCGTCTTGCCGGCGAGCACGAGCTGTCCGTTCGATTGCAGCGTCAGATCGCCCGCGTGCGCAGCCAGCACGCCGGCGTTGCTCACGCCCACGCCGCGCTCGGTGCCCACGAGCGTGATGCGATCGGCGTACATCCCGCCGAGCTGGCTCACGTCGATCGATACGCCCGCTGCTGCGCCGTCGCCTTGAATCGCTGTGGTCGAGAGCGTGTCGTGGTTGACTTGGTTCGCGCCCGTCACGACGTTCAGGTTCTTTGCGTAGATCGCCGCATTGGCCTGCACGGCTCGCGAGATCAAGTCGACCTGATCGACGTTCGCCGCGTTCAAGCCCGCGCCTTGCACGGTAATGAGGCCGCGGTTCACGTTGTATCCGGCAAGCGAGCCATCGGCGCCGTAGTACGGCTGCCCCGTGGTGAGCGTAGCGCGGCTCGTGTTGATGAAGCCGCCGCCGTCCACCACGATGCCGGCCGGATTGGCGAGCACGACTTGGGCGCGGTTTCCCGCGATCTCTACATACCCCCGGAGTTGGCTCGCTGCTGTGCTGTTGACCTGATTGACGATGATGCGGGCCGATTGCCCCGCGGCGAAATTCGGATTGCCGTTGATGTAGCCCGCCTGCTGGGTCTGGACCATCGTCGGCGAGTTGTTCAGGATCGCGCCGTTTCTTTGGACGTCGAACTGGTTGTACGTGTTGACCGAGACACCGGCGCCGGACGGTGCGGCGATATTGACTTGAGGCAACCCGTTCGGCGTTTGGATCACCTGGGTGGGCGTGCCGGGCGTCGGCGCGATTTGCGCGAATGCGGCAGCCGGAAGCGCGCCGAGCAACGACACGGCTGCAAGCGCACGCGAGCACCGCCGCGCGCACGTTTGACCACTCGCCGATTTCCTCGCCGCGGTTGCCGTCTCCGCAACCGCGACCACCATCCTTCGGAGCCCGGAATACACCAGGCGGTAGGTGTTCTTGTTCATCGTCCTCGCGCCAGACACTTTTAGCGCACAGACGATAACCGAAATTATTACATTTGCCTGTCAACGTGTTCGCATCGAACAACAAAAACGCAAAATCAGATTTATCCGATTGAAATCAAAAAGCACAAAACGGCTACCGCAACCCCACCCTCAACCCCAACACCTGCCGCGCAATCGCCAAATACCTGTCGGCCGTATCCTGCAGCGTAAGCCCCGCAAGCGGGCGCACCGCGCGCGGCTGCTGCAGCGCCTCGGCCAGCGCGCGCCCATAGACCTCGGCATCGGTCGTATCGACGAGCCTCACGCTCGGAAAGCTGCCCGCAAAGCTGAACGCCGGGATCGCATTGGCGACGACCGGAATCTCCGACGCCAGCGCCTCCAGAAAACCGATGCTGTGCGCCTCGAAGCTCGACGGCATCGCAAACGCACTCGACGCGCACAGGATCTCGGCGACGTTCGAACGCGGCCCGGCCACCTCGACGCGCGAGCCGATCCCCAGTTCGTTGACGAGCGAAACGACTTCCGCGTGATAGGCGACGTCCTCGATCACGCCGCATAGCAGCAGTCGCGCGTCGGGCTCGAACTCGAGCACGCGCTTGAACGCGCGCACGGTGTCGAGGTGATTCTTCTCGCGGATATAGCGGCCAATCTGCACGATGCGCTTGCTGTCGTTTGCGGGACTGCGCGCCGGCATGCGGCCCATGACCGTCGCAAACGGCGACGTGTCGACCCCATTGGGCACGACGACCAGCGACGGATGCTCGCCGATCTCCTTCAGGTAGTCGTCGACGTTTTTCTGCGACACGCCGATCACCACCTTCGCGCGCGACGACAGCACCCGCTCGGCGCGCTGCAGTACGTTGTCCTTGAAGTCGTTCACGCCCGAGTGCATGACCCAGACGATCGGCACGGAAAGCGGCAGCGCGCGCACATAGAGCGCGGGAATGGTGGAGTGCGCGAAGATGATGTCCGGCTTGAACTGGCGAATCGCGCGATAGAGAAACAGGAGCCGGCCAATGCGCGCGTGCGTCCGGGTGGGAAATAAACAGGTCACGCCTTGCGCCGCGAGCTCACGGCTGAGAGGCTCGAAGTCGCTGTGTTGCGGAAGCAGCGACGCCAGACAGACACTATGACCGCTTCGCTGATGGCCAATCGCGATCCCCTTGGCCAGCATTTCCGCGCCGGACAGCCGCGGCGCAAGAACGAGTTGCAGAATTCGCATTATGAGTCCCCGGGCCTTCCCACTCCTCTACGTCAAGCATGTGCAATGCCAATGCGAACCCGTCCGCTCGCACGGCGCGCTAGTTAGGCAAACAAGCCAGCCTGCCTCCAGCGTCAGCAGGCCCTCTAAGGTAACGCCACCAGCATAAAAGACGCCCGCCATCTGATAGTACAAATCAGCCGGAGCGTGATGGCGTTTCGCGCCAGTCGGCGCCGGTTAGCAGAATCGACACTATGTGGGTCGCCACCTTGTAAGAACGTGCACGGAAACGATGTTATTCCTGGGGACGCCCAACGCTGCGCTGCGGCACGGCCGCGCTTTTGCGACAATGTCGCTCTTTATTCCCGTTTCGGCCTACTCAACGCGGACTTCGCCAGCCGCTTTTTGCGCATGCCTCATATCGATCTGATGTATTCGGCCTCCGGCCTCGGCGTCGGCTTTCTGGTCGGCCTGACCGGCGTCGGCGGCGGTTCGCTGATGACGCCGCTGCTCGTGCTGGTGTTCGGCGTGCATCCGGCCACCGCGGTCGGCACCGACCTGCTGTATGCGGCTGCAACCAAGGCCACCGGCACGCTCGTGCACGGCCTCAAGGGCTCGGTGGACTGGCAGGTGACAGGACGCCTCGCCGCGGGCAGCGTGCCCGCGGCGGCCGTCACGCTGTGGCTGCTGCACCGCTACGGCATGAGCTCGCACGCCGCGACGACGCTGATTCAGACCGTGCTGGGTGTGGCGCTCCTCATCACCTCGATCGCGCTCGTGTTCCGGCCGAAGCTGGCGGCGTTCGCGGCGCGCCATGCGAGCGGGCCCGCGCCGCTGCGCACCGCGCTCCTCACGGCGCTCACGGGCGCCGTGCTCGGCGTGCTCGTGTCGCTGACGTCGGTCGGCGCGGGGGCGATCGGCGTCACCGTGCTGCTGCTGCTCTACCCCACCCTGTCGACGTCGCGCATCGTCGGCTCCGATATCGCGCACGCCGTGCCGCTCACGCTGATCGCGGGCATGGGGCATTGGCTGCTGGGGTCGGTCGACTGGTCGATGCTGCTGTCGCTGCTGGTCGGCTCGCTGCCGGGGATCGCGATCGGCAGCCAGCTGTCGGCGCGCGCGCCCGATGCGCTGCTGCGCAATCTGCTCGCGGCAACGTTGACGTTGATTGGGGTGAAGCTGGTGATCGGCTGACATGCCGGCGGGTGTGGCGAGGAGTGGAAGCCGCTTCATTGTTGGAGTTCCCGTCGCGGTTGTCTTGTTGTTCGAAAAACGGGTTGAACGATACGGGATGCGGCGCCCCCTGGAAAACGAAGCAATTCCTCGATGCTTATGAAGCCGCACAAGCGTTGACAGGCGCATCGCCGGGTGGCGATGCGCCTGCTATAGCGGCTAGGAAGAAGGGGAAGCTAGCGCCGCATCAACGCCTCGGCGGCCGCTGCAGCATCAACACGCGCTTCATCGCGACCCGGTCGGCCATCACGCCGTCATAGAACGTCCCGAGGTCCGCCTTGAGCGCATCGCGCGACGGATCGTCGAGATAGATCATATGGCCCGACGGGTAGCGCTTCGTCGTGATGTTCGACTGCAGCGACGGGTCCACCGGCATGCTCGCGAGCGTCAGCGCGGTCTGGAAGAACGGCGTCACCGCATCGAAGTAGCCGTTCGCCGACAGCACCTTCAAGTCCGGGTTCAGCGTCATCGTCGCGGCCAGGTCGCCCGCCGTATAGAGCGTGTTCCCGCCGCCCTTCGCGGCGCCGGTCGGATCGATGTGGCTGAAGTCCCAGTTGTTGAAGACCTGGTCGTTCAAGTCGACGAACGCAGAGGTCGACGTGTACTTCAAGTCGTTGTTCAGGTAGTTGTTCCATTCGACCGTGTAGACACCCGCCACGTTGGTGATCGACGGATCGTTGCTGCCCGAGTCCGGCAGGATGAACGGACCGATGCCGGTGTTGATCGACGTCGCGCGGCCGTCATACTGGCCGATCGCGGTGCCGGGCACGAGGAGCGAGAAGAACGACTGGTTCGCGTTCGGGTCGAGCGCCGCCGGATTGCCCTGGCTCTGGATCAGCAGGATCGGATCGATGCCAAGGTATTGCTGCATCTGCTGCGCGACCGGCAGCGTCATGTTCAGGCGCACGTTGACCATCCCGCCGTCCTGCGGATTCGGCGCTTGCGCGAGCGGCATCAGCGTGCTCGTCGCGTAGTTCATCGCGGTCTGCATGTACGCGTCGAGGCTCGCGGGCGTCGGCGTGACGCTCGTGCGCTTGTGGTAGTACGCATCGGCCGCGAGCGTCGGGAACAGGCCCACCGCGCTTTGCGCGTTCGAGTAGTCGAGGATCGACGACTGCAGCGTGATCCCGTTCAGCTCGATGCCGTCTTCATGCAACACCCACGACACCACTGCGCTGCGCGCCGTGCCGTACGATTCGCCGAACAGGAACTTCGGCGCATTCCAGCGATTGTTCATCGTCAGATAGCGCTGGATGAAGCGGTCGATCTCGCGCGCGTCGGGGTCCACGCCCCAGAAGTCCTTGTTCTTCGACGGAGCGATCGCCGCCGAATAGCCGGTGCCCACCGGGTTGATGAAGACGAGGTCCGAGCGGTCGAGCAGGCTGTCCGGATTGTCGAGCAGCTGATACGGCGCGGGCGGCGTGAAGTTCGGGAACGACGACTGAATCCGCTTCGGACCGAACGAACCGAGCAGCAGATACACCGCGGACGAGCCCGGCCCGCCGTTATAGAAGAACGTGACGGGGCGCGGCTTGGTGGGATCGGGGTTGTCTTGCGTGTAGGCGACGTAGAACACCTTCGCGTTCGGCTGCGACGTGCTTGCATCGATCGTCACGAGGTGGCCCGCTGTGGCCGTGTAGGCGATGGTCTTGCCGTTGACCGTGACCTGATGATGCGTGACGGCGGCGCTTTCCGTCGCGTCGCTCACCGAATCGTTCGGACCGGAGCCGTAGATATCGTTATCGACGAGCGGCTTGTCGGGCGGCGGCGCAGCGGTAGAGGGGCTGGCTGTCGACGCCGTGTTGGCCGTCGCGCCGCCCGCCCCCGAGGACGAACCGCCGCCGCAACCCACGAGCAGCACCGCGGAAACCGCCGCGGCTGCAAGCGGTGCCCGTAGTCTTCCGTAAAACAGCGAATCGCTTCTCGAGAACCTCGATTTCTTCATGATTATTATCGCCTTTTTATGAACAGAATGATGAATACCACCGCCTGAAACGGGTAGTTCCGAGCGATTTCCACACCAGGGCCGCGCCATCGTGTTTTGATTAGCGTTACCCGAGCATTCCGGTCTCCTCGCAATGAATTGCGATTGGGTTTTGTATCGAATTAATTTTTCTGGAAATAGAAAATGCACGGAACAGTCTGATTCCGAAAATTTCTCCGAATTGTCGACGGCTGAAAAACAGAACGGCTTGTCGAGCAGACTACGTAAGGGCGAGCGCGGGCCTGCGCCGAAACGCAATTGCCGCGCATACAGCACTGCCCGCCACTGCGGCTATTCAATAGCCGGCGGCCAGCAGCAATACTGATTACGCATTTTCACAAAAGAAATTGACGGGTTTGCAGCAGGCAATCATCAAATTCCCTCAAACCGCAGAAGGTAATTTGAAAGATTGCCATTGAATTATGCGGAATCGCTAAACCCGATTTATTGTCTCCGATTAACAATATCGGCAGATATTAGGATTAGCGAATTCACCCGTAAAGTAACAAATTGTTACTCGAAAGGGGCGGGCTTATTTGAAAAGTCGACAGACAAGGTCGGCTTCGAATTGATGAATCCATTGGCCAGGACGATCCGCCCGGTAGGACTGTGTCCAGCATCCGCGCCGGATCGTCACGAGCCGTTCGCTGTGGCCGTCGATGATGTCTTCCGTGCTGGAGACGTCGAAGTGCATCGGTGCAAAGCCGCGTCTCGCACAAGCGAGTTCGAATGCGGCGCGCTCGTCGAGCGGCAGGTCCGTGTAGGTTTGCAGGTCCATGTTCTTCTCCCCCGAAGATCGCAGGAGGCAAGCCTCCCGAAGATCTGCGGTAATTCAAGCTTTTCTAGTCCCCAGCGCGCTTGGCGCGGGATCGTCTATCGTCGCTCCACGTGGTAATGCAGGTGGCGGCGGCAAACTGCGACGTGTGCGTGATGCTGATTGTGAATTGGAAGTGACGAACGAAAGCGCAGCTTTCATCCAGCCTCATGGTGGGACGTCCCGTTGGCTCGTGCTCCACGATGATTTCACTCATGCGAAGGTTCAACAGATCGCTATGCGATTTCTTGGCTGCCTCCTTCGCGCAGAAGATGCCGCAAAGGGTCGCGCGAGCATTCGATCTCAGCATCGCGGTTGCGATCTCGCTCGGCAGGAAATGGCTCGCATAGAAGTCGTGGCTTCGGTAGTCTCCCGCCACCGGAAGGGATTCGATTTCCTGCATGTCCATGCCGAGACCCATATTGCCAGGCACTGTCTCTCGCAGCAGCAATGATTCACTCTGGTTCCGAATGCTTGGAATCGGGTCAGCCTGAATAGGTCTAGCCGCTAAGCCTCCCTCCTTCGGCTGATCTTTTGCGACGAGCGTAATCAACTCCTCCACGGTTGTTTGCTGGCTTAGGATGGGCAACGAAACTTTTCCCGTGGACTCGAGACGGCTTCTTAGCGCCGAGATGCCAAACGACGACGAGATCCCCAGCGTTCCTAGCGAGGCATGCTGCTGAATCGTGTCAGGTTTCTTTCGTGACATGAATGAAAGAACCGATAACACCTCATCTCGGTCCATCAAAATCCTCCTTGGCAGTTATGACACACGCCACCCAGGGATCCATCGTCTCGATAGTAGGCGAGCATGTACCCATTTCTCCCGGAGTCGCTCATGTAAGCAGCAAGTTCAATGCCGCACCCGTCGCAGCAGATCGCGCGAGGAGAAGTCGATGGGCTTCCAACCTCAAGTGGTGCGGCAAAACGGTTCGGTGCTTTGGGGCGCGCCGGCGCATAGCTCAAGAGACGCTCGCGGAGTTCCTTGAGGAAAGTGGCCACTTCACGGCCATTCGACACGCGATGATCGAATGTCATATTCAGAGACATGGGGTGCCCTGACTGTGAGCTGTCGCCCCCGATGCCGACGATGGCCGACTGGCTGCCATTGATCAGCGGATGAAAATACAAAATGTCAAAACTCGACAGATCCGTAACGGTAAGCGTGGAGCCCACCAACTCATCCGAGCTCAGCCGGTTCTCCATGTAGCGCAGTCCGATTTCGATGGTTTGCTCAAAGAAATCGATCGGCATGAGCTTGTCCGAGTCTCGAATCGTCACGACCTTGAGGCCCCGCCCCAGATCGATGGCCAATCCCAAGTCGATTCGATCGTAATAGATCACGCGATCCGCGTCGAAATACGCGGTGAACTGCGGCCACTGCTGCAACAGTCTCGATACTTCGAAGAGAATGAGCGGTTGAATATTTCCGTCAAACCTGCCCTCGTCTCGCAGTCTCGTGCGAATGTCGTGCGAATCAAACATCACCGACAACATGCTATTGATGTTGCCGCATTCGCCCTTGGTCAAAACCTCTATTTCAGCCCGCTTGGCTAAAGAAACCGATTCGACACGCGCAGCTATCGGAATGGCTATCGCGGTTGCCGTCTCCGACTCCTTCTTTTCTACGTGATGCCTGGCAGCCGACGTCCTCGCCGCAACGCCGGCGGCTTTTTGTTTAGGATCGAGCATCCCTACTGTGATCAATCCGCCGTCGGGAAAATCGTCAGGCGACATTCCCCTGTCCCGAATGAGTTGCAGGGCTGCCTTCGAGAAACGCGTCCCCTTGAATGAGCCTCGCACAGCAGGAATCGTGGTGGAACGACTGTCAGTAGCCTGCGGTGGTTCGATCGAGACCGTATCAGGCGACGGCATGGTTGAGGCGGGGGCCGCAAACTCCTCCTTGGAATCGGCGCATAGGTATAGCGGATCACCGACCTTGATCACCGCTCCTTTCTTCGCGCACGGGTTAACGAATCCAGCCGTCTCAGCAGCAATAGTGACGACGGTTTTGGATGTCTCCACGTCGACGACATCTTGCCCTACCTCGACATAGTCGTTTTCGACAGCGTGCCACTCAACGACTTCCACTACGTCGTCGTTTGTATTGATTCGAGGCGTCGGAACCGTCGTTATCATGATGCCCTCATCCGCAGCACGGCTTGAACTACGCTATTGGCGTCTGGAAGATATTCCTGCTCGAGTGGGCCGCTCGATGGGATGCAATACGGCGGCGGGGCCAATCTGCCGACGGAAACATCAGCCAATTGCCCATTTTCCGCAAGCTGCGATATCACTTCCGCGCCGAAACCAGAGAATTGTTGGCCTTCCTCAACAATCAGCAAGCAGGGTGCCTCTGCCACACGCTCGGCGATCGAGGAGACCGAAAACGGATAGACCTGCATCACCGAAATCACTTGCGCGATCAAGTCGTGCTCTTCAAACAACAACTCGCACGCCTTGACGAGAAGTTCGCTTGTGCCGCCATAGCCAAGCAGCGTGACGTCTATTTCGTTTGCATCGGGGCGCAGCCAGGCTGTGGGAAACGATTCGTCGGAGTGATATAGCCGATACCCTTCAGGCGGAGATGCCATGAGGTAACTGCCATAAAGCAGCTTGTTTTCAATCACCAGAGTTGGGCCGCATTGCTGTGCGCCTAGCGGACGATACAACTGCTCCGGGGCGGTCAAGTGATTCATGGCCAGCACGCGAAGCCCGGGAACGCCAAAGAAGTGCCGATCCAAGCTTTGACTATGTGTCGGGCCATAGCCACGCCCGGCCCCCATTGGAGTCCGGACGATCACATTGCAACTCACCTGCTGGTTGTACATTTGCTGGAATTTCGCGGCATGATTGACGATCTGATCAAAAGCAAGACCGATAAAATCGCCGAACATGATCTCGACGATCGGCCGAAATTCCGTCAACCCCAAGCCAACGCCGATCCCGACAATCGCCGCTTCCGATATCGGCGTGTTCCTGACTCGTTCCGGAAACTTCTCGGACAAGCCTTTGGTGACCTTGAATGCGCCGCCATAGGGAGACAAAACGTCTTCACCGAAAATCAATACCTTGTCGCTTTCGGACATCATGCCGTCAAGCACTTTGTTCAGCTCGGAAACGACGCGTGACCGCTCCGGCATACTTGCCTCGGTCCAGGAAGGAAGAGGAGGAGCACCCGCTTCAAAGGACATCGATGCGCGAGGATCGCGCTCAGCCTTCGCAATGGCGTCTCGCACGGTTTGACGAAGGCCGTCGACCCAAGCCGCTTCCGCCTCCGACATGTTCGCCAGGAATTGATTTAACGGATCGCGTTGTTCAAAAGGCTCCACGATGGAACGCGGCCTGGTGTCGTCCCCCTTGGAGTGCGCCTTCAGCCTGAACGTCTCGACATGGAGGAGCCTGGGGCGCGAGTCGGCGCGAATATTCTTGATGACGTTTCCGGCGACAGTGTGAAGCTCCTTCGGCTCCCACGTGTTGGCCTTGATCGTTTCAATGCCAAACGATGCGGCCCTTCCTTCAATTGTTCCGGCTAGCGTCTCTTCCTGCGAAGTGGACTGTGAATACTTGTTGTCTTCGAGAACAATGAGCAACGGCAGCTCCCACTTGGAAGCGATATTGAACGTTTCGTAAACCACCCCTTCGCCCAAGGTGCCGTCACCGATAAACACCACCGAAATGTTTTGGTGCTGCCTTAATTTATGCCCCAGTGCCAATCCTGCAGCCACCGGGACAATTCCACCCTGGATTCCATTGGAATAGAACCCGTCTTTGTACAGGTGCTGACTCCCCCCGAGACCGCCGGACACGCCTGTCTCCCGCCCCATCAGTTCGCCAATCAAACCCTCTATGTCGCCATGACGGGACAGAAAATGTCCGTGACAACGGTGATTCGAAAAAATGGTGTCGTCAGCGAGTAAGAATTCCGATATGACGCTTCCCACGAGTTCTTGCCCAATGCAAGTGTGGACGGTGCCGTGAAGCTTTCCTTCGCTGAACAAGGACAATAAAGACTCCTCGACGAAACGAGATATCAGAGCCTTTTCGAGGATTTTCGTTGTGGAGATTAGCAAGCTGCCTTCTGATTCCCTGAGCATCCCGTGTTCCTCCAACGTGTTACTGCCGTTCCGTTTCCCAGCGCGAGCGCACCTAGCTCGCGGCCGCCGGTTTCCGCCTACTCCGCTGTAGCAATTGATGGTCCTTCGCGAGCCGCTCGGATCGTGGTTCTTTAGGGCTGATCTCTGGGCTTGTTCTTTGGCAACGGCATGGCCATCGTCGAGCGCGGCGGAGGCGTCGTGGTGGAAAACAAAAGACGGCCCGCCTTCAGAAATTTTGTATCCGTCCAACAGCCAAGAATGTGCGATATCGCGCTTTCCATCGCCGCTCGCCTACACCGGTCCTCATGCACGCTTTCGACAGATCATGAAATATTGCGAACTGAGCCACCATGGCATCGATGCGATGGGACTGCACCGCACCTTCGAAACGATGAAGTGCTTGTCGAGCGTCTTGTGCAGCTCGCGAAAGTCGAACCCTTTGTGGCTGCCGCGCAAGTTCTCTGCCCGAGTCACGCGCACGCCGACTGCCGACAGCAGAATCTCTTCGATCTTGTATTCGGTCGAGGTTTTGCGATGGCGCCACATCCAGTTCGCCACCTTGGGTATCACTGCAAGGCCGTACATGATCGGCACCGAAATGATGAATGCGGCATCCGGCTTCATGATGCGCGCTGCGTCGTCGAGCAACTGCGCCAGCTCCTGCGGGTAAAGGTGTTCGCAGACTTCGAAAGCCGTGAGAAGGTCGACTGACGCCGCGCCGATCTGATTCAGCGAGCCGGCGTAGGCAATCTCGGGATACGCTGGTATGACGAATGGATCGTATCCAATCAGGCAGAGATCCTGGCGCGACTGCCCGAGCGTATGCAGGAACAGCCCCGGCCCCGCTCCGAAGTCGACGACGGTCGCGTGCTCCGGACAGGCATGCATGCTGAGCTGCAGCGCGACCGCCATTCTGGTCCGGTGCGCGTATCGCGCCAGCAGGTTGGAAGAATTGACGGTTTGTTCTTCGTAGGAGATATCTCGCATCTTCTGCCCCCGAATCCACCAAGCGAATTTTTACCGCGTGACCAGACCTTGGACTGCGGTGCCAGCCAAGCTTGGCAGTTGCGCTGCCGTTTTGCTATCGCGTCAGTCAGTGTATGCCCGCCAAATTCCGGCTCTTTATCGCCACCCTATGGGCCCCAAAGGAAAAACGCCTTATAACGGTAGGACTCTGCCGCCATGGTTCAACGTTTATTCCATCCGCCGTATGCGCGTTCTCTTCGTTATCGGCAACCTCGGCGACTACCATGTGCCGCGCTATCAGGCGTTGGACCGGGTTGCTTCGCAACGCGGAATCGACCTGTCGCTCGTCGAGATCTTTGGTACATCGAAGGCGTACGCCTATCCGCAACCCTATCGCGGGCAGTTCTTCAGCACGAAACCCCAGCACTGCGTCACGCTGCTCGAAGACGCCGCCGAAGGCGACGCGCATTGGCTGCGCGTCGGCGCGAAGCTCGCCCCGATCGTGCGGCGCACGGTGCCCGATTGCGTCGTGACGCTCGGCTACAACACCAGCTACTCCCTGTACTTGTGCCTGCTGAAACTGCTCACGCGGCGCTACAAGCTCGTCTACATGTCCGACTCGAAGGCCGACGACGGCAAGCGCTACATGCTGAAGGAGCGCGCCAAGCGTTTCCTCGTCTCGCAGTTCGACGGCGCGCTCGTAGCCGGCGAAAAACATCGCGCTTATGCCGAGTCGCTCGGCGTGCCGCTCGAGCGCTCGCGCATCGGTTTCGACGTCATCGATGTCGGCTATATCCGCGACGCCGCGCAACAGGCCCGCCAAGAGGCGCCGCGCGTGCGCGGCAGGTACGGACTGCCGTCGCGCTATGTGTTGTGCGTCGCGCGGTTCGTGCCGCGCAAGAACGTCGACATCGTCGTCGACGCGTATGCGGCGTCGGGCCTCGCGGCGAGCGGCGTGGCGCTCGTGCTGGTCGGCCAGGGACCGCGCGGGGACGCGCTCGCCGCCCAGATCGCGCGTCTTGGACTCGCCTCGCACGTGACCATCCTCCCCGCCGTGCCCAATCGCGACATGCCGGGCATCTATGCGCTCGCCGATTTCGTCATGCTCGCGAGCGCCTTCGATCAATGGGGTCTGTGCATCAACGAGGCGCTCGCCGCAGGCTGCCCCGTGATCGTCACGCGCACCTGCGGCGTCGCAAACGAAATGGTGCGCGACAACGTCAACGGCTTCATCATCGAGCCCGGCAGCGCCGCGCGGCTGGCCGAGCGCATGCAGCAGCTCGGCGGCTCGCCCGCGTTGCGCGAACGCTTGGCCGCCCATGCGTTCGCGGGGGTGCGCGAGTGGACACCCGACCTGTTCGCGGAAAATCTGTTCGATCTCGCCGAGTCGCTCACCGCGCCGGAGCCGGCCGTGAGCCATCAGGCAAGCCGCTGACCGCTCGCCTCGCCCGTTCCGTTCTCAAGACGCCGAGCCGGCATGCGTGACCTGGCGCGCCACCGCCAGATAGCGCTCGGCCGAATCCTGCAGCGTGAGGCCCGTCAGCGTGCGTTCGGCGCGGCGCTGGCCGAGCGCCGTCACGAGCGCGCCCGCGTAAGCCGTCGTGTTGTTGGTGTCGAGCAACTGCACGTTCGGAAAGTCCTTTGCGAACGCGAACGGCGCAATCGCGCTGCCGACCACCGGAATCCCTGAGGCCAGCGCTTCGAGAAACGCGATGCTGTGCCCTTCCGAGCGCGACGGCATCGCGAAGACGCTCGCGTCGAAGAGCACCTTCGACACATCGGCCCGCGGCCCATCGACGATGACGCGATCCGTGAGCCCGAGCTTGTTGACGAGGTCGATCACGGCCGCGTGATACGCCGGATCTTCGATCACGCCGAACAGCAGAAGCTTCGCGCCGCTCACTTCGCGCACGACCTCGCCGAACGCATGCACCGTCTGCAACTGATTCTTGACCGACGTATAGCGCCCGATCTGGACGATCCGGGGCGCGCGTATCACGTCGTTATCGTTGGCCTGGCTGGCGAAGCGCGCCATGTCGACGCCGTTTGGAATCACCGTCATCAGCGGGTGCGGGCCGACCGCGGCGATATAGTCCTCGACGTTCGCCTGCGATACGCCGATCACCGCTCGCGCCCGAGGCGACAGAATGCGCTCGACGCTGCGAAACAAGTGGCGCTCGAAATCGTTGGTGGCCGAATGCATCACATAGACGATCGGCGCGCCGATCGGCAACGCTCGCGCATAGAACGCGGGGATCGTCGCGTGCGCAAAAATCACATCGGGCTTTTCGTGGCGAATCACGTGGTACAGATGCCAGAGCCTGCCGACCAAGCCGTGCGCTTTGCGCGGAAAGCGGCACGGCACGCCATTCTCCTGCAGGTCGCGGCGCAGCGATTGGAAGTCCTCGTGCTCGGGCGTGAGCGACGTGACGCACACCGGGTTGCCCTGCCGCCGATGATGGATGGCAAGGTCCTTCGCAAGCACCTCGGCGCCCGACAAGCGCGGCGCCAGGACAAGGTGAAGAATCCGCATCACGACACCCTGATGGTCCGATAAAGCATCCACAGCGCAGCCGTGCCGAGGCCGGCCGTCATTCCCCACGCGATCCCCGTCACGCCCCAGTAGTGCGTAGCGGGCGGCACGACGGCGAACAGCACGATCATCTGCATCACCGACGCCTGCGTCGCCGCACGCGCATCGCCGACCGCGCGCAGGTACGAGACGAGCACGGCGATCAGCGCGCCGATCGCCATGTTGATGACGAAGATCTTGAAGAGCGGCACGGCCGACATCCACGCAGCCCCCAGCACGAGCGAGAACAGCGGTGCGGCGACCATGCGCAGCACGACCACGATCACCGCGAGGCCTGCGGTCGCTGCGATCAGGTAGAGCTTGAACACGCGCGCGGCCGTGTGGGGATCGTGGCGATGCTGGGCCGAGAACGTCGGGAACAGGTACTGCGACATCGCAATTGCGGCATCGGCAAGCAGCATTTGCGCGAGCCGCGACGACATCTGATACGCACCCAGTTGCGCCGGACCGAGCAGCTTGCCGACGACGATCTTGTCGAACTGATTGAGCACGAGGTTGACGACGCTGCTGGCCCAGATCCAGCGGCTAAAGCCGATGTAGTGGCCGATTCCCGCCCACGACAGCTTGAGCGGCGGACGCGGCTGCATGGTGGCCCACGTCAGCGTGCTCTTGAGCGCCTCGCCGAACACCATGCCGATCAGCACCGAATACGCGCCGGCTCCCGCCAGCGCGAGCACGAGCCCGATCGTGCAGTCGGCGAACGCCGCGGAGATCTCCACGCCGGCGATGTGCTGAAAGCGGCGCTCGCGCTGCACGACGAAGTAAGTCGGCGACGCAATCCCGCGGATCAACGGCAGCGCGGCGGCGAGCTGCAGCAGCAGAAGCGAGCCGCCCAGATGGAACTGGCTTTGCATCAGCGGCGCCAATGCGACGAGCAGCAGACCGACGAACGCGCCGCGCGCGGCAAGCGTCGTCCAGACGGCGCCGAGCTCGGCGCGCGAAGGCGTCTCGCGGCCCTGGATGACGGCTTGTGCGAGCCCGGTATCGGACAGCGATTCGGCAATGGCCACCGCGAGCAGCGCGACGCTCACGCTGCCGATCGCCGCCGGCCCGAGAATCCGGCCGATCGCGAGAAACTTGACGGCCACGAGGCCGCGCACGATCACCTGCTGCAGCAGCACCCAGGTGGCGGCGCTCGTGCCGAAGCTCGCCTGCATGGAAAACGCCGGAAGCCTTACAGATCTCACTCGGTCCCCCGTCGTGTGTTCGCATCGAGTGCGTTGCATGGAATCAGATTAGGTGCGCTGCATGGGGCGTGCCTAAGCGCTGAAGCGCAAAGGCCAGCCGACAGCTTTGCATGGGGCCTGCCTAAGCGCTGAAGCGCTAAGGCAGGCCGACAGCGTTATTAAGCGTACGAACCCATTTACCGGACGCTGGTCCTGCGCCACCGGACGCGATAAATTCGTCCGTATGGCTTACCGCCCGGCAATGATTGCAAAAGTAACCCGTCCGCCGCATCTTTGAGCGCCATCTAGTAGGCAATATCCGCATAGCCGTTTGCGAGCGCACTGTCTTTTTTCGCCAGGAAAACGGCGAATCTGGCCGTTCGATCAGCAAGTACGATGCTAAGGTTGACCCACGCACTCACACTGGCCGACACGCGATGGCACATGCCAAGAAACCCGCGACGTCACGCGAATTCGTGCTGATCGTCGAACCGAACTTCACCGGACACCGGTGGCGCTACGCCGAATGGGCGGCGGATGCGTACACCGAAGCCGGTCATCCCTGCCTCATCGTCACCGAATCGAGCAACGAGGACCATCGCCTCGCACGCAAGATTCTTGCCGCGAACCGCCCCGACCTCGAAATTGCGTTCGTCGATCCGCCCGATCGCAGCCGCGGCCTCGGGCGCGCGCTCGACCGCGTCAGCTACGTACGCTATCACCGATATTTCGAGCACGCGTACCGGATCTTGAGCCGCGTTCATCCGCTCGCGCTCGTCGTCGTGCCTTACGTCGATTACTTTTTTTACGCGCTGCCGTTCCTCGGATCGCCGTTCGGCAAGACGCCGTGGGTCGGCATCACGATGCGGGCGTCGTTCCATCACCGCAAGGTCGGCGTCAAGGCGCCCGACCGGCCGCTCGTCAATGCGGTCAAGGCGCGGCTCTTCAGGCGCGCGGTGAAATCGGCGGGCATGCGCACGCTGCTGTCGATCGATCCGACCCTGCTCGAATGGTGCGCGCGTTCGAAGCCCAAGCGTGGCGCCGCGATCGAATATCTGGCCGATCCGTTCCCCGACGCGACCGCCGAAGACCCGCAGGTGGCCCGCGCGCGGCTCGGGCTCGTGCCGGGGCGCTATCTGCTCGTGTACGGCGCCATCACGGAGCGCAAGGGCATCCGCGAACTGGTCGAGGCGCTGATGCAGATGGACGATCCGCCGACCTTGATCGTCGCCGGCGAGCAGGATCTGGAGGTCCGCGAGTTTCTTCACGAGAATGCGCCGCGCATGTCGCCGACGCCGCTGATGCTCGACTCGTTCATCAGCAACGAAACGGAGTTCGATCTGTTCTCCGCCTGTGACGCGGTGTGGCTCGGCTACAAAGGCCACTACGGCATGAGCGGCGTGCTCGTGCAGGCGTATCGTTTCGGCAAGCCGGTGATCGCGACGGCCGATGGCCTGATCGGCTGGTTCTGCCAGACCGGCGAATTGGGCCCGGTGGTGCAGAACCTCGCACCCGACACGATCGCGTCTGCGATCGAGGACGTGTTGTTCTCACGGCATCATGGGCGTATCCCGGGCCATTCCGCGCGCGAGCATCTGCTCGAACGCAATACGCTGTCGCAGTTCAAGCTGACGCTTCAGCAGGCAGTCGGCTGGGCGCCGTGACACCCTCGGCAATTTTCACGAAGGCTGCTCGCCGACGCCGCTCACGGCGGCCACCTCCTCCGCCTTCCCGCTCTTCTGAGGCGCGCTTTCCGCTTCGGGCGGCACCTTCGCCGCCGCGACGCTCAGCACTTGCTGCCGCGCCGGGAACAACCGGTTGCGCAGGAGCAGGAACGGGAACTCGACGACGCGCGTCGTCACATAGCCGACGGTAATCGCAATCGCGGCTTGCCCCGAAAGCACGATCGCCCACGCGATGAGGGGCGGCACGCCGAGCGCGGCGGTCTTGTGGATCAGGATGTCGCCAGGCGCAAGCGCGATCGAATGCCAGAGGTAGATCCCGTACGAATACACGCCGATCCATGCCACCGCGCGGAACACGCGCGACTGGCGGACTTTGGACGAGTACTCGAGGACGAACACGATCAGCGCGACATAGCCGATCGCTTGAATCGTGTAGCCGATGCTTTCGTCGATCGCGAAGTGCTTGGTCGCCAGGACGAGCCATGCGGCGAGCATCACCAGCAGCGCGATCAGCACGCCTTTCTTCTGTGCGAAGCGCCTGTAGGTCTCGGGCTTCATCCAGTAGAACACGGCGAGGATCACGCCCGCGAGCAGGCTGTCGATGCGGTATTGCGTATAGGCGAACGCCGCGTCGAGATCGCCTTGCGCCACCACCACGCAGCGCGCGATCAGCACCGCCACGCAGATCGCGCCGAGCACGCCGAGAATCGTGTTGGCGCGCACGCGCCAGTGTGCGAACAGCAGCAGCAACGCCGGCAGGAACAGATAGAAGTGCTCTTCGACCGCCAGGCTCCACGTCTGCGTGATCGACGTGCCGAAGTAGTTCTGCATGTGCGTCAGGTTTTGCCACAGGAAGGTGCCGGTCGGGTGACGCCCCGCGAGCACATGAAACAGGATCAGCACGTAGTACGCCGGCCAGATCTTGAAGATCCGCCGCACGATGAAGCGGCGCGCATCGACGCGGCCCGTCTGGGCGTATTGGCGCAGCAGCAGCCCGCCGACCAGAAAACCGCTCAGCGTGAAGAACAGATTCACACCCTCGCGGCCGAAGCTCTTGAGCGGATATTCGATGAGCGGGATAAACCAGTAACCGGTATGGACCGAATGGAAGTGAAAGCCCATCACGGCAATGATGGCAATGCCGCGTACGAAGTCCAGCTCGATCGTGCGATCGCGCACGATCGCTTTGGCGCCCCCGAATAATTGCATCCGACCTCCCCCTTTTGGGATTGCACGTTCTGCTCGATCCCTTTGTTCAAACATTGCTTGCATTCGCATCTTCGTTCGGCCTGCCAGCCTTCGTCCGCCAACATCACGGCAGGTGCCGACATTCAGCAATGCGCGTGCCCGCATGTGTGGGAAATCCATCAGTCGCAGGACGCCGATTGGTAGTCGTTTCACGCCGCGGCAACCGGGAACGCGAGTTGCTGGCGGTATAGTCGGTTGAAACTTCGCGTTTCAAAAAACACAGGGAGAGACCGGCTTCTATGGGAGACACCACGTACCGGCACGCGTTTGCCGGAAAGCCCCCCGTTGAACGAGAACCTGCCATGCGCAATAGTTACGCGAACCTCTGGATATGGCTGTTTCTATGTCCGCTCGCGATGGACTACAAGGCGGTCGACGACAATTCGAGCCACCTCGCGCAAGTCCTCTTGACGTTGCCGACGCTCGCCGCGGGCCTGGCGCTCTGGATGATCGCGCCGCGCTTCGCAGGCAGATCGAAGCTGCGCGCGTTCGTCACCTTCTCGCTGATCTTGTGCGTGCCCGCGAGCGTGATCACGCAACTGATCCAGGGCAACGATGTCGGCAACTATCTGCGCGTGATTCTGCCGTTCGGGCTTTTCATGCTCGGCTATCTCGCCTGCTGCCGCCCTTGGCAGGACTCGCGCATCGAGCAGATCGAAAAGGCGATGTTCTGGGGGAACGTCATCTGCCTCGTCTTCACGTTCGTCTACGGGATGGCTACGGGCGGCGCGCTCGAAGAGGTGCGCTTCCGGATCGTGTCGCCGACGTTCCTCGCGCTGCAAGCCGTGCTGCTGCATGAGTTCGTGATCGCCAAGCGCTTCACGCCGTTTACGCTCGCGCTTTTCATGGGGACCGTCCTGGTCGAGTTGCTGAGCGTCACGCGCAGTCTCTTGCTCGGCACCGCGCTCTTGTTCGCGCTCGCCACCTGGATGAGCGCGCCTTCCCCGCGCTATCTCGTGCGCGCGGCGGTGCGCGCGCTCGCCACCGGCATCGTGATCGCCGGGATGACGCTCGCGGGCATGCAGATGTTTCCCGGCGTCGGCCAGCACTGGACGCAGCGGATTCTCTTCGCGTCGGAAGACACGAAGACCGGCAAGGACCCGACCACGATCACCCGCCTCGCCGAAATGCGGGACCAGTACGACCAGACGATGCAATCGCCGACGACCATCCTCACCGGCGTCGGCTACGGGCACATCTATCACTACTCGCCGCAGTATCTGCCGGACCTTGCCGGCCAGTTCAGCAAGAAAGACTTCTACGCCGTCCATGACTGGGCGGCCGGCCACAACTTCTGGGTCTATCAGTTCTTCGCGGGCGGCATCCTGTTCGGCATTGCGATGCCGATCGCCGTGCTGGTCGCGCTTTACAAATGCACCGCGGCCTACCGGCGCTGGCGCGCCACCGCGCCGGCCGCCCCCTACCTGCCCGTGCTCGGGCGCGCGATCCTCGTGACCGCGGCGCTGCCGGCGACGTCGATCGGCGGCAATCCGCTCGGCCCGCGTTTTTCCGGCCTCGTGTTCGGGGTCTCGCTCGGACTGATGGTCGCGATGTATGTCCAATTGAAGCGCCTCGCGCTCACGCATCCGCACCGCGTATCGGGCTCGGAGCGGCAGCGCCAAGCCCAGCGCCGGCGCGAACCGCATTTCGCGCCGACGCGCGACACCACCGCCGGCACGCAAGGGCGGCTCGAACGCATCGAGCGTATCGGCGAGCGCACCGAGCCGACGATATGAACGCCGCGTGCGGCACGCGTCACTCAGACGGACAACCGATACACAAGGGATGCCGATGAAAATCCTGCACTTGCTTCCGACGCTCGATCCGAAAGCCGGCGGCCCGACGGAAGGGGTGCGGCAAAGCGGCCTCGAGCTCATCGCGATGGGACATCAGGTCGAAGTGGCGTCGCTCGACGCGCCCGATGCGCCCTACGTCGCTGACTTCCCGTTGCCCGTTACCGCGCTGGGCCCCGGAAACAGCACCTACGGCTACACGCCGCGTCTCGTGCCGTGGCTGCGGGAAAACGCACCACGCTTCGACGCCGCGGTCGTCAACGGCCTCTGGCAATACCAGAGCTACGGCGCGTGGAAGGCGCTGCACGACCTCGACGTGCCCTACTACGTGTTTCCGCACGGCATGCTCGACCCGTGGTTCAAGCGCACCTATCCGCTCAAGCATCTGAAGAAATGGCTGTATTGGCCATGGGCCGAATATCGCGTGCTGCGCGATGCGCGCGCCGTGCTCTTCACGGCCGAAGAAGAACGCATTCAGGCGCGGCAATCGTTCTGGCTCTATCGCGCCAGCGAGCGTGTCGTGTCGTTCGGCACGGCATCGCCGCCCGCCGACGCCGAGCGCCTGCGCGAACGTTTCTGGGCCGCCTTTCCGGCGCTCAAGCATCGCCGCGTGCTGCTGTTCCTCGGGCGCATTCACCCGAAGAAAGGCTGCGATCTCCTGATCCGCGCGTTCGCAAAGACCGCCTCGCTCGACGCCGGCGCGCATCTCGTCATCGCCGGCCCCGATAGCGTCGGCTGGAGCGCCGAGCTCAAGACGCTCGCCGGCGAACTCGGCATCGCCTCGCGCATTACGTGGCCGGGCATGCTGCAGGGCGAGTTGAAATGGGGAGCGTTCCACGCGAGCGACGCGTTCCTCTTGCCGTCGCATCAGGAGAACTTCGGCATCGCGGTCGCCGAAGCGCTCGGATGCCGGGTGCCCGTGCTGATCTCCGACAAGGTCAACATCTGGCGCGAGGTCGCCGAGGGCGGCGCCGGGCTCGTCGCGGCGGATACGGTCCAAGGCACTGAGGAGACGCTGCGCTGCTGGTTATCGCTCGATGCTGCTGCGCGCGAGACGATGCGCGTGCAAGCCGCGGCGACGTTCAAGGCGCGGTTTACCGTTGCGGCGATGGCGCGTGATTTGATCGAGGTGCTGCAAGGTGATGTGCTCAGCGCACAGGCTGGAGATCATGCGCCGTCGCTCGGCGCTGTGTCGGCTTCCAAGTCGTGAGGAGCAGCGCTGGTTTGTGGTTTTTGTCGCGACAACTTTGAATTCGCGGCGGTCCGTATAGTCCGTCCCTCCCCGGGACCGGGGTTACTTTTGTCCTTGCCAAAAGTAACCAAAAGCGCGTCCTGGGCGGACGGCCTCGCCCGGAGGCACTCAACCCTGTTAGTGCCGGTGTTCCGAGCGCAAGCGTGGGAAACCGTTATTGCTCGCCGTGCGTCCCGTCAGTACGCGGCACGGAAGTTCGTCCGTTCGAATCAAATCGGGGCTGGAGGTCAGCAAAGGTCTGAAAAGGCTCGTCTTGCGACGCATGCCCCACAAAACCTAAATCCGCTCTCTTGGGCCTGGCCTTCCGTTCAGTTAGGGTTTGAGGCTCATGCCTTCCCCATCGCTCGATACCGCACATAAATAAAGAACAACAGAGATCAACTTGACTACGGTGTTGAAGACTGGGAAGCAGCGCAGAAGGCAGCTTAACGGGGTCGTTTTTTCAGATATGGCGGGTTGACTACCAAACAGGGAGGGCTTCATGAAAACGAATAACAAAGTCGCTATCGCGCTCGTCGCCGGTGCTGCTATTGGAGGAGCGGCGATCCAAGGACTTCATGCTCAGGCTAAGCCAATCGCCTACGTTGTTGCAGAAGTCGACGTAACAAACTCAGAGGGTTACACGAAGGAGTTTCTTCCACTCGCGACGAAAGCACTTAGCGACGGCGGGTCCGGTTTCAAGGTCGTTGCTGGAGGGAAAAACGTCACGATTGAAGGCACACCGCCCAAGGCGCGCTATGTGATCGCCAGCTACGAAAACATGGACAAAGCCATCGCTGCCTATAATTCTCCGGCCTTCAAAGAGGCGAGAAAGATTGGCGACAAATATGCTTCCTCGTTCCGCATCATCGCCGTAGAAGCCCCGCAATAGTTCGCGTCAGTCGCAATGTAGAGGCCGTCAACTTAGGCGGCCTCTTTCATTTCATTCAATCTGTACCACTACCGGTCAGGCAGATAGTTTAGTCAGACATACCCATCCAACCTAACACCCAGTCCGAACGCGGCGTGAGTGCTTGATGCTCTCTCAGCACAGAAAGGTTGCGTGAGTTAACAACTGGACTCAGGCGCCGCATATTGGAGTGTTCCGAGTTGTCAACCCGGCGAAGAACCAGTTGATGCTCGTGTACTGGCGCTCGGCAAGGGGGTGTTACGAGTGTCCGATGCTGAGACGAGCGTGTAACCACTTCAGGTCGAGAGAGTGTGTGAAAACCCACGTCACACGTGCCGATCGAAAAACTCGACCCTTCAGATCGTGCTGTATTGGCTTGGCGGCGACTCGGGAAGGGTGAAGCGACACCCTAAGACCGAGTGGTTTCGCGTTTTCACACACCCTCGGTCGGATACGGCCGGCCGCGTCGGGCGGCAGTCGGCCAGAAGCAGACGCTAGCCTGCACTCGCACATGTACATTCGAACGTCGGCTCTGTTCCTGGCAACGGACGTGAGCGCGGCAATCGATACTGATGTCGTTCGCTGCGGCGATAAATCGCGCCAGGACTCACTTCAATTCTGTGTCGCGCGTTCACGCTGGATAGCGTAACGCCCAGAGGTCCTCGCTCCTGCGCGGCAATCACGACGAAACGACTGGATGGGCTGGCACAGCGAATTGAACGACAGCGCCGCGGGGCACGTTCGCACTTGCCCACAACCGGCCGCCGCGCGCTTCGATGATCGAACGGCAAATCGACAGCCCCATCCCCAAACCGGTAGGCTTCGTGGTGTAGAAGGGCGCGAAAACGTCCTCCGCGCCGTGCGGAGCAAAACCCGGCCCTGAATCGTGCACAGTCACGAGCACACAGTCAGAGTCGGCTTTGTCCGTACTGACGAACAACTGTCGCGAGCTATCGCTGACGCCGCTCATTGCCTCGAGCGCGTTGATGATCAGGTTAAGGAGCACCTGTTGCAGTTCGACACGGTCTCCTTCGATGAATGGCAAGCCGTCCGCGAGTTGCGGCTGTACCGAGGCGCCGCTCTTCGTGGCTTCGCCACGCGTGAGCTCGATCACCTCGCGGATCGCCTCGTTGATGTCCACCGGCTCCTTCCGCGGCGGCGCCTTCCTGACCAGATCGCGGATCCGGCCGAGCACGTCCCCCGCCCGAGCTGCGTCCTTGACAATAAGCCCGAGCACCTGCCCTACCTCGTCGACGTTGGGAGGCTGGGCGCGCAGCCACCGCAGCGCGGCATGGGCGTTGGCCACCGTTGCGGCGATTGGCTGGTTGACTTCGTGGGCGATCGAGGCCGTAAGCTGGCCCATGGTTGCGACACGGTTCGCGTGTGCGAGTTCGGCCTGCACCTCGCGATAGCGCCGCTCGCTTTCGCGCGCTTCGGCCTCCGCGCGCTTACGCTCGCTCAGATCGAGCACGAAAGCGACACCTTCCTTCCGGCTTGCTTCGAAAGCGGTCGCACCGAGCATGACGGGCACGCGGCTGCCGTCCTTCCTGATGTACTCCTTCTCGAAAGGCTGCGCGCGCCCCGTCGCCCCGATCTCTGCCAGGGCCCGTTCGTCGCGCTCGAGCCATTCTGGCGGCGTCAGATCCCTCCAGCCCACGCGACCCGAGAGAAGATCCTCCCGCTCGTATCCCACCATGCGAAGAAATTCGTCATTGGCCTCTAGAATGTCGCCCCCAGCATTCCAGACGACGATCCCGATGATGTTGGCGTCGACCAGGCGCCGGATCTTCCCTTCGCGCTCCGCAAGATCGCGGTACAAGCGGGCATTCTCCAGCGAAATCGCGGCCTGCGAGGCCAACAGCTTCAGCACGGCGATCCGGGCCGGACTGAACACGCGGGCAGTCAGACTGTTTTCGAGGTAGAGCGCGCCGGTGAGCTTCGCCTGATTCATCAACGGGAAGCAGAGAATTGAACGGGCGCGATGCTGACGGATATAGGGATCTGCGGCGAACGGGGACTCAGCCGCGGCATCGTCAAGAAAGACGCTCTCCCGGGTGCGCAGGACATGATAGAGGATCGACTCTGGCAGCATCGCCGTGCTAACGGGAACATCGCGCAACTGCAACCTGGGCGCGTCGCCGGTGGTCAGCGCTTCCGCCGCGATCCGTTCTTCGCCGTCAGCCGACAGAATCAACACGCCTCGTTCGGCGCCCGCCTGTTCGATGGCCGTACGCATGACCATCTCGATCAGCTTGTCCAGCACGATCTCGCCCGAGGCGGCCTGCGACACCTTGATCACCGTCGCGAGATCGAGGTGTTCGACTGGCGTTGAAATCGTGGTCGTCGGCCCAGTCGCAGGCTCTTCCGCCCTCAGGTAGGGATACCTCTCCTCGAGTTGCCGCACCTTCCCATCGGCTCCCCAACGCAGATAGCCGTAGCGGGCGTCCTGCAGATACACACGCGCAATCTTCCCGAAACCGCGCGCCGCGTAAAAGCGGGACGCCAGTTCGTTGGCGAGTGCCTCACCGTGAACAAAGCCGCTTTCCCGCGCCGAGTGGATGGCCTGCTCGTAAAGCTGTTCGGCATCCACCACGCGGCCTTCGATCCGGGCAATCTCGGCACCGACCAGCGCGGCGCGGTCCGCAAAATTCTCTGGGCAGTTTTTCGCCCAGATCTGGAGTTGCTGGTAATGTGCAGCAACATCGTCCAGGTGCCGGCGCCGCTCGTCGGCCGGGGCGCACTCGTACCAGGCGGCCCGGGCCAGCGCGCCGTAAAAGTGATATTCGGCTTCCTCAATGAACGAGGATGTAGTCCAGAGCAGCCGTTGCGCCTTCGATGCGGCATCCATGGCCGCCGCGTGGTCGCCGGCAAGATAGCGCCCCTGCAATTTCCGGATCCAGTACCAGCACTCAGCTATTGCCAGGCCTGGGTTGCTGGACAGATGGGTTTCGGTGCGAAATTCATTGAACTGCTCGTCGTCAAGGCAGCCGAACGTCGGCATCAGGCCACGGAGCATCCGGATCAGCGCGAGTTGTGTGGTGATGATGTCGATGACAAGGCCGAACCGCGCCTTCCCGGCGTACGCAAGGCCGTGTTCGGCTTCGACTTGCACCTCAGGAAGCGACTCGCCCGCGAAAAGGAAGCCCGAGTTCAGATTGTTGCACGCGTACGCTCCAGACGTGAGGTCTCCGATCCGGTTCGCCGCTTCAAAAGCACTGCGCAGCAGATCACGGCGAAACCGCACGTGTTTCATCCAGGGCATGACGAAAACCGCGAAGCACTGATACGTGATCGCCTCGAACCGTCTTAGCCCACACCGTTCGACGAGTTCATAGCCGAGCTGGGCGAACCGGAATCCGGCCTGGTAGTCACCGAAACGCGGCCCGGCGATCCTGCCAAGCATGACATAGGTCAAACATGAAGCATCACAGTTGCCACGCTCGAGGCTGAGACTGACCGCCTTGCAGGTCATCAGGGTAACCAGGTTCGCATCTGTAAACAAGGCGGGCGCGAAAAGCTTGCCCAGCACCTCGACGGTCGCGAGGGAGGCCGCGTCGTCCATCACCGGTAAATCGATGAGTTCCTCGATGGTCCGGTCCCCAAGCTGTGTCCCGATGCGCTCGTATTCCCGTCGCACCTCCTCGTCGTCCGGATGAGGTGACCATTCGATGCCGACATGCCGGAGGTACGCAAGGCACACAGCGACCGCACGGTCGCTCTGATCGAGAGTCGTGCAGACATCGGGGTGCAGGCACGCGACGCTGGCGCGTTCGACCGTTGTCGTGACCCGATTCGATAGCGCCGCCAGGCGCTCGTCTGCCACCGATAACTGCCCGGTCAAAAATTCGCATTCGGCCCGGTTCAGTTCCAGCGCAAAGATCAGCTCATGCCGGCGCTCCCAGCAATCGTCGCCCAATAGTTCCGCACCGGCGACGAGATAGGTGAGCGCTGATGAGTATGCCGTCGACGCCTTGGCGCGCTGGCCAGCGAGCAGGTTGAATTCGGCCAGCCGCTCCCGTTCGCCCTCTTCGGTGATCAGCGCGGCGCCGCGATTGAGCTGACCGACGATCTCGAAGATCGCCTCCTCCCGCTTTTTCGGGGGCGTGCGCGCGGCGAGCAGTCGCCCGATCCGCAGATGGGCCGAGGTCCGCGAGGCTTCGGGGATCAGCGAATAGGCGGCTTCATGAACACGGTCGTGACCAAACCTGTAAGAGCTCTCCCTCCGCTCGACCAGTTCCTGATGCATCGCCTCCCACAACGCCGCGTGGACCTGTGCCTCCGGAATGCCGAGAACGGTTGACAGTGTCGTGATCCCGGCGACGTTCCCGAGACAGGCGAGCTGCTCCAACGCGTGCCGCGTCCCAGCCGGCAGCCGGCTTAGCTTGCCAACCATCAGGTCCACGACGTTGTCGGTGTAACCCTTGGCATGGATGCGACCGGGATCCCAGCACCACTGCCCCGCGTCATGATCAAAGGTGAGCAGATCTTCTTCGGCAAGCGCGTGCAGAAACTGGATGACAAAGAACGGATTGCCACCCGTCTTGTCATGGACCAGTTGCGCCAGGGGCGCGATGCGCGCCGGCTCGCAGTGAAGCGCCTCCGCGATCAACTGCCTGACATGCACACAGGCGAGCGGCGCCAGCGTGATCTCATTGATCTTGACGCCCGCGTTCCTGATGGCCTGGAGCTTGCGGGTCAGCGGATGCGTGGCATCGACCTCGTTGTCCCGGTAGGCGCCGATCAGCATCAGGTGCCGCAGGTCCGAGCCCGTCAACAGATCCCCGAGCAGGTCGAGCGTCGCGGCGTCGAGCCACTGCAGGTCGTCGAGAAAGAGCGCAAGCGGATGTTCCGCCCGGGCAAATACACTGATGAAACGTCGGAACACGAGCATGAAACGGCGTTGCGCCAGTTTTGGCTCGAGTGCCGGGACGGGTGGCGGCTCTCCGACGATCAGCTTCAGTTCGGGGATGAGGTCCGTCATGAGCCGGGCATTGGGCTCCAGCGCCTCCAGCAAGGCGTCGCGCCAGCTCGCCAGCTCCGTGTCGGGCTTGCCGAGCAGCGGGCGCACCAGGCTCTGAAACGCCTGGACCAGCGTCGAATAGGGGATGTCGCGCTTGTACTGGTCGAACTTGCCGGACGCGAAGAGCCCCCGCGGCGGCACCAGCACTTTGTGCAGTTCATTGACGACCGAGGATTTGCCGATGCCGGAATAGCCGGAGACCAGCACCAGCTCAGGTGGGCCGCTCCCAACGATCCGATCGAACGTGGCGACCAGGGTGTCGACCTCGCGCTCCCGCCCATACAGCTTCTCGGGTATCAGCAACCGGTCAGGCGTGTCGTGTTCGCCCAGTGGGAAGGCATCGACCCGGTGCCGACGTTGCCAGTCGGCGAGGCAATGCTGCAGATCATGCTCAGCACCGGCGGCGGTCTGGTAGCGCTCTTCCGCCGTCTTGGCGAGCAGCTTCATGACGATGTGGGAGACTGCGGCAGGGACGGTCTCCACCAGCTCGCACGGCGGCACCGGCTTTCTGGCGATATGGCAGTGCACCCATTCCATGGGGTCAGCAGCCGTAAACGGCAACGCGCCCGTCAGCATCTGGTAGAGCGTGACACCGAACGCATAGAGGTCGCTGCGCGAATCGATCGAGCGGTTCATCCGGCCAGTCTGCTCGGGTGCCATATAAGCGAGCGTGCCGGCGATCGTCTCGGGCGGTTCGGGCGCCTGTCGCTCACGCGGCAACCGAGAGGCGAGGCCGAAGCCGGTGAGCCGGACCTGTCCGTCGGCGCAATGTACGAGGATATGCGCGGGCTTGAGATCCTTATGGACGAGGCCGCGCTGGTGAAGCTTGCCTAGCGCCGCGGCGATGCCGGCAGCGAGCGACAAAAAATCTCCCATCTCCATCGGCGCGCCGAGCAAACGCGCGAGCGGCTCACCGCCCGGGTCCTCGAGCACCAGCAGGGTCCGGCCGCCTTCGCGCACTAGTTCCAGCGGCCGCACTGCCCACGCGCCATCGAGTTCGTCCTTCAGGCCAAACGCGTGAACGAGGCGATCAAGGCTGGCGGGTAATGGATGTTCGGCGGAGGGCCGCACCAGCAGGACGTTGTGGCTGCCGCCTTTACCCGGGCGCCGCCCTCGACACAGGACGCGCTCGCCATCGTCCCACAGGATCTGGAGGCTGTTACCCATTGGCACCGGAACCCTATGCAGGTCTTTATCGGGCGAAGGCTACCATCATGCCGCCGCCCGTCATCGGTTGAGACGCTACATTCGTTCACAGGAAAGCTAGGATCAAATCAGCATACACCTCGGCGACCGTAGTGCCATCGATAGTAGTCGGAGGAACTTGTCGGGGCCGGCGTTCACGCTACGTCGACTGCCTCCGGCATCGGGCCAGGCACCACTGAGGCCGTTTCGGCGAGGAAGATACCCGCGCGAAGTCTGATGAAAGGATGGGTCAACGGGCATCGGAACTTTTTACATCGACAGGCACGTCCCTCGCGAGCATCTGTTGAGAGGCGTCGCTTGCTTCCTCGACCTTCGTGATCGACGTCAGCATCCCGCGCCGTTCTACAGCCCGATGGGATGGCCATCGATTGATCCAGGGCTCATGATCCGCGTGTTGATCGTGGGCTATTGCTTCGGTGTCCGGTCCGGGCGCAGGTCATGCGAAGAGGTACATCTTAACGTTGCGTATCGATGGTTATGCCGCCTGCCTGGGTCTGGACGACGCGGCCTTAATTGCGTGGCATGTCTGGGACAGTGGACGAAGCAGTCGTCAACGCTCGTTGATAAGGATGCCTATTATCTACCCCGTGACCTGGCCATCTCCGCCAGCCTGACAACGCTCGCCATCGCATACACGACGGCATGCGACAGACTGAACGCCAGGCCACCCGAGACGAAACCGATTGCGTCAATGCGCCGCCGAAGCTGACCATCGCGCCGGCCATCTTCGTGACGCAATCCGCGCCGCGCAGACAAATCACACTCCCCGACGCCGGCACCACGCCCGTCGGCAATAGCGGGGGCACGTCCGGCGCGTGGGAGACCAGCGTCGCGAACGACGACCAGAGGATAATCGCGCCGGCCGCGCACAGCCACGAAAACATATTCATGCCGCTATCCTGCATGGGGAACCGGTTCTGATCTGGGTCGAGCGGCCGGATGAGTTCGCATACCGGCCAGTCGATTTTCTGCGATCGATAGACCGCTTCGGGTCGGTTACGGAAGTTCAGCCGGCGGACGGAGCGGCAGCCGCCACCTCGCTGATGAACTTCCGAGATCGGCCAAAAGCCGTCTCCAGTGGCTCGGGGGCGAATGGCCGTTCTCACTTCTGTTTCAGCCATTACCGAGGCTCATGAGTCTCGTGAGCCATCGTGGGCAAGCCTCTGAAAGGCAACGCGAGACTACGTGCCTACTTCTGTCAATACATGCACCGTGCCTCTCTCGCTCGCTTGGACAACGCGGGACGAGTCACGGGCGCGAAGTGCGCGCTATCAGACACTCTCGAGCGCACCGTTATCCGTAAGATCGCCACTGCACGGATTCGATCGTAGGAGGATCAACCCCACAAGGGACTACGCGAGGACGGTGACAACTTTGCGACTTCTAGGAATGCGGCGGCTGATGACAAGCCCGTTCTCACCACCGCTGCCCCTCAGGTGGTCGGCCTAAAGTTTGAGCGACAAACAGCCGTTATAACAGATGGTGCTGGGTTGTCGGCGTGATTAGCGAGGAGACCAAAGGATGAAGAGCCGTTTGTTGTCGTTGATGTTGGTAACGGCTGTGTGCATACCGGCCTTCGTGTCCACTTTCGCGCTCGCCCAGGGCGACGAACAATCTTCATCGTACGTCGAAGGCACTCGTGTGCCGAAGGGCTTTGCGCGCCCGCCTTTTCACGTCAACAAGGCACATCATGCCTCCGCCACATCCGTCGTTGGACTGACGCCCACGTCCATACGGCACGCGTACGGCTTCGACACTATCGCGAACCAGGGCGACGGCATGGTGATCGCGATCGTCGACGCGTACGACGACCCGAAGATCGAGTCGGATCTGGGTGTATTCAACTCGACCCTCTCGCTGCCCGCCTGTACCACCGCGAACGGCTGCTTCAAGAAGATCTACGCGAGCAGCGGCAGGCTTAAAGCCGATTCGGGCTGGTCGCTTGAAATATCGCTCGACGTCGAATGGGCGCATGCGATCGCGCCGAACGCGAAGATCATCCTGGTTGAGGCCGCATCGAACAGTTTCAGCGACTTGATGAAGGCCGTCGACGTTGCCGTCAAAAATGGTGCGTCCGTTGTCTCGATGAGCTTCGGCGGCGTTGAGTTCAGTTCGGAAGGGAGCTTCGACGGCCATTTCAGCGCGAGCTCAGGCGTCACCTTCGTCGCATCGTCGGGCGACAGCGGCAATGGTGCGGAATACCCGGCGGCGTCGCCGTACGTCGTGTCAGTTGGCGGCACAACACTATCCTCCGACGCGTATGGCAACTACGTCGGTGAAACCGCCTGGACTGGCAGTGGTGGCGGGGTGAGCGCCTATGAGCCGGAGCCGTCCGGGCAGGCAGCATGGCCCATTCCATACGCGGGCCACCGTGGCATTCCCGACGTGAGCTACGACGGCAATCCGAATTCGGGATTCGCGGTTTACGACTCGGTCACATATCAAGGTCAATCAGGCTGGTTCCAGGTCGGTGGCACCAGTGCCGGCGCACCGCAATGGGCAGCACTGTTCGCCATCGCCAATTCGATGCGTGCAGCGGCGGGCAAATCGCACCTCGACGGTACGTACAGCCGGCTCTATACGGCGGGACAATCGGCGTATGGCAGCGACTACCACGACGTGACGGCGGGCAACAACGGCACCTGCGGTGCAATCTGCAACGCTAGTGGCGGATACGACTATGTGACGGGCCTCGGCTCTCCACAAGCACTGAATTTAGTTCAGGGACTCGCTAACCAACCGTGATCCGTCTGCGCCGCGTCTATCAATCTGGTTCCCGCCACATTGAGGTGTCCCCCGAAACCTGGACGCGAACCTCTCGGGGGCTACGTGATGCTCCTGTGCGGCCGTTGTGAGAAGACGTGAGAGCAGCTTTGCCAGACTAGCGCGGCGAACGGTCACCGACGATGGGCCCAACTCGGACTGAAAGCGGACAGTGGTGAATCGTGCCTGAATGGCTCAGTTGGGTCGACTGCAGGCCGTCGTCGCAAAATCGACTTGTCGGGCAGCGGTCCGGTGCGCACGTCCAGGCCGTGGAACTGTTTCGCGCTTCGCGCGAAGAACTCTGGCAGGCGCGAGAGATTCTGCCGATCACTTAAAAAACACATATCGCGCGAAATACGGAAAGCGCGTCATCGCGTGCTCGGCTCGGCAGGAAGCAGTTAGTGGCATACCGCCAACGGTGTCGAGCCGTTGGACGAAGCGTACGCCGGAGAGCGTGCCATTGAGAACGTTCGCCGCGTTGCGACCGGTGTGGAGGACTCACCCGTTGAGTCGGGCCCTTCGACGGTGATCCGAACGATCCTGAACACATTGCCCGAACCGAGCGCAGACACGCCTTGGCAAGAGATCCTGAACTTCGGACAGGATTCAGCAGCACGGGCCGAAATTGCGCTGCTCGAAGCCGAGCAACGCGCTCCCGGACGGGAGGTGGCATATATCGCACATGCCAGGGAGCGGTTTTACTGAACCGGTAGGTGGCCCAAGCGCGTTCGAGGCCGTTGCTCGGATCGGCCCCGAGAGCGCGGACATCCGTCCGCTATTTCAGTAGGCTTGGCCGGACCAGCGTCAGGCCTCATCGTTGGCCTTCCAGGGACAAAAAATTCCTTCCTCTTTCACACATTCATCCCTGCAATGAGCGACTACAGTTTAGTGGTTGGGGACAATCCTGCACGTTGGACCCGCCATCACTTGATTGCTGTCCTCAGGTGTGAACGCCATGAAGAACTTCCTCAGCGCGCTACTGCTCGCCTCTGCGCCGTTCGTCGCGTGGGCCGAAACGCCATTCCTCTATTCACGTAGCGCAATCGTTTACGACGTCGGGCGCGGCGAAGTCCTGCTGGAAAAGAACGCCGACGACGTCCAGCCGATCGCGTCGCTCACCAAGCTGATGACGGCGATGGTCGTGCTGGACAGCGCCCAGTCGCTGGGAGACACCGTGACCGTCGACGATAACGACATCGATCGGCTCAAGCACTCGGGGTCCCGCATCCCGATCGGTGCGTCACTCCAACGGGGAGAGATGCTGCGCCTTGCGCTCATGTCGTCCGAGAACCGCGCGGCGTCCGCGCTATCGCGTGCGTTCCCGGGCGGCCAGCCAGCGTTCATCCAGAAGATGAACGAAAAGGCGCACGCGCTGCATATGGCCAATACGCACTTCGACGATCCAACCGGGCTCTCGCCGGACAATCTCTCGACGGCACGCGACGTCGTGATGATGGCGGAAGCCGCGGCGCACTATCCGTTGATCAGCGAATACACGACGCTTCCCCGCTATGAAGAGGAGATCGGCACGCGGACGAGGTTCTATCACAACACCGACCCGATAGTCCGCACAGCCGATTGGGACGTTCTGGTCGCAAAGACCGGCTATATCCGCGAGGCGGGACGCTGCATCGTGGTCGATGCGAACATGCCGAATGGCCAGGTGATGATTGCGCTGCTCGGCGCGCAAACATCATGGGGGCGCTCCACCGATCTCGTCACGATACGCCGATGGCTGAACGGCGACGAAACGCCGGTCGTCGAGCCGCCCTATTACGCAAGCGCTCGGCTGCATCATCACCATTTGATGCTCGCGCGTTCGCATCGCGTCAAGATGCGGTTCGCATCGTACCGGACAGGTTCGGCGTCCGGCGCGCACCGGCAGACCGTCAATCACCATGCCGGCAAGCGGGAACACCACACGCATGTTGCCGCCTGAGCGCATGATGTCGCCTCTGGGTGTGCCCGTCGAATGCGAGGCGGAGGTGGAGACCGACTGACCGTACTGAGCTAAATTGCACGGCACGCTTCCGCGCACATCCGGCACGCATCGCTGCATGTACCACAGTGCTCCGGTGCATGCCGTGCGCATTCGTCGGCGCACTCATCACAGATCCGTGCGCAAAGCGCGCAAAACTCGGGGGCCAAATGGCTTTGCCGAGCCAACGCCGCGGATGTGAAGCGGCATAGCGAAGCGCAGTCGGCGTTGAGGCGAATACACTTGGCCATGTTCGCGACACCCGGTTCGCTGAGGCAGGCGGATGCGCAGCGGTCGCAGGCGGCGGCACAAGCATCACAGGCTTCAATACATGGCTGATAGGTTTCGGTGTTCATTTACCAGGCTCCAGACTCGAAAAATAATGGGCTTTCACGCGCGTCTTGCCCTGCAGGTACTCGACACGGTTTCTTTTGTCTCGCCGAGTTTCCCCAGGTTGAATCAGCTGGAGCGCCCGTCGACTCGTTGCCCTATCGCCACATAGCAAAAACTCCTGGAGGTCAATGTGCCAGCTAGCGTTTGCGCGGGCAGTTTGCCGGGCGGCAGGCATTAATCGTCGTCCTCCTCATACTGACGATGTTTCCAGCCCTTGTGCCAGCCATTGTCGTGCCATTGCCGGCGGTCCCTGTACTCGCCCTCATATCCGTGGCCATAGGCATCGGGCGCTTGCGCGTACATGACGGGAGGCTCCTGATACACGACTGGGGGTCCCTCGTATACGACGACGGGAGCCGCTTCAAAGACGACGGTTGGCGGCGCTTCATACACGGGAACGGGTCGCGCAGGACGGAGGCGATCCTGCGTGGCGAAATCGCCCGCACGACCAGGCCGCCCCGTAGCAAACTGCGGTGCAGCGAAACCCCGGGACGGCACAACGCCGTGATCGAACGGAGCGGAAGGTGCGTGCCGGGCGATCTCAGCACGGGAAACCGCAGTTCCGCGAGAAGAAGCCGACGATGATGGCGCAACACGACCGGGCGAAGACATCTGTTGCTTTGGTGGCGTCGATCGGGTGATCCCGAACGCCTGCCGCACGCTAGCCATAAAGTGCGACGCCCAATTCCTGCGATTCTGGGGCGCGCCGTTGCCCGCTTTGCGAGGCTGCTTTGTAGCTGGCCGCGGGGTAGCAGAACCCCGGGAAGGTGCTGCGCGGCGTTCGAACGAAGTGGACGGCGTAGGCGGGGCGAGTGCGGTACGGGCGAGTGCGGTTGCGCGAGCAGAAGGTGCGGTTGAGGGCGTGACCGGCCCGGACGAAGACACTTGTTGCTTCGGCGATGCCGGTCCGGTTATCTCGAGCACTTGCTGTGTGCTCGCCTTCGATTCGACGGAGGTGCTCTGGTCATGATGGTTGGGCCAGACATCATACGTGACGGCACCCACGACCCCGAAGGCCAATGCGCTGGCCCACGCAACCCAAAGCTCGGGGCGTCCAAACCGCGTAGGCGATGCGGCCGGTACTGGATCAACTGCAAGATTGGCGCCCACGGCCAGGCTCCCTGCACCCCGATGCAGCAACCCCGGCTGTCCGGACACGGCGCCAGCCCTCGACTGCTTTCGCGTGATCTTTCGATAGACTTTGCTCACACTTGTGTGCAGCCCAGGGAACCTCCTGAAGAGAATGATGACCGAAACGATCACGCACATCAGCGTGTTGGCCAGATTCATCCAGAACATCCCATTTGGAATTCCCCGGCTCATTTCGAGGAGCATGAGTGCGAACGTGCCATTGCTGATAGCCCAGCTTCCCCAGCTGAGCAGACTGTGACTGCGCACGTCTGCATCCCTCGCGAGGAGTTTGCCAATGGTCGGAAGGTACGTCAGGATGCGCGCCCCATTCCAGAACAGGAACATCGCGCTAAGTACCTGGATGTAGAGTTCGTGAGACATCTCGACTTCCTTGCCAGGCATGGCGGGCGGGCCACGTGCACCTTCGCAGGCACCCACGGTATTTCGTGCGAAGCTCCTGTTCAATGAGGAGCTGCGTACGCTTGTCAGGCGAACCCGACCGGCCAAGCTGCTGCGAAAGCCGCATGCGCCTGGGCACGCCGGAGTCAAAAGTCCTTATGCCAGACCTCTGCAAACGGGCGGTACCGGACGGCGTCGCTTGAGCTTTGCGAACCGCAAGCAGACTCGCGGCGGGCACTACGATCATCCGCATCGTCTCGCGCCAACATTGAGGCCTGACTGAAAAGCATGCCAACACCGCGTCCGACCGCCCGTCCGATGGTCCGATTTGTCGGCCGCGTGGGTAGCAACGTTTTCATAGCTCACTGGCTCATGATAGAAAACTTATCGCAATATCGCTGCCCCCAGTCGTCTATCGCCTACGGCCGCGCTGAACAAGCCGGTAGCTCTATTCAAGAATATTTAAGTACGAAGCGTGGGTGCATTACGCAGGCGCATTCAAAGGGGACGGCCTTGTTTTTCCCCTCACGTCGAGCAATGCAGACGATGCATTGAGTCATCAGGAGGCTTCCGTTGTGCTGAACGTGCAACTCCCGGACGAGGCCGCGGTCTCCGGTAGGTACAACGATCAATGTGGGGGAGGTCTACGCTCATCTTGTGCGCGATGTTCGTGAGGGGCACCTTCAGCCCAATCGCGCTGCACGCTTGCCACTGCCTGGCGGTGACGAGGTCACCGCCAGGAAGCTGCACACGGAACCGCGCGCGACTGTCGGCTATTGCCTGTGCTCTTTTGCATTCGAGACGCTCGTCGGAGCTATGGTACCGAATAGTCCATTGGTCTCTTGGTTAGGACCTGCCGAGAAGTACAGCGTATCCGAGCTCGAGTTGCGGCCGCCACCTCGTGTCAGGGTCCACAAGCCGTCGATAGCCAGTGGATTGCCGTACGGATCCTCCAGCTGATCAACGAACGTGCCGTCATCGTTGAAGACATTGATTCGACCATTGCCGAAGTTGCCAATCAGGATCTTGCCGCTGAAGCGGCCGAACGCAAACGATGCCCGCGTCATTCCCCAAGGCGAGTTGAGCGCCCCTCGGCTGGCGAAGCGGCGCAGCAGGTGGCCGTCTGTATCGAATACATCGACGAATCCATGACCGTTGCCAGCAACGTCGTCGTGCTTCTGAGCGTTCTGCAGCGCATAGGTGACGAAAAGGTCACCATCGATGTTCGCGATACCAAACGGCGCGTAGCCAGCTGGGATGTGCGGATCGGTGAAGCCGCCGTCCGTCGTTGCGGGCGTGAACAAGCCGCTCGCACCGCCGCTCGGCCCGAATACATCGATCCGACCCGCGCGAAAGTTCGTTGCAAACAGGAATACTCCGTTCGCGTTCACACCGAAGACGAGACCCTTATATACGGCCCCGTTGGCGGCGGAGGGATTGGACGAGTTATCGACCGCGATCACGGCGTTGGTCGCCGGATTCAAGCCACCGGCCCAATCGGAAATCGTGCCGTCCTCGGTCGCGAAGATGAATACGGCCGGGATCGTGGTACCTGGCACGAGAAACGCCGGTGAGGGATTCCACACCATTCCGGTCGGCGCCGCAGGCGTGGGATTCGTGTTGGGAAAGACGGGATGACACGCGGTGGCCGGTATGACATTGCCTGGCAGCGGGATGGAAACCTGCAGCGGCACTTTTGTCCCCTCGCCGTCATACAGCGTGGCGCAGCCGGTGGCATTGTCGTTGATCCAGAATGGACTTGCTGCCGGACTGAAGGCAATACCCCAAGCGTTCTGTAGCACCGTGTCTTGCTTCGGGGCAGCGCCTGCCACGTTGGACACAAGTGGTGTGACGACGTAAGCATCATCGTCAGCGGCATGCCCGATTGCGAAACCGGCGGCGAGGACGATCACGGCCGCCGCTTTGAGAGCCCAAGAGACCTGAGACATGACTTCCCTCCTTAGTCTGACCGGCGAGAACTTGCTCCGCGAGTTGGCGCCAGAGGCTAAACGACCGCTGTCCTTCAAATATTCCCGCTGTACTTTAAAAAAGCTTCGAATTGCCACCCGTTCGAATGACGCGATAGGGTCGACGGCGAGCCGTTCGATTCGATTCATAGATCAGAACGTGCTTTAAGCAAGCTACTTTGACTGAGTCACGATAAATTCACGGCACTGTCATAGAACTCGAGCGGCGAATTTCCCGACGCCGCCGGGCCGTTCAATTCGCTCCCTGCCGTAACACTCCGGAGAAGCTGCCTGCTCGTGCCGTGCTTCAACAACGGCGTGACCACACGCATAAGCCTTCCCGAGCTTTGACACGTAGAGTCACTTGGACTATCTGTCCGTTCTGCTATACCCAGTTCATGAGCTGTGCGCGGCCCACGCGCCGCACGGCGAGTCGAGTGCACGTTGCAACGGGCGCGACACAGGGGCGACAAATCGGTGGGAACCGCTTCTTCGGGCTGAAGGCTGGCAGGAGGCTGACATGGCAAATTACCTGTTCGTAGAATCGCGCGATCCATATGGTGCCGGGGATACCCAGCACGTCGAGGAACTGCTCAGGGGCGTACGCCAGAGGGGCAACACGGTCACGCTGTTCCTGGTTCAGAACGGCGTGCTTTCCACTCGCCCGGGGGCAAAATTCAGCGAGCGATATGCGGATCTGACGCGCAGCGGCATCACCGTCCTTGCCGATGAATTCTCCCTGCGCGAACGGGCGATCGAACGGCTGTCGGAAGGTGTCCAGAAGGCGGACATCGGACAACTCGTGGATCTTCTCTTTGTGCCTGGGACCAAGGCCATTTGGCATTGAATCAAGGAGAACGTGATGGCTACCGGTATGAAATTGACCCTGGCACTGATGGATCCCCCGTATGAGAAGGCAGCGAGCACGACGGCGCTGCGCATTGTGGATGCGGCACTGCGACGGGGGCATGACGTGACGGTGTTCGCCTACGAAGGTGCAGTCAATCTGACCATGAAGGCGCAAGCCCCACATGCCAATCCAGTCAAGGGCACATCCGTGGAGGAGGAGGATCACCCGACCACCAGGGACTGGGTGGCAGCCTTGTTTCAACTCGCTGCCCAGCAGGGTGTCAAGCTCGATTGGATCAACTGCGGCCTGTGTGTGGACGAACGCGGCGCAGGCGACTGGATTGAGGGTCCCCGCCGCGGCAGCCCGAAAGATTTTCTCGACTCCGCGATCCAGAGCAACGCCGTGCTGGTAATCCCGACGAAATAGGAGCCGCGCCATGAAAATCCTGAGCATTGTTGAGACAGCGTACCGGGCTACGCTGGAAGAACAGGATGACACCATCCTGTGGCTGAACCATGTGCTGAAAAACGCCGGCGCGGACATCAGCCTGCTGCTGTGCGGAAGCGCCGTGAACTATGCAGCGCGCGGGCAGGATGCCACCGGCCTCGCCTTCGGCGCGCGCCGGCAGGTCCATCCGCCGGCGCTCGATAAGGATCTGGAAAAAATGATCGGCGTCGGCGTTGCCGTGTATGCGGTCACCGAGGACATGCGCGACTGTGGACTGGCACAGGAAGATGTCATCGGCGGCCTGACGCTGCTCGCGCGTGCCGAGATCCCCGCCCTGTTCGACCGCGTCGATCAGGTCTGGCACTGGTAACGGCTCAAGGCTGCACCGCATTCTGCTGACCGGAGGGAATGCTTGCGTTTCGTTCGCAACCGTTGCGGCATGCCGTCAGCGAGGTGCCCCCTCCGGAGGGGGCGAATCCACTGGAGGGGCTGGGCGGTCTGCGCGGTGGTGCATAGATTTTCGTCTAAGAAAAGCAGATAGTTATTAATGTAGCTATGTTGGCGTGGTACGAATTGCAATCTTCTTGATCCTCCCGCGCGCACGAATCGTTCGAGTCACGTGAAGGTAATTGGCGGACCGCAGCGCAGCGCTACCTCTCGCCACAGAAACAATGGGCGCTGTTTGTGTAGGCTAGAGAATGCCGAGCGAAGATTGCGACGGCGTGTACGCCTTAGCCCACCTCCCAACTTCCTGTGCCGCGTCAGGGACCGTAACGCCTGGTCGACACGACTCTATGCGGGGACGCCATGGAAGATGAAAAAGACGGACGAACCCCACAGCGAGCACCGAGGTACATGTGGGCGATGTTGCGAGCGCGGGTTAGCGAATGGTTCATTGCGGGCGTCCTCTTGGCAATCACCGGCTTCGCGCCGCAGGAATTCATCGCTCGACTCATCCGCTATATTGCAACGCCAGAGAGGGTGGAGCATTTGTCGCGCTTGGCGCTCGATGCCCGGCCGGTGATTGTCTTTGTCGGGATCGCAATCATTGTGGCTGATGCGCTGTATCGGAACCGGCACCGACCGGTAACCGCTGTCCCAGGAAGGCCGCCGCTCACTGAGGATGGAGCGGGGCGTTTGCAACCTAACGGCGGGGCGCTGGTGGAAAGCGAGCCGAGTGAGCCGGAAGCATTAGTGGTCCAAAATAATCCATCGCTTTCGGAGGGGCGAGTGATACTGGTCGTGCTTCCGTTCGAAAGTCTCGGTGGCGGCGACAAATATGATTACTTCAGTGAGGGCTTGACTGAGGATATGATCACCCAACTTGCCCGGCTTAGCCCGGAGCGCCTGGGTGTAATCGCCCGGACTTCGGCGATGCGCTACAAATCCACGACCAAGAACATTCATCAGATCGGCCAAGACCTCGGGGTTTCCCACGTCCTCGAGGGAAGCGTCCGGCGTGCCGGAGATCGGTTACGGGTTGCGGCGCAGCTCATCCGGGTAAGTGACGAAACGCACCTTTGGGCCGAGACCTACGAGGGGAACCGACATGACATCCTGGCACTCCAGATCGAGGTGGCCAAGGCAATTGCCCGCGAAATCGAGATCAAGCTCACGCCGCGCGAGCAAGGGCGTTTAGACCGTACTCCTGCCATTGATGCGCGGGCGCACGAAGCGTATCTCAAGGGGCGTCACTTCTGGTCCACGCGCACCGAAGAAGGAATGCGAAAGAGCATTGAGTATTTTCAGCTCGCTATTGGACACCAGCCGAACTTTGCGGCCGCTTATGATGGAGTGGCCGATGCTTACACGATGCTAGCGTGTCGCGGCGTGAGCCCTGCGCGCGAAACGTTTCATAAAGCGAAAATGGCAGCCAGGAAAGCGCTGCAGATTGAACCTGATTTGGGCGAGGCTTATGCGTCACTGGCCCATGTGCGTTTGCACGATTGGGATTGGGTCGATCTGGAACAGGATTTCCTGCGCGCCATTGAACTGAATCCAGGACACGCGATCGCCTATTATTGGTACGCGGAATATCTCATGATGGCAGGCAGAGCCGAAGAAGCCATTGCCAGGGTCAGGCAGTCCCAACAGATGGATCCGTTGAATTCAGTGCTGAATTCATCTGTTGCCATCATCTTGTACCTTGCTCGGCGATACGACCAGGCGCGGGAAGAACTCCGTAAAGCCCTGGAAATCGATCCAAACCACTTTCTGCTTCACTTCAGGCTGGGATTGGTTTACCAGCAACAGAAGTTGTTCGATGACGCAATCGAGGAGATGCAGAAGGCTGTAACGCTTTCCGGAAGGAGCACAGAGGCGCTGACGGGGCTGGCCCAGACCTACGCTGCCGCCGACATGAGAGCGGCCATGCAGCAGATCGTGGATGCGCTGGAGACGGAATCTGAAAAGCATTACGTCCACCCCTACAACATGGCGAAAGTGTTTGGTTCGTTCGGGGACAAAGAGCAGACCTTCGGCTGGCTGGAAAAAGCCTACGATGAGCACAGTCCTGACTTCATTGAGCTCAGGACAGAACCTACCTTCGACAGCGCTCGCTTCGATCCCAGATTCTCTGAACTGCTATCCCGCGTCGGGTTCAACCAGATCTGAAGGACGACGCTCTGTGATGGGCGCCAGGGCAAGTGGTTGCGCATTACTCCGGCTGCAGTCGCTGAACTCGATCGCCCGTCGCCGTGAACAGGATGCTGCTCGAGTTGCGCGGACCAGGCCCCCGGGGGCTCGCGCGCGCCCAGGGATTGAATGGCTCATATTTGCTCTACAGCCGCCGATCGAAAATACAGTTTGACCGGCTCCTTCGAGTCGAAATGGGTCCGTCGAGCAACACACGTCGTCGGGCCAAAATCTGCCTCTGGGGCGCTTTGAGCGGTTGAGTTGGGTGAAAGTCACCGGACCACTGTATGGGTAATCAGTCATCCGAACAACCTATCCGTTAGACAGAGGGAGGCGGTATGGCCGTGTGGCAAGAAGGCGAAGAAAGGATTGGAGCGCGGCCAAATCGATAGCGTCGATTTGACGCGAACGGACGAAATTCCGTGCCGCGTGTAAACGGGACTTACCGCGAGCGATAACGGTTTCCCACGGTTGCCTTCGGGACACCGGTACTAACAGGGTTGAGTGCCTCCGGGCTAGGCCGTCCGCCCAGGACGCGCTTTTGGTTACTTTTGGCAAGGACAAAAGTGACCCCGGTCCCGGGGAGGGACGGACTATACGAACCGCCGCGAATTCAAAGTTGCACCACAAACCCAAGCAAAACGACACAACCCCAGCACCCGCCACGAATTCAAAGTTGCACGAGACAAAAACCTCAATCCTTAGCAGCACGCCCACCAGCCCCCACATGCGCAAGCGAAGAAGCCGCAAACGGCAACGCCTCCATCGTCTTCGATTCCATCCCGCGCCGCTCGCCGCCGAGCGTATCGGTCGATGCGATCACCGCCTCCGGGTTACCCAGCGCCTCCGCGAGATGCGCGGCGAGACGCAAGGCGAGCGCCGTGATGGTGATCGTCGGAAAGTTCGCGCCGACCGTCGGAAACACGGAACTGCCCGCGATATGCAGGTTGCTCATGCCGTGCACCTTGCAATTGCGGTCGACGACGCCCTCCTTCGGCGAATCGTGCATCCGCGTGGTCCCCATGTGATGCCACGTGCCTTCGAGCGCGTCAGGCCAGGCGCGGCCTTGCAGCGGCGCATCGAGCGTCACCTCGGCGACGCCGCCCGCGCGCAGCGCTTCGGCAACGAGCGCGAACGTGCGATCGAACGTGCGCTTCACCAATTCATCGAGCCGCCACTCGACTTTCACGCGCGGCATGCCGAGACGGTCGCGCAGCGCCGACAGCGTCACGCGGCTGTCGCGGTTCGGCGCCGCTTCGACGATCGCTTGCATCTTCACATCGGTGATGAGCGGGCGCGGCTGCAACAGGCGCGTCACGCCGAAGCCGACCGTATCGATCGGGTGCGCGGCCATCGTCGCGAGATCGTCGCGCAGCCTCCAGCCCGGCTGATCCTTGCGCAGGAGCGCCTGCTTGCAGCGGATCAGCGCTTCGGCGCCGGCGCTGCCTTCGCCGTAGAAGAGCGAGTAGAACCACATGCGCGAGTTGAGCAGCCCCTCGCGCTCGAGCACCTCGTGCGTCAGCGCGAACTGCGACGAGATGAACGTGCCGTTGGCGGACACGGCCGCGTTTTGATAGTGATACTTGATGTCGTAGAGCTTGTTGCGCGCCCACGCTTTGGTAAAGCGCACGCTGCCCGACGTGAGCCGCGGATGATCCATGAAGAAACGGCCGACGACGTCGTTGCCGTTGCCGAGCCCCGCCGCCTGCACCTCGTTCGACGCAAGCAGAAGCCGTGCATTCTCGATGCCGCCTGTCGCGAGCACGAAGTGCTTCGCCGCCACCGTCATATGGCGGCCCGACAGCGTCGCGACCCGGATGCGCTTCACCGTCTTCGCTTCGCTGTCGGTATCGATGTGCACCGCGTTCGCGTTCAGGAACACGCGCACGTGAGTCGAACGATCCAGGTCCTGCCGATAGAGCTTGCCGAAACGCGCCGGAGGGCTGAACTGAGAGACGGTATCGCGCACCTCGCCGGTGACGAGCGGCACGCGCCGCACGTCGGCGCGGCCGATTGCGCCTTCCCAATAGGCCGGATCGAAATTATTGGGGCCGAGCTTCAGGAAGCCGTGGGTACTCGCATAGTACGGCGCGAGTTCGTCGAGACCGAATGGCCAGCCGCTATGCGCGACCCAGTCGCGCTTGTCGAAGTCCCATGGGTCGAGGGGCCGGCACCAGCCTCCCCAGCAATTGCTGCTGCCGCCCAGGAAACGGCTGCGGCTGCCGTCGGCGAACGAGTACGGCAAGCCGATGTTCTCGCCGCGGTAGAGGTCGCGGGTTTCGTCGTCCGCCTTGTAGCCGCCGCTTTCGAGCAAGCACGTGTCGATGCCGAGGCGATGCATTTCCAGCGCGAGCGTAATGCCCGCCACGCCTGCTCCGATGATGCAGATCGTGGCTTCGACTTCTACGCCTTCCTCGACACCTCGTGTATCAATGAACATATCCCCATGCTCCCATCTTCTTGCGGCGTTGTTTCCGTGCTCGCTGCAAACGCCTGTATGCAATCTTCGAACGCCGCTGTCATCGTCACCCGCCAACATCCCTGCGCCGACAGCCAAGCAAGGAGGGTTCCCGTGCGACAGCGCACATCCGGTGTAAACGAGGCAAGGGCGCGGCAATTCAAGCGAGACGCGGGGCACAGATCCGGTGCGGCTGCGCAAGGCGTTTCACCCACCGCGGGATGAGTTTCTTGAGGATTTCTTAGTGGACGCGATTCGCGCGAGACTGTTGCGGCGTGTCGACGGATCGGCCCCGTTGCGACACGCCAATCCGTTCAATAATCGAACCGCTTGCGAATGAACCGGCACGGATTTCCCCCATAGACCCCCTCCGGCGCCAACGACCGATGCACGACGGACTGCGGCGTGACCACGGCCGAGCGCCCGATCGTCACGCCCATCTGCACGACGCACTTCGAGGTGATCCAGACCCCGTCTTCGATCACGATCGGCTCGACGAGCAGATCCATCGTCTTCGTCATGTCGTGCGAGCCCGTCGTGAGAAACGTGCCTTGTGAAATGCAGACGTTGGAGCCGATCCGGATCGTCGTCTGGTTGTAGATCCAGACGTCGACGCCGAACCAGCTGTGATCGCCGACTTCGAGATTCCACGGCGCCTTCACCCGCAGCGAATGCGGGAAACGGCAGCCGACGCCGATCTTCGCGCCGAATAGCCGCAGCAGCGCGATGCGCAGCGCGGAACTCGGCACGAGCTTGTTGTTGATGATGCAGGCTTCTACGACATACCAGACGGCCTCGGTCAGAAAACCGCGCTTCGCAACATAGTTGCCCTTGCCCGCCTGGCTCAGATCGATGACCTTCCCGGCCTGGCCGCGAGCACCGGCGTGCTTCGAGCTCTCCTGCTCCACACCGGCCTCGCCGTGTTCGATGGTTTGCTCCATGTCTACAAAACCCCCAGGAACGTTTCTGGCTCGCTCAAGAAGACAGGCTGCTGTCTTCGCAATGGCAGAGCTGAATGTATGTGGACTACGCGTCGATTATGGTTCGGCATCTCTCACAACGACCGCGGGATCTCCGTCAATGGCCGCATGAGCAAGACTTTTGGCGGCTATGGGCGGCTCGATTGCGGGAGCATGCCTAAGTGCATTGAGAGGCAACACAATGACGACTGATTTCCGCCGCACGCGTGTCGCGCTGCTACTCACCTTAACGCCGCTCCTGCTGGCGGTCTGCAAGCCTGCACTCGCGCAACAGAACGCAGCACCGAACGCCAATACGCGCAACGGCAACGCCGCCGCGACACGTCCGGACGACGATGCCGTGCTCGGCCCGACCGAACAGGGCCACGGCGCCGCGATGGACGCCGATGCCGCGCGCATGCGCGGCGCGGCGCGCGAAGACGATTTGCTCGGCGCGCCTGCGCCTTACGGCGACCCCTACACCTCCCAATTCGAAAACGGCTCCAACGGCGCGCAGCAAACCGACTTGATGAACGCCGAGAGCGTGCCGATGAACGGCCTCGCCAACAAGGGCAAGCAAGGCGCGGCCGACCCGCTGCCCGGCAAGGCCGCCCCGAAGGACGCTCAGGCCGTAACGCGCACGCCGGCCAACGCCGCCAAGTCGGTCTATCGCGGCTCGGCCGATCCCCTCAATCCCGACAAGCAACAGCCGATCTACCGCACGCCGTGGTGAGCGCGGGCTATCGCACTCTCCACTACGGCAACCTCCACTACGCCCCGGGACGCACGGCGTGACCTTTCGCGCCAGCGTTGCGCAACAACTGCCCGAGCCGCACATCGAACCGCCCGAGCACAGCCGCGGGCGCGAGCGACTCTTCGGCAAAGCGGCGCGCCGCCTCGCCGAGCATGGCGCGCCGCAGCGGATCGTCCGCCAGGCCCGTAATCGCCCCCACAAGAGCCTCGACGTTCTCCGGCTCCACGACTACACCACGCTCCGCCACGACGGCGTAGAGCTCGGTTTCCGGCCGCGCCATCGCGATGATCGCCCCGCCGCTCGCCAGCATGCCGGTCAGCTTCGACGGCATCACGAGGTCGGCGGCGTCGCCGCGTTGCGGCAAAACGTGGATATCGGCGAGATTGAGCAGTTCGTTCAGACGCTCGGCCGGCTGCAACGGCATGAAGCGGCAATTCGGCAGACCTTCGCAGCGCCGCATCAGATCGGCCTTCGTCGCGCCGTTGCCGCAGAACACGAATCGGATATCGGCCCGCTCGACAAGACGCGCCGCGGCCTGCGCCAGCAGTTCGATGCCCTGCTTCGAGCCCATGTTGCCGGAGTACAGCACGACCTTGTCGCCGGCGGGAATGTCGAGCTCGCGCCGGTAGTCGCTCGCGCGGCCCAGCGGATAGATCACGCTGGTGTCCACCCAGTTCGGAAGCGAGAACACCTTGGCGGCGTCGACGCCGAGGCGCCGCGCGCGCTCGACCATCTTGTCCGAGATCGACGACACCACATCGAAACGGTGCAGCAGCGCGCGCTCGAGCGCATGCGCGATGCGTGCTGCGCTCGCCCGTTTGAGCAAGCCGAGATTGAAGGCCGCATCCACTTCGAAGTCCTGCACGTGCAGCCAGCTCTTCGCGCCCGTCAGGCGTGCGAGGAGCGCGGCGGCCGGCGCGCACATCAGCGTCGGCGCGATCGCCATCACCACGTCGGGACGCCAGAATGCCTGGCGCAGCACGAGCGGCAGCGAGGCGAGCGCGAACGTTGCCAGATGCAGCATGCGCGCGACGCCGCCCGGCTTGTGCGGAACCCAGAGCGGCGCGCGCCAGAGCTGCACGCCGCGCACGACTTCGCAGCGATAGCGCCACGCCGAATAGCCTTGCGCGACTTGCCACTCCGGGTAATACGGCGGCGCGCAGACCACGCGCACGTCGTGGCCGAACCGCACCAGCGTCTCGGCCATCTCGGCCGTGTACTTGCCGATGCCCGTCAATTCAGGCGCGTAGTTGAGCCCGTAAATCAAGATCTTCATTGTCGTATCCGGCCTGGGGCCTGTTCACGCTGACAACAGGCCTGCGCTCGCTTCAATCCACCAGCATCACGGCGCACCCGCGCGCGATGCTGGCCGCCGCTGAAGGCGGGTCGAAGCGCTGGATGATCGACATGCAGCGCTTGGCTGTGCCGACGGTATCCGCGAAGGCTTCCGTGGCCTTCAAGAGCGTGCGCTGCAGCGCGGCGACGTCGCCCGCCGTGAACGCATAGCCGCTCTCGCCATCGACGATCAGCTCGGGCACGCAGCCGCAGCTCTCGCTGACCACCGCGGGGCAGCCGTGGCTCAGCGCCTCGTTGACGACGAGACCCCACGGCTCGCTGAGGCTCGGCAGCACCATGCAGGTCGCGCCGTAGTATTCGCGCGATAGCGGCTCGTCCTGCAGGCTGCCCACGAAATGCACGGCATCGTCGAGCCCGAGTTCGCTCACCCGCGCGAGCAAGGCGTCGTGCATCGGCCCGGTGCCGACGATGCGCAGTGTCGCATCGGGCATCCTGGCGCGAATCCCCACGAAGGCTTCGAGCAGCGTGCCGATGCCTTTCTCCTCCGACAGACGGCCGACAAAAAGAAACACCGGCTTATGGTCGGCGCGATAGTGCGTGCGTTCTTCGAGCACGCGCTCCGGCGAGAACGAACGCGGCATCGCGGCGGCCTGGCACGGAATGAAGATCTTTTCCTTCTTCGCGCCGAGCGACATCAGGTAGTCCCGGCTGCGCTCGCCGAAGCCGAAGTAGCCGTCGCACAGCGAAAAGAACACGCGTTTCGGAATCGACGTGACGAGCTTGCGCGGCCGGTCGCGCCCGGTCGAATCGCAGAACACCGCGCGGCGCTTGCCGGTCACGATGCAGGCGGCGAGCATCGCCCAATACTCCGGACGGTGGTAGCCCGGAAGCACGATCAGATCGGACTTCGCCCTGAGCACTTCCCATGTGAGGCGCGTGATCATCTTCCAGGTGGGCACGTCTTCGTAGCAGCCGTCGAAGAGCTTTTGCATCGGATAGCGATGGTACGAATAGTCGACGTCGGAGAAGCCGATCCGGTAGACCTCGGTATCGGCGATCTGTACCACCGAGTACTTGATCGCACCCGCGGCGGAGATGTTGTGCAACGCCGAAAACACGACCCCCTTGTGCCGCGACCACACGACGTTATGAAAAATCGTGACCGAAGCTGTCATGTCCGTTTGTCCCCTAAGTGTCGATGGAATCTCAAGCATGCGCAGGCACCCGAACCGCTTGCGCGCCGTAGCCCGCCACGAAGTCCTGATACGTTTGCCGGATTCCGTCCTCGAGTCCGATCTGAGCGCACCATCCCATCTCTGTCAGCCGCGACACGTCGAGCAGCTTTTGCGGCGTGCCGTCCGGCTTCGACGTATCGAAAACGAGTTGGCCGCGATAGCCGACGATGCCGGCAATGCATTCGGCGAGCTCGCGGATCGAGAGATCCACGCCCACGCCGACGTTGTAGAGCCCTTCCGTCACGTCGCGCTCGAGGATGAAGCGCGTCGCGGCCGCCAGATCGTCCACGTGCAGGAACTCGCGGCGCGGCGTGCCGGTGCCCCATACCGTCAGCGTTTCGTCGCCGTTCAGCTTCGCCTCGTGGGCTTTGCGGATCAGCGCGGGCAGCACGTGGCTGCTCTTCAAGTCGTAGTTGTCGTTCGGGCCGTAGAGGTTGGTCGGCATCACCGCGACGTACTTCGTCCCGTACTGCCGGTTGTACGACTCGCAGAGCTTCAAGCCCGCGATCTTCGCGATCGCATAAGCGTCGTTGGTCGGCTCGAGGGCGGAGGTCAGCAGGTACTCCTCGCGAATCGGCTGCGGGCACGCCTTCGGATAGATGCACGACGAACCGAAGAACACGAGCCGCTGCACGCCTGCTTGATACGCCGCGTGGATCACGTTGGTCTCGATCGCGAGGTTCTCGTAGATGAACGAAGCCGGCTGCGATGCATTCGCGAAGATGCCGCCGACGCGCGCCGCTGCCAGCAGCACCACGTCGACTTTCGCTTCGTCGAAAAAGCGCTCCACGGCGGACTGATTCGTAAGATCGAGTTCCGCGTGCGTGCGCGTCACGAGGTTGCCGTAGCCGTGCGCGAGAAGCTCGCGCACGAGCGCGGAGCCGACCATGCCGCGATGGCCCGCCACATAGATGCGTGCGTTCTTGTCCATGGCGCTCACTCGTGATGTTCGAGCGCCGTGAAGCCGGCGAGGGTCACGAGCGCATCGCGCCGCGCGATCTGATAATCGGAGCGCACCATCTCCTTGACGAGCGAGATGAACGGCGTGCGCGGCTGCCATCCGAGCTTCGCGTGCGCTTTCGACGGGTCGCCGAGCAGCGTCTCGACTTCGGTCGGCCGGAAGTAGCGCGGATCGACACGCACGATCACCTGCCCCGGCATCAGGCGCGTCTCGCGGCTTTCCACCTTTTCGACGACGCCGACCTCATCGACACCGCTGCCTTCGAAGCGGATCGTCACGCCCAATTCGGCCGCCGCGTATTGCACGAATTCGCGCACGCTGTACTGCACGCCCGTGGCGATCACGTAGTCTTCGGGCGTCTGCTGCTGGAGCATGAGCCACTGCATCTCGACGTAATCGCGCGCATGGCCCCAGTCGCGCAGCGCGGACAGATTGCCGAGGTACAGCTCGTCCTGCAGGCCCACCGCCATGCGGGCGATCGCGCGCGTGATCTTGCGCGTGACGAAGGTCTCCCCGCGCACGGGCGATTCGTGATTGAACAAGATGCCGTTGCACGCGTAGATGCCGTAGGCTTCGCGATAGTTGACGGTCGTCCAATACGCGAAGAGCTTCGCGACCGCATACGGGCTGCGCGGATAGAACGGCGTCGTCTCGCGCTGCGGCACTTCCTGCACGAGACCATAGAGCTCCGAGGTCGACGCCTGATAGAAGCGCGTCTTCTTCTCCATGCCGAGAATGCGGATCGCCTCGAGGATGCGCAGCGCGCCGAGACCGTCGGCATTCGCCGTGTACTCGGGCTCCTCGAACGACACCGCCACATGGCTTTGCGCGGCGAGGTTGTAGATCTCGTCGGGCTCGACGCGCTGAATGATGCGCAGCATGCTCGTCGAGTCGGTCAGGTCGCCATGATGCAAAAAGAGCCGTTGGTCCGGCTCGTGCGGATCGTGATACAGGTGATCGATCCGGTCGGTGTTGAACAGCGAGGTGCGGCGTTTGATGCCGTGTACTTCGTAGCCTTTATCGAGCAGCAATTCGGCGAGATACGAGCCGTCCTGCCCGGTGATGCCGGTGATCAAAGCGACCTTTCGATTCATCTTCCATTCCCCCAGTTGTGTCGATCGTCCGGCAGCGAGTTGCGCCACCCGCTGCCACGGCGTTGTCGATTACGTCTTAACTTCCACTGCGTTCATTGCGTTCATTGCTCGGCGATGCTGTCGTATCCGTAGTAGCCGCCACGATAGGCGCCGCCGATCAGCGGCGTCGCTTGCGGCACGTCGGTGAGCAGCACGCCCTTCAGGTTCACGCCGCCCGTTTGCAGGCGCTTCACCGTCTCGCTGATCTCGCCGATCGGATGACGCCCGTAGCGCACGACGAGCAGCGTCGTGCCCGCGTGCTTGCCGATCACGGTCGAGTCCGTGACCGCGAGCACCGGCGGCGTATCGATGATCACGAGGTCGTACTTGCTCTTGAGGTCGTCGAGCATTTCGCGGAAGCGGTCGCTCATCAGGAGTTCGGACGGATGCGTCGGCAGCGAGCCCTTGGCGAGCACGTCGAGACCCGGCAGCACGTCGTGCTGGATCACCGGCCCGGCATCGCCACCGCGCAGCACGTCGGAGAGGCCCGGCTGATGGCGCACGCCGAAGTGCGAGTGCACTTCGCCGCGCCGCATGTCGCCGTCGATCACGAGCACCCGCTTGCCCGCCGATGCGACGAGCGCCGCGAGATTGACCGACAGGAACGACTTGCCGGCGTCGGGGCGCGAGCCCGTCACCATCACGATGTTGTTGCGCGCATGATCGAGCGAGAGCTGCAGCGAGGTGCGCAGGCTGCGCACGCCTTCCACCGCGACGTCCTGCGGCGCTTGCGCGGCGAGCACGTGCAGGCCCTGGCGGCGCATCATCACGTTCTGTTGCAGACGCAACTGCTGGCCGGAGCGCGGCACAACCGCGAATACCGGCACGCCGAGCGCGTTCTCGATCTCGTCCGGACGCTCGACGCCGCCATAGAGCGACTTGCGGATAAACGCCACCACGACGCCGACGAAGAGGCCGCCGCCGAGGCTGAAGATCACGACGAGGAAACGCTTCGGCCACACCGGCTGATCGGGGGTTTCGGCGAAGTCGACGACGCGCACGTTGCCGACCTGCCCCGCCTTCACGATGCGCAACTGCTGCGCGCTGTTGAGCAGATTCGTATAGAGCTCGGTATCGACACGCACGTCGCGCAACAGACGCAGCGCGGTTTGCTCGGTATCGGGCAGCGTCGCGACGTTCTTTGTCATATCGCCTTGCTGGCCCTGCAGCTCGGCGATCTGCGCATCGAGCGCCGCAACCGCCGGGTGGTTCGCCGTAAAGCGTTGCGAGAGCTCCGCGCGTTGCTGCTGGAGGTCGGCGAGCTTGGTCTTGTTCGCGACGATCTGCTGCAGCAGCAGACGGCTTTCTTCGGAGAGATCGACCGTGCCGTGGTTGTTACGGAACGTGTTGTAGCGCTGCTCAGCGTTATCGAGCTCCTTGCGCAGTTGCGGCAGTTGCTGATCGAGGAACGCGAGCGTGTGCTCGGCTTCGGCCGAGCGCCGGTCGACGTCCTGCTGGATAAACTGGCGCGCGACGTTGTTGACGATGTTGGCGGTGAGCTTCGGGTCGCTGCCTTCGAGGCTCACGCTGATGATGCCGGACTGCAGCGTCATCTCTTGCACGAGCATCGCCTTTTGCAGCCGCTGGACGGTATCGAGCGTCGAGAAGCGCTGCAATTCGAACTGCGTGCCCGGACGGCCCGAGATCTGGTCGACATGCACGGTCACCGGCCCGGCCGAAGTCGTGCCGGTCACGTCCTGGCCGACCTTGCCGCTCGCGATTGCGATGCCGTCGGAGTTGTTCAGCGTAAAGGCGCCGTTCGGCCCCGCCGTCACCGTGAACTTCTTGCCGTACAGGTCGCTCGGCGTATCGAAGCGCGACACGCTGATCGTCTCGTTGCCCCATGCGTAGCCCGCGAGGTTCATGAACGGCGGCAGCGTGAAGCCCCACCGGCCGTTCACGAGGTCACCGACGAACCCGCCTACGAGCGGCAGCGCCTTCGGCGACGCCGAAATGTCGAGATGGAGGCGCTTGACCGTTTCCTCGGTGACGAGCCGCGACTTCAGCAGCTCGATTTCGGCCGCCGTCGTCGCCTTCGTCGCGAACATGCCGGCCAGCGGCTCGATCTGCTGACGGTTGTTGTTATTGTTGTTCTCGTTGTTCGAGTCCTCGACCTGGATCATCACGTCGGCCTTATAGACCGCGGGCGCAAGGAACGCATAGGCGAGCCCCAGCGTCAGCACGGCGAGCGTGATGAACAGGATCGTGCGCCAGCTCGCGGCGATTGCCGCCAGATAATCGGCAAGTCTTAGCTCATCGCCGGCCGCCACGTCGGTGTAGCGGTTGTCGAAGTTCATAGCCATGTCAGTCACTTACTCCAATCTCGTCACGTCGCGAGGGGCCGCCCAAAGGGCAAGGTGGGCGGCGTCACACTCATTTCGTCACGATGGCTGCGGTCAGCCCCGCGTTGATCGCAGGCAGGAACAGATTCAGCACGCGGTTGAATTTCACGAGCGCCCCGTTGTCGACGTAGACGACATCCTTCGGCTGCAGATAGAACTGGTTCGCGAGCACCATCGAAACCGGTGACGTCGCATCCAGGTGGTAGATCTGCGGGTTATCGCCGGTCGAGTCGCGAATCACGAACAGCTGCTGCGCCTCCGCCGTGTTCGGATTCAGGCTGCCCGCCTGCGAGAGCGCTTCGGCGAGCGTCAGCGTGCCGTTGCGCATCGGCATGATGGTGGCCGGCTTGTTCACTTCGCCCATCAGGTAGACGCCGTGCTCGTCACGCGAGCTCACGCGCACGAGGTCGCCGTTCTTCAGGACGATTTCATTCGGGCTGTGGCCGGTGCGGATCATCTCGGCGACGTTGAGCGGATACGTCTTGTCGCCGCGCACGAGTTCCACCTGGCTCTGGTCGGCGTTCGCCGTATAGCCGCCCGCGCGGCCCACCGCCTGCGTGAGCGTCATCGGGATGTCGTTCATCGTGAGCGCGCCGGGCAGACGCACTTCGCCGTCCACATACACCGTTCCCGAGCGGAACGACGACACGCGCACCGTCACTTCCGGGCTCTTGTAGACCTTGCTGATGCGCGAGACGACGATGCGCTGGATCTGCTCGACGTTCAGCCCGCCCACGTGCACGGTGCCCGCGTACGGGAACTGCACGTTGCCTTTCTCGTCGACGAGAAAGCCGGGCACGGCATCGCTCGTCGAGGTCGACTGGTTCGGCTGCCCAAGCGCGGCAGCGAGTTCGGGGTGATCCCAGACGGTGATCTGCAGCACGTCGCCGGGGCCGATCTGATACGGGCCGGCCTTGCCGAACAGGGTCTGCGTTTCCGTGGACACCTGCTGCATCGAAGACGCTTTCATCTGATGGATCAGGTTGAGGTTGATGTCGGTGATCGGCACCGGCACACCCTGCTCCTTCTCGGCGCTGTATTCCCCGCCGCTTTGCGCGACGGTCGGCGGCGTAATCATGCGCTGCCCCGGCACAATCGAGCAGGCCGACAGGACAGCGGTGATCATCATCAACATCCACAGGCGATAGCGCATATTCCGCATACTCATTAGGTTCATGGTCCGTCCCTCCGTACCGCTGTTGTTAGGTTCTTCATTTGGCTCACCTCTTCGCGTCAGTACGCGTTGCTGTGTACCAATCCCTTGACAATGGTCGCTGCGATGATCCGCATGTCGAGTCCGAACGACCAGTTCCCCAGGTAGTACAAATCGTGCGCGACACGCCGCTCCATCTTTTCGATGCGATCGGTTTCGCCCCGATACCCGTTGACTTGCGCCCAGCCGGTAATGCCGGGTTTGATGCGATAGCGGTGGATGTACCCAGCAACCACCTTTTGATAGAGATCGTCGTGTTCGATCGCGTGAGGCCGCGGCCCCACCACCGACATGTCGCCGCGCAGCACATTGAAGAATTGCGGCAGCTCGTCGAGGCTCGTCCGGCGCAGGAACGCGCCGAGCTTCGTGATGCGCGGATCGTTGCGCGTAGCCTGCTTCACGACGCCCTTTTCTTCTGTGTGCAGGCGCATAGAACGGAACTTGTAGATGGTGAAGACTCGGCCGTCGGCGCCCTTTCGCTTCTGCTTGAAGAACACCGGACCGGGCGACGAGAGCTTCACGGCGATCGCGATCGCAATGAGCAGCGGCGCCAGGCCGGTCAGCGCGCACAGTGCGAACACGCGATCGAACAAATCCTTCTTGAAGAGGGCGGACGGCGACAGCGGCGACGCGATGAGGTTGATCGCCGGCACGCCGAGCAAGTCGATGACGCCGCTGTTCTCGAACAGCGCAATGCTGCGCACGTCGGGCATGAAGCGGATGTTGACGAGGTCGTTGCGGAACTCGCCGACGAGCCTGAACATGACGCGTTCTTCGGACAACGGCAGCGCGAGCCATAGTTCGTGCACGTCGTTGCCGCGGATGTAGTTTGCGAACGCTTCGAGGTCGTCGAACGTGCTGACACGCGGATTGGAGGGCAGGTGCTGCTCCGGATGCGTGTTGTAGACCGCTGTCGCGCGAAAACCGGTGGCGGGCGCGCGTTCGATGCGGCGCAGGATCGCGTCGCAATGCGCGCCGCAGCCGACGATCGCCACTTGGTGCAAGTTCAAGCCGGCGTTGCGCAAGCGCGCAAGCACGGCATGGATCATGATCCGGTACGCGATCAAGAGGCCAGCCGCCATCGCGGTCCAATACGCGAACCACAGGCGCGAGACCATATCGATCTGCCGCACCGAGAACATCGCCATCATCGCGCACGCCTGCACGACCAAGAAGGCCAGCGAGACTTGTCCCGCCAACACGAGCTTCGAGCGGCCGCGCCACGACTCGTAGACGCCGAACACCGGAAACAACACCAGCGCGAACGCCGCCGAAAAAATGACGAATGCGGAATAAAAGCCGCTTTTTTCCCAATCTTCGAAGCGAATTTGCGACGCCACGGCCGCGCCCGTGATGATGAGCGCCACGTCGACAATCCTCGCCAAAAAACCTTGCAAGTCACGCATTTTCTTACCCCGCACTTCCGTCTTTCACTACTTGAGCGGTACGACCGCCACGACGTTATCGATGCGACGCCCCGAGCCACGCCCACCGGCACAATTGTTCTCAGCCGGTGGAGCATTCCGCAGACTTTTAGGCCTACGGATTACGGCTTAGCCGCGTCTTTTCCGCAACGTCCATAGGTGTCGTCGAAACGCACGATGTCGTCTTCACCCAGATAAGCTCCCGATTGCACTTCGATGATTTCGAGCGGCACCTTCCCCGGGTTTTCGAGGCGGTGACGCGTGCCGAGCGGAATGTAGGTGGACTCGTTTTCACTCAGCAAGAACTGCTCCTCGCCGCGCGTGACGAGCGCCGTGCCGCGCACGACGACCCAATGCTCGGCGCGGTGGTGATGCAGTTGCAGCGAGAGGCGCGCACCGGGCGTGACGACGATGCGCTTTACCTGGAAGCGCTCGCCGTGATCGATGGAATCGTAGAAACCCCACGGACGGCGCACCTTGCGATGCGTATCCGCTTCGGGTGCGTGCTGCGCCTTGATGCGCGCCACGAGCCCCTTCACGTCCTGCACATGCGAGCGGTCCGCGACGAGCACCGCATCGGCCGTCTCGACGACGACGACATTCGTCGTACCTACACAGGCGACGAGCCGGCCGTCGGAGTGCGCGTACGTCGACGTGGCGCCTTCGAACACGACGCGTCCGCGCGCGACGTTGCCGCAATCGTCCTTATCGAGCGCGTCCCACACGGCATCCCACGAGCCGAGATCGGACCAGCCCGCCACCAGCGGCACGACGACGCCCTCGCACGGCGCCTCGGCGCCGCCCAGGCGTTCCATCACGGCATAGTCGATCGAGTCGGACGGCGCATGCGTGAAGGCTTCGGAATCGGGCTTGAAAATCTTACCGTCGGCTTCGCCTTGCACGATGGCCGCGAGGCAGGCGGCGTGCATGTCGGGCTGCAGGCGCTGCAATGCGTCCAGCCATACCGACGCACGCACAATGAAGATCCCGCTGTTCCACCAGTACGTGCCCGCAGCGACGTACTGCGCCGCGAGTTCGGCGGCGGGCTTCTCGACGAAGCGGTCGATCAGATGCGCGCCGTCGTCGAGCGCGCTGCCGATGCGGATATAACCGAAGCCCGTGTCGGGGCGCGTCGGCGGCACGCCGAGCGTCGCGATCGCACCACGTTCCGCGTGACGCGCCGCGGCTTCGATCGCGCGCTGCAACGCGGGCACGTCGGCAATCGAATGGTCTGAAGGCATCGCGACGAGAATCGCATCGTCGCCGGCCGCGCAAGCGAGCGCCGCGGCGAGCGTCAGCGCCGGCGCGGTATCGCGCCGCGCGGGTTCGACGATCAGGCGCGCTTCCACACCGCTCGCGCGCAACTGCTCGTCGATGACGAAGCGGTGCTCGTCGCCGCACACGATCATCGGCGACGCCGCGACTTGCCAGCCGGAAGGAAAGCCTTCCATACGGCGCACGGTGGCTTGCAGGAGCGAATCCGAGCCGACCACGCCGATCAGTTGCTTCGGATAGTGCTCGCGCGACATCGGCCACAGCCGCGTGCCGGAGCCGCCCGCGAGCACGACGGGCAGGAGCCGCGTACAAGGCGTTGCCGCCAGCGCAGCCAGGTCGGGAATGTCAGACGAATGAGCCGGCCCGTTCCGAGCCGACGCATCACGTGCCGCCGTCGCTTCCGGCGACGGCACAGCAGGTGCCGCCTTCATCGCGGCCACTGCTCCATGTCCATGACCCCCATCGTTCTGTTGTTCGTGAAACGCCATATCGTGACTCCCCTATATGTGCATCTCGTAGATCTGAGCCTGCGCCCGGCCTCGCGCCGAGCGGCAATCAACGAGTTAACGTATCGCGGTCCTCGTTCGGGACCGCTGTCGCGCGTTCGTGCCGAACGCGTCGAAAGAGGCGCGACGGGCGCTAACCGCCGGCTTCGCGGCGGCTTTGTATGCGGAATTCCGTCGGCGAAATCATCATTCGCTTGCGAAAGATCTTCGCGAGCCGGTCGCCGTTGCCCATGCCGCTGCGTCGCGCGATCTTGTCGACGGGCAATTCGGAGTCGGTCAGGAGACTGCAGGTGATCGCAAGTCGCGCCTGCAATAGATAGTCCGAGGGCGTGATGCCCAGCTCGAGCTTGAAGCGGCGCAGGAAGTTGCGCTCGCTCATCGCCGCGACCTGTGCCGCATCCGCAATCGAAATCGGCCGTTCGCAGTTGTCCTGCAACCAGCGTGCCGCGGCGCGAATCTTGTCGCCCGCGCTCGCCGCCCCGGCGTCGCCGAGCAACGGCACAAGCCTTGCGCTCGAGCCCGGCATCAACCGTTCGGCCACGCCGCGCGCGACATCGAGGCCGAGGTCGCGCTTGACCATCGTGAGGGCGCTTTTCATCGATTCGAGACGATCGCCCGTATCGGCCGCGTGTTCTTCGTGACCCGCGTGGATCATGTAGGAACTGAAGTGACGCTGCAGCTCGTGGCTGCCGATGCCGGCCGCGTCGAGCAGCACGCAGCCTTCCGCGATCGAGCGCACGGAGGTCGTCTTCGTATGCACGCGGCGCAGCCAGCCGATCAGCCGCTCGTCGTTGGCCGCGGCGCGCGCGCCCTTGCCGCCGGCGACGAATAAAGCATCGAACCCCATGTAATGACGTGCGTCGAGGCCATCGGTCCACACGCGCACCGACGACGAGCACGTCACATTGCCGCCCTCGGCGGAGAGGAAGCAGACGTCATAGACCCAGTCGTCATTCGCGCCTGTCGACGCGAGTTCGTTGGCGACATGGAACACCTCTGCGACGAGCCCCGCTCCCAAAAGAGAGAAACCGTCGAAGAGCAGGATTGCGATCCGGCGCGTCACACACTTCGTGCTTTTGTTCGAAGCATGTAACCAGCCCATTAGTGCGGGCTCGATACTCGCATAAGGCATGGCCTTCCCCTCTAATTGTTGGAGACGCAATTGGCCGATCTAGCAATCTATTTGCAGTGCATCATAGTTATCTCCAAATCGGTTTGCGGACTCGCTGACGGAAATCAACGAGATGTTGGCGGAATAAATCCGCACTTGCCGCGCCGATTTTGGCAAACACTTATTTCGCCCGACGCATAAGCCAGACAAATCGGACAAATCCAGTCCTATGACGCAAAATCCATGCATTAATTAGCTAAAAATCGCCAATCCAACTTGGCAAAAAAGATGCCAAGACCGATCGACCCGATACGGCAGCCGACCCCGTTTTTGATTACCACTTATTATTCATACGAAAACCGGCTGCTCACTCGAGCCGGCCCGTTTGTCGATATCGCGCTCAAGCAAAAACGAATGAAAACGCGAAATATTCAGAGCGCGAGGGGATTCCCCGATACGACGTTCACCGCCTCGCGAGCCGCATGCCGGAAGGACGGACTTCGAAGCGCCCGCGTGAAGCCATGCGCCTTCGACGATCTCGCCTGCTTACGGCCGGGCATGTGCCCGTCAACTGCCTTTTGCTCGGTTCCAAACACAGCAGTTGCTGAATGCAAGGTAAACCCGAACCGAAAAATCGAGTGTGGCCCGGCCCACATTGAATGGCAGGTCGAACGCCTATCTGCGCCGACCCCAAATGAATCGAATTCCGATATTTGTCTTTAGTATTACGAGCGGCACCAGCAAATTACACCGCGACGTTACTAATTTGATTCATTTTCCTTAATCCGCATTTTCTAATATTTGAGATTGAGCGTTCCATATTATGAATGCCATATTTTCGCGAAATTGTCTAAAGAATAGCCGCTAATAGGCAAGATCGTGCAGTCCATTTCCCGATCGGCAATTGTGCAGCGCACCGAAATAGCCAATTCACCATGCCGAGAAATTCCGGATTTCCTCATTCGAATCTTTGCCGCAACGTTTCAGAGCGGAAACGTCTGCGCTCCGAAGCAATGAGGGCCAGCTCTGTAAGGCTTTCGCGACAGGCATCACGGCCCGCACGGTGAAAGTTCGCAGGTCTTACCGAAGAAAATGGCGAAAATCGGCTGGCGGAAAAAACCGATCCGTATTGGTGCGCCCCTCGCAAACCCAAGCAGGCACAGGCTTTGCGGATGCCCCGTTCGAATCCGCCAAAAAACTTGCGTAAAAAGACTAGATTGAACGCTCCCGGATTTTTCCGAAGGCCTGTAGTCTCTCGCCTGCGATTCGACCGGAATCAGGGTGTCGTCCGATGTTTACAGTCGCACGCCCTATCCTTCGCTCGTCTCTTCTGCTGATCCGGTGCGCCGTGGCCGCTGCCCGCCGCGCCGGAAATCTCGCTTGGCTCGACCGCCTGGCATCGCTTTGGGACTAGTGTCCGCCACGATGCACGCCGGCCCTGGGCGACCCAGCTGCCCGGTCCAGGCACGCGCCAATCCTTTTCACCGTCGCCGTAGGGCGACGCGCGCATCGTCGTTGTCTCGATGCGCAGCGCTAGCTATTGCCTGGCGCTCCAACACAACATGCGATGAACACAACGTTTCCGTTCCTAAAGGACCTCAAGGACTTCAAGGACTTCAACACAAGAAAACTGGCGCGCGCAGCGCGCGCGCGCAGCACCGGCGTCTTGCTGATCGCCTCGGCGGCCACGCTTGCCGCATGCGGCGGCGGTGGCGGCTCCGGCGGCGCCGGCGGCTCCGCCAACAGCGCGGCCGGACAATCGGCCTCGTCCAACTCGTCGTCGGGCGTGGCGGGCACGCAAGCGGTCGCATCCGCCGGCAAGTCGATGACTTGCGGCACGCCGTCCGCCGCCTCGAGCGCGGCCTCCTCCAGCAATCTGATTCAAGCCGACACCCCGGGCAGCGACGGCACGCGCCTGTTCGCGGTCAACAGCACCTTCAACATCGCGCTCACGACGCAAGCCGCGCAAAGCGACACGCTCAACTGGCAAGTGCTCGACAACTGGAACGTCGTCCGCGCGAGCGGCTCGTTCCCGGTGCAAAGCGGCGCGCAGACGGTGACGCTCTCGTGCTCGTCGTCGCTGGCGGGCTACTTCGCGGTCTCGGCGACGCTCTCCAACGAAGGCGGCCAGCTTCCGAACGCCGGCACGCGCCCGCAAGGCATCGCGACCTTCGGCATCCTGCCGGACGTGTCCGCGACGCTGCCCGCCGTGAGCTACGCGCGCCAGGACCAGCACCGCTTCGGCGGCCAGGGCACGGACTTCATCACGGCCGGCGGCAACGACGGCTACCACCCGGTCTACACGGATCTCGGCCTCTCGTGGGGGAACGACGACCGCAGCATGGGCACGGAAGAGCCGAACGGCCCGAACACCTTCACGCCGGGCACCAGTTCGCTCGCGTCGGAGCCGTACTTCCAGAAGGGCGACGTCATGCGGCTGATCACGCTCAACGGCATCCCTGCCTGGGCGAGCCCGACGGGCGCCGCGACGCAAAGCTATGCGCCGAGCTCCGAATCCGCGCTGCAGACCTATATGAGTCTCGTCGGCACGGATTCCGCGCAGATCCGCTCGGCCTACTTCCCGCACCAGTCGAAGAACTACTACCAGGTGACCTGGGAGCCGGACGGCGGCGGCCCGACGCAATGGCTCGACACGCAGGCGAACTTCGTGGCGATGTATCAGGCGGCCTACAACGGCCTTCACTCGACTGACCCGAACGCGGTCGTGATGGGCGTGACCGCCTCGCTCGTGCGCAACAACACGACGTGGCTGCGGAACTACGCATCGCTCGGCCTCGCGCAGTACCTGGACGGCCTGTCGATCCACGGCTACTACGACGCTGGCACCTACCCGTCGCATCCGCCCGAGCGCCTCGCGACCGATCCGAGCGCGGCCAACGCCGCCAACGCGCTGCCCGCATCGATGCGCGAACTGCGCGGTGCGATGAACACGTACCTCAAGCCGGCTTCGAAGCTCTTCGTGACAGAAACCGGCATCAGCTACGACTCGGGCACGTCGTATGGCGCGAACTATCCGACGCAGAACGAGCTCTTCGCGCACGGCGCGGTGGTCGCGCGTACGCACCTGATCCTGCTCGGCGAAGGCGCGGACATGAGCTACGTGTTCTACATGGCCGATCCGCCCGTCTCCCCGCCCGGCTACGGCATCTTCTTCGACCTCGCGGATGCGCAGGGCAACTATGGCGCGGGCAACATCAGCCCGAAGCCGGCCGCGATGGAAGTCGCCGCGATGACGCGGATCATCGACGGCACGAACACGCTCGGCTACGTCAACAACGTGCCGGCCGGCGTCTATGCGTACGCGTTCCAGCGCCTGGGCGGCGGCAAGATCGTCACCGCGCTGTGGACGCATAACAACGCCAACTGGAGCCAGACGGGCGGCTACAGCGCGACGTATAGCGCGCCGTACACGCTGACGGTCGATTCGCCGGGCACGTCGGGCAACGTGACCGTGCTCGACGTGATGGGCAACGCCTCGACGCTGCCGTACAGCAACGGCCAGGTGGCGCTCACGCTGACCGAATCGCCGATCTACGTCGTGTCGACGAATGCATCGGTGATGCAGGCCAATGTGACGACGCCGACGGGGTACGTGGCGAATTAAGCGCGTGATGTGAAGTAACGGGCGATCGATGCACCGCCCGGGGATTGAGCGGCCATGAGGGTCTTGATGACATCATGGCCGTTTTCACATTCACCGCGGAAAAGCATCGAGGGATTCACTCCTGATCGACCTCGGGCCAGAGCCTTGGGAACAGTTGTCGTCATGGCGGGCTGTCGGGTGCTATGTAGTGTTCCGTGTCCGCGATTACATCTTTCAATTTATTGATTTATATGGATTTTTATAAAATCGACCAGTGTTCCATGTAGGGTTTCCTGTTGCGTTGCGGCCAGCCCTCGTATTCGTTCTCAGTGTTCGCTAAAACACAGTCAACACCCCTGTCGCCGTGCTTCAGTTAAAGGTCTGAAATCCGCCGGCAACGCTGTCCATGCGCGCTACCCACAAGGAAACCTGCGCGGAGGCTGCCCGCTTCGCCTCCGTCACGCTCTGCGTCGCGTGCCTGCTGCTCGTCACCTGCAGCCGCAGCAACGGCAACGATGCGCCCGCTGCCGCACCCAACGCCGCCGCGGCCACGGCGCCCGAATCGGCATCGCTCGCGATGAAATGCGGCGTGCCCTCCGCGCCCTCGCCGGCCGCATCGGCCAACGGCGATCCAATCGAAGCCGACACGCCCGGCGGCGACGGCACACGCATGTTCGCTCCAGGCAGCACGTTCAACCTCACCTTCACGACCCGCGTCACCCAAGAGGACACCGTTCGCTGGCAAGTGCTCGACAACTGGAACATCGTGCGCGCGAGCGGGCAGTTCCCCGTCGCAACCGGCGCGCGGACGGTCACGCTCAGTTGCACCTCTTCACGCGCGGGCTACTTCGCGATTCAAGCGTCGCTCGCTCAAGCCGGCGCTCGACTGCCATCGCGCGGCACGCGTCCGGATGGCATCGCAACGTTCGGCGTGCTGCCCGACGTCAGCGCCACGCTGCTCGCCGCGAACTACGCGCATCAGGATCAGCACCGCTTCGGCGGCCAGGGCACCGCCTATCTCGCGCCGGGCCAACACTGCTGCGACGGCGACGGCTACCGCCCGCTTTACCCCGTCCTCGGTCTCTCATGGGCGAACGACAATCGCAACTGGTATATGGAGGAGCCCAAAGCGCCGGACACGTTCAAGCCGTCGCCCGACACGCTCGCCTCGTACTTCAGGAAGGGCGACATCCTGCGGCTGATCCAGCTCGACGGCATCCCCGGCTGGGCGAGCCCCGACGGCAAAGAGACCCATAGCTATGCGCCGGTTTCGCTCGATGCCTATCGGGACTACATGAGCCGCGTCGGTGCCGATTCCGCGCAGATCCGCGCGACGTACTTCCCGAACCAGTCGAGCAACTACTATCAGGTGACCTGGGAGCCCGACTACGAAGGCGGCCAGCCGTGGAAAGACACGGACGCGCACTTCATCGACATGTACCGCGCGACCTATCAAGGCATCCACGCGACCGATCCGAACGCCGTCGTGATGGGCACCGCCAACAACTCGGTGCGAACCAACATTCAATGGCTCGACCGGCTCGCGCCGCTCGGCATCGGCCGCTACCTCGACGGCGTCACGATCCACGGCTACTACGACATCGGCTGCTCGCCGTCGCATCCGCCCGAGCGGCTCGTCGGCGACAGCGACTCCGCCAAGGCCGCGCAATCGCTGCCTGCATCGATGCGCGAATTGAGGCAGCGCATGGTCAAGTACTTGAAGCCAGACGCCAAACTGTTCGCGACCGAAACCGGTGTCAGCTACGACATCGACACCGCGTACGGCCCGAACTATCCGACACAGAACGTGCTCTACGCGCAAGGCGCGGTCGTGGCGCGCACGCATTTGATTCTGCTCGGCGAGGGCGCGGACATGACCTACCTCTTCTACATGGCCGATACGCCCGACAAGCCGCCGGGCTACGGCGTCTTCTTCGATCTCGCCGACAGCCAAGGCGGGTACGGCCCGAGCCTCGTCAGCCCGAAACCCGCCGCGATGGCAGTGGCCGCGATGACGCGCATCATCGACGGCACGGTCACGCTTGGGCATCTGAACGACGTGCCGGGCGGCGTGTACGCCTACGCGTTCCAGCGCTTGAACGGCGGCAAGATCGTGACTGCGCTATGGACGCACGACAACGCGCACTGGAACGCAAAGGACGGCTTCAACGCGGGCTACGACGTGACCTATCGCTTGCACGTCGACGCGCCGCAAACGCAAGGGCAAGTCGCTGTGCTCGACGCCATGGGCAACGCCTGGACCCAGCCCTACACCGACGGGCAAGTCACCCTGACGCTGACCGAATCGCCGATCTACGTCGTCTCGGCGAACGCATCCGCAATGCGAGCCCATGTCACACCGCCGGCCGGCTACGCGGCACATTGACTGCGACACGGATAGCGCGACACCGAATAGCGCCTCGCCTGCATTTGACTGCACAAAGCGATATTTCGGCGCTTGGCGCCAGCGCCGTTGCGCGATTCTTGCGAGTACGCCGCGCTGGATTCGCAACACGCCGCGCTGACAACTTTGAGAGCCCCAATGCTTACCGAACTCGACTTCCTCGACGTGGTTCGCCTGACGCCGCTCGTGTCGATCGATTTGATCGCCACCGATGTTCACGGGCGCATTCTGGTGGGACAGCGCCGCAACCGTCCGGCGCGCGGCACGTGGTTCGTGCCGGGCGGGCGCGTGCAGAAAGACGAGACGCTCGACCATGCGTTTACGCGCATCGTCGAGAGCGAGCTCGGCATCTCGGGCATGGAACGCTCGGCCGCGCGCTTTTACGGCGTCTTCGAGCATAACTACCCGGACGACAACTTCGCGGGCGAGCCCGGTGTCTCGACGCACTACGTGGTGCTCGCCTACGCGATGACGATGACGGGCAGCGCGCCGATCGGCCGCTTCGACCAGCACAGCCGATACGAGTGGCTCACGCCGGATCAACTGCTCGCGCGCCGGGACGTGCATGAGAATACGAAGGCGTATTGCCGGTAACTCCGGTCGACTCACTGTGGGCCTGAAGTAAGCGCTAAAGCGCCAACATCAGGCAACCACAGCGTGGGACCCAAGTAAGCGCTGAAGCGCTAACTTGGGTCGCAAAAAAACGCCCGCTTCATTGGCGGGCGAAAGGACCATTTAGAGCGCCACAGGGGTAGCGCCGATTCCATTGAAGGCGACGGCTCGTGTCGATTCAATGTGCGCGCGCCGAACTGCCGGATGCGGAATGGATATTGTCGGAATTGGCGGCAAACCGAGCGCTGGCGCGAGTTTTGAATGAGCCACGGCAGGCCCGCGCGGCAGACGCCGCACGCACCGCCCGCCGCCCTCTCACGCAGCGAGCGTCGAAAGCCCCACCGGCGCATCGACCGGCCCGAACTGCGTGCGCAAATACGCTTCGAACGACGCCTTCAACTCCGGATGCCGCAAGGCGAACTCGACCGTCGCCTTCAAGTAGCCGAGCTTGCTGCCGCAGTCGAACCGCTGCCCCTGGTAGCGAAACGCGAGCACCTGCTCGTCGGAAAGCAGCGACTGGATCGCGTCGGTGAGCTGGATCTCGCCGCCCGCGCCCGGCTCCACGCGTCGCAAGTGCTCGAAGATGCCCGGCATCAGCACGTAGCGCCCCACCACGCCGAAATTCGACGGCGCCTCCTCCGGCGCCGGCTTTTCGACGACGCCATGCATCTTGATCACGCGCTCGTCCCACGCGCGGCCGTCGATCACGCCATACGAGCGCGATGCCTCGGGCCGGATCTGCTCCACGCCGACCACCGAGCAGTGGTAATGATTGAACACCTGCACCATCTGCGCGAGCACGGGCGGCGCGCCGTCGAGCAAGTCGTCGGCGAGCATCACGGCGAACGGGTCGTCGCCCACGAGCTTCTCCGCGCACAGCACGGCATGTCCGAGCCCGAGCGGTTCGGGCTGCCGCACATAGAAGCAGTCGACGTGGCTCGGCTTGATGCCGCGCACGAGCTCGAGCAAGTCGAGCTTGCCACGCGCCTGCAACTCCGCCTCGATCTCATAGGACTTGTCGAAGTGGTCCTCGATTGCGCGCTTGCTGCGCCCCGTGACGAAGATCATCTGCGTGATGCCCGCGGCCATCGCCTCTTCGACCGCATACTGGATCAGCGGCTTGTCGACGACGGGCAGCATTTCCTTCGGGCTCGCCTTCGTTGCAGGTAAAAAACGCGTGCCGAGACCCGCGACCGGAAATACCGCTTTGTTGACGCTAAGCATGGGTCCCCCCTTGCCTACCTCACGTTAAAAAACTTATTGGCCCAGCGTATTCCCCAGGTACCGATGGCATCTGCCAACATCTCGCCCTTTTCAGACGATAGGCCCATGGTGCCTGGGCCGCCGCGTATGATGCGACGCATCAGGCACCCGTTCCATTCCTGTCGCCTTGCTGTACGCCGAAGCGCTTTCGAAGACCACGAAGCGTCGATGCCTCATGGGCGAACGACGCGGCCGGGATTCCATCGGCGCGCAGATGTTCGTCCGCTCAACGACATCGTCAGAGCCGCTCACATGGCCAAACGCATCGCTATCCTGATCTTCGACGGGTTCTCGCTCGTCGAGGTCAGCTCGATTGCCGAGGTGTTCCGCCTCGCCAACGAAATGGAGATCGAGCGGGCGAGCGAAGCCGAACCGTATACGCTGGTCGTGTTCTCGAGCGCGGGCGGCAGCGTCGCGAGCAGCTGCTCGATGCGGGTCTGGTCGGAAAACCTCGATGCGCCGCTCCTGACCGGGTTCGACGCGCTCTTCATCGCAGGCGGCCCGGGCGCGCAGCAAGCGAAAGACGACGAGCACCTGGTGCGGCGCTTGCGCGCGATGCTGCAGAAGACGCGCGTCGTCAAAGCGATCGGCGAAGGCGCGGCGGTTCTCGCCGTGGCCAATCTCGCGCATGAGCGAAGCGGTGTCGAGTTTCCGTCCGGTGCGGCGTTCGCGGCGCGCGATTCCCACGCTTCGCACGCGCCGCTGCATGGACAACCGCATGCGCTCGTCGCCGTCGAACAGCCCGCCGCCCTCGACGATCCGCTCGGGCCGATCGCCGCCGCGCTGTCGGTGATCAAGCGCGACTACGGCTCGGCCACGGCCCGCGAGATCTCGGAACGCTCGATGCCCGGCGCATGGCGGCGCTTGGGCGCCGTGCTCGGCGATCTCGACGAAGGCGGCGCGCGCGAGAAGATCAACGCGGCCGCGCGCTGGATTCGCGAGAACTACGGACGGCAAATTTCGGTGGCGGAAGCGGCGCAGGTCGCCGCGATGAGCGAGCGCAGCTTTCTGCGCCGCTTCAAATCGCAGATCGGGCTGACGCCGTCCGAATACCTGCTGCGCGCGCGGCTCGATGCGAGCTGCCTGCTGCTCGTCGCGACTGATCTACCGGTCGACAAGATCGCGCGTCGCTGCGGCGTGGGCAGCGGAGACGGTCTCGCGAAAATCTTCAGAAAGCGCTTGTCGATTTCGCCGACGGAATATCGGATCGCCGGACGGCGCCGCTCAGACGACGGCTGAACCCTTCTTCGCGCGCGACGTCAGCATCGTCGACACCGATGCCATCAAATCGCGCAGCCACTCGACATCGCTCGGCCGATCCGGCTGCGGATGCCACATCTGATAGCACTTGATGCGCGGAAACGGAATCGGCGCGTTCACGACCGCGAGCGGCAGCATGGCTGCGTAGTGCGTGGCGAAGCGGCGCGTCGTCGTGAAGATCAGGTCCGATTGCAACAGCACTTGCGGCACGAGGCCGAAGTAAGGCAGCGTGATCACGACGCGACGCGCGATCGCCGCACGCGCCAAGCCGATTTCGATCGCGTTGCGGCGTGCGCCGCTGTAGGGCGTCGGCGCGAGGTGGGCGGCGGCGAGATAGGCATCGCGCGTGAGCGGCTCGCGCGTGAGCGGATGGTCGTCGCGCATCATGCAGACGATCGTGTCGGAGAACAGATCGCTTCGCGCAAAGCGCGGATCGGGCTTCGGCCAGTTGCCGACGACCAGATCGAGCTCGCCCGCATCGAGCGCCGCTTCGTGGTCGAGCGTGGGGTTCAGCGAGTCGATCTCGAGATGCGCGTTCGGCGCGGCCGTTCTGAACTGCGAGATCAGCGTCGGCATGAAGAAGTCGTTCAGATAATCGGGCGCGGCGATGCGGAACGTGCGGCGCGAGCGCGACGGATCGAAATCGCCATGCGGCGTCGCGACGAAATCGACCTCGCGCAGCGCGCGCTGCGCCGCGCCGAGCAGCGACGCGCCGTACTCGGTCGGCACCATGCCGGATTTGCCGCGCACGAGGATCGGGTCGTTGAGCGTCTCGCGCAGCTTCCTCAGCGCCGTGCTGATCGCGGGCTGCGTCTGATTCAGGCGCAATGCCGTCTGCGTCACGCTGCGCTCGACCAGGAGCGTGCGCAACACGCGCACGAGCCAGATATCGAGGGTGGCGGGGCTGTCGTCGTAGTCGTCCATGCGATATCGAATTACCAAACGCGTAACGTTAGGCCCAATCGCGCGTGCCCGGCATAGCGGCGCCGGTATGGCCGGGATCAGGGGTTGAGACCTGATCCCGCCGATAGGATTGGCGGGTCTTAAGGCATGTCGCCGAACGGCAGCGTGCTGATGCGCTTCACCTCTTTCGACTCGAGCCAGTTCGGCGTGCGCGCGCAGTAGAGGACCATCGGCAGCGCGTCTTCGCCCCAGAACAGCTGGTCGTTGAAGCGGAAGGTCGGCACGCCGAAGATGCCGAGGCGAATCGCTTCTTCCCCATTGCGTTGCAACTGCGCCTTGGTTTCCTCGAGCGCGATCAAGCGTTCGCCATCCGGCACGCCGGCGTATTGGCACAGATCGGCGAAACCCTCGTCCGTCGAAGGGTCGCGCCCTTCGCGCCAGATGAAGCGGAAGATCGCGCGCGTGCAGGCCAGGTCGCCCTGCGCGGCGGTTGCGAGCAGCAGCGCCTTGGTCGAGTCGAACGGGTGCGCGGGCGGCATCTTGAACGGAATGCCCAGTTGCTCCGCGCGAAACAGCGCATACCGGAACGTGAAGATGCGCCGCTGCGGCACTTCATAGCCGGGACGCTGCCCCCAGTGGCGATAGAGACCGTAGAGCGAGATCGGCGTCAGCTCGAAGGGCACGCCGGGCCACTGGTCGTGTTGTTCGAGCAGCAGGTACGAGAACGGCGAGATGAAGTCGTAGAGCCACAGCGGCGGCGCGGCGTCTTTGCCATTGGACATGAGTGTCTCCCGGGTGGGATGTTGATTATGTTGGATGTGTCGGAGCTTGCCGGCTGGCTCATGCGTCGTGGCGTTCGGGCGCCGGCGGCTCGCCGCCAGCTGGCGAGTCGGGTTCCTCGTCCGCCTGCGCGCCGGCCTGCGCGCCGCTTTGGCCGCTTTGGCCGCTTTGGCCGCGCTCGTCCGCCGCCTGCCCATAGCCTGACGTGAGCCGTCCGCGCACGAAACCGATATGTTCGCGCAGCACGTAGAACTGGTCGGCATAGGCGAGCGGCATCTTGAGCTTGTTGACCGACTCCTCGATCGCGTCGAGCTTTTCGATCAGCACCGAGCGCTCGGCCTCCGAGGTCTCGGCCAGCGCGCCGCGCTCGATCGCGATCAGCGCGCCGTACCAGCGGTAGATCCGCGACTTCACGCGCCAGGCGTACAGCGACGGCACGAGCCGCAAGCCCGGAATCAGCACGACGATGATCGGCACGAGCAGCACGATCAGCCGGTCGGCAAGGCTTGCGAGCCAGAACGGCAGCGTGCGGTACAGGAAGCTCTTGCCCGACTTGTAGTAGCGCGCGGCGTCGTCGCTCAACGGGAAGTCGTGCACGAGCGGCGCCGGGAATTCGCCCGCGTGCTGCAGCAGATTCGCGCGGCCATGGACTTCGCGCGCCGCTTCGATCAGGAGATCGGAGAGCGCCGGATGGAGCGAATCGCGCGCGATCAGGTCGGCAGTCGGCGCGACCGTATGGATCGTCGCCGGCGGCAGGTTCTTGCCGAGATCGAACGAGCCCATCGGCAGGTCGATCTGCGTGAGGTACGGAAAGCGCCGCGCGTATGCCTCGGCCTGCGTGAAACTGTATTGGCGGATGCCGGGCGTGCGCGAGAGCGCCGCCATCACAGGCGGCTGCGCCGAATCGCCGGCGAGGAACGCGACGTCGATCTCGCCCGAGGTCAGCGCCTTCGCGGCGGCGTCGCCCGTCAGCGGCAAGAGCTCCGTCGGCCCGCCGGGCACGATGCCGTTCGCCTTGAGGAGCGTCAGCGCAAGCTGGCGCGTGCCGCTGCCTTCGGGGCCGATCGCGATGCGCTTGCCGCGGAACTCCGAAAGCCGCGCTTCGGGCTGCCCTGTGTAGAAGATCACGAGCGGCACGTACGACACGCTGCCGAGCGACATCAGGTCTTCGGTGTTGCCGGCGATGAGGCCCTTCGTGTCGGCTGTCGCGAGTCCGCTCTGCACGAAGCCCACGTCGACGTTCGACTTGGGATCGGCGAGGCGCTGCAGGTTCTGCATCGAGCCTTCCGACGGGAGCACGACGAGCGTGACGCCGTTGCGCGCGAGGATGGTCTTGTACTTCTGCGCCGCGTTCCAGAACGAGCTGCCGACCGGTCCGGCGGTAACGGTCATCGTGTTGGGCGGCGCGGGCTGGATCAGGCGGATCGCGAGCCAGATGGCGAGCGCGCTGACGAGGAGTATCGGGCCGAACGAGACCGCCAGATCGCGCCAGGAGATCGCGACGAAACGGGCGACGAGACGGGGTGCGGGTCGGCGGCGGCCGTTGGAAGGCTTCATCGGCAATTCTTGAGGCGGTGCGTACGAGGGAAAGGCGTGCTGTGGCAAGAGGCTGCGCGGGGCCGCGGCCGCCCGCGAACATCGGCTGGCGGAACACGGCAAATCCGCGCGCGCTTGGCGCCGATGGTACATGAGATTCGTGCGATCACGGCGCACGGCGGACTTGCAAGGCGCGCAAACTTGCAACAAAAATTTGCATGAAGTGTTGCAAGAAGCCTGCATCCTCTGCGTTGCCGCTGGTAAACCCTTTCGCCTGCCAGCAACCTGCACTAAATTGTGCGTCGCTGCCGCGCATTGAAGCCTCGCGACACGCGCGACCCGGCACGACTCAAAAGAACCGGGCGCGACGCAGGCGCCGCGGCGGGCCGGCCGGCGCAAGCCGTTCTTTCCGCGCCGCGGCCTTCTCTCGCCTCTCTCGCTTCACCGTGTCAAACCCGACGCCGGCGCACCAGGCAGCGATGCCTCGCGCGTTGCGCCGTGCCGCAGGTGTGGTACCGAAACCGCCTCGCTTGGGCGGTTCTCATCGATGTGAATGAAGTGAACTAGGAGAAAACATGAAAGCAGTGAATTATCTGAAGGCTTTGGGTGGTGTGGCATGCGTGGTTCTGGCTTGCAGCGCGTACGCGCAAGCCAGCGATACGAGCGCGGCGGCGACGGCGCCCGCAACCGCTTCGGCCCCGGCGGCCAAGGCAGTCAAGAAGGCCAACCGCCAGCTCGGCTACACCGTGCGCAAGGCGCTCGCCAAGGCGCAGGGTCTCGACGTGTCGAACATCTCGGTGCGTGCGCGCGGCGGTGCGGTGACGCTGACCGGCACGGTGCCGGACCAAGGCCAGATCGACACGGCCGGCGACACGGCGAAGGGCGTGAAGGGTGTCACGTCGGTGACGAACAAGCTGTCGGTGATGCAGCAGTAAGCCGGCCAGCGAGGGGTTTTTGGATCTCTCGCCGGGCAGCTTGACTTAAGCGGATTGAAAGGGCGAAGAGGTTATCTTCGCCCTTTCTGTTTTGCGAGGCATAGCGGCCAGATCAACCGGCTGTGCCAAGGAGTAGAAAATGGATCAGCAGTATGAGCAGTTTCAGGCCGACCTGTTGCAGTCGGTCAAGGATATGAAAGCAGGCCGCTCGGCCCGCGTCACGAAAGTACAGACAATGACGGCGTTGCTTGCTCCGGTGAAGGATGGCTCTTCACAAACTCCACCCCCAGCTGCGCCCGCACCTGCAACAACTGCGCGCTGACCGCCACCGCGATCGAAGCCGGCGCCTTGTCGACGATCCCCGCGACGCCGATCGGGCACGTCATCTCGACCAGCCGTTCCGGCTCCACACCGCGCTCGATCAAGCGCCGCTCGAACTTCACGCGCTTGGTCTTCGAGCCGATCATCCCGAAGTACGTGAAGTCGCGCCGCCGCATGATGCGCGCCGCCAGCGAGAAGTCGAGCGCGTGGTTGTGCGTCATGACGAGGAAGTACGCGCCCGGCGGCGCCGTATTGACGATGGCGTCGGGCGTGTCGGTGGCCTCGATCTGCACGTTGGCGGGCACTTCGTCCGGAAACAGCTCGTCGCGCTCGTCGACCCACTGCACGACGCACGGCAGACGTCCAAGCAGCGCGATCAGCGCATGACCCACGTGCCCCGCACCGAACAGCACCACGTGCATCGGCGGACGCTTCGGCTCGTCGGCGCCGCGGCGTCCGATGCGCACGTCCGACACACAGGGCAGCACGGTCATCACGATTGCGCTCCACGCGATGCACGCACCGCCCTCACCGCCTTCAAAATTTCCTCGGCGGTCGCCGGCGCGTTCATCGGCGGATTCACTTCGTAGTCGCCGACGGCCGCCACCGCATCGCGGATCGCGAAGAACACGGAGAACGGCAGCAAGAGCGGCGGCTCGCCGACCGCCTTCGAGCGGTGGATGCTGTCCTCGGCATTGCGATTCTTGAACAGGTTCACGCGGAAATCGGGCGGCGTGTCGTTGACCGTCGGGATCTTGTAGGTGGACGGCGCGTGCGTCATCAACTTGCCGCCCGGGTTCCACCACAGCTCCTCGGTCGTGAGCCAGCCCATGCCCTGGATGAAGCCGCCTTCCACCTGGCCGATGTCGAGCTGCGGATTCAGCGACGCGCCCACGTCGTGGAGCGCATCGGCGCGCAGCACGCGCATTTCGCCGGTCAGCGTATCGATCACGACTTCCGACACCGCCGCGCCATACGAGTAGTAGAAGAACGGCCGGCCTTGCAGCGTCTTCTGATCCCAGTAGAGCTTCGGCGTCGCGTAGAAGCCATCCGACCACAGTTGCACGCGCGCGAGGTAGGCGTTCTTGATGATCTCCTCGAACGGCACCACGACTTCGCCCACCACCACGCAATCGTCGGCAAAGCGCACGTCGTTCGCGCTCACCTCGCCCGCGCCGTACTTCATCGCCGCGAACGCCGCCAAACGCTGGCGCAGTTGACCGGCCGCATCCTGCGCGGCCTTGCCGTTCAAGTCCGAACCGGTGGACGCGGCCGTCGCGGACGTGTTCGCAACCTTGCTCGTGTCGGTCGCGGTCACGCGCACGCGCGAGAAGCTGATACCGAGCTCATGCGCGACGACCTGCGCAACCTTCGTATTGAGGCCCTGCCCCATCTCCGTGCCGCCGTGGTTCACGAGCACCGAGCCGTCCGTGTAGATGTGAACCAGCGCGCCGGCCTGGTTGAAGTGCGTCACGTTGAACGCGATGCCGAACTTGACCGGCGTGATCGCGATGCCCTTCTTGAGCACCGTGTTCTTCGCGTTGAACTCCCGCACGGCCGCGCGGCGGCTGCGGTAGCCGCTCGTCGCTTCGAGCTCGTCGAGCAGCTCGTGGATCACGTTGTCTTCGACAGTCTGGCCATACGGCGTCAGATTGCGCTCGGTCTTGCCGTAAAGGTTCTTGCGGCGCACGTCGAGCGGATCGAGCTTCAACGAGCGCGCGACGTTGTCGATGATGTATTCGATCGCGAACGCGCCTTGCGGACCGCCGAAGCCGCGGAACGCGGTGTTCGACTGCGTGTTGGTCTTGCCGCAGTAGCCCTCGATCGCGATGTCCGGGAAGTAGTACGCGTTGTCGAAGTGGCAGACGGCGCGCGTCATCACCGGGCCCGAGAGGTCCGCCGAGAAACCGCAGCGCGAAGTCATGTCGACCGAGACGCCGTCGATCACGCCGTCGTCGCTGTAGCCGACTTCGTACGCGTAGTGGAAATCGTGACGCTTGCCGGTGACCATCATGTCGTCGTCGCGATCCGGGCGCAGCTTCACCGGGCACAGCAGCTTCCACGCGGCCACCGCCGCGCAGCACGCGAACAGCGCCGATTGCGATTCCTTGCCGCCGAAGCCGCCGCCCATGCGCCGGCATTCGATCAGCACGTTGTGCGACGCCACGCCGAGCGCATGCGCGACGTGGTGCTGCATTTCGCTCGGGTGCTGAGTCGAGCAATAGACGTGCATGCCTTCGTCGTCCTTCGGCACCGCGTAGGAGATCTGGCCTTCGAGGTAGAACTGCTCCTGGCCGCCGAGCAGCATCTCGCCCGCTTCGCGATGCGCGGCATGCGCGATCTTCGCCGCGGCCGCGCCGCGCGCGAGCTTCATCGGCGGCAGCACGTACTGTTCGGCGGCGCGCGCCTGCTGCGCGGTCAGCACCGCGGGCAGTTCTTCGTATTCGATCGTCGCGCGGCGGGCGGCCAGGCGCGCGATGTCGTGCGAGGTCGCGACGACGATGAACATCGGCTGGCCGAGGAACTGCACGACGCCTTCCGCGAGAATCGGATCGTCGTGGATGATCGGGCCGCACTGGTTGTGGCCGGGGATGTCGTCGGCAGTGAAGACGGCGACGACGCCCGGGGTCGCGCGCACCGCGTCGAACGACATCGACACGATCTTCGCGTGCGCTTTCGTCGACAGGCCGAGCGCGGCATGCAGCGTGCCGGCGACGAGCGGGATGTCGTCGGTGTAGGTGGCGCGGCCGCTCGCGTGCAGGTGCGCGGATTCATGCGGACGCGAGACGTGGACTTGCTTGAAGTCGTCGAGTTCGCGCAGTTCTTTCAGGAACGGTTCGGCTTGCTGGTTCATTGGGGGTGTCTCCGGTTCCTTGATTCTTTAAACGCTCGCGGCTTCGGCTTCTACGAAGCGCACGTTGAGGGCTTCCGCCGTCAGCGGATCGATCGGGCGCGTTTCGAGCCAGAAGCGGTACAGCAGGTTCTGCGCAGTCTCCAGGCGATAGGCGTTGGTCGCGCGCATGTCGGTGAGCGGCGCGTAGTCCAGCGCGAGCGCCTGCATCGCTGCTTGCGCGGTGGCCTCGTGCCAGTCGGCGCCGTTCAGCACCCCTTCGGTGTTCGTCGCGCGCTTCGGGGTAGCGGCCATCCCGCCGAATGCGATGCGCGGCTCGCGGATCACGTCGCCGTCGGCGATGAACGAGAACGCCGCGCACACGGCCGAGATGTCGGAGTCGAAGCGCTTGCTCAGCTTGTACGTGCGGAACTGCAGGTTCTTGCGCGCGCCGGTGCGGGTCGGCACCTTCAGGCCGACGACGAACTCGTGCTCGGCCATGTCCTTCTTCTGATACGCGAGGTAGAGGTCTTCGAGCGGCATCTCGCGCTCGATCTCGCCGCCGCGCACGATCACGCGCGCGCCGAGCGCGATCAGGCCCGGCATCGAATCGCCGATCGGGGAGCCGTTCGCGACGTTGCCGCCGAGCGTGCCCGCGTTGCGGATCGGCAGCGACGCGAAGCGCTTCCACATCTCGGTCAGCTCGGGGTAGTGCGTGGCCAGCTCGGCATACGCGCGCTCGACCGTCACGCCGGCGCCGAGCTCGATCCAATCCGCCGACGTCTCCAGCTTCTGCAGCGCTTCGACCTGGCCGACATAAACGATGTCGCCGAGCTCGCGCATCTGCTTCGTCACCCACAGGCCGATATCGGTGCTGCCCGCGAGAATCCGCGTGGCGGGCTTCGCCTCCTTGATGCGGGCGAGTTCGGCGACCGTGCGCGGCGCGTCGAACGCTTGGGCCCCATGCTCGTAGTGGAACGTCTCGCCGCGCTGCAGGCTCGCGAGCTTGTGCGCGAGCGCGTCGACGTCGACGGGCGCTTTCGGCCGCGCGTCGAACATGCGCACCGCCGCATCGACGATCGGACGGTAGCCGGTGCAGCGGCACAGGTTGCCGGTCAGCGCGTCGTTGATTTCCTGGCGCGACGGAACCGTCTTACCGGCGCAGCTCGTCTCGCGCGTCTCATGGCCGTGCTTTTCGTAGAGCGACCACATCGACATCACGAAGCCCGGGGTGCAGAAGCCGCACTGCGAACCGTGACATTCCACCATCGCTTCCTGCACCGGGTGCAGCGAACCATCCGGCTGGCGCAGGTCTTCGACGGTGAACAGCGCCTTGCCGTCGAGCGTCGGCAGAAACTGGATGCACGCGTTGACCGCCTTGAAGCTCACGCCGCCCGCCTCGTTGCGCTCGCCCACGACCACCGTGCACGCGCCGCAGTCGCCTTCCGCGCAGCCTTCCTTGGTGCCGGTGCAGTGCGCGTCTTCGCGCAGATATTGCAGGACGGTGCGGGTGACGGGTGCGTCGCTGACTTCGCGGATCGCGTTGCGATGATAGAAGCGGATTGGCTGGCTCATGTCTCGTATCTCGTTTTGATGTGTTCAGTTGGGGGCTGAAACACGGCGTTGCAGTAACGGTTCGAACGCTATCACCGACAATTCCCATAACCCATAGGCACCGACACATGCAGGACATATTCTTGAATCCATATGTCGCCCGCCTTCGAAGCCATTTTGTCAGATCAAAAATCGGCCGAATCGCGACGATTTCGCTGCTTCTATTGAGATAGCGACATCCGTTCCATAGCTATCAGCTGATCCTAGCGATCGCCAGTGACGATCTCGGCATCTGTCCCCGTCCAATCGCTTCCGATACTGTTTTTTCTGTACTAAAAGGATAATTTTTCGATTCACGCAGAAACCGGTTCCATGGGAGAATTGCGACTTCTTGCCGTTTTCAAGTCTCGTTTTCCCTCATGCCCGCCGATTCCGCCGCCTCATCTCGCAAATCCGGCAACGACTTTGCGACGACCCTGAAGATCATTCCGGTCGTTTTCTTCACGTTTCTTTGCTATTTGACGATCGGCGTGCCGCTCGCCGTGCTGCCCGGCTTCGTGCACACGGATCTCGGCTTCAGCGCGGTGCTCGCGGGCGCGGCGATCAGCGTGCAGTACTTCGCGACGCTCGCCTCGCGGCCGCTCGCGGGCCGCTCGGCCGATACGCTCGGGCCGAAGCGGACGGTGTCGATCGGTCTGATTGGCTGCGGCGCGAGCGGCGTGCTGCTGCTCGCCGCCGTGCTGTGCAAGGACTGGCCTTTCGTGAGCCTCGCGATCCTGGTGCTGAGCCGCCTCGTGCTCGGCTTCGGCGAAAGCCTGTGCGGCACCGGGGCGATCCTGTGGGGGATCGGACGCGTCGGCACCTCGCACAACGCAAAAGTGATTTCGTGGAATGGCATCGCCACGTACGGCGCGCTCGCGATCGGCGCGCCGCTCGGCGTCGCGCTGTCGCATGCGTTCGGGCCCGTGACGCTCGGCGTCTTCATCACCGCGCTTGCCGCCATCGGCTACGCGCTTGCGCAGAGAATCGCCCCGGTGCCGCTCGTGCACGGCGAGCGCATGTCGTATGCGAGCGTGTTCACGCGCGTGCTTCCGCACGGCATCGGGCTCGCGCTCGGCTCAGCCGGCTTCGGTTCGATCGCGACGTTCATCACGCTCTTCTATGCGGCGCGGCATTGGCCGAACGCCGCGCTGTCGCTGACGGTGTTCGGCACGATGTTCGTCGGCGCGCGCCTCTTGTTCGCAAATACGATCAAGACGTACGGCGGTTTCCGCGTGGCGATCGTGTCGTTCTGCTTCGAATGCGCCGGCCTCTTGATGTTGTGGCTCGCGCCGGTGCCGCACGTCGCGCTCGCAGGCGCCGCGCTGACCGGCTTCGGCTTCGCGCTGGTGTTCCCGGCCCTAGGCGTCGAGGCGGTCGGCCTCGTGCCGCCGGCAAGCCGTGGGGCGGCGCTGTCGGCGTACTCGGTGTTTCTCGATCTGTCGCTCGGGATTACGGGGCCGCTCGCGGGGTATGTCGCGGGCGAGTTCGGGTATGAGTCGGTGTTCCTGTTCGCGGCCATTGCGGCGGCGGCCGCGGTGGTGCTGTCGACGAGCCTCTATCTGCGCAACGCGCGCGTGCCGAATGCGCCTGCGGCGCTGTGAGCCACTGTGAGCATTACGCCGCGCCATAGTGCACGGCGAGCCAGATCGTCGGGATGTCCTCATCGGTCCACTCCACCCGATGGCGGCAATTGGCCGGAATATCGACGTAATCGCCGGCATGCAGCACGCGTTCTTTAGTCTCCCCCTCCAGCAACAAGCCAGCCGAGCCCGCGAGCACGACCACCCACTCGCCCTGCGGCTGGCAATACCAAAATCCCGGCGGACTGCACTGGCCGCCCGACACGATGCGCTCGATGCGCACGCCCGGCCGGCTCAGCAATTCCTCGAACGTTTCTTCGGCCGCCAGATCGACGGCCGACGGAAGCCCGCTGAATAGGTTGGTGAGCATGGCTGAATCCCCTTCCGGCAAGCGAGGCGAGATGGAAACGTGTCACCCGCGTTCCGGCGGCCACTGCCGCGCGCCGTGCAGAACCCGGATGACGCTGATGACCGACCGCTCGAGATCGAGCGCATAGACAGCGATATACGGCGTGCGGGCAACCACGAGTTCGCAGGTACCCGGCACCCGTCCACGCCGGCCCAGTTCCGGAAAATGGATCAGGCTCTCGACCTGCTGTTCGATCGCTTCATCGATATCAATCGCAGCCGACGGGCTGTCTTGCGCGACGTACTCCATGATCTCCGACCGGTCGGCAATCGCTTGAGGCTTCCAAACGAGCCTCAATCTTTTTTCCCCAGCTCATCGCCGATCAGTTTGCGCAGCGCGGCGCGACGCTCCGCGAAATCCGTGCGAACGTCTTCATTCGCGATGCCGGGATGCGGATCGTCGAGTCCCCGTTGCACCTGCTCACGAAACCACTTGTCGTGCTCCGCCGCTTCGTGCGCACGTTTCATCCGTGCTGACGCCGGTGCGTAGCGCGTCTTGCGCTCCGCAGGTTCGAAACCGCCGCTGTCGACTTCGTAGTGCGTGAGATGCACCCGCGTACGCAAAAAATTGTCGACCGAATCCAGGGTGGCGAACACGCGAATGCTGAGCTCGCCCTTATTGCTGCGCGCGGCGACCGTCCGTTCGACGGCCCCATATTTGACGATGACGACGTACCCGCCCTTTTCGCCGTGAACCACTGCACCGAAGGCGGTGTTGGCCTCGATCAGCTCTTTCAGTGTGTTCGGGGTAATCAATTCAGACACGTTCGGCCCTCACTGCATTGAAGCAAAAAATCACTTTATCTACTAAAGTGATTTTTTGTCAATATGCCGATCGGCCGAGGGCCAGCGTTCAAACTGCGCCGGTAGGGACGGACAGCTAAGCCGCCACCCCGCGCCCATTCTCCGCCAGCGACCGCTCCAGCGCCGCCACGCCCGCGGGCAAGTCCACGCGCACGCCGAGATCCACCATCGTGCGGCCGAACGCATGCAGCGTCCTGAACAAGTTGTGCTCGCGGCACTGCTCGCCCATCTGTCCGATGCGCACGATCGGCAAGCCGAACGAGCCCGAGATCTCGACCTGATGCTGCCGCGAGATGTGTCCGCAGATATCCGCGGGGCTCAAACCCTTGGGCACTTCGATGCCGACCACCGAATTCAACCTGCACGGCTCGGGTGCATATAGCTCGAGGCCGAGCGCCGAAATCCCGGCCTGCAGCGCAAGCGAGCATTTCAAGTGCCGCGCGAACCGCTTTTCGAGCGTCTCGGCACAGACGAGCCGCAATGCCTCATGCAGCGCCAGCACGCCCGACACCGGCGCCGTGTAGTGATACCCCGCGTTGTGCCAGAAGTTCTCGGCGAGCGACGCATCGAGGCACCAATGCGCGTTCGCATGGTCGCGGCCCTTCACGCGCTCCCACGCGGCGTCGGAAAACGCGATCAGCGACACGCCGGGAATCGACGACAAGCCCTTTTGCCCGCCGGTAATCACGGCATCGATGCCCCACGCATCCATCTCGAGCGGCATCGTCGACAGCGTGCACACCGCATCGACGACCACCAGCGCGCCCGCCGCCTTCGCGAGCGCGGCAATCTCCTTGAGCTGATGGTTCCAAACGGTGTTCGACGTCTCGCCCTGCACGATCGTCACGATATCGGGCCGCTCTTGGCGCAAAGCCGCCTCGACGTCTTCCAGCCGCGCGACCGAGCGGTCCGCCACGTCGAGCGTCACGACGTGCGCGCCGGTGCGGCGGGCCATCTCCGCCATCCGCTCGCTGAAGAAGCCGTTCTTGATCGACAGCACGCGCGTGCCGGGCCAGGCGAGATTCGAGATCGCCATCTCCATCGCGGCCGATCCCGGGCCCGCGACGCCCAGCACCCACTTCGAGCGCGTTTGGAACACGTAGCGCGCCATCTCCTTCACCTGGCCGATCACCTTGACCATCGTCGCGCCGAGATGGTTGATGACGATCGCGTTCGCCTTGGCGACGGCGGCCGGAATCGGCACGGGGCCGGCGCCCATCATCAACAACGGTTCTTCGGGGAGAATCTCGTCGAGCGAGACGACGTCGGGGCAGACGATGGGAGTGGACGGCGTGGACATGATCGATGAAGTGGGTTGTACGGATTCTGGTCTTGCGGTTCAAGGCGCCGCGCGGGAGGCGGAGGCGTCGAGAGGGAGTCCGAAGAACACACACTCGCGGCCCGCAGCGGGTCTTCGATCATTCCCCCTTCTGCGCGATTGCGCAAGTGATTTGCCCGCTCGGGTATCGATTCGCGGCTCGCGTGCGGGCCGCTCTGCACGGGACAAAAAAACGCCCGTGACTTGCGCCACGAGCGTCATAAGCCACGGCCGCGATGCCGTGACTGAGGGGCAACCTATAAATGGGAAGTGCCGATAAATCCGAGTGCGAGAATGAAGCGTGCAAAAGCAATATTTTTCGGATTGGGGCTATTGCGGGCACCGGGTTGCCCTGGCTTCGGCGCGACAATCAACGTGCCGCAAGCGCCGCCGAGCTGAATCTTTCCAACCTTGAACGAACCAATTAGATAACTCAGCGCGAGATTGGCAAACCACGAAAATTCGGGCCGATTCCTTAACAATTCGCCGATCATTCAGGCGCTCCCCGCGACATAATTCAATTGAATCAGGCGTCCGGCGGATTAACTAGACAGTCACATGTTGGGACGGACTAGTTTGAAAGCAGACGCACGATCAGCAAAAGCAAATTCATCATCGAATTTGATATGGCCTATCGCGGCAAAGAGAGACCGCACAGCGACACTGCGCAAGCGCCCTCCGCACAAGGCGTATAGACGTACACATCAGTACGCCGCTGATTCATCTCACCTTCTGGATTTCAGTCGAATTAAACGCCAGTGCTCCTATTGCTCCGATTTTTATATTGAGTAGGGCGTAACTTTTATTCTGATTTCAAGATAATGTCAACGTTATTTTTTGCATTGAGTAACCATTGACGAAATGTCGAATTGCTGCAGGAATACAGCGTCTCCGACATCCATGACGCGATCCAGTCAGTCAAATAGCCAGACTATTTTGCAAAAAACCATGAATCAAATTCAAGCCATGCGAGTCTTTGTCCGCGTTGCTGAAACGAAGAGTTTCCGCGGTGCCGCACGTCAATTCGAAGTCTCGAATGCGTTTGTTACGCGCTGCATCGCCATGCTCGAATCGCATTTAAATACGCGGCTTATCAATAGAACGACGCGAAATCTTTCGCTGACCGAGGCGGGAAACCGCTATCTGGAGGGCTGCCGTTCGATGCTGGAGGAGCTCGACCAGCTCGACGCCGCGGTGGCGAGTGCCGAGCACGGCCCGAGCGGCACGTTGCGCGTCGCCGTATCCGCGGCGCTGCCGCCGTTGTGGGTGACGCCGCTCGTCGACGGCTTTCGCCGCCGCTATCCGTCGGTCAAGATCCGCCTGACGCTCGCAGAACAGCCGGCCGACCTCTCGAACGACAACTATGACGTCGCCATCGTAACGGCCTTCCGGGCGCAGAACCCCACGCTAGTCGAGCATGCGCTCGGCTTTCACGCGCTTGTTTCGTGCGCGTCGCCGGACTATCTCGCGCAGCACGGCGAACCGCTCGCGCCCTGCGAGCTGTCAGGGCACGCTTTCGTTTCGCTGCCCGCCGACCAGCACGAGCCGACCTGGCGTCTGATGGACCGCAACGCGCGCGTGCACGAGGTCAGCCTGCCGCCCGTCTACACCGTTAACAGCGCGCCGATGGTGCGTCTCGCGGCGCTAGCCGGCATGGGCATCGCGATCCTGCCGCTGCCGTTCGTGGCGGACGACTTCGCGGTCGGCGAGCTGAAGCACATCATGGAGGACTACGTGATCGACGCCCCCGAAGCCAAGGTGTCGATCGTCTATCCCGAGCGCCAATTCCTGCCCGCGAAAACGCGCAGCTTCATCGACTACACGCTCGAGCATTACGCCAACGGTGAGACAATCGAGCGAAGCCACGTGAAGGCAAGACGGATTCCCGTGACGGTCCATGACATGCCCAGCGTGCCGTCGTAACGGCGGCGCGCCTCCGATGATGGGAGGCACACCGTGCGTGTGATTTTGTTCAGCAGCCGCCAATACGATCGCGATACGTTCAACGAAGTCAACGCCGCATACGGCTTTCGCCTGCACTTCCAGGAATCCCGGCTGGACGCCGAAACCGCCATCCTCGCGCACGGCTATGAAGTCGTCTGCCCGTTCGTCAACGATACGGTCGATGCGGCCGTCCTCGAAAAACTCGCGGACGGCGGCACCCGCCTCATCGCGCTGCGTTCGGCGGGCTTCAATCATGTCGATCTGGCCGCGGCCGCGAGGCTCGGCATGACGGTCGCGCGCGTGCCGGCCTACTCTCCGCACGCGGTCGCCGAGCACGCCGTCGGCATGATCCTCGCGCTGAACCGGCGCTTGCCGCGCGCGGTCGCGCGCACGCGCGAAGGCGACTTTTCGCTCGACGGCCTGCTCGGCTTCGATCTGTACGGCAAGACGGTGGGCGTGATCGGCACGGGTGCGATCGGCTGTACGTTCGGCAGGATCATGGCGGGCTTCGGCACGAAGCTGCTGGCCTACAGCCCGCCCAAGCCCGCCGACGACATGCTCGCGCTCGGCGCGCGCTATGTGCCGCTCGACGAGCTGCTCGCCGAGTCGGACATCGTGAGCCTGCATTGCCCCTTGCTGCCCGATACCTACCACCTGATCGACGAACGCGCGCTCGCGCGCATGAAGCGCGGCGCGATGTTGATCAATACGGGACGCGGCGGGCTCGTGGAAAGCAACGCGCTGATCGGCGCGCTAAAGAGCGGCCACCTCGGGCATCTCGGGCTCGATGTGTATGAGGAAGAAGGCGGGCTGTTCTTCGAAGACCATTCGGACAGCCCCTTGCAAGACGACGTGCTCGCTCGCCTCTTGAGCTTTCCGAACGTGATGATCACCGCGCACCAGGCGTTCTTCACGCGCGAGGCGATGATGGAAATCGCGCGCACGACACTCGGCAACGCACGTGACTGGCACAACGGGTCGCCGAGCAACGTGGTGCGGGAAGGCTAGGGCCTGTTCACGCCGCACAGGCTGATCAACAGCTCGGCTTCGCGCTCCGCCACTTCGACCGGAAAGATCTCGGCGCCGGCGTACGCCAGGTAGCGCGCGCGGTGCTGTCCGTTGCGAAACGCGACCACGCCTTCGTGCTCGATGCCGAGCCAGCCCATGAGGCTGCGCCGCTTGCGCTGAGTGATCGTCACATAGGGCATCTCGGGAATCCGCGCGTTGTCGGGATCGAGAAACTCGCGGATGCCCCTGACTTTGCCGGCATGCCAATCGTCGACGGATTTCAGGACGTAGTCCGTATCGTCGCGGTTCGCGCATTGCAGAAGCTTGGATGCGTCGACCATCACAACCTGGTGGCGCGTGCCGTCGTCCACGAACACGCGCTTCAAGCGGACGTGGTCATAGTGCGAATGACGCGGCAGCGGAACGATCCAGACGGGATCGCCGTCGGTGGCGACTTCGCTATGGGGCTCGGGGGATAACATGGACGGACACTCGAAAAACTGCGCGCAACGCACCAAAAAGCAGCGTTCGCTAAAAAATGGCGTTGCAGCCTAGCAAGCCATTATGACGCTTGCATGACAATGCAGGTAAGCATCTGCCGACCAGGAGACCGACGTGAGCACACAGTACGCCGCCGAACATTTCAGCGAGTCCGTGCGCCTCGAAGCGCAGGACGCCGTCGCCACGATCGTGCTGGACCGGCCCGCTCGGCGCAATGCCGTCGACCGGCCGACCGCCGACGCGCTGCGCGCCGCGTTCGAGCGTTTCGAAAGCGAGCCTGGCTGGCGTGCCGCCGTCCTGTTCGGCGCCGGCGGCACGTTCTGCGCGGGGGCCGATCTCACCGCGCTCGGCGACGACGCGCGCCGCAACGAACTCCATGCCGACGGCAGCGGTCCCGGGCCGATGGGACCGACACGCATGGCGTTCACGAAACCCGTGATCGCGGCGATCGCGGGACATGCGGTGGCGGGCGGGCTCGAGCTGGCGGCGATGTGCGATCTGCGGGTCGTCGAGGAAGACGCGGTGCTCGGCGTGTTTTGCCGCCGCTTCGGCGTGCCGCTGATCGACGGCGGCACGATCCGGCTGCCCCGGTTGATCGGCTTGTCGCGCGCACTCGACCTGATCCTGACCGGACGTGCGGTCAATGCAGGCGAAGCGCTCGCCATCGGCCTCGCCAACCGGGTGGTGCCGCCGGGCACGGCGCGCGCCGCAGCCGAAGCGCTCGCCGCCGAGCTTGCCGCGTTTCCGCAGGCGGCGTTGCTTGCCGACCGGCGTTCGGCGCTCGAAAACAGCGCGCTCGGCGATCTCGCCGAAGCGTTGCGGCGCGAAGGCGCAGGCGGCTACCAGGCGGCCCTGGACGAGGGCCTCGCGGGCGCCGCGCGCTTCGCCCGGGGCGCGGGGCGGCACGGGGTTTCAGCATCCTAGCAACAGCCCCCCTCGCGCCCCAGCACGCCCATTTCGGTTTAGGTAGAATCCCCTAGCTGTTTTCCCTAGCCGGCGCTCGCGCTCTCGTTCCGAAACGCGCGCCGGCAAGTTCTGCCTGAGTTCCCCCGCCATGCCGTTGCCCCTTCTCGCCCTCGCCGTTGCCGCGTTTGGAATCGGTACCACCGAGTTCGTCATCATGGGGCTCCTGCCCAACGTCGCGCGCGATCTCGGCGTGACGATCCCCGCGGCCGGCATGCTCGTCTCCGGCTATGCGCTCGGCGTCACGATCGGCGCTCCGATCCTCGCGATCGCCACCGCGCGCATGCCGCGCAAGAAAGCGCTGATGAATTTGATTGGCGTGTTCATCGTCGGAAACCTGCTGTGCGCGGTCGCACCGCACTACGCGGTGCTGATGGCCGCGCGCGTCGTCACCGCGTTCTGTCACGGCGCGTTCTTCGGCATCGGGTCGGTGGTCGCGGCCGGCCTCGTCGCGCCGAACCGCCGCGCTCAGGCCATCGCGCTGATGTTCACGGGCCTCACGCTCGCGAACGTGCTCGGCGTGCCGCTCGGCACCGCGCTCGGCCAGGAGTTCGGCTGGCGCGCGACGTTCTGGGCCGTGACGGGCATCGGCATCCTCGCCGCCGGCGCGCTCGCCGTCTGCCTGCCGGCGCAAATCGACATGCAGGAGACGAGTCTCGTGCGCGAGTTCAGCGTGCTCAAGGACCCGCAGGTGCTGATGGTGCTCGGCATCAGCGCGCTCGCGTCGGCGAGTCTCTTTTCGGTTTTCACCTACATCACGCCGATTCTCGAAGACGTGACCGGCTTCACGCCGCACGCGGTCACCTTCGTGCTGCTGCTCTTCGGGCTCGGCCTCACCGTCGGCAGCACGCTCGGCGGCAAGCTCGCCGATTGGCGCCTGATGCCGTCGCTGCTCGCGTTTCTGCTCGCGATCGTCGTCGTGCTGACGATCTTCGCGGGGACCATGCACTCCGCCTACCCGGCGATGGCGACGATCTTTTTCTGGGGCGTGCTCGCGTTCGCGATCGTGCCGCCGCTGCAGATGCTGATCGTCCATCGGGCGAGCCATGCGCCGAACCTCGCGTCGACGCTCAATCAAGGCGCATTCAACCTCGGCAATGCGACGGGGGCGTGGCTCGGCGGCACGGCGATCGCCGCGGGCGCGCCGCTCACGTCGCTGCCGTGGGTTGGCGTGACGATGGCCATTGCGGCGCTGGCGTTGACGCTGTGGTCGGTGCAGCTCGAGCGCCGCACGCGGCGCGTGCCGGCCGGCGCACCGGGTTGAGGCGCGCCTGAACTTCCCGCCAAACCTTCCCCCTTTCCCGCCAATAGCTTCGGCAGTGGGCAATCCGTCTCGCGGCGCGGCGGGATAATCGGCGCACCGATATCGATTCCGCCGGCCCCGCTTGTTCACCAGCGAGGTAGGTTCGCAAGCCTGTTACCAGCGTGAACAGGCTCTAGCGTTGGGGGAGCGCACATGAGACGCCCGAGTTACGTGCAGCGCGTGCTCGCGTTGCTGATCGTCGCCATTTTCGCCAACTGCAGCGGCGGCGGAGGCGGAGGCGGTTCCAGCTCCAGCACCGGTTCCGGCTCGTCCGCCGGAAGCGGCTCCGGTTCGGGATCGGGATCGGGCTCCGGCGGCAGCTCGTCGGGCGGAGGCACCTCGATGGCCGCCGACGTCGTGACCTATCACAACGACATCGCCCGCACCGGCCAGCAACTCGCCGAGACGACGCTCACGCTCGCCAACGTGAATTCGGCGACGTTCGGCAAGATCGGTTTCGACACTACCGACGGCAAGGTCGATGCCGAGCCGCTGTATCTGTCTCAAGTGACGATCGGCGGCAGCAAGCACAACGTGCTCTACGTCGCGACCGAAAATGCGAGCGTCTTCGCGTTCGACGCCGACAACGGCGCCGTGCTCTGGCAGGTTTCGACGCTCGGCAAGAACGAGACGCCGAGCGACGACCTCGGGTGCTTCCAGATCTCGCCGCAAATCGGCATCACGTCGACACCGGTGATCGATCGAAGCAAAGGGCCGAACGGCGCGATCTACGTGGTCGGCATGTCGAAAGACACCTCGAGCAACTATCACCAGCGCATCCACGCGCTCGACATCACCACGGGCGCCGAATTGTTCGGCGGCCCGACGGAAATCAGCGCGTCCTATCCCGGCAACAGCACCAACGGCTCGGGCGGCAAGCTCACGTTCAATCCGAAGCAATACGCGGAGCGCCAGTCGCTGCTGGAGCTGAACGGCAACATCTACACGGGCTGGACTTCGCACTGCGACGACCAGCCCTACAACGGCTGGGTGATCGCCTACAGCGCCGACACGCTCATGCAGACGAGCGTACTGAGCCTCACGCCGAACGGCACGGAAGGCTCGATCTGGATGAGCGGCGCGGGCATGGCCTCGGACGGCCAGTCGATTTACTTCATGGACGCGAACGGCACGTTCGACACGACGCTCACGGCCAACGGCTTCCCCTCGCAGGGCGACTACGGCAACGCGTTCCTGAAGCTCGGCACGACGAACGGCCTGACCGTCTCCGATTACTTCAACATGTCGAACACGCTCGCCGAATCGCAGGCCGACGAAGACCTCGGCTCGGGCGGCGCGCTGGTGCTGCCGGATCAGACCGACGCGAGCGGCGCCGTCCACCATCTCGCAGTCGGCGCGGGCAAGGATTCGAGCATCTACGTCGTCAACCGCGACTCGATGGGCAAATACAACGCGAGCACGAACAACATTTATCAGCAGATCAACGGACAGCTCGTCGGATCGGAGTTCGGCATGCCCGCGTACTTCAAAGGCACGATCTACTTCGGCTCGATCGGCGACAAAATCAAGGCGTTTCCGATCAGCAACGCGCAGGTGGCGACCGCGCCGACCAGCCAGTCGGCCGAATCGTTCGGCACGCCGGGCGCGACGCCGAGCATCTCGGCGAACGGCACGTCGAATGGGATCGTGTGGGTGGCGATGAACGGCGATATCGCCGGGCTCTATGCCTACGATGCGACGAATCTCTCGCACGAACTCTACAACAGCACGCAGGCGGCGAATGCGCGCGATCAGTTCGGCCAAGGCAACAAGTTCATCACGCCGATGATCGCGAACGGGAAGGTCTACGTGGGGACGGCGACGGGCGTCGGGGTGTTCGGGCTGCTGGGCGGCGGCTAGCCGCCCGCAGCAACCTGGGCGCGTTACGACGAGCGCGCAGGCACGATCGTCCCTTCGCACAAGCCGAAGCCGACGCGATAGCCGTCGCCCTGGCACCACCCGGCAAGCGTCAGCGCGTCGCCGTCGACGATGAACGCGCGCGTGCCGCCGCTCGCCAACTCGAGCGGCCGCTGACCGTTCCAGGTCAACTCCAGCAGACTGCCGAACGAATCGGCCGTGGGTCCGCTGATCGTGCCCGAGCCCATCAGGTCGCCGACGCGCGTGTTGCAGCCGGCCACCGTGTGATGCGCGAGCTGTTGCGCCATCGTCCAGTACATGTGCTTGAAATTGGTCCGCGCGATCGTAGTCGCTTCGCCCGCATCGGCCGGACGCAAGCGCACTTCGAGCTCGATATCGAACGCGTGCCGGCCGTCGTGCCGCAAGTACGCGAGCGGCTGCGGTTCCTGCTCGGGCTGCGCGACGCGAAACGGCTCGAGCGCATCGAGCGTGACGATCCACGGCGAGATGGTGGTCGCGAAGCCCTTCGAGTTGAACGGGCCGAGCGGCACGTATTCCCATTGCTGGATGTCACGGGCGCTCCAGTCGTTCAAGAGCACCATGCCGAAGATGTGATCCTCCGCGTCAGCGCAGGCGATCGGCTCGCCGAGCGCATTGCCGCGCCCGACGATAAAGCCCGTCTCCAATTCGATATCGAGCTTGCGGCACGCGCCGAAGACCGGGCGCTCCTGATCGGGCAGCTTCAACTGACCGTTGGGCCGCCGCACCGGCGTACCGCTCACGACCACTGACGACGCGCGCCCGTTATAGCCGATCGGCATCTCCGACCAATTCGGCAAGAGCGCGTTCTTCGGATCGCGAAACATCGAGCCGACGTTCGTCGCGTGTTCCTTCGACGAATAGAAATCCGTGTAGCCGGGAATGTCGACCGGAAGGTGCAGCGTGGCGTCGGCCTGCGCCACGAGCACGCGCGCGCGCAGCGCGGGGTCGTCGCGCAGCGTCGGGCAGCTCGCTTCTAAAAGCGTGCTCAGTTGAATTCGCACGCTGCGCCACGCGTCTTTGCCGAGCGCGATGAAGTCGTTGAGCGCCGGCTTCGCGAACACGCCGCCGCCTGCGCCAAGCGTGAGCTTGCCCGCGTCGGCGAGCGCGGCGAGATCGACGATCGCATCGCCGATCGCCACGCCCGCGCGCGGCGCGGCGTTTCGTTTATCGCTGAAGATGCCGAACGGCAGGTTCTGAATCGGGAAATCGCACTGCGCGTCATTGGACGACGCGAGCCAGCTCTTTCTCGACGCGTCGCGAGTGGCCTGAAGATCGGCTGGGTCGATGGAAGTGGGGTTCATGACGCCTCCTGCCGGGCCGCCCCAAAGGAGGTGTCCGCCCCCTTGGGGGGAGCTTTGCATGGGACCGGAGTAAGCGCTAAAGCGCCAACTCCGGTCGACAGTGAACGAATGCGAGCGTGGGGGTAGTTCATTTCTTCTCCGGATTGAAATGCTTCTTGAGGCCCTGCCAGCACTCGTAGTAATTCGCCTGCAGTTGCGCGGTTTCGAGCGCGAAGCGCGTCGGGCGGATCAGCGTGCGGGTCTCGAACATGAACGCCATCGTGTCGCCGACCTTGTGCGGCTTGGCCGTATCACCCGCCGATGCCTTCTCGAAGGTCTCGGCATCCGGCCCGTGCCCCGACATGCAGTTGTGCAGGCTCGCGCCGCCCGGCACGAAGCCCTCGGCCTTCGCGTCGTAAACACCGTGCACGAGCCCCATGAACTCGCTTGCGACGTTGCGGTGGTACCAGGGCGGGCGGAACGTGTCCTCGGCCGCGAGCCAGCGCGGCGGGAAAATCACGAAGTCGATCGTATCGACACCCGGCGTATCGCTTTGCGACTGCAGCACGAGGAAGATCGACGGGTCCGGGTGGTCGTAGCTGATCGAGCCGATCGTGTTGAAGTGGCGCAGGTCGTACTTGTACGGCGCGTAGTTGCCGTGCCACGCGACGACGTCGAGCGGCGAATGGCCGATGTCCGCGCGCCACAGAAGGCCATTGAGCTTCGCGACCAGTTCGAACGCGCCTTCGCGGTCTTCATAGGCGGCATGCGGCGTCAGGAAGTCGCGCGGGTTGGCCAGGCCGTTCGAGCCGATCGGCCCGAGATCCGGCAGCCGCAAGAGCGCGCCGAAGTTCTCGCAGAGGTAGCCGCGCGCGCGGCCGTCCGGCAGTGCGACGGCAAAGCGCACGCCACGCGGAATCACGGCGATCTCGAACGGCTCGAGGTCGAGGCGGCCCATCTCGGTCGCAATCTGCAGACGCCCTTCCTGCGGCACGATCAGGAGCTCGCCGTCGGCGTTGTAGAAGAAGCGGCCTTCCATCGACCGGTTCGCGGCGTAGAGGTGAATTGCGCAACCGCTCATCGCATCGGCCGAGCCGCTGCCCGCCATCGTCACCCAGCTGTCGACGAAGTCGGTCGGTTCGGACGGCATCGGCAGCGGGTCCCAGCGCAGCTGGTTAGGCGGGGTCGGCGGGACGTCGTGGAAGTTCGCGACGAGCTTGTGCGACTCGAGCGGCGTGAACGGCTGATGGACGGCCGCGGGACGGATGCGGTACAGCCACGAGCGCCGGTTGTGTCCGCGCGGCGCGGTGAAGGCGGTGCCCGAGATCTGCTCCGCATAGAGGCCGTATGGCGCGCGCTGCGGCGAATTGCGGCCGCTCGGCAAGGCGCCGGGCAGCGCCTCGGTCGCGAGCTCGTTCGCGAAGCCGGACTGGTAACCCGGTTCGATTTCGGGGCGAGAGGAAGTCTGCATGTCTTGTCTCCAAAGATTCCTGAGCGGCAGCGAGGCGCTCGCGCCGATCAAACGCAAGCTCGCCGTCGTCTGCCCAGAATTTACGCATAGTAAAACCAATTACGGATAGTTAAATTAACGTAAACCCTGAGTCGCCGAGGAAACGCTCAAGATCGATATCTGTATTTTTTTCAAGACAGCACCGCACAGGCTGCTACCATCAGTTGATGCGGCGAGTTGCCGCACTTTTGCGCCTTTTCTGCTCCTCAATGATCCCGTCGACCATTCCCGCGCTCGTCGCCCATGCAGCCGGCCACCCGTTCCTCGGCCAGCATCTGGTGATGGGCGAAGGCGAACACAGCGGTTCGGCCTGCGCACGGTTTCGCAACATCGAGATCGGCAGCGCCTACGAGCCGATCTTCGATGTCAGCATGCACGGCATCCCGCAGACGCTGACGTCGTCGCCCGAAAGCGCCGACCGCTTCGGCGACGAACTGGGCTTCCAGGCGATCACGCAGCGGCTCGACGGCACAACCTTCGATCCGTTCGACACCGCCACGGACGACCAGGAACTCGTCGCGCTGGATCGTCTTTCCCGCGCGCTGCACGCGATCAATTTCTTCGGTGCGCGGCGGCACGGGCTCTTGTTTCTGCGCGTGCACGAGCGATTGCTCAAGAGCGTGAAGTACGACCACGGCCGGCACTTTTCGTCGGTGCTGGTTTCGTTCGGTCTGAACCCCGCGCGAGTCGTGATCGAACTGCCGAGCGTCGCGGTCGGGCACCGGACGTTTCTCGGCTATCTGACGAAGAGCTACCAGCTCTATGGCTTCAAGGTGGCGGGGAATCTGCCGAACGCGGGACACATTCTGTCGGTGTCCGATATGGCGCGGCTCGATTTCATCAAGATGGATGCGGGCGCGGCGCTGCGTGATTCGATGGTGAAGCCGCTCGTGGGCTACGCGAACCGGCTCAAGATTCCGCTCATCTTCAGTCGCGTCACCGACGAAGCCCAGTTCGACGCGCTCCAGCAATACGACGTGCGCTTCGTGCAAGGGCCGTTGTTCGCCACGCACGACCGGGCGGTCTAGGGCCTGTTCACGCTAATAACGGGCTTGCGCTGGCCGCCCTATTCCGCCTGTCCGAGGCGCCGCGCCAACGCCTTGAGCTTCGGCGCGACGCGCTCGCGAAACACGTCCTCGCCCATCGACGACGCCGGTCCGCTGCAGCTCAGCACGAGCCAGCGCCCGTCGCGCGGCTCGCGAAACGGCACGGCGACCGCATTCACGTCTTCGTGCCAATCGCGAAACGAATAGCAGCAGCGCTCTTCGCCGAACGCTTCGATCGCGCGCTCGGCCGCGCTGGCGAGCGCGGCGGCGGCGTCGCCGGCGGCGCGCTTCAGGTCCGCGAAGAGCGCCGCCCGAACCTCCACAGTCTGCACCGCCAGATAGGCACGCCCCATCGAGCTCGTGAGCATCGACAGGCGCGAGCCCGACGCCAGCCCGAGCGTCAGTGCGGTTTCGCTGCGGATCGTCTCCAGGTAGATCATGTCGAGCCCATCGCGGCATCCGAGCGATACCGCGGCGCCGACCTCGAGCGCGAGCGCCCGCATATGCGGCCGCGCGAGCTCGAGCGTATCGGCGCCCGCGAGCAGCGCGTAGCCGAGCGACAGCACGCCCGCATCGAGTGCGTACTTGCCGAGCCCTTCGTCGAAACGCAGGTAGCCGAGCACGGTCAGCGTGTAGGCGAGCCGATTGACCGTCGCCTTCGGCAGCCCCGTGCGCGCGACAAAATCGCGGTTGCCGAGCATCGTCTCGCCGGGCCGGAATGCCCGCAGCAGATCGAGCCCGCGCGCGAGCGCGACGACGAACTTGCGCTCATCGATGGAATCGGCGGAATCGTCGAAATCGGAAGGAGTGGAAGCGGACATGACAGGGTGATACACTCGATCGTGGTTTGCAAAACATTGTTCCGCATCGCGGAACTACAGTCAAGACCCGATCAGGAGATACCGCCATGGCCGACGCCGCCCAGTTCCAATGGGACGACCCGCTGCTTTTGAACCAGCAACTCACCGACGAAGAACGCATGGTGCGCGACGCCGCCCAGGCGTACTCGCAGGACAAGCTCCTGCCGCGCGTCACCGAAGCCTTCCGCCACGAGCGCACGGACGTCGAAATCTTCCGCGAGATGGGCGAACTGGGACTGTTGGGGCCGACCATCCCCGAGCAGTACGGCGGCCCGGGCCTGAACTACGTGAGCTACGGACTGATCGCGCGCGAAGTGGAGCGCGTGGATTCGGGCTACCGGTCGATGATGTCGGTGCAATCGTCGCTCGTGATGGTGCCGATCTTCGAATTCGGCTCCGACGAGCAGAAGGCCAAGTACCTGCCGAAACTCGCGACCGGCGAATGGATCGGCTGTTTCGGCCTCACGGAGCCGAATCACGGCTCCGATCCGGGCAGCATGGTGACGCGCGCCAAGAAGGTCGACGGCGGCTACTCGCTGTCAGGCTCGAAGATGTGGATCACGAACTCGCCGATCGCCGACGTGTTCGTCGTCTGGGCGAAGCTCGAGGAAAACGGCAAGGACGCGATCCGCGGCTTCATTCTCGAGAAGGGCTGGAAAGGTCTCTCCGCCCCGGCGATTCACGGCAAGGTCGGCCTGCGCGCTTCCATCACCGGTGAGATCGTGCTCGACGAAGTGTTCGTGCCCGACGAGAACCTGATGCCGAATGTGAGCGGGTTGCGCGGCCCGTTCACCTGCCTGAACTCGGCGCGCTACGGCATCGCGTGGGGCGCGCTCGGCGCGGCGGAAGCCTGTTGGCACACCGCGCGGCAGTACGTCCTCGACCGCAAGCAGTTCGGCCGCCCGCTCGCCGCCAACCAGCTGATCCAGAAGAAGCTCGCCGACATGCAGACCGAAATCACGCTCGGGCTGCAAGGCGTGCTGCGCTTGGGGCGAATGAAGGACGAAGGGACGGCGGCCACCGAAATCACGTCGATCATGAAGCGCAATTCGTGCGGCAAGGCGCTCGACATCGCTCGGCTCGCGCGCGACATGCTGGGCGGCAACGGCATCTCGGACGAATTCAACGTTGCGCGCCACCTCGTCAATCTCGAGGTCGTGAACACCTACGAGGGCACGCACGATATTCACGCGTTGATTCTCGGCCGGGCTCAGACGGGAATTCAGGCGTTTTTCTGACCGGTTCGCGTGTTTCCGGCGGATGCGGGCCTAATGCACGCATCGTGCACGCATCCGCCGAACCGACAACACGCCGTTTTACTTGTTCGGCTGAGGCGTGAGCCGCAGATACGGGCGCAGCGCCTTGTAGCCCTTCGGGAATTTCTGCTTGATGACCTCCTCGTCCTTCAGCGACGGGACGATCACCACATCGTCACCCTGCTTCCAGTTGCCGGGCGTCGCGACCTGGTAGTTGTCGGTCAACTGCAGCGAATCGATCACGCGCAACACCTCATCGAAATTGCGGCCGGTGCTCGCCGGATAGGTGATGATGAGCCGCACCTTCTTCTTCGGATCGATCACGAAAAGCGAACGCACGGTGAGCGTCTCGTTCGCGTTCGGATGAATCATGTCGTAGAGCTGCGAGACCTTGCGGTCGCCGTCGGCCAGGATCGGAAAGCCGACGCTCGCGGCCTGCGTCTCGTTGATGTCCTTGATCCACTCGACGTGCGATTCGGCGGAATCGACCGACAGCGCGATCGTCTTGACATTGCGTTTCTCGAATTCGCTCGCGAGCTTCGCCGTCAGGCCGAGTTCGGTCGTGCAGACGGGCGTGAAATCCGCCGGATGCGAAAACAGCACGCCCCAACTGTCGCCAAGCCATTCGTGAAACGTGATGCGGCCAATGCTCGATGCCTGCTCGAAATCGGGCGCGATGTCGCCAAGACGTAGACTCATAGGGGCTCCTTGAAGGTTCGGGGTAACCGCGCTCGCGCAAAACGAAGGGCGGCTCGTCGAAACGACGAATATACGGAAATCAACATGCCAGGCGAACAAATATTCCGTCACATCGACATTATTTTTTGTTATTTCCGTGTTTTTGAGAGAAACTTTTCGCGCCACATCAACTCAACTCCAACCGTGCTCAGCTCGCCGACGTGGGCCGTCGTCCCGGGAACAGACCGTGCAAGAACGGTACACATCAGGCGTGCCAGGCTCGCCAGCCGCCGCGTCTTTGGTTACGATGCTCGCGTGGCACGACAAAAGGGAGCTGTAATGTCAGAAGTCAACAAGGAGAGATTGATGTCCGATATCAAAACCGTCCTCGCGGACGCCGAGGACCTGTTGAAGCAAGCCGCGAGCGCTACGGGCGAACGTGCGTCGGAACTGCGCGAAACCGCGCTTAACCGCCTCAAGCAAGCCAGGGAAAAGGCCGCGGACGTACAAGTCGTCGTCGTCGAAAAGGGCAAAAAAGCAGTCCGCGCCACCGACGACTACGTGCACGAGCATCCGTGGACGTCCATCGGCATCGCTGCCGGCGTCGGGGTGCTGGTTGGTTTGTTGATCAATCGCAAATAAAGCCATCAAGGCCAAGCGGGCGCACGCCTGCCAGGCAAGTCCGACCATCGAATGGCTTGCTTGAAATCACAGGCGAACCGGCGCACCGACAGCCGGTCGCCTTCTCTTGGTGCATCTGCAGCACGCCTCGCGCACAAGCCATGTCAAACGAAGAATCAGAAACGCAACACGCGCAGCATCGGCCGTTGCGGCGAATGTTGAGTTCCGTGTTTGCGCTGTTGCAGACCCGGCTCGAGTTGCTCGGCATCGAACTCGCGGAGGAAAAGGAACGCCTGCTCGTGGTGCTCTTCCTCGGCCTGGCCGCGATGATGCTCGGCATGATGGCGCTCGTCAGCCTGACCGTGCTGATCGCGATCGCGTTCTGGGACACCTATCGCTGGCAGGCGCTGGCCGGCATTACGCTCGTCTATGCCTTGGCCGCGCTGGTTTGCATGCTGCGGGCGCGCTCCGGGTTGCGCGACGCGCCGCTCGTCTTCGACGGCTTGCTCGAAGAGTTCGAGAAAGACCGCGAAGCATTCCGCAAGCCGTGAGAGCAGGCTTCGCCTCCCCCGAATCGTTACGCACCCGCCCATGAGCCAGAACCCGCCGGAATCCGCAGTTCGCCGCAAACGCACCTTCTCGAAAGACTTGAGCGCGCCGCAACTGCGCGCGGTACGCAAAGAGATATTGCTGTTGCGCGCTGACGTCGAACGCGCCGAGCTCCGGCAAGCAACCGCCGACCTGCGGCGAAACGTTTCGAATTTCAGTTGGCTCAAGGTGCTGGTGCCGGGCTTCGCCTTCAGGCAACGAGGCAGCTCGGGCAAAGGCATCAACGCGAGCCTCAGCGAACTGGTCGCGCAACATCCGCTCGTCAGTTCGATCGCTTCGATGGTGCTCGCGAAGCCGCTTCGCGGCGCTCTCAAGGCAGGCGTGAAGCCCGCGCTGAAGTGGGGCGGCCTCGGACTCGCGCTTTGGGAAGCGTATCGAATCTGGCGGCAAATCAAGCAAAACAAGGTCGATCAAGACGACGATGGGGTCGCGTCGTCTTCGTAATTGCCGCGGCAATCTCGCCTTCGGCATACGCCTGCTTTCAGCGCGTATGCCAACAATCGTCTGTGTTTAGCGCGCCGTCTTTGGAGACGAACCGATTCGACCGCGCGCCGGTTGCATCGAGCACGTATGCGCCGCACGCGTCGTCACGCATGGGCCCGGTATCGACGGCCGTTGCTTCCACGGCATAGCCTCCGTTGCTTTCGTCTCCCGGCAGAAGCCGCAGCCGGTAAATCGCCGTGCCGAATTGCGGAGACTGGTCGAGCCCGCTTGGCAACGTCGTGAGGCCGGCAAAGGCATTCGCTTCGACGTATTGCGCCGCGCGATACACCGCGGCAGCCGCATCGATTCGGTATCCGCGCGCCATGTGACTCCGATACGAAGGCACCGCATACGCAGCCAGAATCGCGACGATCGCCAGCGCAATGATCAGTTCGAGCATCGTGAAGCCGTGGGCGCGCCGCCGGTTCGGCCCGGCCCTCATGAGGGACTCGCGACGACGCGGCGCCAACGCACCTCGGTCATCGCCCCTTCTTCGAAAACGACCTCGAGCTGTAGCCAGACCTGCGTTGCCGCGCTCGCGCCGAAGCCACGCGCTGTCAGCAGATAGGCCTCTGCTTGCGGGCGGCTAATGAGCTTCCATGCTTCGATAAGACATTGCGGCGCTCTCGCCGAGCCCGGCCATTGCGGATGCGGCGTAAGCGCGAACGGCCCGTCGAACGCGCTCACGTGCCTCCATCCGGCTGGTTCGCGGTCGACGGCAGGTAGGGTCGGCGCACTGCCTGCACGCAGTGCTCGGGTGCAGAGCTTGAGCGCGCCGTCCGCTGCGTGGAACGCTTGCAGATAGTCGTGCATGTTGGCGGCGCGGCGGATGTTTGCCGTCGACGTTTCGAGCCATGCGGCCGAGGTCGCCAGCATCATCGAAGAAATTGTCAGGACGATCGGCAGCGCGGCGCTCATGACGATGACACCAGTTCGTTATTGCGCACCGCGACCCGGCGCCAGAACGCCTGCCGCGCGTGCCTGTCGGCGGCGAGCACGGCTGCGCCATCGCAATCGATATACTGCGCACGCCGCTGTGTCAGCGCGCCGCGCGCGAGCACGCAGACGTCCACCGCGACGACGTTGCTCCATTGCTCAGCGGCGACGAGGTTTGCAGCGACCGGTGTCGACGCCCCTTGAAGCCAATACTTGAAGCGCAGCCGCTCGATGCCCTCGACGAGCGGTTGCCCGACGCCGCCCCTGCCATTGCCCTCGCAATAGAGTTCCGGCTCACCGGTGGAACCGCTGACCCGGGCGTAGTAGCGATTGACGATCGGCTCGGCGGAGCCGGCAGATCCCACGCCTTGCCCTAGACAGTCGGTTGCGAGCCCCGCCGTGGTCGGCCATGTCGACACCGCGTCGCCGACATAACGCACGACGATCCCGTCGGACCGGCTTGCGAGCGGCTCGCAGTTCGGCGTACTGCCCGCGCCCACTGGCCGGGCACCGGAACAACCGAAGAGCGCCGGGACGAGTGCCGGACTGTCCGGCGATGCCGGCGAGCCGCTCGGCAACGCATCGATCGGCACGAAGCCGGCCATTTGCACCTGCTGGCCGATCAGCATCAACGCGGTCATGCCGGCATCCCGCATCGACGCCGCATCGGCCGCCTGCGTAAACGCCTGACGCTGCGACCGGTAGAGCGATACGGCACCTCCCGTCACAACCAGCCCCAGCATCATCGCGATCATCAATTCGAGCAGCGTATGGCCGCGTTGCCGATTCGCGCATTCTTGAATGCCGTTCATGTCGTGAATTGGCGCCTCATCGGACGAACGCGATCGACGCGCACGACAGGTTCGCGGAAGCGGCTGCCGCCACGTCACCACACCCCGCCGGCCGATGGACAGGCACTCGTGCGTCATGCCGCCAGGCCGCCCAGACCACCGTGGACAGAGCTAGGCCGCCGCCCTGCTCACGGACGCTCACATCGGCACTCGGCAACACGCTCGCGGCTTGCGCGCGCCATCGCTCAAGCGCTATGGCCTCCGACGTCGTACCGCGCGCCGCTTCGGCCATCGAGTCCGCGATCAGCGCAGCGCGCTCGCGCATCGCCACCACGGTTTCACCGCGCGCCATCGATAACTGCACGGAAATCACGCCAAGCGCGCTAACTGCCATCAGCGCGACCGCGACCAACACTTCGAGCAGCGTTCCGCCCTGCCCTTTACGCCACGACCGCACTTTCATGCCGCGCTCCCGCAACGGCCTTCGGTGAGCCTGGCGCGCCCGCCCGCGGCGATGCGGATGCAGCGTCGCCAGCCGTCGCCGCGCGTGCTGGCTCCGACCTCGCGCGGCGCCACCTCGAGACTCCGGAAACCGCCGATCACCTGTCCTGCAGGCGGAGTAAAAGCGATCTCAGCAGCGCTTCCCTGAATGGCAACCGCCGCCATGCGCGACTGCATGCGCAAAATGGAAGGTGCAACGCGCGCGTCGGCCATCACCGCCCATCCGCACGACCAATCGAGCGCACCGTCGTCGCATGGAGTTCGCGCCGCTAGACAACGGCGCGCCGCATCGATCCGGCAAAGCGTAACGCGCACGCCGCGCCGGATCGCTTCGCTGCGCGCGTAGGTCAAACTGGACACGAGCACCCTTGCCCGCGCATCGACTTGATCCCGCATTCGCCAAGCGATGAAAGACGGCATCGCCATCACGGCAAAAAGCGCAACGAGCACGGCCACGACCAACAATTCCACGAGCGTGAAACCCTTGCAGCAGCTCCCACGCGGCCCCGCTCTCGACACGATTTTGCTTTGCATTCCGAAATTTCCCAGCTGTCCGCACACGACGAATCTAGCGGCAACGCCGGGACGCCACAATCGGCCATTCGGCCTAGTGGCGCGCGAGCGCGATCACACGCAAGAATCGTGTGTCACAGCGAAAAAGCAGGCAGGAAATGCGATGAAGCGATATGAAGAATCAGCGCTTGCGCGACGATTTGGCCGGCGCTGCGGCGCGGCGGGCCTCTTCGATGATGTCAGCGAACTCGGAGACATCTTCGAATTGCCGGTAGACAGAAGCAAAACGCACGTAGGCGATGGTATCGAGCTGTCGCAACTCGCTCATCACGAGTTCACCGAGGCGATCACTCTTGACCTCGCGCTCGCCGCTACCAAGCAACTGATACTCGATGCGGGCGACCGCCGCGTCGATCGCATCGGCTGCCACCGGGCGCTTTCGCAGCGCCAGTTGCATGCTCGCGGCGATCTTGCGGCGGTCGAATTCGGTGCGGCTGCCGTCCTTCTTGACGACCGCCGGCAATGCCAGCTCGACCCGCTCGTACGTCGTAAAACGTTTGTCGCAGGCCGAACAGCGGCGGCGCCGCCGAATCGCGGCGCCGTCCTCGGATACGCGCGAATCCACCACTTGCGTATCGTCATGCCGGCAAAAGGGGCAGCGCATAGGCGATCAGCGGTAGACCGGGAAACGCTTCGTCAGCTCGGCGACTTGCCCGCGCACACGTTCGATCGTGGCGGCGTCTTCCGGGTTGTCGAGCACGTCGGCGATCAGGTTGCCCACTTGCTCGGCTTCCTTCACGCCGAAGCCGCGCGTCGTCATCGCCGGCGAGCCGAGGCGAATGCCGCTCGTGACGAACGGCTTTTCCGGATCGTTCGGAATCGCGTTCTTGTTGACGGTGATGTGCGCCGCGCCGAGTGCCGCTTCCGCCGCCTTGCCCGTGATGTGCTTCGCGCGCAGGTCGACGAGCATCACGTGGCTTTCCGTGCGGCCCGACACGATGCGCAGGCCGCGCTTCACGAGCGTTTCCGCCAGCACACGGGCGTTGTCGACGACTTGCTGCTGGTACGCCTTGAATTCCGGCGACAGTGCTTCCTTGAACGCGACAGCCTTGGCGGCGATCACGTGCATGAGCGGACCGCCCTGGATGCCCGGGAAGATCGCCGAATTGATCGGCTTCTCGTACTCGGCTTTCATCAGGATCACGCCGCCGCGCGGGCCGCGCAGGCTCTTATGGGTGGTCGTCGTGACGAAATCGGCGTGCGGTACCGGGTTCGGATAGACGCCCGCGGCGATCAGGCCCGCGTAGTGCGCCATGTCGACCATCAGGTACGCGCCGACCGACTTCGCGATCTTCGCGAGGCGCTCGAAATCGATGCGCAGCGCGAATGCCGACGCGCCCCCGACGATCAGCTTCGGCTTGTGTTCCTGCGCGAGCTTTTCGGCGGCGTCGTAGTCGATGTCTTCGGCTTCGTTCAGACCGTAGCTGACGACGTTGAACCACTTGCCCGACATGTTTACGGGCGAGCCGTGCGTCAGGTGGCCGCCGTGGGCGAGGCTCATGCCCATGATCGTGTCACCCGGCTTCAACATCGCGAAGAACACGCCCTGGTTGGCCTGCGAGCCCGAATTCGGCTGCACGTTGGCGGCTTCCGCGCCGAAGAGCTCCTTCACGCGGTCGATTGCGAGCTGCTCGACGACGTCGACATATTCGCAACCGCCGTAATAGCGCTTGCCCGGGTAGCCTTCGGCGTACTTGTTCGTGAGCTGCGAGCCCTGAGCGGCCATCACGGCGGGGCTCGTGTAGTTTTCCGACGCGATCAGTTCGATGTGCTCTTCCTGACGGTGGTTTTCCTGTTGGATCGCTTTCCAGATTTCTGGATCGACGTTGGCGATGGTGCTTTGGGCTCTGTCAAACATACGGGTTCCGTAAAGTGTGTGCAGGTTGACCGGAGCGTGCGCGGAAACGTACCGATCGTACGCTGCGCTGCTGGCGGCTGGGCCAGCCCTGACGTGGCGGATGAAGTCATGAGGATCCGTTACGCGGGGCGCGGCAGCCAGCAGCGGCGCAATCGACGATGCGCGACTCACGGCTGCCCAGGCGAACGGCAAAACGGCACCCTGCGCTTCACGGTGGGTGGCTCCACCTTGACCCCGATGGGGTGCTATCGCCAGTCACGCAGGGATGAGCGCGTTAGTTTATTGGAACCTCATTGAATAGGCAACCGCATGACGCATCCGGTTCGAACCATCGCGCGAAGCCCCCGCCCGGCGGGCTTCGCAGCCAATTTCAGGCCCTGCGGCAGATGCCGCAAAACGTCCGAATGGCGCCGTCCGCCGGGGCTTCGCCGGGCACTTCGCGCATCGCCGCCAAGCGTAATCGTTTGCGAACGCGCACGAGAGCCGGACCGCGGCTTTGCCACACCATCGGCCAAAGGCCATTCTTGCCGCGAAATCGCAATGGAAGTAGGCTCTCTAGCTTCCGTTTTTCCCATCCATCGACCCGACCAGGGACCAGCAATGATCGTGTTTGTCACAGGCGCCTCCGCCGGCTTCGGCGCCGCCATCGCCCGCGCATTCGTCAGCGGGGGCCATCGCGTTGTCGCCACCGCGCGCCGCAAAGACCGTCTCGACGCGCTCGCCGCCGAACTCGGCGACGCCCTTCTGCCGTTCGAACTCGACGTGCGCGATCGCGCCGCCGTCGAAGCCGTGCCGGCAGCGCTGCCGAAGGACTTCGCCGCTATCGACGTGCTCGTCAACAACGCCGGCCTCGCGCTTGGGCTCGAACCGGCCCAGCGCGCCAATCTCGACGACTGGCACACGATGATCGAGACCAACTGCACCGGTCTCGTCACCGTCACCCGCGCGCTCCTGCCGGGCATGGTCGAGCGCAATCGCGGTCATATCGTCAATTTGGGCTCGACGGCCGGGAGCTACCCGTACGCAGGCGGCAACGTCTACGGCGCGACCAAGGCTTTCGTCCGGCAGTTCAGCCTGAACCTGCGCGCGGACCTCGCGGGCACCGCGCTGCGCGTGACCGATATCGAGCCGGGCCTGTGCGGGGGCACCGAGTTCTCGAACGTGCGCTTCAAGGGCGACGACGAGAAAGCCGCGAGGTTCTACGACAACGTGGAGCCGCTGAGCCCCGAGGACATCGCCGACTCGATCTACTGGATCGCGACGCGACCCAAGCATGTCAACATCAACACGATCGAGCTGATGCCGGTTGCTCAATCGTTCGCGGGACTCTCGGTGCACCGGAGCTGACGGGCTTCGCAAGGAGGATGCCCAGAGTTTTGAGACGCGCTCGCGCGTTCCGGTAAAATGCCGGGTCATGAAACTGACCACCAGCCGTTCTGGGGCGGAAATCGGCTTCACGTGGCCGATCCGCGTGTATTACGAAGATACCGACGCAGGCGGCATCGTCTTCTACGCGAACTACCTGAAGTATTTCGAGCGCGCGCGCACCGAGTGGCTGCGCGCGTGCGGCGTCGACCAGTGCCGGCTTGCCGACGAGGACGGCGTGGTTTTCGTCGTCCGGAGCACCGCGCTCGACTATCACGCGCCGGCCCGCCTCGACGATGTCGTCACCATCGCGAGCCGCATCGAGCGGATCGGACGGGCGTCGGTCGACTTCACGCAAGAAGCCTGGCGCGACGACGTGCTGCTCGCGACGGGCCAGATTCGCGTCGGCTGCGTCGATCGCGGCGCGCTGAAACCCGCGGCGATTCCCGCGCCGGTGCTCGCCGCGCTGCGGCGCGGACCGGGTGTAAATCCAACGAACGTGTCAACGGCAAGTGCATAAACACCGTTGAGACTCTGCCAATGAACTTGTATCGCCCGCAACGATACTAAGCATGGTTCGGCGGGAGGCCGCGAACGCTTTCGAGTCCCCGACTGAAAGCCTGACAAAGCCTTGCAGCCGGACGCCCCAGCCGGGACGTTAAAGCAAACCTATATGAACAACGCACAAGATCTTTCGATCATTACTCTGGTTCTCAACGCGAGCGTGCTCGCGCAGGCGGTGATGGCGCTCCTGCTGTTGCTGTCGCTGATGTCGTGGACTTTCATCTTCCGCAAGTGGTTTGCGATTCGCCGCGCACGCGCGCAAACTGAACGTTTCGAACGCGATTTCTGGTCGGGCGGCGACCTGCAGGCGCTCTATCAAAGCGCCGCCAACAACCGTCACACGATCGGCGCGCTCGAGCGTATTTTCGAGTCCGGCATGCGCGAGTTTCTGAAGGGCAAGGAAAAGCGTCTGAACGATCCGGGCTTGATCCTCGATGGGGCCCGCCGTGCGATGCGCGCCGCGTTCCAGCGGGAAATGGACGTGCTCGAAGCCAACCTCGCGTTCCTCGCGTCCGTCGGCTCGGTCAGCCCGTATATTGGTCTGTTCGGTACGGTGTGGGGGATCATGAACGCCTTCCGCGGCCTCGCCAACGTGCAGCAGGCAACGCTCGCCAACGTCGCGCCCGGCATCGCCGAAGCGCTGACGGCGACCGCGATCGGCCTGTTCGCCGCCATCCCGGCGGTGGTTGCCTACAATCGCTACGCACACGACATCGATCGCCTCGCGATCCGCTTCGAGACCTTCATCGAAGAGTTTTCGAACATTCTGCAGCGCCAGGCGCATTAAGGAGTACTCGATGGCCGGCTCCACCAACCGTTCCAGCATGCGCGGCGGCCGCTCGCGCCGTGCGATGTCCGACATCAACGTCGTGCCGTATATCGACGTCATGCTGGTGCTGCTCGTCATCTTCATGGTGACGGCCCCGCTCGTCGCGCCTTCCATTGTCAATCTGCCGACCGTCGGCGGCGCGGCGCCGCAGCAGCAAACGCCGCCTGTCGTGGTCAACATCCGCGCGGACGGCAAGATGAGCGTCAAATACAAGGACGACTCGGGCGCGACGCAGCAGGAAGACATGACCCGGGCCGATCTGAACAGCTTCGTCACGGATCGCGAGCAGTCGCACCCCGACCAGCCGGTCGTGATCGCGGCCGATAAAACCGTGCAGTACGAAACCGTCATGAACGTGATGTCGGACCTGAAGGCGCGGGGCGTCAAGCGCGTAGGCTTGCTGGTCAAATCGCAATGAACCGGAAGAAGTCCGTTTATCCGTTTCGACCGCCGAAAGAGCGGGGCACGTGGCGAGCGTTCGGGCTCGCTGCGCTGATGCATGTCCTGCTCGGGCTGTTCCTGTATCACGGCATCCATTGGCAGAACAGCACGCCGGCCGGCGCCGAGGCCGAGCTTTGGACCGATGTCCCGAATACGCCCGCGCCCACGCCGGTTGTGACGCCACCGGTGCAGGTCGCGCCTACCCCGCCCGTCAAGGACGAGGAAGCCGACATCGCGCTGCAAGAGAAAAAACGCAAGCAGCAGGAGGAAGCGGCAGCCAAGGCTGCGCTCCTCGCCGAGCAGCAGCGCCAGAAGCTCCAGGCCCAGCAGGAAGCGGAGGCCAAGCGCCAGCAGCAGCTCGCCGAACAGCAGGCGGCGCAGTTGGCCGCGCAGAAAGCGGCCGCGGAAAAGCTGAAGCAGCAACAGGCGCAGGCCGAGAAGCTCAAGCAGCAGCAACTGGCCGACCAGGAAAAGCTGAAACAGCAGCAGCTCGAGCAGCAGAAGGCCCAGCAGCAAGCACAGCTCGAAGCGCAGCAGAAGGCTGACGCGGAAAAGGCCGCGAAGGCGAAGCAGCTGGCTCAGCAGCAAGCGGCCAAAAAACAGCTCGATCAGGAACGGCGAGCGCGCCTCGCGCAAATGCAAGGCATGGCCGGCGGCGAAAGTTCGACCGGCAACGGCCTGGCCAAGAGCGGCACCGGCAGCGGCGCGGGCGGTACGGCGACATCGCCGGGCTACGCGGAGAAGGTACAGCGCCGGGTGCGTCCGAACATCGTGTGGGCAGGTGACACACAAGGTCTGGAAACTGTGATTTCGGTACGCTGCGCGCCGACCGGCACGCTGCTGTCCGCGACGGTCCAGCGCTCCAGCGGCAACCCGCAGTGGGACGACGCGGCGTTGCGCGCCGTCCAGCGCTCGGACCCGATGCCGCTCGACACCGACGGCCGCGCGCCTGCAACGTTCTTGATCACGATGCGTCCGGCGGCCTGACCCGAGTCCCCTGCCCCGCTCCGGCAGGGGTCGTACGGGAACGAATCGACGGTTTGCCGGTCTCTTTGCTGTTATGCAGTGGTTGTTACATATCGTTATTCGGGAATATTTAAAGCATGAGTTTGATGACGAAGCTAGGCCTGAGAACACTCGTGGCGTCGTGCCTGATTACGGCGGGCGCCGCCGCCCATGCCCAACTCAACGTCCTCGTGACGGGCGTCGGTTCTACCCAGTTTCCGATTGCTACGGCGAATTTCGCCAACGAAGTGAATTCCCCTCAGCAGATCAGCACGATCGTGCGCCAGGATCTGGCCCGCAGCGGCAAGTTCACGAATATCGACGCCGGCAGCGCGCCGGTATCTGAAACCGATTCCGTCGACCTCGGTGCCTGGAAGGCCAAGGGTGCGGATGCGTTCGTCTCGGGCAGCGTCACGCGCCTTGCGAACGGCCAATACGAAGTGCGCTTCAAGCTCTACGACACGGTCAAGCAGCAAAGCCTCGGCGGCCTGTCGCTCGTGAGCCCGGAAAGCGGGCTGCGGATGAGCGCGCACAAGATCGCCGACTACATCTATCAGCAGCTGCTCGGTTCGCGCGGCGTATTCGCGACGCGCCTGTCGTACGTGATCAAGAGCGGCAACAAGTATCTGCTGCAGATTTCCGACTCCGACGGCCAGAACGCACAATCCGCGCTGACGAGCCCGGAGCCGATCATCTCGCCCGCCTGGTCGCCCGACGGTACGAAAGTCGCGTATGTGTCGTTCGAAAAGAAAAAGCCGATCGTCTACATTCACGATCTGCCGACCGGCCGCCGCGTGATCGTCTCCGACCAGAAGGGCAACAACAGCGCGCCGGCCTGGTCGCCTGACGGCCGCACGGTGGCGGTCGCCCTCTCGAAGACCGGCAATACGCAGATTTTTGCCGTCAACGCCGACGGAACCGGCTTGCGTCGCCTCACGCAAGGCAGCTCCATCGACACCGAACCTTGTTACTCTCCCGATGGGCAGTGGATTTACTTCACCAGCGACCGCGGCGGCCAGCCTCAGATCTACAAGATGCCGGCCCAGGGCGAAAGCGCCGGCGCCGCGCAGCGCGTGACGTTCAACGGCAACTACAATACGAGCCCGCGCATCAGCCCCGACGGCAAGACGCTTGCCTACATCTCCCGTGTGGGCGGCGCCTTCAAGCTGTACGTTCAGGATCTATCGAGCGGCGTGGCCACGGCGCTCACCGACACGACACATGACGAATCGCCGAGCTTCGCGGCGAATGGTCAGTACATTCTTTACGCCACTCAGGTGAACGGCCGTGGCGTGTTGGCCGCTGTATCGACCGATGGTCGGACGCGGCAGGTCCTGTCCGTTCAGGGCGGCATCGTGCGCGAGCCGTCCTGGGGCCCGTTTATGCAATGACACACAAGGAGAGTCAAAAAATGATGTCCAAATTTCGTATGGCGTTTGCCGTGTTGCTGGTTGGTGCTTTGGCTGCTTGCAGCTCTGGCGTGAAGAAGACCGAGAACGCGAATCAAGGCGCGGTCAGCACCCAGCCCAACCCGAATGCGGTGGCGCCGGTGGTGGTCGACGAGCTGAACAACCCGAACAGCCCGCTCGCCAAGCGCAGCGTGTACTTCGACTTCGACAGCTATTCGGTCAAGGACGAGTACCAGTCGCTGCTGCAAGTCCACGCGAACTACCTGAAGAGCCATCCGGAACGTCACGTCCTGATCCAAGGCAACACCGACGAGCGCGGCACGAGCGAGTACAACCTGGCACTGGGCCAGAAGCGTGCTGAAGCCGTCCGTCGCGCCCTGTCGCTGCTCGGCGTGCCGGATTCGCAAATGGAAGCCGTGAGCCTCGGTAAAGAAAAGCCGCTGGCAACCGGTCATGACGAAGCGTCGTGGGCACAAAACCGCCGCGCCGACCTCGTCTATCAATAACGGATGATTAGGCGTATGACGTACCGTTTCTCCTGGCTGCGGATTGCCGCAGCCGCCTGTGTGGCCGGGTCGGCGCTCGTTGCGGCGCCAGCGCACGCCGGCCTGTTCGACGACGATCAGGCGCGCCAGGCGATCCTCGATCTGCGCACCAAGACAGACAGTCTCACTAGCCAGCTCGCGGCCGCCCAGCGCACGATCCTCGATCAGTCCAACCGGCTCGACCAGCTCAACCAGCAGGTCGCCACGCTGCGCGGACAGAACGAGGACCTGACGAACCAGGTCGCCACCCTGCAGAAGCAGCAAAAGGACTACTACACCGACCTCGATACGCGGCTCAAGAAGTTCGAGCCGCAGCAGCAGACGGTGGATGGCGTCCAGGGCACGGTGCAGCCGGGTGAGACGGAGGCGTTCAACGCCGCGTCGCAGCAGTTCCGCAACGGCGATTTCAAGAACGCGGCGGCTTCGTTCCGCGATTTCATCCAGAAGTATCCGCAGAGCCCTTATCAGCCGACCGCGCAGTACTGGCTCGGCAACGCGCTATATGCACTGCGCGACTACAAGGGCTCGACGGCCACCTGGCAGGGCGTCGTGAAGAACTATCCGCAGCATCCGCGCGCACCGGAAGCGCTGCTGGCGATTGCGAACAATCAACTGGAACAAGGTCAGAAGGCAGCTGCCCGCAAGACCTTGCAGCAGATCGTCGACCAATACGGCTCGTCGGAAGTTGCACAGACGGCACAAAACAAGCTCTCGCAGATCAAATAGACGGAGCCGTCACGCGCATGTGGATCCAGTAGCACAAGGCGCGCCTCTCGCTGGAAAGCCCGGAGCATTGACGCTCCGGGCTTTCTTTTTTTTGGCGGGCGAAACTCGCGCCGACAAGCCGTTGACAGACGCAACAATCCGTCGCTATAATTTTCCCTCTTTGGGTCGTTAGCTCAGCTGGTAGAGCAGCGGACTTTTAATCCGTTGGTCACAGGTTCGAATCCCGTACGGCCTACCAAAGACATCAAAGGGTTACATGCAAGCTTGCATGTAACCCTTTTTCGTTTCCGGCGACGTGTCAATCACGCTCGCTCGTCGTCTTGCTTGCTCGCAGGCAGCAGGCCGATTCTCGTCATCGACGGTCACGGCATTCCGGCGCTCGCGGCACCTCCCCCTCATCCCTTCGTGCACAATATCCCGGCCGCCGCTTAAACCGAAAACACATGAATTCGTCGAAAGGGATTTTGCGAAAACTGGGCCTACGCGATTCGATCCAGCGCTTCGTCCGTCGCGCATTCGCACCTGCGCTGCGAAACATGCAATATGCCGAGAAGCGTTTGCGCCCGTTCGCCATTCTGGCGATCGTCGGCTTTCCGCTTTACTACTATGTCTGGCATAACGTTTTTCCGCAGCACTACGAGAACTTGACGCTGCGGCTCGTCGGGTCCGTGCTCTTCGTTCCGATCTTGCTCCACCGCCATTGGCCGGCTGCGGCAAGACGCTATCTTCCCCACTATTGGTACGCCGTCGTTTTGTACGCGCTGCCTTTCTTTTTCACCTTCATGCTGCTGAAGAACGACGGCTCCGAAGTGTGGGTGGAGAGCGCTTTGATTGCGGCCTTCGTGATGGTGCTGCTGCTCGATTGGCTCATGCTCGTTCTCAGCTTCATGGCGGGCGTCGGTATCGCCGTGCTCGCCTATTGCTTGACCGCCGACCCCGTCAATCTCGGATCGCCCTACCTCGCGCATCTCGCCATTTTTTCGTTCGCGATCGCCATCGGCGCAATCGCAAACTACGACACAGCACGAATCCAGGTCGAGCAGGAGCGGGCCATGCTGGCCACGGCGGGCAGCGTCGCGCATGAGTTGCGCACGCCGATGCTTGCGATCCGCGCGGGCGCAGCGGGACTGAGCCGCTTCCTCCCTGTGCTGCTGGACAGCTACGATCTCGCGAAGCGCAGCGGTCTCGACGTTCCTAAAATCCGTCTTGCGCATCTGTACTCCATGCACGGCGCTCTCGAGCGCATCGAGCACGAAGCGTTGCTTTCGAATTCGGTGATCGACATGCTGCTGGTGAACGCACGCTTCACGGGCGGATATACCCAGCATCCCGAACAATGCTCGATGGCACACTGTGTCAACGTGGCGCTTCAGCGGTACCCGTTCAGAGAACTCGAGCGAAGCCGCATTCAATGCGATCTCGCCGACGACTTCCCGTTTCAGGGTTCCGACACGCTGATGGTCCACGTCCTGTTCAACTTGATCAAGAATGCGCTGCGTTTCATGCGCAGCATCGACGACGCGCAGATTTCGATTCGCCTCGCGCGCTCCGGCAAAGCCAACCGCTTGTTCTTCCGGGACAACGGCGCCGGCATCGAACCTGACGCCCTTCCCCATATCTTCACTCGCTTCTATACTTCCTCGGCGATCACTGACGATATCTCGCTCGGTGCCGGAATCGGGCTGGCGTTTTGCCGCGACGTCTTGCGCGAGATGGGCGGTACGATCGAATGCACATCAACGAAGAACTCGCACACCGAGTTCGTATTGACTTTCCCGTTGCCATGACAAGCGCCATGATCCAGCCGTTCTCGTTTCCCACGACCGTAGGCTTCGTCGACGACAGCGCAGCCTTTCTGGCCAATCTGAGCCTGCAGCTCGACTCTCAGCTCGCGTTCCGCTTCTTCAGCTCCGCCGAACGCGCGCTCAGCACGATCAATCAGGAAGAGAGCCACGCATCGATGACTGAACGCTTCTTCTGCCGCTATCGCGACCGCGGAGAGGAAAGCGATGCCCAGGAAGTCATCGCGATGAGTCTCGACGTCATTTGGCGACAGGTCCACAACGAACGGCGCTTCGAACACACGTCGGTCGTCGTCGTCGACTACGACATGCCAGGACTGAACGGTCTGGAAATGTGCCGGCGCATTGCGAACCCGGCGATCAAAAAAATCGTTCTGACGGGGAAGGCGGACGAACACCTCGCGGTACAGGGCTTCAACGAAGGCATCATCGACCGCTTCATCCGCAAGCAGGATGTAGGCGCCATACCGGCACTCAATCAGGCGATCGGTGAAATGCAGCAGGCGTACTTCAAGCAGACTCAGCACAGTGTCGTCGATACGCTCACGCTTTCCACATTCCAGTTCCTTGCCGATCCGGCGTTCGCAGCAAAAGCCTCTGAGATCTTTCGTACGCTCGGCATCGTCGAGCACTATCTGTGGTCTCGTCCAGGTGGCCTGCTCATGCTCGACAGCGCGGGCACACCCTATTTGCTGCTCGTCTTCTCTGAGGAAGCGCTGCGCGCCACGCGCGAGATCGCTGTCTTGCAAGACGCGCCCGCTGACTTTCTCGCCGAGTTCGACAGCCACGGCAGCGTCCCTTATTTCTGGGATTCGGAGGGCTACTACCCGTCCGGGTGCTTGTCGTGGCAGCGTTACATGCATCCGGCAACGGCAATACACGGCAAGGACACCTATCTTTACTCGGTCATCAAGAACCCGCCTGGTCTAGAGCTCGATCCCATCGTCTCCTATGACGACTATCTGGAGCGTCTCGACCAGGACTTGCACGCGACGTGGGGTTCACGACCGTGAACCCCACGGTGACCGGAAGCTACCCGGTCACGCCGCCCGCTTCACGACACTCAGGTCATCGGCCGCCTGCGGATCGCGCTGCATTCGCCGTGTCGACGGCCAGTTTCCGAGATCGACTCGCTCGCGAATCGCACCGCAAACATCGGCGATTCTCTCGATCTGGATGTCAGTTAGCGACGCGTTGATGGACAAGCGAATCAACGCACGGTTCTTAGCCGTAGCCGGCGCACAAAAGACCGAACCGAAGATACCGTGCGATTCAAGCGCATCGCGCAACTCGATCGTGCGTTGTTCCGTTCCCGATTCCAGCGCGATGATCTGGCTGCCGCTGCCGTTCAAGTTGTAGCCCAGACTGCTCAACCGGGTACGAAGGAATTGCGCATTCGCGGCGACCCGCGTGCGACGCCAGCCCTCCTTTTCGATCACACGAACGGTGGTATCGAGCGCCGCCACTTCATACGGCAGCAGAGTCGAACTGAAGATCGCCGGCAGCGACTCGAACTTGAAATACTCCTGAAATCGCCTGGAGCAACTGATCAAACCGGCACGACCCGCAAATGCTTTCGCGAGACTCGCCGTCCGGAAGTGCACCCGATCGGTCAATCCCAGCTCGACAACCAGCCCCGCGCCTCCCGGGCCATGCGTGCCCAAAGAGTGAGACTCGTCGACGACCAGCACGCAACCCGTAGCTGTTCCGATGTCCACCACCTCTGTCAGCGGACATAGGCTGCCGTTGGTGCTGTAGATGGAATCCACGACGATGACGCCTGGCCCATGACGGCGAATCTGCCGCTCGAGATGGTCGACGTCGTTATGGGAAAAAGCGATCGCCTTCGCGCCGGCGCTGCGAATCCCCTCCCAAAGCGACATATGCGCCATCATGTCCGCGTACACGGGCGTTTCCGGAGAGGCGATCGATTGAATCAGGCCCGTATTGGCCGCATATCCGGACTGACACAGCACGCTCGCTTCCGAGTGCATGAAGCGCGCGAAACGCTCTTCGAGTTCGAGCTGCGGGCACTCGCCATGCAGAAAGATGCCGGACATCAGCATGCCGTTTCCTTCCGAGCGAATGCTCGTGCCCATCGCTTCCAGAATCTCCGGATGCCGCGCAATCGAGAGGTAATCGTTACTCGACAAATGCAGCGCGTCCGGTCCGGGAGATCGCCCTTTCATGATGTGTCCGCCGTTCCAAGTTTCCTGGACGCGCTCGCGATAATAGCGGTCGACGCGCGCGGCCAGAAAATCCGGCAAATGGGCGTCAGGCATCTTCCAATCGGTTTTCCGATCGATGGTTTCGTACATTATTGGCTCCTTATGAATTGCTGCGACTCCCCGCAGCATTTCGATAATGAGCTACGCGTTTGGCATGAGCGAAATTATGGTTTTGCCTTTATCGGTAAGGACTTCGCAAAGACGATCAATCTCGCCGTAAGGCACGGCGAAAAGTCGGGCAACCGCGCCGCGATGCCACTCCGCGTTTGTTTACAAGCGGCCGAAGGCGAAATTCGAAATCCGCCAAAATCGGACAAAATCGATTACATCGTGGCGTTTAATGGCTATAAATCGGGCATATTACGAATCTTAAAAATCGCCGGATTATCGGGTCAGCAATTGAAACAGCCGTTCCGACAACCGTTTAATAGAGACACGCGAATCAAGCATCACGTCTGTGATCCTGCGGGTGTTCGTATCCGAGATGGTCCCGGGGTTCGATCTGTATGCGCTGGTGATCGAGGACGTGACGTCTTGATCGAAGCGGCTCGACGCGTCTGGACTCGAGCCCGGCCTGCTGCCCCTTGCAACACGGAAGAGGACTCCGCCCCCATTAATCCGCCCCTGCCAGCCACGCATTTGAAATGCCTTTGCAAGCTAACAAATGCTTGCATTGTGCGTCGCACCATACATGCCGTTTTCCGCTAATATGGGAGACAGGACTTCAATCCTCCAGATCGCAACGGGCACCTCAAGAGGCATGTTCATGGGATCTGCTGCCCGCGCGCCAAACGGCGCCCAGACAAGGAGAGATCCCAATGTTCGACGCCGAAATCGCAGCCACACTTCTCAACCGTTGGATAGGCCAATCATCGACCACCGACCTCGAGACCTACCTTGATTTGTTGCGCGAGGGCAACCTCGAATTCTTTCGCCAATCGGGCCGCGTAGTCGAAGCGGTCGATGGCGGCACGTTCCATGTCGAGTCGCTGGTGTTCGTCGACGGCTCGCGCACGTTGCGCGTCAAAGCGCCCGATCTCGCGCCGCATTGGACGCGCTGGACGGCCGTCGAGCCGCCCCAAGCGTTCAACCCGGACGCCGTGGAGTCACGCTTGCCGTTCACATCGTGCTGAGCACGTCCCGCCCCACGCACCGTCAACCGTGTGACGGCGCTTCACACCCGCGCGTCGGCGCTCAGGCACCGCGCCGCACATCCACGCGATAGCGGGTCACCTGCCGGTATCGCGTACCGGGACGCACGATCACGCGCTCCTGATCGTCCATATTGACTTCGTTCGGAAACGCGCCCGCTTCGAGACACATCCCGGCGTGACGCTGGTATTTCACGCCGTTGCGGCCGACGACTCCCTCTAGATAGTTCCCCGTGTAGAACTGCAGGCCGCGCTGATCGGTGAAAACCGTCAGTTGCCGTCCGCTTGCCGGATCGTAGGCGCAGGCCACCTGCCTGACGTTCGGCTGCGGGGAAGCCTCATCTGCCGCAGCCGTCGTTGAGTTCAGCACGTAGCAGTGGTCGAAGCCCCTTGCCTGCACGAGCTGAGCGTGAGGCCAGTCGAGCCGTGCGCCGATCGGCGCGCTTTGGCGGAAATCGAACGCGTTGCCCGCGACTTCCGCAAGCCGGGTCGGAATCAGCGACGCATCGACTTCGAGAAACGCGTCAGCATCGATCTCCATCATGTGGCCGCGAATGTCGGTACCCGCTTCGCCCATCAGGTTGAAGTACGCGTGGTTCGTGAGGTTGATCGGCGTCGGCGCGTCGGCGAGCGCTTCATAGTCGATCGACAGCGTGCCGTCGTCATCGAGCGTGTAGCGCACTTGCACCGAAACATTGCCTGGAAAACCCGCGTCGCCCTCGGGTGAATCGAGCGTCAACACCAGCGCACCGTTCTCTTCGGCCGCGTTCCAGATCGCGCGATGAAAGCCGCTCGCGCCGCCGTGCAGCAGGTTCGCACCCTCGTTCCGATCGAGCGTGTACTCGATGCCGTCGAGCACGAAGCGAGCCTCCTCGATGCGGTTCGCCCAGCGGCCCACTATCGCGCCCATGTACGCCGTCGCCGCGAGGTATTCGGCGGGCGTGTCGTGGCCGAGCAGAATGTCGCCGAGACGGCCGGCGCGATCCGGCGCGTGCCACGAGACGAGCGTCGCGCCCAGGTCGCTGATCGCGACCTTCATCCCTTGCGCGTTGCGCAACGTGAAAAGGCGGACCGCGTCGCCGCCCGGCAACGTGCCCCAGGGTTCGCAAGACAGTCGTGCGGTAGTGATCATGTCGTCCAAAAGCAAAAAAGATGGGGAAGCGGCGGTCATTGCCGAGACGTCGAGGGGCTCACGCGCTCCTGATACTCGCGCGGCGTGCAGCCGAGTTCCCGCTTGAACACCGCGTACATGTATTGCAGCGATGTGAAGCCGCAGCGGATCGCAACCTCCGCGCTCGCCGCGTCGCGCTTCGCGAGCAGCGCCTTCGCCGCATCGAGCTTATGGCGCAGTATCTCCTGATGCACGGTGCACTGCAGTTCGCGCCGGAAATACTCTTCGAGCGACGAACGGGACACGCCGACATAATCGGCGACCTGCTCGGTCTTGATCCCCTGGCACGCGTACTGGCGGATGAAGTGGCGCGCGCGCATCACATACGGGCTCGCGAGCGGCTCGTGCTTGGTCGACTCGAGCACGTTGATGCCGACCGGCGGCACGAGAATGCGCCGCCCCGGAAAGCGCGCCCCGCGCAACATCTGATGCAGCAAGTGCGCCGCCGTGCGCCCCATCTCCTCGGTTCCCTGAATCACCGACGACAGCGGGATGCGCGTCAGCGTACGCGTGAGCGGGTCGTTGTCGATGCCGATGATCGCCACCTGCTCCGGCACCGGCGTGCCCGAGGTCAGGCACGCCTGCAGCAGCTGCCGCGCACGGGCGTCGGTGACCGCGATGATGCCGACGGGCTTCGGCAGCGTTGCGAGCCACGCGGTGAGTTTCTCGATCGCTTCGTTCCAGGCGGGCGCGCTCGTCGGCAGGCCCCGGTAGATTTCGGCTTCATGGCCATCCGCGGCGCGCAGGCGCGTGAACGCGAGTTCGCGCTGCTGCGCCCAGCGATTTTCCGGCGCTTCGGGCAGGCTGTAGAGCGCAAAGTGTTCCAAGCCCGCGCCGATGAGGTGCGTATAGGCGAGCGAGACGAGCTTCGCGTTGTCGGTGGCGATGTAAGGCAGATCCGGCGGATAGTCGGCCAGGTCCTCATACGACGAGCCCACTGCGACCACCGGCAGCGGACAATCGGAAAGCGCTTCGCAGACGGCCGGATCGTCGAAGTCGGCAATGATGCCGTCGCCGGCGAAGCGTTCGATGCCGGCCAGGCGGCAGCGGAAATCCTCTTCGAGAAACAGGTCCCAGGCGACGCGCGTCGACAGCAGATAGTTGCCGATGCCGGTAATGATTTCGCGGTCGTACACCTTGTTCGCGTTGAACAAGAGCGCGATTCGATGCGGCGTGAACGGCATGGCTGGCGTAGGCGGCATAGGGGCGCGGGTCATCGCAACGGTGGGCACGCGGCCGACGAACCAGCCGCGCGTTTCTTAAGCGTCCGATTATTTTAGGCCGCGAATCCACCCGACGTGTCTATGCTTTCACGCAGGCGGTGAGAAACATCACGACCACTGCGCAATTTCGCAATTGCCGGTGTCCGCCCTGCGCTGGCAGCATGGCTTCACCTTGCGGACCTGTGCACAAGAAGCTGCGCGGGTTGCGTCGCAGCATAAATCACGAAATTGGAGACAACCATGTCCTACTTCGAACACATCCCGGCGATCCGCTACGAGGGTCCGCAATCGGACAACGCGCTTGCGTTCCGTCACTACGACAAGACCCGGCGCGTGCTCGGCAAGACGCTCGAAGACCATCTGCGCATCGCCGTCTGCTATTGGCACACGTTCTGCTGGCCGGGCAGCGACATCTTCGGACAAGGCACGTTCCACCGTCCGTGGCATCAGCCCGGCGACGCGATGGAGCGCGCGCACATGAAAGCCGACGCCGCATTCGAATTCTTCTCGAAGCTCGGCACGCCCTACTACACGTTCCACGACACCGACGTCGCGCCGGAAGGCACGAGCCTCAAGCACTACAGCGAGAACTTCGCGCGCATGACCGACTATCTCGCGAAGAAGCAGCAGGATACGGGCGTCAAGCTTCTGTGGGGCACGGCGAACCTGTTCTCGAATCCGCGCTATGCGGCCGGCGCCGCGACCAATCCGAATCCTGAAGTGTTCGCTTACGCGGCAACGCAGGTGCGCCACGCGCTCGACGCGACGCAGCGGCTCGGCGGCGAAAACTATGTGCTGTGGGGCGGCCGCGAAGGCTACGAGACGCTGCTCAACACCGACCTCTCCCGCGAACGCGAGCAGCTCGCGCGCTTTTTGCACATGGTGGCCGAGCACAAGCACAAGATCGGCTTCAACGGCACGCTCTTGATCGAACCGAAGCCGCAGGAACCGACCAAGCATCAATACGACTACGACGTCGCGACCGTGCACGGCTTTCTCACCCAATACGGCCTGCAGAACGAGTTCCGCGTCAACATCGAAGCGAATCACGCGACGCTCGCCGGGCACTCGTTCCATCACGAGATCGCGACGGCATTCGCGCTCGGCATCTTCGGCAGCGTCGATGCGAACCGCGGCGACCCGCAAAACGGCTGGGATACCGATCAGTTCCCGAACAGCGTCGAGGAATTGACGCTCGCGTTCTACGAAATCCTGCGTCACGGCGGCTTCACGACCGGCGGCATGAACTTCGATGCGAAGGTGCGGCGGCAGAGCATCGATCCCGAAGATCTGTTCTACGGGCACGTCGGCGCGATCGACAACCTCGCGCTCGCGCTCGAGCGCGCCGCCGCGCTCGTCGAGAACGACCGGCTCGAGCAGTTCAAGCAGCAGCGCTATTCGGGCTGGGATTCGGAGTTCGGTCGCAAGATTCTGTCGGCCGGCTACACGCTCGAGACACTCGCCGCCGACGCCGCCGCGCGCGGCCTGAATCCGCAGCATGTCAGCGGCCAGCAGGAACGGCTCGAAAACGTCGTGAATCAGACGATCTACGGCGCGCGCTAAAAAACCGCGTTCGGCGGCGCGCGCGCCAAACCGCGCCGCCGTTGACCGCAGAAAACGCGAACACGCGAACCATAGGACGCAAGACATGTTCATCGGTATCGACCTCGGCACGTCGGGCGTGAAAGCCGTGCTGCTCGATCGCAGCGGCCGCGTGCGCGGCAGCGCTTCGCGCGCGCTGTCGGTGAGCCGGCCGCAGCCGCGCTGGTCCGAGCAGGCGCCCGAAGACTGGTGGATGGCAGCCACGGGCGCGCTCGCCGCGTTGCTCGCCGAGGCCCGCAAGGAAGACATCGCCGCCACGCAGATCGAAGCGATCGGGCTCACCGGCCAGATGCACGGGGCGACGCTCCTCGATGCGAAAGGCGACGTATTGCGCGCCGCCATTCTCTGGAACGACGGACGTTGCGATCTCGAATGCCGCGAGCTCGAAAGCGCCGCGCCGCAATTACGCGAGGTGGCCGGCAATCTCGCGATGCCGGGGTTCACCGCGCCGAAGTTGCTGTGGATCCGCAAGCACGAGCCGGAGATCTTCGCGCGCGTCGCTCAGGTGCTATTGCCGAAGGACTACCTGCGCTACCGATTGACCGGCGGCTTCGCGACCGACCCATCGGATGCGGCCGGCACGCTCTGGCTCGATGTCGCCAAGCGCGACTACAGCGACGCGCTGCTCGCGGCGTGCGGATTGTCGCGCGAGCAAATGCCGGCGGTCTTCGAAGGCAATCGCGTAACCGGCACGCTCAAGCCGGAACTCGCGCGCGAATGGGGATTGCGCGAGATACCGGTCGTCGCGGGCGGCGGCGACAACGCGGCGGGCGCGGTCGGCGTCGGCATCGTGCGCCCGAAGCAGGCCATGCTGTCGCTCGGCACCTCCGGCGTCTATTTCGCGGTCTCGGATGGCTTCCTCGCGAACCCGGCGTCCGCCGTGCACAGCTTCTGCCATGCGTTGCCAGAGACGTGGCATCTGATGTCGGTGATGCTCAACGCGGCGGGCTGCATCGACTTCACGGCGCAGCTCACCGGTTACGCGGATGTCCCGGCGCTGCTCGCCGACGCCGAAGCTCACTCGGCCCGCACTGATCGCCCGTGGTTCCTGCCGTATCTCTCGGGCGAGCGCACGCCGCACAACAACGTGAACGCGAAGGGCGTCTTCCACGGCCTCGCACCCGATACGATCCGTCCCGATCTCGCGAATGCGACGCTCGAAGGCGTCGGCTTCGCGCTCGCCGACGGCATGGATGCGCTGCACGCGGCCGGCCTCGTGCCCGACGATATCTCGCTGATCGGCGGCGGCTCCCGCAGCGCGTACTGGACTCAGATGCTCGCCGACATCTTCGGCCGGCCGCTGACGCTGCGCGCGGGCGGCGAAGTCGGTCCCGCGCTGGGCGCGGCAAGGCTTGCGCATCTCGCGCTCGAGCCCGCGGCCCCGCTCGATGCGATCTGCCCGACGCCCGAGATCGTCGCCGTGCGCGAGCCCGACAACGCACGCCATGCGTGGTATCGCGACGCGCGGCGCCCGACGTTCCAGGCGCTGTATCGCGCGCTCGAACCGGTGTTCGCCGCAAGCGCCTAGACGCGGCAATCTGCCGGAAAAAAATAACGACACAGCGGCCATCAGATCCGCGCCGTATATCAGTAGTCCTTTGCAGTCTGCTTATATTTTTTGCGTGGAGGCCGGCATGTCTCGCCATGCCGACTTTCGCCAATCCGGCTGTCCAACCATACAAGAGGAGTGAGACATGAAGACATTCACAACGCGCCGTTCGATCCTGAGTTCGCTCGTCTGCGGGGCGATGCTCGCCACGCTGTCGCTTGCCGCGCCGCTCGCGCATGCGAGCAAGGATCACCCTGAAATCGGCTTCTGCATCGACGACCTGCGCGTCGAACGCTGGTCGCGCGACCGCGACTACTTCGTCGCCGCGGCGGAAAAACTCGGCGCGAAGGTCTCCGTGCAATCGGCGGACGCCAGCGAGGCGCGCCAGATTTCGCAGATCGAGAACCTGATTTCGCGCGGCGTCGACGTGATCGTCATCGTGCCGTTCAACTCGAAGACGCTCGGCAACGTCATCGCCGAAGCGAAGAAGGCCGGCATCAAGGTGATTTCCTACGACCGCCTGATTCTCGATGCCGACGTCGACGCCTATATCTCGTTCGACAACAAGAAGGTCGGCGAGCTGCAAGCGCAAGGCGTCTATAACGCGCAGCCGAAGGGCAACTACTTCCTGCTCGGCGGCGCGCCGACCGACAACAACGCGAAGATGCTGCGCGAAGGCCAGATGGAAGTGCTCAAGCCCGCGATCGACCGCGGCGACATCAAGATCGTCGGTCAGCAGTGGGTGCCGGAATGGAGTGCATCGACCGCGCTGCGCATCGTCGAAGACGCGCTGACGGCGAACAACAACAAGATCGACGCGATCGTCGCCTCGAACGACGGCACCGCCGGCGGCGCGATCCAGGCGCTCGCCGCGCAACACCTGGCGGGCAAGGTGCCGGTGTCGGGCCAGGACGCGGACCTCGCCGCCGTGAAGCGCGTGGTGGCCGGCACGCAGACGATGACCGTCTACAAGCCGCTCAAGCTGATCGCGGGCGAAGCCGCGAACCTCGCCGTGCAACTCGCGAAGGGCGAGAAGCCCGCCTACAACGCGCAGTACGACAACGGCAAGAAGAAGGTCGACACGGTGCTCCTGCAGCCGACGCTCTTGACGAAGAGCAACGTCGACATCGTCGTCAAGGATGGCTTCTATACGCAGGCGCAGCTCGCGAGCCAATAAGCGACTCCGCGCGGCGAGGTTCTTCGCGCGCAACGCAGCACCGCGCAGCGCACGAAGGGCCTCGCCGCGCCTTTGCAACGAGGCATGAGCGAATGACGCAACCTCTGCTGGCGATGCGCGGCATCGTCAAGGCATTTTCCGGTGTGAAGGCGCTCGACGGCATCGACCTCTCGGTCGCGCCCGGCGAGTGCGTCGGCCTCTGCGGCGAAAACGGCGCGGGCAAGTCGACGCTGATGAAGGTGCTCTCGGGCGTGTACCCGCACGGCACCTGGGACGGCGAAATCCTGTGGGACGGCGCGTCGCTGAAAGCGTCGAGCGTGCGCGACACCGAACGCGCCGGCATCGTCATCATCCATCAGGAGCTGATGCTGGTGCCGGAGCTGTCGGTGGCCGAGAACATCTTTCTCGGCAACGAAATCACGCTGCCCGGCGGACGCATGAACTACGCGGCGATGTATCAGCGCGCCGATGCACTCCTGCGCGAGCTCGGCATCACCGGCATCAACGTCGCGCAGCCCGTGATGAACTATGGCGGCGGGCATCAGCAGCTGATCGAGATCGCGAAGGCGCTCAACAAGCGCGCGAAGCTGCTGCTGCTCGACGAGCCGTCGTCGTCGCTGACGGAAAGCGAAACGCGCATCCTGCTCGATATCGTGCGCGATTTGAAACGGCGCGGCGTGGCGTGCGTGTATGTCTCGCACAAGCTCGACGAAGTCGAGGCGGTGTGCGACACGATCACCGTGATTCGCGACGGCCGCCATGTCGCAACCGAGCCGATGCGCGCGCTCACCACCGACAAGATCATCGCGATGATGGTCGGCCGCGAGATCAAGAACCTGTTTCCGCGCGAGCCGCACGAAATCGGCGACGTGGTGTTCGAGGCGCGCAACGTGACCTGCTTCGACGTCTCCAATCCGCGCCGCAAGCGCGTGGACAACGTGTCGTTCACGCTGAGGCGCGGCGAGATTCTCGGCGTGGCGGGGCTCGTCGGCGCGGGCCGTACGGAACTCATGCAGGCGATCTTCGGCGCGTATCCCGGCGCGAGCGAGGCGACGGTGCTGCTCAACGGCAAGCCGCTCAAGATCCGCGCGCCCATCGACGCCATCCGCTCCGGCATCGCGATGGTGCCCGAGGACCGCAAGCGGCACGGCATCGTGCCGCAGCTGGGCGTCGGCCACAACATCACGCTCGCGGTGCTGCAACGCTTCGCGAAGGCGGGCCGCATCGATACCGCTGCCGAACTCGACACGATCCGCACCGAGATGACGCGGCTCTCGGTGCGCGCCGCGCACCCGATGCTGTCGATCGCGAGCCTCTCCGGGGGCAATCAGCAAAAGGCCGTGCTGACGCGCATGCTCCTGACCGACCCGCAGGTGCTGATCCTCGACGAGCCGACGCGCGGCGTCGATGTCGGCGCGAAGTACGAAATCTACAAGCTCATCAATCAGCTCGCGCAGCGCGGCGTTGCGATCGTGATGGTGTCGTCGGAGTTGCCGGAAGTGCTCGGCATCAGCGACCGCGTGCTCGTGATCGGCGAAGGCGAGGTGCGCGGCGACTTCGTCAACGACGGTCTCACGCAAGAGCACATTCTCACCGCCGCGATCAGTCCCGTAGAGCGTCCCACGATCCCAAACGGAGCATATGCATGACTCCCGATGTCACCTCTTCCAGCGCGCAGGATGCCGCATCGCGCGGCTCGGTCGCCGCAGCCGAACGTTTTCGGCAACTGTTCGCACGCTACAAGATCCTCGCACTCTTGATCGCCGTCGCCGCGATCTGGCTCTTCTTCTCCTTTCTCACCGACGGCGCGTTCATCACACCGCGCAACCTGTCGAACCTGCTGCGGCAGATGGCGATCACCGGCATGCTCGCGTGCGGCATGGTGTTCGTGATCATCGCGGGCGAGATCGATTTGTCGGTGGGCTCGCTGCTGGGCCTGCTCGGCGGCGTGGCCGCGATTCTCGACGTCACCTTGCATTGGCCGATCGCCGCCACGGTCCCCGTCGTCATGCTGCTCGGCGTGCTGGTCGGGATGGCCAACGGGTGGCTCTCGGCCTATCGCGGCGTGCCGTCGTTCATCGTCGGGCTCGGCGGGATGCTGGCCTATCGCGGCGTTCTGCTCGGCGTCACCGGCGGCTCGACGATCGCCCCCGTCTCCGACAGCTTCGTGTTCATCGGCCAGGGTTATCTGCCGCGCGTCGCGGGCGACACGCTCGCGGTCGCGCTGTTCGCGCTCTTGGCGCTGCTCACCGTGCGCCAGCGCAAGAACCGTCAGCATTACCGGCTGCCTGTGGTGCCGGTGTGGCAGGACGTCGTGAAGATCGTCGGTGCCGGCGTCATTCTGCTGGCGTTCGTCGCAACGCTCGACCGCTACGGCGGCATCCCCGTGCCCGTCCTGCTGCTGCTCGCGCTGCTCGGCGTGTTCACGTGGATCGCGACGCAAACGGTGTTTGGGCGCCGCATCTATGCCGTCGGCTCGAATCTGGAAGCGACGCGTCTGTCGGGCGTCAATACGAACCGCGTCAAGCTCGCGATCTTCGCGCTGATGGGGCTGATGTGCGCGTTCGCCGGCATCGTCAACACCGCTCGGCTCGCGGCGGGGTCGCCGTCGGCGGGCACCATGGGCGAGCTCGATGCGATCGCCGCGTGCTTCATCGGCGGCACGTCGATGCGCGGCGGCTCGGGGACGGTCTACGGCGCACTGATCGGCGCGCTCGTCATGGCGAGCCTCGACAACGGCATGTCGATGCTCGATGTCGATGCGTACTGGCAGATGATCGTGAAAGGCGGGATTCTCGTGCTGGCCGTATGGATCGACGTGGTATCGGGGTCGAACCGGCGCTGAGGCTCATATCATGCGCCGCAGCGTGTTGTCCTTGAAGACGACGTGGTGCCCGATCGCAGCGAGCGCATGCAGGCCGATCACCCAATAGAACAGGTTCCCGATCAGTTCGTGCGCGTCCTTGATGACGGGGCGCGCCAGCTGATCGGCCTGGAATACCGTTCGGTACGCGCACTAGCAAGCATAAGGGACTCCTGTGATCAGGCTTTTGTGGTTTTTGTCAGTCCCCGATGATAAGCGACCGAACCTGATGCGAACATTCATGCACCGCCAGCACGGCCACGTTCAGCGTATTTCGATTTTTCCGGACCAACCCGGCAAATAGCGCGCCTCCTGCTCGTGCGCGTACGCCAGCGCATTTTTCAGGGCCTTCGCGAAATCCTTCTTGATGAGCTTCGCCGGAATTTTCGGGCGCAGGTAGTCGGCCCAGAGGAATTCGCTGAACGGCGTGGCATCTTTCGCGTAGCCGCCCGCGCGGCGCAGCTCGCCCGCGAGACTGCGATACGGGTCGTCGACCAACTCGTTGAGCGTCTTGGGCAGATGCTCGTACTCGTATCGCGAGCCATCGGCGCCGAACGGATGCACCCATTGGTTGTGCTCCATCATCCGCCAGAAAATCACCGGATCGAGCCACGACAAGTCCCGCAGCACCATCACCTTGACTTCCTTGACGCTCTCTTCGATCAGCGCGAGGCCGAGATGGTGATGGTCGACCACGAAGTAGTCTTTCTGCGGACCGAGCACGGCGGGAAACCAGTGTGTCGCGATCGTGCTGGCGCGGGCCTTCTTGTCGAGGGTCTTCCAATGCTCGCGCTTCGCGGCGACCTCGTTATAGCCGACGGTCATCTGCGTAGGCCGCAGGCTTTCGAGTTCGGCCGAGATCAAGTGAACGTCTGAGTTCGGAACGGTCATCGTTGCCCCTTTCGTTAATGTCGTTAACGGTTGTTGCCCGGCTTTTGCACCGCGCCCGCCGAGCCTTTGCCGCGCAGCAGCTTCCAAAGCGCGCCGATCAGGATCGGCACGATGGCCGCGCCGATGCCGACCAGCACGATCACGTTCAGATACTGGCGGATGAACGGGATGTTGCCGAAGAAGTAGCCCAGCAGCACGAGCAGCAGCACCCAGAGGAGCGCGCCCGCGATGTTGAAGAATTGAAAGCGCGCAAAGCGCATCGACGACACCCCTGCGACGAACGGCGCGAAGGTCCGCACGACGGGGATGAAGCGCGCGAGCACGAGCGTCTTGCCGCCGTGCTTTTCATAGAAGTCGTGGGTTTTCTGCAGCGCGGCGCGATCGAGGAAGCGTTCGAGGATCGGAATGCGCGAGTTGAACACTTTCGGTCCGATCGCCGTGCCGATCGCGTAGTTCAGGCTGTTGCCGGTGACCGATGCCAGCAGCAGCAGAAAGATCAGCGCGCCCAGACCCATCTCGCCGGTCGCGCAGAACGCGCCGCCGATGAAGAGCAGCGAATCGCCCGGCAGGAACGGCAGGACCACGAGCCCGGTTTCGCAGAAAACGATCAAGAACAGCACCGCATACACCCACGCGCCGTATTGATGAATGAAGACGCCGAGAAACTTGTCGATGTGCAAGACAAGCTCGGCAAACTGCAGCAACGTGTTCAAATGCGTCCCTTTCGAAGTAGTGCGTTGTTGGCGTCGTGTAATTGGCTTGGCATTCGCGCCGGTCGGCCCGTCAATTTAGCGCATTGACGGCGCCTGCTAACTGACCGCGCCATGATACCGAAAGTGCCCCGCGGATTTCTCAAAATAGGCGGGCAACGCGCCCACAAAACCCAGAGCGGCAAGTTGGCATCGGGTGGCATCGCTATAATTCCGCCATGTCCGAATTCTCCGATCAGCCGGCCGGCGCCTCGAAGGAAATCCCTCGCCCCGCGGGAAGTCCCCTTGCGGGATTGGGGGACGCCGCACCGAATACGCCCGAAACGTCGCCTCGCCAGGCGGCGCCCTCCCCGCGCCCGTTGCGCTCGATTCAACCCTTGCCCGACCAGCTGATCAGTCAGATCGCGGCTGGCGAAGTGGTCGAGCGGCCGGCGTCGGTCGTCAAGGAATTGCTCGAAAACGCCCTCGACGCGGGCGCGAAGACGCTGCGCATCGTGCTCGACGAGGGCGGCGTCAAACGCATCTCGATCGCCGACGACGGCTGCGGCATTCCCGAAGCCGAGCTGCCGCTCGCGCTGATGCGGCATGCGACCAGCAAGATCCGCTCGCTCGCCGAGCTCGAATCGGTCGCGACCCTCGGGTTTCGCGGCGAAGCGCTGGCGTCGATTGCGTCGGTGGCGGAGATGTTCATCACGAGCCGCACCGCCGAGGCCCCGCACGCCACACGCATCGACGCGCAAACCGGCGCATTGACCCCGGCCGCCGGCACCACCGGCACGACGATCGAAGTGCGCGAGCTGTACTTCAACACGCCGGCGCGCCGCAAATTCCTGAAGAGCGAGCAGACCGAACTCGGCCATTGCCTCGAGATGATCCGGCGCTCGGCGCTGGCGCGGCCGGACGTCGCGATCTCGGTGCTCCACAACGGACGGGCGATCGAGCACTGGAACGCCAGCGATCCCGCGACGCGCGTCGCGAAGATTCTCGGCGAGACGTTCGCGACCGCTCACCTGCCGCTCGAAGAAGCGGCCGGGCCGCTCGCGGTCTACGGCTGCGCCGGTCTGCCGACCGCCAGCCGCGGCCGCGCCGATCAGCAGTATTTCTTCGTCAACGGCCGCTTCGTGCGCGACAAGCTGCTCACGCACGCGGTGCGCGCCGCCTACGAGGACGTGCTGCACGGCGAGCGATTCCCGTCGTACGTGCTGTTTCTCGATCTGCCGCCGGAAGCAGTCGACGTGAACGTGCACCCGTCGAAGATCGAAGTCCGATTTCGCGATTCGCGTTCGATTCACCAGTTCGTGTTCCATGGGGTGCAGCGCGCGCTCGCGCGGCACGCGGGCGCGTCGCCGGAAACGACGGCGGGCGGCCACGCGGCGCATATCGAGCCGATGACACCCGCGTCGTTCGGGTCGACGCCGCTCGGCGGCTCGCCGGGCGCGGGCGGCGCATTCGGCGGCGGCAGCGGCAACGCGAGCCGCGGCGGCGAGCCGGGCAATACCTGGCTGCGGCAGGCGCGCATGACGCAAGGCACGCTGCCCGTCGCTCAGCCGCTCGCGCTGTATGACGCGCTCTTCGGCCGCAAGGACGTGGGCGCGGGCACCGCGCTTGGCACCACCGCGGCTTACGAAGTGCGCGATTCGGCGGCGGATCTCACGGCGCCGCCGGCACCTCCTGCAATCGCCGCCGATGCGAACAACGCATCGGCCGCCGGCATGCCTTACCCCGGCGCCCCATCGTTCGCCGCCGGCGACGACCACCCGCTCGGCTTCGCCCTGGGCCAGATCCACGGCATCTACGTGCTCGCGCAAAACACGCGCGGCCTTGTGATCGTCGACATGCACGCGGCGCACGAGCGCATCCTGTACGAGCAGTTCAAAAACGCGCTCGCCGACCGTTCGATCGCGGTCCAGCCGCTTTTGATCCCGATCTCGATGCAAGCCGACGCCGTCGAGATCGGCGTGGTCGAAGAAGAGCGCGAGACGCTCGATGCACTCGGCTTCGATCTCGCGGTGCTGTCGCCGACCACGCTCGCGATCCGCGCGGTGCCCGCGCTGCTGAAGGACGCCGACCTGCAAGCGCTCGCACGCGCGGTGCTCGCCGATCTGCACGCATACGGCGGCTCGCGCGTGTTGACCGAGCGCCAGCACGAGCTGCTCGGCACGCTCGCGTGCCACCACGCGGTGCGCGCGAACCGGCGCCTGACGCTCGACGAGATGAATGCGCTCCTGCGCCAGATGGAAGCGACCGAGCGCGCGGACCAGTGCAACCACGGGCGGCCGACCTGGTATCAGCTGACGCTCGCGGACCTCGACCGCCTCTTCATGCGCGGGCAGTAGCCACGTGGGCGACGCAGACAACGTGACTCACGCCAGCTCGACGCCGGCTAACGCGCGGCCGATCGCCTGCCTGCTCGGGCCGACGGCCTCGGGCAAGACCGCCGCCGCGCTCGCTTTCGCGGCGCGGCGGCCGGTGGAAATCGTGAGCGTCGACTCGGCGCTCGTCTACCGCGAGATGGACATCGGCACCGCGAAGCCGACACTCGCCGAGCGCGCGATCGCGCCGCATCATCTGATCGACATCATCGATCCCGCCGCGAACTACTCCGCCGCCGATTTCCGCGCCGACGCGCTGCGCCTCGCCGGCGACATCCTCGCGCGCGGCAACGAGCCGCTCCTGGTCGGCGGCACGATGCTCTATTACAAAGCGCTCACGCAAGGCTTGAATGACTTGCCGTCCGCGAATGCCGAGGTGCGTGCCCAGCTCGACGCCGACGCCGTCCGCGACGGCTGGCCCGCTCTGCACGCGCGCCTCGCGCAAGTCGATCCGGCGACCGCCGCGCGTCTTGCTCCGAACGATTCGCAGCGCATCCAGCGCGCGCTCGAAGTGTTCATGCTGACGGGCGTGCCGATGTCGGCGCTGCACGCGGCGCCTGCGCGCGAGACGCAAGCGCCCTATCGCTTCGTGCCGATCGCGCTCGAACCGTCGGAGCGCGGCGTGCTGCACGAACGCATCGCGCACCGCTTCGACGCGATGCTGGCAGCCGGCTTCATCGACGAAGTGAAGCGCCTGCGATCGCGTGGCGACCTGCATCTCGGCTTGGCGTCGATGCGCTGCGTCGGCTACCGGCAGGCGTGGGAATACCTCGACGGCGCGACCGACTACGCAACGATGCGCGACAAAGGCGTGTTCGCGACGCGCCAGCTCTGCAAGCGGCAGCTGACGTGGCTGAGGGCGATGCCGGAGCGGATCGTCGTGGATTGCTGCGCGGCCGATGCGACGGCGCAGGCCGTCAGCGCGATCGAGCGAGTGCTGCAAGCGGCGGATTGATTCGACAGCGGTAAAAAAACGGCGCCTGGTCGCCCCTTGCGGGGCTTCCAGACGCCGTTTCATGCGCTCTTGGATGACTAGATCGCGCGCGCCGCGCTCATCGGCCTCACACCACCACCGTCTGCGCCTCGCCTTCGCGGCTGGCACGCACCGTGCCGATCTTCCAGACCTGCTCGCCGGCAGCCGTCAATTGGCGCACCGCTTCGTCGGCATCCGCCGCCGAGACGATCACCGCCATGCCGATCCCGCAGTTGAACACGCGGTGCATTTCGGCATCGGCGACGCCGCCATGCTCCTGCAGCCACGCGAACAGCGGCGGCAGCGGCCACGCGCTCTTGTCGAGCTCGGCGGTGAGACCCTCGCGCAGCACGCGCGGAATGTTCTCGACGAGACCGCCGCCCGTGATGTGCGCCATGCCCTTCACGGCGAGGCTCTGCATCAGCGCGAGGAGCGGCTTCACATAGATGCGCGTCGGCGCCATCAGCGTGTCGGCAAGCGAGCGGCCGTGGAAATCGGCCGACAGGTCCGGGTTCGCGCGCTCGATGATCTTGCGCACGAGCGAAAAGCCGTTCGAATGGATGCCGCTCGACGCCAGGCCGAGCACCACGTCGCCCGAGCCGATCGTGCTGCCGTCGATGATCTTGCTCTTCTCGACCGCGCCGACTGCGAAGCCCGCGAGGTCGTACTCGCCGTCCGGGTACATGCCCGGCATTTCCGCCGTCTCGCCGCCGATCAGCGCGCAGCCCGCCAGCTCACAGCCTTGCGCGATGCCCTTCACGACGGTGGCCGCCGTGCCGACGTCGAGCTTGCCGCACGCGAAGTAGTCGAGGAAGAAGAGCGGCTCGGCGCCTTGCACGAGGATGTCGTTGACGCTCATCGCGACGAGATCCTGGCCGACCGTATCGTGTTTGTTCAGGTGAAACGCGAGCTTGAGCTTGGTGCCCACGCCGTCGGTGCCCGACACGAGCACCGGCTCCTTGTACTTCTTCGGCACCTCGAACAGCGCGCCGAACCCGCCGATGCCGCCGAGCACCCCGTCGCGCAGGGTTTTCTTGGCAAAGGGCTTGATCGCGTCGACGAGTGCGTCGCCCGCATCGATGTCCACGCCCGCGTCGCGATACGACAGGCCTTGGGATTCGCTGTTCGGGGCGGATTTCGGTTGGTTCATGGGGGAAGGGCGAGAAGGTCGGTAAAATGCGATTTTACCCGATGTCGATCCAGGGTTAGCGCTTTGGCGCTCATCCAGATCCCATACGAGGTTGCGGACCGGAGCTAGCGATTTAGCGCTGACTCCGGCCCCATACAAAGTACCGGTCCCGAGTTAGCGATTTAGCTGTCGACCAACGTTCGCGCCTTGGTGCGTGAATCTGATCCCATACACACAGGGAAAACCACTTGTCGCAGAACTCTCCCCTAATCACGCCGTACCAGCGCCAGGCCTTCTTCTGGTTTTCCTTCGCGCTCGGAATCGGCATTCTGCTTTGGGTGCTGAGCCCCGTTCTCACCCCGTTCCTGCTCGGCGCGATTCTCGCTTACATGCTGCAGCCGGGCGTCGATTGGCTCGTGCGGCGCCGCGTGCCGCGCAGCCTTGCGGCGCTGCTCATGATGCTGGTCTTCGCGTGCATGATCACGGTGCTCGTGCTGCTCGTGCTCGCCGTGATCCAGAAGGAAGGCCCGCAGCTCAAGCAGCAGATCCCCGTCTTCATCGCCAAGCTGAACGTCTGGCTGCAGCCGAAGCTCTCGCTCCTCGGGCTCGGCGATTCACTCGATTTCGCGAGCATCCGCGACATGCTCACGAGCCAGCTCGAAGGCAGCGCGCAACAGATCGCGCTCACGGCATGGAAGTCGATCCGCACGAGCGGCAACGTGGCAATCACCTTGATCGGCAACGTCGTGATGGTGCCGCTCGTGCTGTTCTACCTGCTGTACGACTGGCACAGCATGCTCGCGCGTCTGCAGAGCTTCATTCCGCGCCGCTGGCTCGACAAAACGCTTTATCTCGTCAAGGAAATGGATCAGGTGCTGTCGCAATACCTGCGCGGCCAGTTGCTCGTGATGGGCGTGCTCGCTGCCTTCTACGCCATCGCGCTGATGATCGCCGGTTTCGAGATCGCGCTGCCCGTCGGCATCTTCACGGGTCTTGCCGTGTTCATCCCGTACATCGGCTACGCGACCGGCCTCGCGCTTGCGCTCGTCGCCGCGCTGCTCCAATTCGGCGACTGGTATGGCTTCGGCGCGGTCGCCGTGGTGTATGGCGTCGGCCAGATCCTCGAAGGATTCTTTTTGACGCCGCGGCTCGTCGGCGAGCGCATCGGCCTGCATCCGCTCGCCGTGATCTTCGCGCTGCTCGCGTTCGGCCAGCTGTTCGGCTTTTTCGGCGTGTTGATGGCGCTCCCGGTCAGCGCCATCATTTCGACGGCGCTGCGCGAGTTGAAGCGTGGCTATCTGGCGAGCTCGCTCTACAAGAACTGATTCGTTTTTATTGTGACCGTCCAACGTCAACTGACGCTCGATCTCGGCACCCCGCCGCCTTCGACTTTCGACAACTTCTTCGCCGGCGCGAACGCAGAACTGGTCACGCGCCTGCGCGAACTCGACGGCGCGCTCGCCGCCGGACCGCTCGCGGACCGCACGTTCTACATCTGGGGCGAGCCCGGCTGCGGACGCAGCCACTTGCTGCAAGCCGTCGTGCACGAAGCCGCCCCGGGCCAGGCGCGCTTTCTGAGCCCGCCAAGCGCGCTCGCCGCGTTCTCGTTCGATCCGCGCGTCTCGCTCTATGCGGTCGACGACTGCGACCGGCTCTCGGGCGCGCAGCAGATCGCGCTCTTCAATCTCTTCAACGAGGTGCGCGCGCATCCGACGAGCGCGCTCGTCGCCACCGGCAACGCTGCGCCGATCGGGCTCTCCGTGCGCGAAGACTTGCGCACGCGCCTCGGCTGGGGCCTCGTCTTCCACTTGGCGCCCTTGCCCGACGAAGGCAAAGCCGCCGTGCTCAAGCACGCTGCGAAGGAACGTGGCATCGCGCTCGCCGACGATGTCCCCGCCTACCTGCTCACGCATTTCCGGCGCGACATGCCGAGCCTGATGGCGCTGCTCGACGCCCTCGACCGCTTTTCGCTCGAACAAAAACGCGCGGTCACGCTGCCGCTGTTGCGCACGATGCTCGCATCGCCCGACGCTTCGGCGGGCGCAATCGCCGCCGCGCCCGAACCGGGCGAGGCCGCCGCCCGGCCGAACGCCCGGTTCAAATAGTCCGCTTCAAGTAAAATGCGCCCTCATGACGAATCTCGCCCTTTTTGACCTAGATCACACGCTCATCCCCACTGACAGCGACCACGAATGGGGTCGCTTCATGGTGAAGCTCGGCATCGTCGATGCCGAGAGCTTCGCGCGGGAGAACGACACCTTCTTCGCCGACTACAAGGCCGGCAAGCTCGACATCCACGCGTACCTGACCGCGATGCTCACGCCGCTCGCGAAATACTCGCGCGCGCAACTGGCGCAATGGCACGAGCAGTTCATGCACGAAGTCATCAAGCCCGCGCTGATCCCGGCGGCGGTCGAGCTCGTGCGCGGACACCAGGACGACGGCGACCTCTGCTGCATCGTCACCGCGACCAACGAATTCATCACGCGGCCGATCGCGAGCGCGTTCGGCGTCGATGCGCTGATCGCCTGCGAAGTGGAAACCGTCGACGGCCAGCCGCACTCGGCATTCACGGGCCGCGGCACCGGCACGCCGAGCTACCGCGAAGGCAAGATCGTGCGCACCGAGGCATGGCTCGCCTCGCTCGGCAAGACGTGGAGCGATTTCGAGCGCAGCTATTTCTACAGCGATTCGCACAACGACATTCCGCTGCTCGAAAAAGTCACCGACCCGATCGCGACCAATCCCGACGCCACGCTGCGGGCCCATGCACAATCGAAGGGCTGGCGCATCCTCGATCTCTTTGAACCGTCGTGATCAAGAAACTCATCCGCAAGCTGTTCGGACAAGAGCCGGCGGCACAAAGCGACACTGACGGCGCAACGGCCCACACCGCAGCCGACAGCGACTACGCGCCCGAAACGCGCACCGAAGAGGTCGCGAAACAGCGCCGCAAGACGACGAAGAGCGCGGCCAAAACCGCCCGCGCCGTCGCGCGCGATCCGGACGCACCCGTCATCCTGTCGGCCGACGTTCACGGCATCGACCCCGATCTGATCTCGCGCAACGCCGTGCGCGTCACCGATACGCTGCAGCAGGCGGGGCATCGGGCGTTCATCGTCGGCGGCGCGGTGCGCGACCTGCTGCTCGGCGTCGCGCCGAAAGACTTCGATGTCGCAACCGACGCCACGCCCGACGAAGTGCAACGCCTCTTCCGGCGCGCGCGCCTGATCGGCCGGCGCTTCACGATCGTGCACGTGCAGTTCGGGCAGGAGATCATCGAAGTGTCGACGTTCCGCGCGCTCGTCGATCCGCCGCCGGCAGACGCCCCGAAGGAAGCCCCCTTGGGTGGCACGCCGCCGCCGAAGCGCTTGAAGCGCGACGAGCTCGACCGCCGCACGCACGCCGTCGACGCGAGCGGCCGCGTGCTGCGCGACAACGTCTGGGGCGAGCAGCACGAAGACGCCACGCGGCGCGACTTCACGATCAACGCGATGTACTACGACCCGGCCACGCAGACGGTGCTCGACTACCACAACGGTCTCGCCGACGTGCGCGCCCGCGTGCTGCGCATGATCGGCGACCCTGTCACGCGCTATCGCGAAGACCCGGTGCGGATGCTGCGTGTCGTGCGCTTCGCCGCGAAGCTCGGCTTCGAGATCGAAGACGCGACGCGCGCGCCGATCAAGAAGCTCGCCGACATCATCAACAATGTGCCCGCCGCGCGCCTCTTCGACGAGATGCTGAAGCTGCTGCTCTCGGGCCACGCGCTCGCATGTCTGAAGCAGCTTCGCAAGGAAGGGCTGCACCACGGCCTGCTGCCGCTGCTCGACGTCGTGCTCGAACAGCCGCATGGCGAGAAGTTCATCACGCTCGCGCTGAACAACACCGACGACCGCGTACGCGCGGGCAAACCCGTCTCGCCGGGCTTCCTGTTCGCGACGCTCCTGTGGCACGACATGCAGCAGCGCTGGCAGCAGTACGAGGCCAACGGCGAATACCCGGTGCCCGCGCTGCATCGCGCGATGGACGACGTGCTCGACATGCAGACCGAAAAGCTCGCGATCCACAAGCGCTTTTCGGCCGACATGCGCGAGATCTGGGGCTTGCAGCTGCGCCTCGAAAAACGCTCGGGCCGCAGCGCGCTGAAGCTGCTGGAACACCAAAGATTTAGAGCGGGGTATGATTTCCTCCTGTTGCGCTGCGAATCCGGCGAGCTGGACTCGTCGATCGGGCAGTGGTGGACAGAATTCATCGACGCAGACCCCGCCGGGCGTGAAGCATTGCTTTCGCAAGGCGGCAAGGACCGGGCACCCAAAAAACGACGGCGGCGCAGCAGTGGCGCGAGAAGCCGCAAGACGGGCGAGCGGATGGAGGGGGGCGATTCGGCGAGCAAGTCGGCCGACGCCAGGCAGTCGAACGACGCGAGCCGCGACGGCGCACACGAAGACTGATACGGTCGCTGCACTCGCTGTCGTACGAATTTCGCAGGAAGTTATGCCATGACGGTTGCTTATCTCGGCCTCGGCGCGAATCTCGGGGACGCGCGCCAGACCCTGAAAGACGCGGTGGTGTGCCTAGCACAGCAGCACACCATCACCGTGCTCGGAAAGTCGAGCCTGTATCGCACTGCCCCGATCGACGCGGGCGGCGATGACTATTTCAACCTCGCCGTGAAGCTCGAGACGACGCTCGGCGCGCACCATCTGCTCGCGCTGTGTCACAAGATCGAGCAGCACTTCGGCCGCGAACGTCCCTTTCGCAATGCGCCCCGCACGCTCGACATCGACATCCTGATCTACGGCGACGCGTGCATCGACGAGCCCGAGCTGATCGTGCCGCACCCGCGCCTCACCGAACGCGCATTCGTGCTGGTGCCGCTCGTCGAAATCGATCCGGCGCTCGAAATTCCGCGGCTCGGCCGGGCCGATGCGTTTCTACCGGCCGTCGACGGCCAGCGCATCGAGAAAGTGAAGTCGCCCTGCCAGTGCCTGCTCGAAGCGCTCCGCGGCGGCAACGAAGCCGCCGCCAAACCGGCCAAGGGCAGTGGCTGCCGATGACGACCAACCCGCTCACCGTCACTGCGCCGCATTTGCGCCCGCCCTATCCGTACATCGCCATCGAAGGGCCGATTGGCGTCGGCAAGACCTCGCTTGCACGCATCTTCAGCGAACGCTGGTCGATGCAGCCGCTCTTCGAACGCCCCGACGACAACCCGTTCCTCGAACGCTTCTATCGCGACTCCGCCCGCTACGCGCTCGCGACGCAACTGCAGTTCGCGCTGCAACGCGCTCAGGAAGCACGCGACGTCATCGCGGCACGCACGGCGGGCACATCGCTGATCGCCGATTTCATCGCGCAGAAGAACGACATCTTCGCGCGCCTCACGCTGCCCGACGACGAGTATCAGCTCTATCGCACGCTCGCCGCGCATATCGACACGGCCGCGGCGCCGCAGCCCGATCTCGTCGTGTACTTGCAGGCCAGTCCCGAAGTGCTGTTCGCGCGCATTCAGAAGCGCGCGCGGCCATCGGAGCTGCAAATCTCGGACGCCTACCTGCGCGCGCTCTGCGACGCGTACAACGAGTTCTTCTATTACTACGACGGCGCACCCGTGCTGACCGTCAACGCCGAACACCTGAATCCGCTCGAATCGGCGGACGATCTTGCGCTGTTGGTCGACCGCATCGAGACGATGCGCGGGCGCAAGGAATTCTTCGTCAAAGGCACGTCGCTGTAATCGGCGGCGCGGTCCTCCTCTTTCTTCACCAACGGAACTCCCCATGACTTATTTGCAGGAAACGAGCCGGCAAGCCATTACGGTGCCGAAACTGCAAACGATGCGTGATGCCGGCGAAAAGATCGCGATGCTCACCTGCTACGACGCGAGCTTTGCGTCGCTGCTCGATCGCGCGGGCGTCGACGTGCTCTTGATCGGCGATTCGCTCGGCAACGTGCTGCAGGGCCAGACGACGACACTGCCCGTCACGCTCGACGACATCGCGTATCACACCGCCTGCGTCGCGCGCGCGCAGCCGGGCGCGCTCATCGTCGCCGACATGCCGTTCGGCACCTACGGCACGCCCGCCGATGCGTTCGCAAGCGCCGTGAAGCTGATGCGTGCCGGCGCGCAGATGGTCAAGCTCGAAGGCGGCGAATGGCTCGCCGAGACCGTGCGCTTTCTCGTGGAACGCTCGGTGCCGGTGTGCGCGCACGTCGGTCTCACGCCGCAATCGGTGCATGCGTTCGGCGGCTTCAAGGTGCAGGGCAAGACGGAAGCCGGCGCGAACCAGCTCATCCGCGATTCGCTCGCCGTGCAGCACGCCGGCGCGCAATTGATCGTGCTGGAGGCAGTCCCGACGCTCGTCGGCGCCGAAGTGACGAAGCAATTGAACATTCCGACGATCGGAATCGGCGCGGGCGTCGATTGCTCGGGGCAGGTGCTGGTGCTGCACGACATGCTCGGAATCTTCCCCGGGAAGCGGCCGCGCTTCGTCAAGGATTTCATGAATGGACAGCCGAGCATCTTGGCCGCTGTCGAAGCGTACGTCCGCGCGGTGAAGGACGGTTCGTTCCCCGGACCGGAGCACACTTTCTGAGTCAGGATGCGGCCGGAATCGGAAGTTTCGGCCGTTGTACGATGCGACACGGGTAGCCAAACGCGTTGCCGGCGCGAGAGCACGAGCGACCAACGCGACGCCGGAGCGGCTCCCCTCCGGCATTTTCAGACGGGACACTTATCGACAGATACCCGCTGATAAACAGATTTCCAGACTATTTAATAGGTTTTTCAGACCTGTCCGATAGCCCACGGAAGCTCGGTCGACTATCTTGGTCTCTCCACCTGCGGCAACGCCGCTTAATTTATGAGAGACCACCATGAGCCCTTTTTGCCTGATTGACGTGGCGCAACTTCGCAAAGACGCCACCGCACCGACCCCGAATCGTTTCCACGTATTGTGCGTCCGCATTGCCGGCTGGATGCTGCGCCTTCGCGCTAATCGCCTCGCCTGATCACACGCCGGGCGCCACTGCGCCACGGCATGTCCAGCGCGGCTAGTTCCGTATGACCCGCGCCTGCAACGCACCGCGAAGCGCATTGCAAACGATCAACGCTTCCGCATTCAGCAGATCCGCCCGAACGAGCACCCGCTCGGCCGCTTGAAAGCTGGCATCGGCCAGCAGAACACGGCGCATCACACCGGGCAGCACGCCCGACGACAGCGGCGGCGTCCACCAGCGCCCGTCCCGCTTGACGAAGACATTCGATCGGCCGCCTTCGGTCAGCTCGCCACGCTCGTTGAAAAACAGCATGTCGAAGCCGCCGTGCGCCTCCGCTTCCCGCCAGCCGCGGTCGTATTCCGCGCGGTGCGTGGTCTTGTGGGCAAGCAACGGATCGGCGGCCTGCGTCGGCGCGAAGCCGTGATCCGGAGCGAGCATCACGCCGGCCACATCGCCGGCAAGCGGCGCGAGCGGCGCCGCGACGATCTCGATGTGCCCTGCCTTGGCGAGCGCCACACGAAACCGGTGTTCGACGCCGGCGGGCAACGCCGCGCAACGTTCGGCAATCCGCACACGCACGCCGGCCTCGTCAAACGCAAAGCCGAGTTGACGAGCGCTCGAGCCAAGCCGCTCCAGATGGAGGTCGAGGTAACGCACCCACTCTTCGCGGGTCGCGTGCATCGTTTCGAACAACTGAAGGCCGGGATCGGCTCCCGTCAGGAATCGCGCTTTCAAACGACACTCCGCATATTCATCGGCGGCGACGCTGTCGAGCACGATGCCGCCGCCGACGCCCATCCTCCCGCGACGCGCTCCCGACGCCGACGAAGCAGCGAGCTCCAATGTCCGAATCGCGACAGACAGGCAAAAGTCGCCGCAAACAGGCGCCTCGCTGGAAGCAGCAGTCTGCGGCGGCGCATCCAGCCAACCGATCGCGCCCGTGTAGAGGCCACGAGGCGACGTCTCGATCTCGCCGATCAATTGCATGGTCCGATACTTCGGCGCGCCGGTAATCGAGCCGCACGGAAAGAGCGCGCGGAGCACGTCCGCAAACGTCACACCGCTGCGCACCGTGGCTTCGACGGTCGATGTCATCTGCCAGACGGACGGATAGGGCTCGACCGAAAACAGCGCCGGCACGCTGACCGAACCGGTCGCGGCAATGCGCGAGAGATCGTTGCGCAGCAAGTCGACGATCATCACGTTTTCGGCGCGGTTCTTCGGGTCGTTGGCGAGGAAGGCCGCGGCGCGCGCATCGTCGGCGGGGTCGGTCGCGCGTGCGGTCGTCCCCTTCATGGGCCGCGCGCGCAAACACTCGCCCGCCTTCTCGACGAAAAGCTCCGGCGAGCAAGACACGACCCAGGCACCCTCCGGGAGCGCGACGAGCGCGCCATATCGCACCGGCTGACGCAGGCGCAGCCGCCGATACAGCGCGAGGGGCGAGCCGAAGACATCGAAGCCGAGCCGATAGGTGTAGTTGATCTGATACGACTCGCCCTCGCGCAACGCGTTGTGAACGGCGGCGATCGCCGCGTTGAACTCGTCCTCGGTCACGCTCTCGGTGACGTTCATCGCACCCGCCACCGACGGCTCCTGCCCACCGCCGTCCAGACCGGAGAGCCACGCGTCGGTCTCGTCGCGCGAAAGCTTTTCGCAACGCGAGAACATTAAAAAACGCAGCGAGGCTGAGCCAGGCTGCGTCGTTTGCGTCGCTTGTGTCTTGAAGCTGCCCCGATCGTTCGATAGGACAAGATTGCGGCCGAATTCATAGTCGGCAAGCACCACGGCATGCAGGCCGCGGCGAGTATCATCGGCTGCGGCAGCGCAGATCTCGTCAAGCCTGGCTCCGTCGCCGCACACGTGCTCATGCACAAAGCCGGTGTACAAACGACTCGACCGCACGGCGGCGGTCGAGTCGCAATCGTCGAGCAGCGCAAACACCGCGCCGCCCGCACTCACTTCATCTGCTGTCATTTAGGGCCTGTGAACCAGCCTCATGCGCCGAGCTTCCTGCTCCGCAATGTCGATCAATCGAAGAAGCTCTTCACGCGGTCGAACCAGCTCTTGCTCTGCGGGCTGTGACGCGGACCACCTTCAACGAGCGATTTCTCGAACTGCTTGAGCAGATCGCGCTGCTGTTCGGTCAGCTTCACGGGCGTCTCAACCTGCACGTGCACGTAGAGATCGCCTGCGATGCTCGAACGCAGCCCCTTGATGCCCTTGCCGCGCAGACGGAACGTCTTGCCCGACTGCGTGCCTTCCGCCACCGAGAAGCTCGCGCGGCCCGCCAGCGTCGGCACTTCGATCTCGCCGCCGAGCGCCGCCGTGGTGAACGGAATCGGCATCTGGCAATGGAGATCGTCGCCGTCGCGCTCGAACACCGAGTGCGGCTTGATGTGAATCTCGACGTACAAATCGCCCGACGGCCCGCCGTTGATGCCTGGCTCGCCATTGCCGGCCGAGCGGATGCGCATGCCGTCGTCGATGCCCGCGGGGATCTTCACTTCGAGCGTCTTCGTTTCCTTCACCTTGCCCGCGCCGTGGCAATGCGCGCACGGCTCGGGGATGTAGGAGCCGCTGCCGTGACACTTCGGGCAGGTCTGCTGGATGCTGAAAAAGCCTTGCGACATCCGGACCGCGCCGGCGCCGTGACAGGTCGGGCAGGTTTCGGGTTTCGTACCGGGCTTCGCGCCGGAGCCGTGACAGACTTCGCACGACACCCAGCTCGGCACGCGAATCTGCGTGTCGTAGCCGTGCGCGGCCTGCTCGAGCGTGATCTCCATGCTGTAGCGCAGGTCCGCGCCGCGATAGACCTGCGGGCCGCCCCGGCCGCCGCGCGCAGCGCCGCCGGCGGCCTGGCCGAAGATGTCGCCGAAGATATCGCCGAACGCGTCGGCAAATCCGCCGAAGCCCTGTGCGCCCGCCGCTCCCATGTTCGGGTCGACCCCGGCATGGCCGTACTGGTCGTAAGCCGTGCGCTTTTGCGAGTCCGACAGCATTTCATAGGCTTCCTTCACCTCTTTGAAATGCTCTTCCGCACCCTTGTTGTCCGGATTGCGGTCGGGGTGGTACTTCATCGCGAGCTTGCGATAAGCCTTCTTGATCTCGTCGTCGCTCGCGTTCTTCGCGACGCCCAGAACCTCGTAGTAATCCCGTTTCGCCATGTCGGTTCAACGCCGGCCGCACACCTCGCGCGGCCGCTCCTTTCGCATGCTGTGGAGTCTCGCGACTCGTCTGACGGCTCTCTCGTTACCGGCCCATCCGGCAAAAAAGCGCCGCCCTCCATAAAACAAATGTGCCCGGCGAACCCAAAAGGTTCGCCAGGCGCGATCATCGCGGCCGGAAACTCGCTCGAGCGCCGGCCGCCATCTTGATGTGACTGATGCCTCAGTCCTTCTTCACTTCCTTGAACTCGGCATCGACCACGTCGTCTTCCGGCTGAGCCGAAGCACCGCCGTTGCCCGCGCCGGCCGATGCGCCTGCCGCACCCGCCGCGCCTGCTGCCGCGCCTTGAGCCGCTTGCATGTCGGCGTACATCTTTTCGCCGAGCTTCTGCGAAGCCGTCGCCACCGCTTCGATCTTGGCTTCGATCGCCGCCTTGTCGCTGGTGTTGCTCTTGAGCGTCTCTTCGAGCTCCTTCAACGCAGCTTCGATCTTTTCCTTGTCCGACGCGTCGATCTTGTCGCCGTACTCGGTCAGCGCCTTCTTCGTGCTGTGCACGAGCGCATCGCCCTGGTTGCGCGCGTCAGCCAGCTCACGCAGCTTGTGATCTTCTTCCGCGTTCGCCTCGGCGTCCTTCACCATCTTCTCGATCTCGGCTTCCGACAAGCCCGAGTTCGCCTTGATGGTGATGCGGTTTTCCTTGCCGGTCGCCTTGTCCTTCGCGCCGACGTGCAGAATGCCGTTTGCGTCGATGTCGAAGGTCACTTCGATCTGCGGCACGCCGCGCGGTGCGGGCGGAATGCCTTCGAGGTTGAACTCGCCGAGCAGCTTGTTGCCAGCCGCCATCTCGCGCTCGCCCTGGAACACCTTGATCGTCACCGCGCCCTGGTTGTCGTCGGCGGTCGAATACACCTGCGAGTGCTTCGTCGGGATCGTGGTGTTCTTGTTGATCATCTTCGTCATCACGCCGCCGAGCGTTTCGATGCCGAGCGACAGCGGGGTCACGTCGAGCAGCAGCACGTCCTTGCGGTCGCCCGACAGCACCTGGCCCTGAATCGCGGCGCCCACGGCCACGGCTTCGTCCGGGTTCACGTCGCGGCGCGGCTCCTTGCCGAAGAACTCCTTCACCGTCTCCTGCACCTTCGGCATACGCGTCATGCCGCCGACCAGGATAACGTCATCGATCTCGCTGACCTTCACGCCCGCGTCCTTGATCGCGATCTTGCACGGCTCGACCGTGCGCGTGATCAGCTCTTCGACGAGCGCTTCGAGCTTGGCGCGCGTGATCTTCAGGTTCAAGTGCTTCGGACCCGACGCATCCGCCGTGATGTACGGCAGGTTGATTTCGGTCTGCTGGCTCGACGACAGCTCGATCTTTGCCTTTTCCGCCGCTTCCTTCAGGCGCTGCAGCGCGAGCACATCCTTGGAAAGATCGACGCCCTGCTCTTTCTTGAACTCGCCGATGATGTAATCGATGATGCGCTGGTCGAAGTCTTCACCGCCCAGGAACGTATCGCCGTTCGTCGACAGCACTTCGAACTGCATTTCGCCGTCCACGTCCGCGATTTCGATGATCGAAATGTCGAACGTGCCGCCGCCGAGGTCATACACCGCGATCTTGCGGTCGCCCTTTTCGGCCTTGTCGAGACCGAACGCGAGCGCTGCCGCCGTCGGCTCGTTGATGATCCGCTTCACTTCGAGACCGGCGATGCGGCCTGCATCCTTGGTGGCCTGGCGCTGGCTGTCGTTGAAGTACGCGGGAACCGTGATCACAGCTTCGGTGACCGGCTCGCCGAGGTAGTCTTCAGCGGTCTTCTTCATCTTGCGCAGCACTTCCGCCGAGATTTGCGGCGGCGCGAGCTTCTGGTCGTGCGCTTCGATCCAGGCGTCGCCGTTGTCAGCCTTGATGATCTTGTACGGCATCAGGCCGATGTCCTTCTGGACTTCCTTCTCTTCGAAACGGCGGCCGATCAGGCGCTTCACCGCGAACAGCGTGTTCTTCGGATTGGTCACCGACTGGCGTTTCGCAGGCGCGCCAACGAGGATTTCGTTGTCGTCCATGTAGGCGATGATCGACGGCGTCGTGCGAGCGCCTTCCGAGTTTTCGATCACCTTGACCTGATTGCCTTCCATCAGCGCCACGCAAGAGTTCGTGGTGCCGAGGTCGATACCGATGATTTTGCCCATTTTTTCCTAATCTCCTAACTTTTGATCGCTTTGGGGCGAGCCTTGTCTGGTAAGGCTCGCCGCCCGAAATTCAAACCTGCACTCAACATAAGTGCGCCTGCATCGTTTTCAAGACCCTGAATGCGATGCGGTCTTTAATTTTTTTCAATCGCTGACGGCAAGGGCGCGCATTTTCTCACGCCGGGCATCGACAGGGATCTGCCCCATGCGGAACCCATTCGCGACAAACGGGGACAGATGCACGAACGCCGCTTATTTCGGCTGCGCGACGGTCACGAGCGCCGGACGCAGGACGCGGTCAGCGATCACGTAACCCTTCTGCAGCACGGCGACGACGGTGTTCGGCTCCTGCTCGGCCGGCACCATCGAAATGGCCTGGTGGCGATGCGGATCGAACTTCTCGCCGACCGGGTTCACCACCACGACGCGCCCCTTTTCCATCGCGCTCGCCAGCTGGCGCAGCGTGAGATCGACGCCTTCGCGGACCTTCGTCAAATCGCCCGTCGAATCGGCGAGCGCGGCTTCGAGACTGTCCATCACCGGCAACAGGCGCTCGGCAAAGCTCTCGATGGCGAACTTGTGAGCCTTCTGCACTTCCTCGTGCGCACGGCGGCGCACGTTTTCGGTTTCCGCCTTGGCGCGCAGGAAGCTCTCCTGCAGTTCGACGATCTTGGCCTGGGCGTCCGCCAGCGCGGCCTCGGGGCTGGCCTGCGGCGCGGCCTGCTCGGCGGCGGTTTCAGGCGTCACGTTTTCGGCTGCCTCGTGCACGGCCTCGTCGGCCGTCTTGGAGTTCTGAGTCGATGGATTGTCTTGCGTGTTTTCCATGTCGCTGAAAGTCGTCTAGAAGAGTGAATCCGAGGCGCGACGGTGCGGGATCTGTCAGGCACCGTTTTGCCGCCATAGTGTGTTGTAAGGGCGCAACATGATCATTGCGTGTCGCGGCTGCAAATAAGGGCTGAGAGGACGATTTCAAGGGCTTCCCAGCAACTTTCTGCACCGGCGCCGGGCACCCGAAATAGGCCGTTACATTGATTTCCGGTTCGCTATCACATCCACATTGAGCACTATTCGGGTTTGCCCTAAACTTCCCAGAAGGATCGAGAAAAAGGCACGTTAACCCTAACCTGCCACAAGCCGTTAAACCGCTGAATCGCCCGTTTCCGAATCGCTTTCCCAGGGGGAGTACCGTGAAACTGACCTTTGCAATAGCGGTGGTCGCGTTGGTACTCATCGCGGGAACCACCACCATCTGTATGTCCGGGGCCGTCAACGACAACACGACCGAATATGGCAGCGCGCACGCCACGTTCGAACAGTTGTTCAATCCCCACCTGAAAATTTGTCGATGACACGGCGGTCGCGCTTCGTCGGCCTGCCGTGCAACGCGGCGGCCGGCTCCCGGAACGTCTTGCGCCGCTCGAGTTCGGCTGCGCGCTTTTCCTGGCTATCCGCCGTCTCCGCATAAAGCGTCTGCGCGACGCTCGCCGGCCCGCGCACTTCGCAGATCCCCAACACCTGAACCTGCCAAACGATCCGCTCGATGTCGATTTCGACGAGATCGCCTACCCGCACGTCCTTGGCCGGCTTGACGGACACGCCGCCGATACGGACTCGGCCCTTTTCCACGGCGTCCGCGGCGAGCGAACGCGTCTTGAAGAACCGCGCGGCCCAAAGCCACTTGTCGATGCGCAATCGTGCGCCGGGTTCGGTCGAGATCTTGTAGTTCATAAGACTCATCTGGGCGCCGCCGCGCCGGAAACAAGCCGGTGCGGCAATCCGCGCCGGCAAGGAAGTTCGATCGATGTGGACGGCCTGTCCGCTCCGCCGCTTTTCGACACGTCGCGCTACATCACCGCGCTCAACGGCGACGACGCGTAGACCGGCCACCCCTGGAGGTTCTGCGCAACAATCTCGCCAAGGGCGGCGATCCACGCCGGCGACGCATTCAGGCACGGAATACGGTGAAACTCCTTTCCGCCCGCGTGCAGGAATTCGTCGCGCACCTCGAGGCCGATCTCTTCGATCGTCTCGAGGCAATCGGCGGTGAAGCCCGGACAAAAGACGTCCGCGCGCCGCACGCCGGCGGCGCCCAATTCCTTCAGCGTCGGCGCCGTGTAGGGCTGCAGCCATTCGGCGCGGCCGAAACGCGATTGGAACGTCACCCGGCATTCCACCGGGGTCAGACCGAGTTCGGCCGTCAGCAGCGCCGCGGTTTGCTGGCATTGATCGTGGTACGGGTCGCCGAGATCGAGCGTGCGCTTCGGGACGCCATGAAAGCTCAACACCAGCTTGTCGCCGGCCGGGAAATCCGGACTGCCGTGCGCCGCCCAATATTGGCGCACCTGCTCGGCAAGCGAGCGGATGTACGCGGGATGATCGGCGTAGTGGCGCACCGTGCGAATTTCCGGCTGATTGCGCATGCGCTTCAGCGCGGCGAAGGCGTCGTCGAACGCCGTCGCCGTGGTGGACGACGAGTACTGCGGGTACATCGGCATCAAGAGCACGCGTTCGGCACCCGCGAGCTTGAGCTGGTTGAGCATGGCGGGAATACCCGGCGTGCCGTAGCGCATCGCGTATTCGACGATCACGTGATACTCGTTCACGTTCAGCAACTGGCGCAGCGCTTCCACCTGCTTTTCGGTATAAACGCGCAGCGGCGAACCTTCCGGCATCCAGACAGCCGCATATTTCTTCGCGGACGCACGCCCCCGCGACGGCAGGATGGCCAGACGCAGAATGGCTTGCCAGACGAGCGACGGGATTTCGACGACGCGCGGGTCGGACAGAAACTGCGCGAGATAGCGGCGCACCGCGGACGGCGTCGGCGCATCGGGCGTGCCGAGATTGATCAGCAGCACGGCGACACGGTGCGACGCGGCAGGCTGCGACGGCAGCTCGAGGTCAAAACGCATAGGCAACAAGCAAAGGCGCGCTCGGCCCGTTGAGGCTGGCGGCAAAGCATCGGTTCAGATCCGGACCATTATAGCGGCGAGGTTTGCCGCGCATACTCGGCCTTTCGGCCGATTGGCAGCGCGCCTCGGCGCGAGGACACTACTGCTGGCTGAGCGCCATCGAAAGCAGGCGCGCGGTGATGTCGACGATCGGAATCACGCGGTTATAGGCCATCCGCGTCGGCCCGATCACGCCGAGCGTGCCGACGATCTTGCCGTTCACCTCGTACGGAGCCGTCACGACGCTCATTTGCTCGATCGGCACGAGATTCGATTCGCCGCCGATGAAAATCTGCACGCCTTGCGCGTGGCTCGACACGTCGAGCAACTGAAGGAGGCTCGTCTTTTGATCGAAAACGTCGAACAGCTTGCGCAGCCGCGCCATGTCGGACGACAGGTCCGCCACTTCGAGCAGGTTGCGCTCGCCGGAAATCAGCACCGTCTCGCCGGTGTCCGTCTCGTCCGTGCTTGCGGTAACGGCCGCGTGCATCAGCGTCGTCATGTCGCCGCGCAGCTGGTCGATCTCTTCGCGCAGGCGCCGGCGCACGTCGTCGAACGAGAGGCCCGCGAAATGGGCGTTGATGTAATTGGACGCTTCCGTGAGCTGCGACGGCGAGTAGTCGCGCTGCGTCGCCATGATGCGGTTCTGCACGTCGCCTTCGGGCGTCACGATGATGAGCAAGATGCGCTTGTCGGACAAGCGCATGAACTCGATCTGCTTGAACACGTGGCTGCGCCGCGGCGTCAGCACGACACCCGCGAACTGCGACAGGTTCGACAGCACGCTCGCGGCGGCGGCGACCACCTTTTGCGGCTCGCCCGCCTGCAGCGTGGTCTTGACCGTCTGGGTGACGGCCTCTTCCTCGGCCGCCGACTCGATGGTCAGCATCGTGTCGACGAACAGGCGGTAGCCGCGCGGCGTCGGAATCCGGCCCGCCGAGGTGTGCGGGCTGATCACGAGACCCAGCTCCTCGAGGTCCGACATCACGTTGCGGATCGTCGCCGGGCTCAGCTCGAGCCCGGAATAGCGCGACAACGTGCGCGAGCCGACCGGCTGACCTTCGGCGATGTATCGCTCGACCAGCGTCTTGAGGAGGGTTTGTGCGCGTGGATCTAACATGACGCAAAATTTTAGCTTAACGGCGGCTGCCCCGCGAGCGCGTAGCCTCCGCGCCGTAACCGCTCGGACGCCTAAAATGTCATCAGGGCGTCACCATTCTAGCGACAAATCGATGCCGATCGCACACGCGACACGCATAACCGGCCCCCAAGAGACGCGCGACGACGGTTCTTTTCAATCCGCACCTATGGTGTAATGCCGGCATGGAAATTGGCAGCCAGTTCAAGACCGTTGCGCTCGTCGGGCGCAGCAACACACCGGCCATCAGCGAGCCGCTGATGGCGCTCGCCGCGTGCATCGCAAAGCGCGGGCTGGAGGTCGTCTTCGAAGCGGAGACGGCGCGCGATATCGGCGTGACAGGCTATCCGGCGCTCACCCCCGCGGAGATCGGCGCGCGCGCGGACGTGGCCGTCGTGCTCGGCGGCGACGGCACGATGCTGGGCCTCGGCCGGCAGCTGGCGCCGTACAGGACGCCGCTGATCGGCATCAACCATGGGCGGCTCGGCTTCATCACCGATATCGCCGCGGCCGACATGCAGCAAGTCGTCCCGCAGATGCTCGCAGGCAGCTTCGAGCGGGAAGAGCGCTCGCTGCTCGAGTCGAGGATCATGCGCAACGGCGAGCCGATCTACCACGCGCTCGCGTTCAACGACGTGGTCGTGAACCGCAGCGGCTTTTCCGGCATGGCGGAATTGCACGTCTCGGTGGACGGCCGCTTCATGTACAACCAGCGCTCGGACGGGCTGATCGTCGCAACGCCGACCGGTTCGACCGCCTACGCGCTGTCGTCGCAAGGGCCGATCCTGCATCCGCAGCTGGGCGGCATCGTGCTCGTGCCGATCGCGCCGCACGCGCTGTCCAACCGGCCGATCGTGCTGCCCGACGACAGCAAGGTCAGCATCCAGATCATCGCGGGTCGCGACGTCAACGTGAACTTCGACATGCAATCGTTCACCGCGCTCGAGCTCAACGATACGATCGACGTGCGCCGTTCGCGCCATACCGTGCCAGTCCTGCATCCGGTCGGCTACAGCTACTACGCGACGCTCAGAAAGAAGCTGCACTGGAACGAGCACCCGTCGCTCGACAACGACTCGCTCGAGTAACTCCACGACCCTCCATGCTCCGCCACCTCTCGATACGCGACTTCGTCATCGTCGCCGCGCTCGATCTCGAATTCGATCGCGGTTTTACTGTTTTCTCAGGTGAAACGGGCGCCGGCAAATCGATCCTGATCGACGCGCTCGCGCTGACGCTCGGCGCCCGCGCCGACGCGAGCGTCGTGCGCACCGGCCAGAGCCGCGCCGACATCACCGCCGAATTCGCCACCCACGAGCAGGTCGAGCGCTGGCTCGAAGAGCAAGCGCTCAGCGATAGCGGCGACGGCGACAGCGAGGACTGCGTGCTGCTGCGCCGGGTCGTCGATGCGAATGGACGCTCGCGCGCCTTCATCAACGGCACGCCGGCCACGCTCACGCAGTTGCGCGAAGTCGGCGAAATGCTCGTCGATATTCATGGCCAGCACGCGCATCAGTTGCTGATGCGTCCGGACGCGCAGCGCGACTTGTTCGACACCCACGCCGGGCTCACCGCCGCGGCAGCCGGCGTCATGCGCGCACACCGGGGATGGCGCGACGCCGCGCACGCGGTCGAACTGGCGCAAACGCGCGACCGCGAACTGCAACTGGAGCGTGAGCGGCTCGCGTGGCAGCTCGCCGAACTCGACAAGCTCGCGCCGCAGCCGGGCGAATGGGAAGAGATCGGCGCCGAACACCGCCGGCTATCGCATTCGGCGAACCTGATCGAAGGCGTTCAGGGCGCGCTCAACGCGCTGTCCGAATCGGACGATGCGATGGTCGCCCAGCTCGGCTCGATCGTGTCGAAGCTGCGCGATCTCGCCGAGATCGATCCGGCGCTCAACGACGCCCTGGCGTCGCTCGAACCGGCCGAAATCCAATTGCGGGAGGCGGCCTACTCGCTCACGCACTACGCGCAAAGGCTGGAGCTCGATCCGGACCGCCTCGCGCAAGTCGACAAGCGGCTCGACGCGCTGCATTCGATCGCGCGTAAATTCCGCCTGCAGCCCGAGACGCTGCCTGAAGAACACGAAGCCCGCCGCGCGCAGTTGGCGGCGCTCGACGCCGCCGCCGATCTGGACGGACTGCGCGCTTCCGAAGCCAAGGCGAAGGAAGCCTATCTCGTCGAAGCGAAGGCGTTGTCGAAAGCACGCGCGAAGGCGGCGAAGGCGCTCGGCGCGGCAGTGACGACGGGGATGCAGGAATTGTCGATGGCCGGCGGCAGCTTCGAGGTCGCGCTCGTGGCGCTGACCGAAGGCGGCGCCCATGGCCTGGAGCAAATCGAGTTTCGCGTCGCCGGCCACGCGGGCGTGCCGCTGAGGCCGCTCGCGAAAGTGGCGTCCGGCGGCGAACTGGCGCGTATCAGTCTCGCGCTCGCGGTGATCGCGAGCACCGCGAGCCCAACGCCGACGCTGATTTTCGACGAAGTCGATACCGGCATCGGCGGAGGCGTCGCCGAAGTGGTCGGACGCCTATTGCATCAGCTCGGCCACGACCGGCAGGTCCTGTGCGTCACGCACTTGCCGCAAGTCGCGGCGCGCGGCGACCATCATTTCCAAGTGGCCAAGGCCGCCGATAGCAACGGCGGCACGGTCAGCACCGTCTCGCCGCTCGACAAAGCCAGCCGCATCGAGGAAGTCGCGCGGATGCTCGGCGGCCTAGAAATCACCGCCACGACGCGCAAGCACGCGAAGGAAATGCTGACGGCTTAGTACAACCTAGAGGCGTCGCGCTCGCAAAGACCGCGCGCCGCCCCGTTCAGCCAAACACCCGCTGCCAAAGCCGCAACACCGCCGCCTTCTCGTCGGCGACGCGCTCCGGCACGACCCGCGCAGTCTCCATCCCGTCCAGACGCAGCTTGTGCTGCATCTTCCGATACGTCCGGTACGCGCCGCCCACGGTCTCCGCCTCTTCCGGGCTCATCAGCCCAAAGCGCGACACCTCGCGCAATAGCGCGATATTGCCGGTGTTGCGGATCATCTCCGGATGCCGTTGCGCGTGCAGCAGCACCCAGTACTGGACGATGAACTCGATATCGACCATCCCGCCGCGATCGTGCTTCAGGTCGAACAATTCGGTGCGGTTCGGGTGACCTGCATGCACCCGTTCGCGCATCGCGACGATCTCCGCGGAGAGCGGCGCGGCTTCGCGCGGCGTCGTCAGCACCTGCTCGCGGATCGCCTCGAATTGCGCGCCGATTTCGGCATCGCCCGCGCAAAAGCGCGCGCGCGTCAGCGCTTGATGCTCCCAGACCCACGCGGTGTTCGCCGCGTCGCCCTCGCGCAATTGGTAGCGGCGGAACGCGTCGAGGTCGGTGATCAGGAGGCCCGATTCGCCGTTCGGCCGCAAGCGCAGGTCGACGTCGAACAGCGTGCCCGCGCCGGTCGCCGTCGTGAGCCACGTGATGAGGCGTCGCGTGAAGGTGGCATAGACGTCGGCGGCTGCGTCGTCCGGGTCGTCGTAGAGGAAGATCAGATCGAGATCGGACGCGTAGCCCAGTTCCTTGCCGCCGAGCTTGCCGTAGGCGATCACGGCGAAGCGCGGCACCTCGCGATGGCGCTTCGCCAAGTGCTTCCAGACGGCTTCGATCGTCACGTCGAGCACCGAATCGGCGAGCTCCGACAAGCGATCGCTGACATGCTCGACCGACAGCTTCCCGGCCAAATCGATCAGCAGGATACGGAACACCTCGGCCTGGTGCGCGTGGCGCAGCAGGTCCATCTGCTGCTCGACATCGGCCGCCGCTGCGAGCCGCGCGCGCAGCGACGTCTTGAACTCCGCCCAGTCGAACGGGCTCGCGATCGCTTCGTCGTCGAGCAGTTCGTCGAGCAGCTGCGGATGGCGGATCAGATAGCCCGCCGCCCAGCGCGACGCGCCGAGCACCGCGAGCACGCGATCGAGCGCCGCCGGATATTCATTGAGCAGCGCCAGATAGGCCCCGCGCCGGCCGATCGCTTCGAGCAAATCGAACAGGCGCGCGATCGTTTGGCCGCGCTTTTCGGCGGGCTCGAGCGAGGAAGCGGCTTCGAGCGCGCGCTTCGCGATCGTGTCGAAGCGTTGGCGGCTCTTCTCCGGCAGCCCCGCATAGCGCGACGATTGCCAGACCGCGCGCATGCGCGTGAGCAAATCGGCGGGTTCGCCGAAGCCGAGTTCGGCGAGGCGTTCGAGCAGCGTGCCCTCGGCGCTGTCGTCGTCGAGCGCGCTGCTCCAGACCCAGGCGGCCGTGCCGTCCTCCGCCACGCCGCAGCCGCCGTCGCCGCTCACCTTATCGGCGAAGATCTGATCGAACTGCGCTTCGACCATTTCCCGGTAACCGTCGAGTTGCGCCATCAACGCCGCGTAGTCGGAGAAACCGAGCGACGCGGCGAGGCGCGCGCGCTCGTCGGGGTCGACAGGCATCGCGTGAGTCTGCGCGTCATTGCGGTACTGGAGCCGGTGCTCGAGCACGCGCAAAAACTTATAGGCATGCGTGAGATCCGCGCAAACCTTAGGCGCGATCAGACCGCGCGCCGCCGCATGGCGCAGCACGGCAAGCGTCGGACGAATCCGGAAGCCGGCATCCTGTCCGCCGCGGATCAGCTGGAACACTTGCGCGCTGAACTCGATCTCGCGAATGCCGCCGCGGCCGAGCTTGATGTCGTCGGCCTTGTCGGGGCGCATCGTCGCGCGGCGCTGCGCTTCCTGGCGAATCTGCAAATGCAGCGCGCGGATCGCGCCGATCACGCCGAAGTCCAGATAGCGCCGGTAGACGAACGGCTTGACGAGCGCGTCGAGCTGCGTCGCGAGCCGTTTGGCGGCGGCGCTCTCGTGCTCGGAGACGAGCCGCCCCTTGATCCACGCATAGCGCTCCCATTCGCGGCCCTGCACGTAGAAATATTCTTCGAGCATCCCCAGGCTGCATACGAGCGGGCCCGAATCGCCGTTCGGGCGCAGCCGCATATCGACGCGGAACACGTATCCGTCGGACGTCACTTCAGCGAGCGCACCGATGAGCCGCCGCCCGAGCCGCGTGAAGAATTCCTGCGTCGCGATGGCCGAACGCGTGCCGCCCGCGGTCTCGCCGTCGTCCTCGTAGACAAAGATCAGATCGATGTCGGACGACGCGTTCAGCTCGCGCCCGCCGAGCTTGCCCATCCCCACGACGCCCAGCGAGAGCCGCTCGCCGCCGGGTCCGCGCGGCTCGCCATAGAGCGCTTCGAGCTCCGCCGACAGCACTGCGAGCGCGCGTTGGATGGTCGCTTCGGCCAGGTCCGTCATCGTGCCGGTGACTTCGGCGACATCCCCATGCCCCGCGAGATCGCGCTCCATCACCGCGCAGAACACCTCCGTGCGCAACTGGCGCAGCACGCGGCGCAACGCGTCTTCGGCGAGCGGGGCATCAGCCGTGCCGCCTTGCTCGGCGATGAGCGCATCGAGCCGCGCGTCGATGCGCTCCCGGGTAAGCGGCTCCTTGGCCCAAGCCGCGATGCGCGAGGCCAATTCCGGACGGGCCGCAATCGCCCGCGCCGCATAGTTCGAATAGCTGGAACTCAGGAGGGAGACATCAGTCATGAATTACTCGGAAGCGCTTGTTGATTCACGCATCAGACGGACCGGTTTAGCGTTGCGCCCGCCTCTTGCGACGATTTGAAATCGTGGTGAAACTGGGTAAGCAATCAGGTTCGCAATGTCCGTGTAACAAGGCGTAGCCGGTAGTTTGAGCGGCTTGCCCGTGTGTTACATTTCGTGGTTAAGACCGCAAAACTACCATATTGCCGATTCGCCGCAGCATGTCCGCCCGCAAGGAAGCCGTCGATCCGGCCGAAGCCGCCCTCCCGCGGCACGACCACGCACTGCTCAGGCATGCGTTGCGGACGATTTTGACTCTCGCGCTCGTCCTCTACTTCATCGCGATCGGCGCCCTCGTCGGGCTGCGCTACGTGCTCCTGCCGCGCATCGACGACTTCCGTCCGCGGATCGAAACCCTCGTTTCCGAAAAGCTCCACGCACAACTGCGGATCGGCAAGCTCGCGCCGCACTGGTCCGGCTTCCAGCCGGGCATCGACGTGACCGATCTCACGATCCGCGGCCGCGACGGCAAGCTCGCGCTCGACATCCCGCATGCGACAGCAGCCGTGTCATGGCGCTCGCTCGTGCACTTCAAGCCGACGCTGTCGAGCCTCGTCGTGGACCAGCCGGACGTGCTCGTCGAGCGCTCGGCAGACGGGTCGTTATCGGTCGCGGGCGTGCAGGTGCCGACCGCCCACAAAGGCAACGACACGTTCTCGACCTGGCTCCTCGAGCAGCAGGCGATCGTGCTGCGCGGCGGCACGCTGCGCTGGCGGGACGCCGAGCACGACGCGCCGGAACTCGCGTTGCGCGACATCCGCCTGGCGATCCTGAACCGCGGCGCCGATCACCGCATCGCACTGCAGGCGCCCGCCAACGGCACGGTGCTGCAAGGCCCGCTCGACTTCCGCGCGCAGTTCCGCCACGCGCACCTTCACGCGATCGGCAAGCCGGTGAACTGGACCGGGCAGGCTTACATCTCGACGGGGCTCGTCGATCTGCCGGCGCTCGCGCGCTACATGAGCTTCCCGATTCAAACCTACGCCGGGCGCGTTGCAAACTCAATCTGGATAAATTTCTCGGGCGGCCATATCCGCTCGGCGAGCGGCGACCTGCAAGGCTATGACGTCGCGCTCCAGGTGCACCCGACGCAGCCGAAGCTCGACGTGCCAACCGCCGACTTCTCGTGGTCCGTCGATATCGATCCGCAGCGCGACTACACGCTGCGGCTGTCAAACCTGCGCGCCGAGCTCGGCCAGCCGCCGCTGCCGGACGGCACGCCGATCTGGCGCACGCTCGCGTTCAATACGCTCGTCGGCCACTACCGCGCGCCGAGTATCGAGCGCGGGCAATTCATGAGCGTCACCGGCGACCGCGTGGACCTCGGCATCCTCGCCGAATTCAGCCGCGCGCTGCCGTTCCCGCGGCGCTTCCTCAACGAGCTCGTGCGCTTCGATCCGCGCGGGCTCGTCGCCAACTACGACATGTCGTTCGAGCGCGCAAAGCCCGAGAACGACGAGGCGGCGAGCGAGCAGCGCGTGAGCGGCGCCGCGCCGATCATCCACTACCGCTTCAAGGCCGACCTGCAAGGCATCAGCCTCGCCGCGCAGGAACCGCCGCCGGGCCTCACGCCGAAGGGCCACCCCCGCGCGGGCATCCCGGGCTTCGAGAATCTGTGGGGCGCCATCGATGCGGACGAAACGCACGGCACCGTGGCGCTCGATACCGTCAACGCGGCGGTCACGGTCCCCGGCGCATTCGACAACCCGCGCCTCACATTCGACCGTCTGAGCGGGCACGGCAACTGGACAGTCCTGCCGGCCGAGCCCGGCGAAAAGCATAAGCCGTTCGTAATCACGGTATCCGACCTCAACGTCGCGAACGCCGACACAGCCGGCCGCGTGGTCGCGAACTACTCGAATCCCGGCCACGGCCGCGGCACGCTGGACCTGACGGCCAACATCGACCACGCGCTCGTCACGCGCATCACGCGCTACCTGCCGACCAGCATCAGCGAACACCTGCGCGACTATCTCGGCCACGGGCTGCAAGCCGGCATGGCTCGCCACGGCGTGATCGAAGTGCACGGCAACCTCGACAAATTCCCCTATTCGATCGATCCGAAGGCCGGCATCTTCCGCATCACCGCGCCGTTCTCGGGCGGCAAGTTCGACCCGTCGCCGTTTCCTCCGAAGAAACTGAAGAACGGCACGCCTGACATCTGGCCGGCCTTCGACGATATCGACGGCGTCTTCACGCTCAAGGAAAACGTGCTGCGCTTCGATATCGACAAGGGGCGCTATAAAGGCGTGCGCGTCACCAAGGTGGCCGGACATATCGACGACCTCGGCCACAAAGAAAGCTCGCCGCTCATCATCGAAGGCCAAGCGCGGGGCCCGCTCGCCGACCTGCTGGACTACGCGAACAACAGCGCGCTTGCCGGCATGACCAACCACGCCGCCGATAAAGTGCGCGGCAGCGGCCCGGCGACGCTCGCGCTCACGCTCACGATTCCGCGCCATCCGAAGCCGCATGTGGCTGTCGAAGGGTCGATCGGTTTTCTCGGCAACGAACTCGCGGCCAACAATGCGCCGCCGCTCTCGCGGCTCACCGGCAAGGTCAGCTTCACCGAACACTCGGTTACGCTGAACGGGATCAACGGACGCTGGCTCGGCGGCGACGTGCGCGCCGACGGCGCGCTCAGCCCGAGCGGCACCTATGCGTTCAACGTCGCGGGACGCGTCGCCGTCGACGCCGCGCGCGACCTCAATCTGCACGGTACGGCCGCCGAGCTACTGACACACGTTTCCGGCAGCGCGCCTTACTCGATCAACGTGCGCGGCGCGAAGGGCCGCCAGCCGGAAGTCACGGCGAGCTCGGACCTGACCGGCCTCGCGCTCGATCTGCCGGCGCCGTACAACAAGCCGCTCGGCACGCCGATGCCGCTCTCGTTCACCTTCAAGCCGCTCGACGCGAGCGACGGCGCCAACCTGCAGCGCGCCGACCTGATCTTCGGTCCGCTCGCGGCCGCCTACGTGCTGCACCACCCGCCGCATGAGGAGCCGACGGTCGTGCGCGGCGCGATCGGCTTCAACCGGCCTGCGGACCTGCCCGACGAGGGCGTGATCGCCAATATCGACATCCAGGAGTTCGATGCCGACGCCTGGCGCGCTTTCTATAGCGGGCTGCATGCCACCAAGGAAACCCTATCGACGGATGCCGCCAGCGCGAGCCCAGCCAGTTCGAGCGCAGGCGGCGGCACCCGCCCCGCCGCCCAATACCTGCCGAGCCGCTTCGCGCTGCACGTCGATACGCTGAAGCTCCTGCATCGCAATTGGGAAAACGTGGTCGTCGACGCGTCGCGCGCCGGCCCCAACTGGCAGGCGAATATCGCGTCCGATCAGGTCTCGGGCGAGCTGTCTTGGCAGCCCGGCGGCGGACGCAACAACGAAGGACTGCTGCAAGCGCGCCTCGCCAAAGTCGTGATCCCGGGCACGGTGGAAAATGAGCTGGTCAACCAGGTCGCCCACGCGCCCACAACGAAAATGCCGGCGATCGATCTCGTCGTCGACGACCTCACCGTGCGCAATCGCGACATCGGCAGGCTCGAAGTCGACGCCCACAATCTCGACGACAACGGCGTGCCGGTCTGGCAGCTCGACAAGTTCGAAGTGAGCAATCCGGCCGCCAAGCTCTCGGCCACCGCCAACTGGCGCACCTCGCGCCGCCTCGGCGCCGACGCGCCGGACGACTCGCCGCGGCGCACCGTCATCGACTTCAAGCTCGACATCGCCGACGCCGGCGCGCTGCTCGAACGCTTCGGCCTGCCGCGCACAGTGAAAAAGGGCAGCGGATCGCTCTCGGGCAAGATCGGCTGGCGCGGCGGCCCGACTGCGATCGACTACCCGACGCTCACCGGCAACGTCGCGGTCGATTTGCATCATGGGCAGATCCTGAAGGTCGACCCGGGCGTCGCGAAGCTGCTCGGCGTGCTGAGCCTGCAAAGCCTCTCGCGCGTCTTGACACTCAATTTCAAGGACGTGATCGGCGAGGGTCTTCCGTTCGAGAGCGTGACGGGCACCGGCCAGATCAAGAACGGCATCGGCCGCACCGACGATTTCCGGATCGTGACCGCACCGGCCCGCGCGAGCATGAAGGGCACCGTCGATCTCGCGCACGAGACGCAGAACCTGAACGTCGACGTGACGCCGACCGTGAACGCCGGCTCGGCAGTGATCGCCGCGACGATCATCAATCCGCTCCTCGGGCTGGGCGCGCTCGCCGCGAACTTCGCGCTGTCGGAATCGCTCGCGCACGCGTTCGCGATTCATTACGCGATCAGCGGATCGTGGGCGCATCCGCACATCGAGCGGGTCCACGGCGATCGCGGTAAGATGGTCGCTCCGGTCGAGGCGGCTCCGGCCACGGCCCCCGCCGAGTCAACGGGCGAGTGACGCGCCGCAGGGCGCCCGCCCTGACAGGGCCGGATCAGTCGCCGCCACGGCGCCGTTTCTTCGACGCTTCCGAGATTCGGGCGAATGCCACAGTTCACGACATGAGCGAGCCACACCCTAGTTCCACGCCGTACCGCGTCGCCGCGCTGCAAATGGTCAGCACGCCCGATCGCGAACGCAATCTCGACGCCGCCGGCCAGTTGATCGCCGACGCGGCCGCCAGCGGCGCGAAGCTCGTGCTGCTTCCCGAGTACTTCTGCTTCATGGGATTCAAGGACACCGACAAGCTCACGGTGCGCGAGCCCCACGGCGACGGCCCGATCCAGCGCTTTCTCGCCGACGCGGCGCGTCGGCACGGCGTCTGGGTGATCGGCGGGACGCTGCCGCTCGTGGCGCCGGAAGCGTCGCGGGTGCTGAACACGACGCTCGTGTTCTCGCCCGAAGGCGACGAAGCGGCGCGCTACGACAAAATCCACCTCTTCAACTTCGAGAAAGGCAGCGAGTCGTTCGATGAAGCGCGCACGATCCGGCCGGGTGACACGGTCCGCACGTTCGACGCGCCGTTCGGGCGGGTCGGCCTGTCGGTCTGCTACGATCTGCGCTTTCCGGAGCTGTATCGCCAAATGGGCGACTGCGCGTTGATCGTCGTGCCCTCGGCGTTCACCTACACGACGGGCCGCGCGCATTGGGAGATGCTGCTGCGTGCCCGGGCGGTCGAAAACCAGTGCTACGTGCTCGCCGCGGCCCAAGGCGGCACGCATGAGAACGGCCGCCGCACCTGGGGACACAGCATGCTGGTCGACCCGTGGGGCGAGATCGTCGCGGTCCGCGACGAAGGCGCGGGTGTCGTCGCGGGCGATATCGACCTCGCGCGCATCGCCGGAGTGCGCCAGAGCCTGCCCGCGTGGCGGCATCGCGTATTGGCATGATTCAACTCCCCTTGCGAAGCCGCCGTTAAACCCTTATCTCTCCCACGTATCAGCGCCGCGACCCAACCGTTTTTGGAATCCACCCACACACGCATGAACATCATCGAACCCGGCATCCGCAACCTCGCGACCGCGAAAGACGTCCTCCTCACGCCCTACGGGCTCGACGAAGCGCTGCTCACCCGCACGCTCGCCGACATCTTCACGCATCGCGTCGACTACGCCGACCTGTACTTCCAGGCGACGCGCAGCGAAGCGTGGAGCCTCGAGGAAGGCATCGTGAAATCGGGCAGCTTCAGCATCGACCAGGGCGTCGGCGTGCGCGCCGTGTCCGGCGACCGCACCGCGTTCGCGTACTCCGATGACCTCTCGCCGCAAGCCCTCGCGCAAGCCGCCGAGGCGACGCGCGCGATCGCCAAGGCAGGCGGCGGCAAGCAGAAGGTGAAAGTGGCGTCGTCGCTCACGGGCGTGGCCGGGCGCGATCTGTACCTGCCGGCCGATCCGCTCGCCTCGCTCGACGCCACCGCCAAGGTGAAGCTGCTCGAGCGCGTCGAGAAGATGGCGCGCAGCCGCGATCCGCGCGTCACGCAGGTGATGGCGGGCCTTGCCGGCGAATACGACGTCGTGCTCGTCGCACGCAGCGACGGCGCGCTCGCGGCGGACATCCGCCCGCTCGTGCGCGTCTCGGTGACGGTGATCGCCGAGCAGAACGGCCGGCGCGAGATCGGCTCGGGCGGCGGCGGCGGCCGCTTCGACTACGGCTACTTCACCGATGCCGTGCTGGAGAGCTACGTCGACGACGCCGTGAAGGCGGCGCTCGTGAACCTCGAAGCGCGTCCGGCGCCGGCCGGCGCGATGACCGTCGTGCTCGGCCCGGGCTGGCCCGGCGTGCTGCTGCACGAAGCGATCGGCCACGGCCTCGAAGGCGACTTCAACCGCAAGGGCTCGTCGGCCTTTGCCGGCCGCATCGGCGAGCAGGTCGCCGCGAAGGGCGTGACGGTCGTCGACGACGGCACGCTGCCGAATCGCCGCGGTTCGCTCAACATCGACGACGAAGGCAACCCGACGCAGTGCACGACGCTGATCGAAGACGGCATCTTGAAGGGCTACATCCAGGACACGCTGAACGCGCGCCTGATGAAGATGCCGGTGACGGGCAACGCGCGCCGCGAATCGTACGCCGCGCTGCCGATGCCGCGCATGACCAACACCTACATGCTCAACGGCAACAAGGACCCGCAGGAGATCATCGCATCGGTGAAGAACGGCCTCTACGCGGTGAACTTCGGCGGCGGCCAGGTCGACATCACGAACGGCAAGTTTGTGTTCTCGGCGTCCGAGGCGTACATGATCGAAGACGGCAAGATCACCTACCCGGTCAAGGGCGCCACGTTGATCGGCAGCGGGCCGGAATCGCTCAAGTATGTGAGCATGATCGGCAACGACATGTCGCTCGACACGGGCGTCGGCGTGTGCGGCAAGGAAGGCCAGAGCGTGCCGGTCGGCGTCGGCCAGCCGACACTGCGCATCGACAAGATGACGGTCGGCGGCACGGTTTGACGCGGGACTGACGCACACATTGCCGCAGTCAGGCGCGCAGATTTCTTGCGCGCCATGACCAAACGATGCGGGAAATCCGCATTTTTTGGGGTCATGGGTTGTCAGCCACGCCCCGCCGGGTTATAAAGCCAAGTACCTTTTTTGACGAGCCGCTTCCTTTCCAAGCCATGCTGTCCGCCAAGTTTTACTTTTACTTCTTTTGGTATCTCAGACCGCTGGCGGATCGAGAGGAGTAACAGTGCACTAAAGGCACCCGGAATTCCCGAAAAAACCGCCAGCGAGTCTGGCGGTTTTTTTTCGCCCCGTGACTTGGCCTCGATCGACGACTCGTTTAACCGCTACGAATTTTTGAACGCTTTTTGAATACCGTCCGCTTCGGCATCGCTTTCCCAGAAACGCGTGCTTCGAGCGAACCACACCGCAATGGAGAGTCAGAATGCCCCCGCACAATACCGATGACGTCCGAATTCGAGAACTGAAAGAACTCACGCCGCCCGCGCACCTGATCCGCGAGTTCCCGTGCACGGAACCGATGTCCGACCTGATCTTCAATGCCCGCCGGTCGATGCACCGCATCCTGCATGGCATGGAAGACCGCCTGATCGTCATCATCGGGCCGTGCTCGATCCATGACACGAAAGCGGCGATGGAATACGCCGGACGGCTCGTCGAAGAGCGCAAGCGCTTCGCCGGCGAGCTCGAAATCGTGATGCGCGTGTACTTCGAAAAGCCGCGCACGACGGTGGGCTGGAAGGGCCTCATCAACGACCCGTACCTCGACAACAGCTTCAAGATCAACGACGGCCTGCGCACGGCGCGCGAGCTGCTCGTCAACATCAACGAGCTTGGGCTGCCGGCCGGCACCGAATACCTCGACATGATCAGCCCGCAATACATCGCCGATCTGATCTCGTGGGGCGCGATCGGTGCGCGCACCACGGAATCGCAAGTGCACCGCGAGCTGGCCTCGGGTCTCTCCTGCCCGGTCGGCTTCAAGAACGGCACCGACGGCAACGTGAAGATCGCGGTCGACGCGATCAAGGCCGCATCGCAGCCGCACCATTTCCTGTCGGTGACGAAGGGCGGGCACTCGGCGATCGTGTCGACGGCCGGCAACGAGGACTGCCACATCATCCTGCGCGGCGGCAAGGTGCCGAACTACGATGCGGCGAGCGTCGATGCGGCCTGCACCGACATCAGCAAGGCCGGCCTCGCCGCGCGCCTGATGATCGACGCGAGCCACGCGAACAGCTCGAAGAAGCACGAGAACCAGATCCCGGTGTGCGCCGATATCGGCCGCCAGATCGCCTCGGGCGACGAGCGGATCGTCGGCGTGATGATCGAGTCGCATCTCGTGGCGGGCCGGCAGGACCTCAAGGAAGGCTGCGAGCTGACCTACGGCCAGAGCATCACCGACGCGTGCATCGACTGGGACGCCAGCATTGGCGTGCTCGAAGGGCTCGCGCAAAGCGTCAGGCAGCGGCGCGTCGCGCGCGGCAGCGGGAATTGATGACCTGATCGATCGAGCTTATTGAGGGAAATTAGCGGCCGCGATCGTGCTGCCACAGCACGTCGCTGCCGCCGTCGGCCCGATTGAGCACGCGCGCCAGCACGAACAGCAGGTCGGACAAACGATTCACATAGCGCCGCGGCGCTTCGTTGACCGCCTGCGTCTCGCCCAGCGCCACGATCGAGCGCTCCGCGCGGCGGCACACCGTCCGGCAAACATGCGCAAGCGCCGCCGAGCGCGAGCCGCCCGGCAGAATGAATTCCTCGAGCGGCGGCAGATCCGCGTTGCACTGTGCAAGCCATCCGTCGAGCTGCGCCAGATGCGCGTCCGTGATCATCGTGTGACCGGGAATGCACAGCTCGCCGCCCAAATCGAACAAATCGTGTTGAATCGCCGTCAGCATGTCGCGCACGTCGGCAGGGAGCGGCTCGCATAGCAGCACGCCGATGTGCGAGTTCAACTCGTCGGCGTCGCCCATCGCGGCGATGCGGGCGTCGTCCTTGCGGACGCGGCTGCCGTCGCCGAGACCGGTGGTGCCGTCGTCGCCCGTGCGGGTGGCGATTTTGCTCAAACGGTGACCCATTTCGGCTCCTTATCGATGGCGGGATGCCCTTGATCCGCGGCGCCGGCCAGGCCGCCGCATAGCGGCCACCATTATAGGTTCTCGGGATATCTCGGGGGCCGGGTCCGGCGAAGACGTTCAGCGTAGAATGGACCGTCTCACATGCAAGCGCCGGTTCCCAGTATTTGCCGCTCTTTTTACCGTCTCTTGCCGCTGCGGACCGTCAAGGCCGCGGCCGGAGACTCGCCAAGGCCCGCAGAGGTCCGCGCGCTGCAAACCCTCTTCGCCATAACACGCCGCACCCCGCTGCCTGGAGACATCCGTGAATCATCCCGCGCCGCCGGCCTCCGTTCGCCGCCCCGTCCCCGCTGAATTGCTCGAGGCGCTGAAAGCCGCCTTCGGCGAGCGCGTCTCGACTTCGGATGCCGTGCGCGCGCATCACGGCCGCGACGAATCGCCGTTCGATCCGCAATTACCCGACGCCGTCGTCTTCGCCCGCTCCACCGAGGACGTGCAGACCGCCGTGAAGCTCTGCGGCCAATACAACGTGCCGATCATTCCGTACGGCAACGGCTCGTCGCTCGAAGGGCATCTCCTCGCGGTCGAAGGGGGCGTGTCGATCGACTTGTCCGAGATGAACCAGGTGCTGTCGATCGCCGCCGAAGACCTCACCGCCACCGTCCAGGCAGGCGTCTCTCGCAAGGCGCTCAACGAGGCGCTGCGCGACACCGGCCTGTTCTTCCCGATCGACCCGGGCGCGGATGCGAGCATCGGCGGGATGTCGGCAACGCGCGCGTCCGGCACCAACGCCGTGCGCTACGGCACGATGCGCGAGAACGTGCTCGGCCTGACCGTCGTGCTCGCCGACGGCCGCATCGTCAAGACCGGCACGCGCGCACGCAAATCGTCGGCGGGCTACGACCTGACGCGGCTTTTCGTCGGCTCGGAAGGCACGCTCGGCGTCATCACCGAAATCACCGTGCGCATCTATCCGCAGCCGGAGGCGGTGTCGGCGGCGGTCTGCACGTTCCCGTCGATGGGCGCAGCGGTGAAGAGCGTCATCGAAACGATCCAGCTCGGCGTGCCGATCGCGCGCGTCGAGTTCGTCGATTCGCTCGCGATCCGCGCGATCAATCGTCATTCGAACCTCACGCTGCCCGAGTCGCCGACGCTCTTCTTCGAATTCCACGGCACCGAGGCCGGCGTCAAGGAGCAGGCGGAAACGGTCCAGCAGATCACCGCCGACAACGCGGGCAGCGGCTTCGAATGGGCCACTCGGCCGGAAGACCGCAGCCGCCTGTGGAACGCCCGGCACAGCGCCTATTTCGCGATGCTGCAGTTGAAGCCGGGCTGCCGCGCGGTCACGACCGACGTCTGCGTGCCGATTTCGCGGCTCGCAGAATGCGTGGTCGAAACCGAGCAGGACCTGAAGGGCTCGCCGCTGCCGTGCCCGATCGTCGGCCACGTCGGCGACGGCAATTTCCACGTCGCGATGCTGATCGACCCGGCCAAGCCCGAGGAATTCGAGGAAGCCGAGCGGCTGAACCGCCGCATCGTCGAACGCGCGCTGCGCATGGACGGCACCTGCACGGGCGAGCATGGCGTCGGGTTGCACAAGATGGGCTTTCTGATCGACGAGCACGGCGCCGACGCGATCGACGCGATGCGCGCCATCAAGCACGCGCTCGACCCGCGCAACCTGATGAACCCGGGTAAGATTTTTTCTTATACGGCATAGTGTCGGGGCCGGCGGACGCATCTGCGAAAGCCGCCGGCCAACGACACCCTGCGACCTAGCGGGAGGAGATATGAACCACCCAGCAGAGCTGGCGGCCATCGAGCTATCACCCGAAGCGCTCGCCGAGCGCCAGCGCGAAGTCGTGCAGGCGCTGATGGCCGTGCTGCCCGCGCATTGCCTGCTGTATCGCGAAGAAGACACCACGCCCTATGAGTGCGACGGCCTCGCTGCGTACCGGCGGCTGCCGCTCGCGGTCACGCTGCCGGAAACCGAAGCGCAGGTGCAGCGCATCGTGCAGATCTGCCGGCGCCTTGGCGTGCCGATCGTGCCGCGCGGCGCGGGTACCGGGCTCTCGGGCGGCGCGATGCCGATCAAGAACGGCATCGTGCTGTCGCTCGCCCGCTTCAAGAAGATCGTCGAAGTCGATTCCTACGCGCGCACCGCGATCGTCCAGCCGGGCGTGCGCAATCTCGCGATCTCCGAAGCCGCCGCGCCCTACGGCCTGTACTACGCGCCCGATCCGTCTTCGCAAATCGCTTGCACGATCGGCGGCAACGTCGCCGAAAACTCCGGCGGCGTGCACTGCCTGAAGTACGGCCTGACCGTGCACAACGTGCTGCGCGTGCGCGCTGTCACCATGGAAGGCGACATCGTCGAATTCGGTTCGCTCGCGCCCGATTCGCCGGGGCTCGACCTGCTCGCCGTCATGATCGGCAGCGAGGGGATGTTCGCCATCGTCACCGAAGTCACGGTCAAGCTGATTCCGAAGCCGCAGACCGCGCAAGTCGTCATGGCGAGCTTCGACGACGTCGTCAAAGGCGGCGATGCGGTCGCCGGCATCATCGCGTCGGGCATCATCCCCGCCGGGCTCGAAATGATGGACAAGCCCGCGACGCGCGCCGTCGAGGAGTTCGTTGGCGCCGGCTACGATCTCGACGCCGCGGCGATCCTGCTCTGCGAATCGGACGGCACACCCGAGGAAGTGGCCGAGGAAATCGTCCGCATGACGGCCGTGCTGCGCGAGCATGGCGCGACGCGCATCCAGATCTCGCGCTCGGAAGCGGAGCGGCTCAAGTTCTGGTCGGGCCGCAAGAACGCGTTTCCGGCCGCCGGACGCATCTCGCCCGACTACTACTGCATGGACGGCACCGTGCCCCGCCGCAGCATCGGGCCGCTCCTCGCGCGCATCGAGGAGATGGAGCGCAAGTACCGCCTGCGCTGCATGAACGTGTTCCATGCGGGCGACGGCAACATGCATCCGCTCATCCTCTTCAACGGCAACGATCTCGACGAATGGCACCGCGCAGAGGCGTTCGGCTCCGATATCCTCGAGACCTGTGTCGAGCTGGGCGGGACGGTGACGGGCGAGCACGGTGTCGGCATCGAAAAGATCAATTCGATGTGCGTGCAGTTCTCGCCGGAAGAGCGGGACGCGTTCTTTGCCGTCAAGCACGCGTTCGATCCGCTCGGGCTCCTCAATCCCGACAAGGGCATTCCGACCCGCTCGCGCTGCGCCGAGTACGGGAAGATGCACGTGCGCGGCGGGCTGCTGCCGCATGCGGAGTTGCCGCGGTTTTGAGCGGCGCGGCGCCCCATTAGCCGCGCGGCGCGCTATTGCTTGCGGCTTGCGCGGCGCCGGCGGACTTTCCGTCCTCCGGCGCCATCGAGATGCGCCAACGGCCAATCCGCTTGTGGCAAGCCCAAGGCTTACGCCCCCAATAAACCGCCGCGCCACAACACGGATTTACCCGGCCCGGGAGGCTCCGGCTTGCTTGCCCCGAGTCGCCCGGTACAATCGACCCCATATCTGACCTGACTGATTAGAAAACAAGCGGAGTGCCATGGAAGAGGACGACATCGTCGCCGGCTGGTCGGAACGCATCCGCTCGGCCTCGGCCGACGGGCGGCCGCTGCGCATTCGCGGCGGCGGCACGAAAGACTGGTACGGTCAGGCACTCGAGGGCGAGATCCTCGACACCCGCGCGTACCGCGGCATCCTCTCGTACGATCCCGCCGAACTCGTGATCACGGCGCGCTGCGGCACGCCGCTTGCGGAAATCGAAGCGGCGCTCGCCGAACACAACCAGATGCTCGCGTTCGAGCCGCCCCACTTCGGCCGCGCCGCCACCTTCGGCGGCTGCATCGCGGCGGGCATCGCCGGGCCGCGGCGCGTCGCGGCTGGAGCGGCGCGCGACTTCGTGCTCGGCGTCGTGCTGATGAACGGCCAAGGCGAGACGCTGCATTTCGGCGGCCAAGTGGTGAAGAACGTCGCCGGCTATGACGTCTCGCGTCTCATGGCAGGGTCGCTCGGCACGCTCGGGCTGATCCTGGAGCTGTCGGTGAAGGTGTTGCCGCGCCCCGCGTCCGAAGCCACGATCAAATTCGACATGAACGGCACCGATGCCGTGCGCAAGCTCAACGAATGGGGCGGCAGGCCGCTGCCGATCACCGCGAGCGCCTGGCGCAACGGCACGCTCGTCGTGCGGCTCGCCGGCGCGGAAAGCGCGGTGAAGGCGGCGCGCACCTCGCTCGGCGGCGAGGTGGTCGATGCGGTCGAGGCCGAGCGCTTCTGGGAGGGCTTGCGCGAGCAAACCGATCCGTTCTTCTCGGCGATTCCGCCCAAGGCCGCGCTGTGGCGGCTCGGGCTGCCTTCGATCACCGAGCCGCTGCAACTGCCGGGTGCGCAGCTCGTCGAATGGGGCGGCGCGCAGCGCTGGTGGATCACCGATACCGATGCGCAGACCGTGCGCATGAGCGCCAAACAAGCCGGCGGCCACGCGACGATCTTCCGTACCGGCCACGGCTACGACCGCAGCGCGGGCGTCTTCACGCCGCTGCCCGCGCCGTTGATGAAAATCCATCGCGGCCTGAAGGCCGCCTTCGATCCGGCCCGCGTGTTCAATCGCGGCCGTCTCTACTCCGATTTCTGAGCGACGCGATGCAGACCAATCTCGCGGACTTCATCCGAAACACGCCCGACGGCGAAGAGGCCGACGCGATCCTGCGCAAGTGCGTGCACTGCGGTTTCTGCACGGCCACCTGCCCGACTTATCAACTGCTCGGCGACGAGCTCGACGGCCCGCGCGGGCGCATCTATCTGATCAAGCAGATGGTCGAGGGAGCGCCCGTCACGCGCAGCACGCAATTGCATCTGGACCGCTGCCTCACGTGCCGGAGCTGCGAGTCGACGTGCCCGTCGGGCGTGCAATACGGGCGCCTCGTCGAGATCGGCCGCAAGCATGTCGAAGCGCAAGTGCCGCGCCCCGCCAGTCAGCGGATACTTCGGCGGTTCCTCGCGAGCTTCGTGCCGAACAGCGCGCTCTTTTCGCCCGCCATGCGGATCGGGCAGCACGTGCGGCCGCTCCTGCCGCGCAAGCTGCGCGACAAGGTGCCGGCCCGCCAGCGTCAGCTCGAATGGCCGAGCACGACGCACAATCGCAAGATGCTGCTGTTGGCCGGCTGCGTGCAGCCGTCGATGCTCCCCAACATCAACATCGCGACGGCGCGCGTGTTCGACGCGCTCGGCATCGAACTCGTCGTCGCGCCCGACGCCGGCTGCTGCGGCGCGATCCGCCTGCACCTCGGCTACCACGACGAAGCGCTCGACGACATCCGCCGCAATATCGACGCGTGGTGGCCGTATGTCGAAGGCGGCGCCGAAGCGATCGTGATGAATGCCTCGGGCTGCGGCGCGACGGTGAAGGAGTATGGGCACCTGTTGCGGCACGATCCGAACTACGCGGAAAAGGCGGCGCGTATTTCCGAGCTGACGCTCGACGTCGCCGAGATCCTTCCGAACTTCGAAGCCGAACTTGCCGCGCTCACGCGCCGCCGCGCCGTGCACACGGTCGCGTTTCATCCGCCGTGCACGCTGCAGCACGGGCAGCAGATTCGCGGCAAGGTCGAGCACCTGCTGAACTCGCTCGGCATCGAAGTGCGGCTGCCGGCCGACAGTCATCTCTGCTGCGGCTCGGCGGGCACCTATTCGCTCACGCAGCCGGCGCTGTCCTACAAGCTGCGCGACCAGAAGCTCGATAGCTTGTACGCGCTCGAACCGCAGATGATCGTCTCGGCGAACGTCGGCTGCATTTCGCATCTGCAAAGCGGCACGTCGGTGCCGGTCGCGCACTGGATTCAGCTCGTCGAGCATTTGCTGTTCGGCTGAAACTGCAGTCGCATCGGCGCGAAGGCTAGGCCGGCGCTTTGAGGCAGCGTCCGTATAATTCGAGACATCGCCCCATCCGCCGCTTTTCGATCCGTTTTCCCATGTCCGATCTCGCTCACAACCTCGACTCGGTGCATCGGCGCATCGAGCGCGCCGCGCAGTCCGCCGGGCGCGACCCTGCAACGATTGCGCTGCTCGCCGTCTCGAAGACGTTCCCCGCCGACGCTGTCCGCGAAGCGCATGCCGCAGGCCAGCGCGCGTTCGGCGAAAACTACGTGCAAGAGTCGATCGCGAAGATCGAAACGCTCGCCGATTTGCGCGCCGAGCTCGAGTGGCATTTCATCGGCCCGCTGCAATCGAACAAGACCAAGCCCGTGGCCCAGCATTTCGACTGGGTGCATTCGGTCGATCGCCTGAAGATCGCGCAGCGGCTGGCCGAGCAGCGCCCCGACGGCCTGCCGCCGCTCAACGTGTGCCTGCAGGTGAACATCAGCGGCGAGGACACGAAGAGCGGCGTCGCGCCCGCCGAGGTGCCGTCCGTCGCGCGCGAAATTGCCGCGCTGCCGAAGCTGCGTCTGCGCGGCCTGATGTCGATTCCCGAACCGGCGGACGACGCCGAAGCGCAACGCGCGCCGCATCGGGCGCTGCGCGAATTGTTCGAGCGTCTGCGCGCCGAGGGGCTCGAGCTCGACACGCTGTCGATGGGCATGTCCAGCGATCTCGAAGCGGCGGTGCTCGAAGGCGCGACGATCGTGCGCGTCGGCACGGCGATCTTCGGCGCACGGCAGTACGCGCAATGAACACGCGTTGAGCGCGGCCGGCGCATCGCCCGGACTCCTCTATTGACTCCCTTACCTCGCACATCAATCATGAAAATTGCATTCATCGGCGGCGGCAACATGGCTGCGGCCTTGATCGGTGGTCTTATCAAGCGCGGCGTTGCGCCGCTCGACCTGTACGCGATCGACGTCAGCGAAGAAGCGCGCGCGCGAACTGCCCAGCAGTTCGGCGTCAAGACCGGCGCCGCGGCGGACGCCGCACTCGCCGGCTACGATGCGATCGTGCTGGCGGTCAAGCCACAAGTGCTGAAAAGCGTGAGCGAAACGCTCGCGCCGCATCTGTCGACACAACTCGTCATCAGCATCGCTGCCGGCATTCGCGCCGCCGACCTGTCGCGCTGGCTCGGCGGCTATACGCGCATCGTGCGGACGATGCCGAACACGCCGGCACTCGTCGGCATGGGCGTGACGGGGCTCGCGGCATTGGCCGAAGTCGACGCAGCGGGCCGCTCGCTCGCCTCGCACGTGCTTGGCGCGGTCGGCGAAACGGTCTGGTTCGACGACGAATCGAAGATCGATGCCGTCACCGCGATCTCCGGCAGCGGGCCGGCCTACGTGTTCTATTTCATCGAAGCGCTGCAAGAAGCGGCGCGGCAGCTCGGCATGGACGAGGCGCAAGGCCGCGCGCTCGCTGTCGCGACGTTCACCGGCGCGGCGCAATTGGCCGCGCAGTCGGGCGAACCGGCTAGCGTGCTGCGCGAGCGCGTGACGTCGAAAGGCGGCACGACGGCCGCGGCACTGGCGTCATTCGACGCGCAGGGCGTCAAGGATGCGATCGTGCGCGGCGTGCTGGCCGCCGACGCGCGTGCGAAAGAAATGGGAGACGAGCTCGGCAAGCAGTGATTGCCTCAGAGCCCCGCCACGGCGTAATGCGCGGCAATCCCGACGAACAACGCCCCGCCTAGCCAGTTGTTGTGCCGGAACGCCGCGAAGCAAGGCATCCGCTCGCGGCCGCGAATCAGCGTGTAGTGGTAGATCGCGCAGCCGGCCGCCGCCGCCCAGCCCAGCCAATACAGCACGCCGAAGCCGAGCGCGATGCCGATCCACACGTAGATGCCGAGCGTCACCGCGTAGCAGAGCATGATCGCGAGCACGTCGAAGCGGCCGAACGTGAGCGCCGACGTGCGGATACCGATCTTGATGTCGTCGTCGCGATCGACCATCGCGTACTCGGTGTCATACGCCACCGACCAGAACACGTTCGCGAGCAGCATCACCCACGCGAGCATCGGCACGTGGTCCTGCACGGCGGCGAACGCCATCGGAATGCCGAAGCCGAACGCGATGCCGAGATACGCCTGCGGGATCGCGAAGAACCGCTTCGTGAACGGATACGAGCCCGCGACGAACAGCGCCGCCACCGACAGCTCCTTCGTCAGCGTGTTGAGCGGAAGAATCAGCAGGAACGCGACGATCGACAGCCCCACCGCGATCGCCACCGCCTCCCACGCCCGGATCTTGCCCGACGTGATCGGACGATTCTCGGTGCGCTTCACGTGCCGGTCGAAATCGCGGTCGGCGTAATCGTTGATCGCGCAGCCCGCCGAGCGCATCAGCACCGTGCCGAGCGCGAAGATCACCAGGAGCGACAGCGACGGACGCCCGTTCGACGCAATCCACAGCGCGTTGAGCGTGGGCCAGAGCAGGAGCAGGCTGCCGATCGGCTTGTCCATGCGGACAAGGCGCAGATAGAGAGGGAGTCGGGCGAACATGGGCGGGCGAGTGAAAGCAATCCCGATATTTTAGAGCCGAAATGAAAAGGGCCTTCCGAATCCATGCGGAAGGCCCCTCTTGTACTACAGGCTAGCGACGGCGAACGCGCTTGCCGGCGACACCCCTCAAGCCAGCATCGCGCGCAGCATCCACGCGGTCTTTTCATGCGTCTGCATGCGTTGCGTCAGCAAGTCGGCGGTCGGCTCGTCGTTGGCCGCTTCGGTTGCCGGGAAGATTTCGCGCGCCGTGCGCGCCACCGCTTCCTGACCTTCCACGAGCTGGCGGATCATCTCTTCCGCAGCCGGCACACCGTCCGCCTCGGGAATCGACGACAGCTTCGCGAACTCCTTGTAGCTGCCCGGCGCCACGACGCCCAGCGCGCGGATGCGCTCCGCGATCGCGTCGACGGCGAGCGCGAGCTCGTTGTACTGCGTCTCGAACATCAGATGCAGCGTGTTGAACATCGGACCCGTCACGTTCCAATGGAAGTTGTGGGTCTTCAAATAAAGCGTGTACGTATCGGCGAGCAGACGCGAGAGGCCGTCCGCAATTTTCTTGCGATCTTTGTCGCTGATGCCGATGTTGATTTGCGGTGCTGCAGTGCTTTTCTTCGCCATGACGACTCCGTGAGCAGTGTGGTTCTACCGGCTGGAACGATGCGCCCGCAACCAATCAGGCGATCGTTCAAACGCCCGACAGTGTAGCGTAGAACGATGAGGCAACGCGTGCAGCGTGCCACGCCGCGCGCAGGTTCATTGGCCAAGCGCCAACTGCAGCCCATGCGCGACGATCACGGCGAAGCCGCTGCCGACGATCGCGAGCCCGATCGCCTTTTGAGCGAGTGCGATGCCGTTCTTGCGCGTTGCGGGTTGCGCAAACAACGCATCGCCGATATGCAACATCACCTGGGTCATGATCGTTTCTCCTTGAACTTCACCGTTTCCTGAAGGGAACACGCGACGTGATGCGCGTTCCCTTCGTCCTCTGTGCTTACTTCGCCTTCGCCGCCTTCTGCTTCTCAATCGCGGCGATCACGCCTTCCGCGTACGCCGGATCGGCTTGGCGGAAATGCTCGATCTGACGCGCGACGATGTCTTCCGGCACGCCGTCGATGTGACGCGCGATGTTCGCGAACAGACGCTCGCGCTGGCCCGCATCGAACAGCCGGAAGAGCGCGCCCGGCTGGCTGTAGTAGTCGGCGTCCTCGCGGTGGTCGTAGCGGTCGACCACGCCCGCCGCGAGCGGCGGCTCGGCCGCGTTGCGATCCTGCGTGAAGTCGCCGAAACGGTTCGGCTCGTAGTTCACCGTGCCGCCCAGGTTGCCGTCCGTGCGCATCGCGCCGTCACGATGGAACGAGTGATGGAACGGGCACTTCGGCGCATTCACCGGAATCTGGTGATGGTTCACGCCCAAGCGATAGCGATGCGCGTCGCCATACGAGAACAGACGCCCTTGCAGCAGGCGGTCCGGCGAGAAGCCGATGCCCGGCACGACGTTGGCCGGCGTGAACGCCGCCTGCTCGACGTCCGCGAAGTAGTTCTGCGCATTGCGGTTCAGCTCGATCACCCCGACGTCGATCAGCGGGTAATCCTTGTGCGGCCAGATTTTCGTGATGTCGAACGGGTTGTACGGCACCTTCGCCGCATCGGCTTCCGGCATCACCTGAATACGGAATGCCCACTTCGGGAAGTTCTGCTTGTCGATGTTCTCGATCAGGTCGCGCTGCGCGCTTTCACGGTCGCCCGCGATCACTTGGGCGGCTTCGGCGTCGCTGTAGTTCTCGATGCCGTTCAGCGACTTGAAGTGAAACTTCACCCAGAAGCGCTCGTTGTTCGCGCTGATGAACGAATACGTGTGCGAGCCGAAACCGTGCTGCTGGCGATAGTTCTTCGGAATCCCGCGATCGCTCATCAGGATCGTGACCTGGTGCAGCGACTCCGGATGACGCGCCCAGAAGTCCCACGCCGCCACGTTGCTGCGCAGGTTCGTGTACGGGTCGCGTTTCTGCGTGTGAATGAAGTCCGGGAACTTGAGCGGATCGCGGATGAAGAACACCGGCGTGTTGTTGCCGACCACGTCCCAGTTGCCTTCTTCCGTATAGAACTTGATCGAGAAGCCGCGCACGTCGCGCTCGGCGTCGGCGGCGCCGCGCTCGCCCGCGACCGTCGAGAAGCGGATGAAGAGCGGCGTTTCCTTGCCGGCTTGCGAGAACAGTTTCGCCTTCGTATAGCGCGAGATGTCGTGCGTGACTTTGAGCGTGCCGAATGCGCCCGAGCCCTTCGCATGAACACGGCGCTCGGGAATCACTTCACGGTCGAAATGCGCGAGCTTCTCGAGCAGCCACACGTCTTGCAGAGCGATCGGGCCGCGCGGACCCGCGGTGATCGAATTCTGGTTGTCGGCGACGGGTGCGCCTGCTGCAGTGGTGAGAGTACGGTCAGACATCCGGAGCTCCTAATGGGCGGTTTTATGGGGAGGGGGAGAGCAGTGGGCCGGGATGCGCGGCTTACGCCGACAGCGCGCGATCGACCAGATGCGAGAAGGCCACAGTGCGCGCTCCGCGGAACATCGAGGCAGCCTGGCTAGCGGTGCTGGCTTGCTGAGGCGTGGCCGCAGGCTGGGCCGGGTTCGTCGTGAGCGGGACAAAGGGCTGATTCATGACTTCCTCCATGGGTATGGGATGCGAGATCCATGGAGCAAAGTCTACCGACGCCTATTGAACGATGAAATTTGATTAATTATATCTATTCAATAGGCCGAAGCTAAATGCGGCTCGTCGCCGCACTTTCGAGATAGCGGCGGCCGCCTCAGTTGAGGGCGACCGGCATGTCGAGCTTGCTGACCCCCGGCAGTTCGCACGAGGTGATCGCCTCGCTGATCGCCTCGATGGCCGGCATCCGCGTAAAGCTCTTGCGCCAGGCGAGCACGACACGGCGGTCCGGCACCGGCTCTTCGAACGGCACGTAGCTCAGCAGCCCCGCGTCCACGCCCGGCGCATGCGGCTTCACCTCGAGCACCGACATGCGCGGCAGCACGGTAATGCCGACGCCGCTCGCCACCATGTGCCGGATCGTCTCCAGCGACGACCCTTCGAACGTCTTCTGAATCCCGTCGGCGTTCTGCGAAAAGCGCATCAGCTCGGGGCAGACGCCCAGCACGTGATCGCGGAAGCAATGCCCGCTGCCGAGCAGCAGCATCGTCTCCTGCTTCAGATCGCCGGCGTCGATTTTCTTGCGCGACTCCCACGCGTGCCCCGACGGCAGCGCTACGACAAACGGCTCGTCGTACAGCGGACGCACCATCAACCCGGTTTCGGGAAACGGCAGCGCCATGATCGCCACGTCGATCTCGCCCTGCTTGAGCAGCTCGATCAGCTTGAGCGTGTAGTTCTCCTGCAGCATCAGCGGCATCTGCGGGACGTTCTTGATCATCTGCTTGACCAGGGTGGGCAGCAGATAGGGCCCGATCGTGTAGATCACGCCGAGCCGCAGCGGGCCAACGAGCGGGTCCTTGCCCTGCTTGGCGATTTCCTTGATCGCGAGCGTCTGCTCGAGCACGCGCTGCGCCTGCGTGACGATCTGCTCGCCGATCGGGGTCACGCTGACTTCGCTCGTGCCGCGCTCGAAAATTTGCACGTTGAGCTCGTCTTCGAGCTTCTTGATGGCGACCGACAGCGTCGGCTGGCTGACGAAGCACGCCTCGGCCGCGCGCCCGAAGTGGCGCTCCCGGGCCACTGCGACGATGTATTTCAGTTCTGTGAGCGTCATTGAGGGACCAATCAAGGTATTGGAGTCGATAGATTTAAGTTATACACCGATGCGGGCGATTCGCCAACCTTCAAAGGTCCCTATCACGTCGTCCTGTGCCATCCGGCCGAAAAAAGCGCTCGCCGCCGGCGCTACGCCTTCAGGTACTGCTCGCGCGCGCCAAGCCAGCGGGCGAGATGCTGCGTGACGACATCGGGATACTCGGCAAGGAGCCGTGTGGCCGCCTCGCGCGCGGGTTCGATCAGCCAGCCGTCCTGCTGCAGATCGGCGAAGCGCAGCATCGCCTCGCCTGACTGCCGCGAACCCAGGAATTCGCCCGGACCGCGGATTTCGAGGTCGCGGCGCGCGATTTCGAAGCCGTCGGTGGTTTCGCGCATGGTCTGCAGGCGCGCGCGCCCCGCCAGCGAGAGCGGCCCGCTATAGAGCAGCACGCACGCCGAAGCCGTGCTCCCGCGCCCCACCCGGCCGCGCAGCTGGTGCAATTGCGCGAGGCCGAAGCGCTCTGCGTGCTCGATCACCATCAGCGAGGCGTTCGGCACGTCGACGCCGACTTCGATCACTGTCGTCGCGACGAGCAACTGCACGTCGTTGCGCGAGAAGGCGTCCATCACGGCGGCCTTCTCGGCGGGCGCGAGCCGTCCGTGCACGAGGCCGACGCGCAGCTCCGGCAGCGCGGCGGCCAAGGTCTCGAACGTTTCCACGGCGGTCTGGAGCTGCAGCGTCTCGCTTTCCTCGATCAGCGGACAGACCCAATAGACCTGCCGCCCGGTCAGCGCCGCCTCGCGCACGCGGCCGATCACCTCGTCGCGGCGCGCGTCGGAAACGAGCTTCGTCACGATCGGCGTGCGGCCGGGCGGGAGTTCGTCGATCGTCGAGACGTCGAGGTCCGCGTAGTAGGTCATCGCGAGCGTGCGCGGGATCGGCGTCGCTGACATCATCAGCTGATGCGGCTGAAAGCTGGCCGCGCCGTCGGCGGCGTTGTGCGCCTTCGCGCGCAGCGCGAGACGTTGCGCGACGCCGAAGCGGTGCTGTTCGTCGACGATCACGAAGCCGAGCCGCGCGAACTCGACCGCATCCTGGATGATCGCGTGCGTGCCGATCACGAGCTGCGCCGCGCCGGACGCCGCCGCTTCGAGCGCTGCGCGTTTTTCCTTCGCCTTCAAGCTGCCCGCGAGCCACGCGACCGTCACGCCGAGCGGTTCGAGCCAGCCGCGCAGCTTGCGCGCGTGCTGCTCGGCGAGGATTTCGGTCGGCGCCATCAACGCCGCCTGGTAGCCCGCGTCGATGGCCTGCGCGGCGGCGAGCGCCGCGACGACGGTCTTGCCGGCGCCGACGTCGCCTTGCAAGAGGCGCTGCATCGGATGCGGCTGGGTCAAATCGGCCGCGATCTCGGCGCCGACCCGCTGCTGCGCGCGCGTCAAGGCGAACGGCAGCGCACGCGAGAGACGCGCCGTCAGCGATTCGGGGTCGTGCTGCGCGCGCTGCGGCATGACGGGCGCCGAGCGCGTGCGGCGCTCTTCGTGTGCGCGCTTGAGCGAAAGCTGTTGCGCGAGCAGCTCCTCGAACTTGATTCGCGACCACGCCGGATGGGTGCCGTCGATCAGCGCGGTTTCGTCCGCATCGGCGCTCGGGTGGTGCAGCGTGCGGACCGCCTGCATCAGCGGCGGCAGATTCAGCGGGCGGAAATACGCGTCGGCGATCGGCGGCGGCACGAGCTCAGGCAACGTCGTGCGCGAGAGCGCGTTGTCGATCGCCTTGCGCAGATAGGCCTGGGAAACCCCTGCCGTGCTCGGGTACACGGGCGTGAGCGCCTGCGGCAGCGGCGTGTCCGCGTCGACGGGACGCACCGCCGGATGAACCATCTCGATGCCGAAGAACCCGCCGCGCACGTCGCCGCGCACGCGCAGACGCGTGCCCACCGCCATCTGCTTGACCTGCGAGCCGTAGAAATTCAGAAAGCGCAGCGTGAGTTCTTCGTCCGCTTCGTCGCGCAGCTTGACGACGAGCTGGCGGCGCGGACGGTAGGCGATCTCGTTGTCGACGACGACGCCTTCGGTCTGCGCCGTCTCGCCCGGCAGCAGCTCGCCGATCGGCGTGAGCGAAGTTTCGTCCTCGTAGCGCATCGGCAGATGCAGCACGAGGTCGATGTCGCGTTTCAGGCCGAGTTTGGCGAGCTTGTCGGCGGTTTTGGGGAGCTTGGCGGGGGCGTCGTCTTTTTCTTGCTGACTCTGGCCCGCCGCGGCCCGTTTGGAAGCCCCTTTGGAAGCCCCTTTAGCGCTGGCCCGAGCCGGCTTCGCGGCAGCGGCTTGCGCGAGCGGCGCCCCGGTTTCGGCCTCGCTCGCCGCCCCTGCCCGCTCCGCGCGCCGCTTCGGCTTCACGGGCGCGTCGTCGTCGGAGTCGGGCATTCGGCGTTCGGACAAGGGCATGAGTCTCTTCGCAAGTACAATAGCGGCTTTAACAGGGTTGGCGGATCGGCGGGCAAGCCGGCATGTGCATCATCGAGGCGGATGACCCGTTTTTGACGTCCAGGCGCACCGCCTGACAAACCACGCCATCATAGCGGCCGCATCGGCCGCCTGACCACCGTATGGCGCCTTCCCGCAGCAAACCAGTGCAGCAGCATGTTCACCCTTTCCGATTTCGATTTTAATCTGCCGCCCGAGCTGATCGCGCAGACGGCGCTCAAGGAGCGCAGCGCGAGCCGCCTGCTCGAAGTGGACAGCACGGGCGAGCCCGCGCGCCTCGTCGACCGCCAGTTTTCCGAATTGCCCGAGTGCGTCGCAGCGGGCGACCTGCTCGTCTTCAACGATACCAAGGTGCTGAAGGCGCGCTTCCTCGGCCAAAAGGCAAGCGGGGGCCGGATCGAGGTGCTGATCGAGCGCCTGACCGGCGAGCGCACCGCGCTCGCGCAAATCCGCGCGAGCAAGAGTCCGGCTGCGGGCACGATGCTGCGCTTGGCCGATGCGTTCGACGTGACCGTCGGCGAGCGCGTCGATCCGTTCTACACGCTGCACTTTCCCGACGACTGCCTCACGCTGATCGAGCAATACGGGCGGCTGCCGCTGCCGCCCTATATCGAGCACGACCCCGACGCAACGGACGAAACGCGCTACCAGACGGTCTTCGCGCAGAACCCCGGCGCCGTTGCCGCGCCGACCGCGGGCCTGCATTTCGACGATGCGCTGTTCGCCCGGCTCGACGCGCGCGGTGTCGAGCGCGCGACGCTCACGCTGCACGTCGGCGCGGGCACGTTCCAGCCGGTGCGCGTCGAGAACCTCGCCGAGCACAAGATGCACAGCGAGTGGTACCAGCTGCCGCAGACGCTCGTCGACAAGATCGCCGCCACGCGCGCGCGCGGCGGCCGCGTGATCGCGGTCGGCACGACGTCGATGCGCGCGCTCGAAGCCGCGGCGCGCGACGCCGAAGCGCAAGGCCGCGCGCTCGCCGCCACGTCCGCCGAGACCGATATCTTCATCACGCCGGGCTATCGTTTCCGCGTGGTCGACCGGCTCGTGACGAATTTCCATTTGCCGAAGTCGACCTTGCTGATGCTCGTTTCTGCGTTCGCGGGTGTCGAGACGATCCGCAGCGCGTATCGGCACGCGATCGAGGCGCGCTATCGCTTCTTCAGCTATGGCGACGCGATGCTGCTCACGCGGCGGGAAGATCGCGCGTAACATCCGCGCTTGATCGCCGTTTTTCCCCGTTTCAATTGCCGCCAGGCCACGCCTGGCGGCGTTCATCAATGCGCCGAACTGTGTCGATCAGAGTTAGCGCTTCAGCGCTTACTCTGATCCCATGCAGCGCATTTCGGTGGCACAGGAGCCCAAGCATGACCGACGGTCATACTCACGATAGCAACGCGTGCTGCGACGCTCACGCGTCGACCAGCACGCAAGTCCCGCACGAAGCCCCTGAAAACGGCCTCAAATTCGACCTTCTCACGACCGATGGCCAAGCGCGCCGCGGCCGCCTCACGCTGAACCACGGCGTCGTCGAGACGCCGATCTTCATGCCGGTCGGCACCTATGGCACGGTGAAAGCGATCCAGCCGCGCGAGCTCGAAGAAATCCGCGCGCAGATCATCCTCGGCAATACGTTCCACCTCTGGCTGCGCCCCGGCCTCGACACGATCGCCGCGCACGGCGGCCTGCACGGCTTCATGGGCTGGAAGCGGCCGATCCTCACCGATTCGGGCGGCTTCCAGGTCTTCTCGCTCGGCGACCTGCGCAAGATCACCGAAGACGGCGTGACGTTCGCGTCGCCGATCAACGGCGACAAGCTGTTCCTGTCGCCGGAAGTGTCGATGCAGATCCAGAAGGTGCTGAACTCGGACATCGTGATGCAATTCGACGAATGCACGCCGTACGCGGTGAACGGCGTGCCGACGACGCGCGACGAAGCGGGCGATTCGATGCGCATGTCGATGCGCTGGGCGAAGCGCTCGATCGACGAATTCAATCGCCTCGGCAACCCGAACGCGCTCTTCGGCATCGTCCAGGGCGGCATGTTCGAAGACCTGCGCGACGAATCGCTCGCCGGGCTCTCCGAAATCGGCTTCCACGGCCTCGCGGTGGGCGGTCTTTCCGTCGGCGAGCCGAAGGAAGACATGATGCGCATCTTGAACCACATCGGCCCGAAGCTCCCCGCCGACAAGCCGCACTACCTGATGGGCGTCGGCACGCCGGAAGACCTCGTCACGGGCGTGTCGGCCGGCATCGACATGTTCGACTGCGTCATGCCCACTCGCAACGCCCGCAACGGTTGGCTCTTCACGCGCTTCGGCGACATCAAGATCCGCAACGCAACGCATAAGAATTCGCTGCGTCCGCTCGACGAAACCTGCGGCTGTTACACATGCCGCAACTTCACGCGCGGGTATCTGCACCACCTGCACCGCGTCGGCGAAATTCTCGGGGCGCAGTTGAACACGATCCACAACTTGCACTATTACTTGGAATTGATGGGGGAAATCCGCGCAGCGATCGAGACCCATACGTTCGACGCGTTCAAGAAGCGCTTTGCCGAGGAGCGCGCAAGAGGCGTCGACTAGATCTCCCGGCTAGATCTCATGTCGCCGCCCGATTGCGCCCGATTGCGCGGACGAAGCCGAGTGCCACACGCCTGTATCCGCTTCGCCCCTACAATCGGCCTACACCCCGTTTGTGGGGGACGGCCATCCGGCAGTTGGCAAATCGCTCGAAATCCCCCCGGATCACGCGATAAAAGCTTGATCCCAAAGCCGATTTGCCCTACCGTCGCGAGCCGGGGCCGGTACCGGCGGTGGTAGAATACCCGGCTAACCTTTTTGATCGTCATAACGGAGAGACCAACGTGTCGTTCATTTCCAGTGCGTTCGCGCAGGGCGCAGGCGGCGGCGCCGAATCGAGCTTGATGAGCTTCTTGCCCTTGATCCTGATGTTCGCGGTGCTGTACTTCATCATGATCCGCCCGCAAATGAAGCGTCAGAAGGATCATCGCAACATGCTCGCGGCCATGGCGAAGGGCGATGAAGTCGTCACCAACGGCGGCATCGTCGGCAAGGTGACGAAGGTCGGCGAAGCGTACGTCGGCGTCGAGATCGCGGAAGGCACGGAAATCACCGTGCAGAAGGCTTCGGTCACGACGATTCTCCCGAAAGGCACGATCAAGTCGCTGTAAGGCCACTCTCTTGCGTCCGGCCCGGCCTAGCCAGGTCGAATCCCCCTCAGCCCGCGCACAGCGCCGGACGCAACGCTTTCAAGCCAACTTTCCCGTTCGGCCCATCCCATGAATCGTTACCCCCTCTGGAAATATGTCGTGATGGCCGTGGCGCTTGCCATCGGTCTTCTCTACACATTGCCCAATTTCTACGGCGAAGCGCCGGCGGTGCAGGTGCTGAGCGGCAAGGCGACCATCCGCCTCGATTCGTCGACGCTCACCGAAGTGGAAGCGGCGCTTGCCGCCGACAACATCAAGCCTGACGACATCACGTTCGACAACTCGCAGACCAACGCGAACATCCGCGTGCGCGTGAAGGACACCGACACGCAATTGCGCGTGAAGGACCTGCTGCAAAAAGCGCTGAACCCCGATCCGACCGATCCGCAGTTCATCGTCGCACTGAATCTGCAAAGCGCGTCGCCGCGCTGGCTGACCGCGATCCACGCGCTGCCGATGTACCTCGGCCTCGATTTGCGCGGCGGCGTTCACTTCCTGATGCAAGTCGACATGGCGGGCGCGCTGAACAAGCGCCTCGACTCCGACGCGTCGGATGCGCGCACCTTCCTGCGCGACAAGAACATCCGCGACGGCGGCGTCAATCGCGTCGGCCAGTCGGTGGTCATCAATTTCGCCGACCAGAACGTCGCCGATACCGCCCGCCAGCAGCTCTCCACGAACATCAGCGAGCTCCAGTGGGCAACCCAGCCCGCTCCGGGCGGCGGCTTCCAGGTCGTCGGCACGTTCACGCCGGCCGAGCAAAAGGCCGCAGAGGACGCGGCGGTCAAGCAGAACATCACGACGCTGCACAACCGGGTCAACGAACTCGGCGTGTCGGAGCCGGTGATCCAGCAGCAAGGCGCCGACCGCATCGTCGTCGAGCTGCCGGGCGTGCAAGACACCGCGAAGGCGAAGGACATCATCGGCCGCACGGCGACGCTCGAAGCGCGCCTCGCCGACCCGGTCAACACCTACCTCACGAACCCGAACGATCCGGTGCCCCCGGGCGACGAAGCGTTCAAGGAAGCCAACGGCCTGACGGTGCTGCTGCGCAAGCAAGTGATCTTCACCGGCGACAGCATCATCGACGCGTCGGCCGGCTTCGACGAGCACAACCGTCCGTCGGTCAACATCCGCCTCAACTCGGCGGGCGGCCGCGCGGTGCGCTCGGTCTCGCGCGACAACATCGGCAAGCCGATGGCGATGGTGCTGTTCGAAAAGGGCAAGGGCCAGGTGCTGACGGTCGCGACGATCCAGTCGGAGCTCGGCGACCGCTTCCAGATCACGGGCCAGCCGACGGCGCAATCGGCCGCCGACCTCGCGCTGCTGCTGCGCGCCGGTTCGCTCGCCGCGCCGATGGACATCATCGAGGAACGCACGATCGGCCCGAGCCTCGGCGCCGACAACATCCACAAGGGCTTCGATTCGGTCGTCTACGGCTTTGCCGCGATCGCCGTCTTCATGACCGCGTACTACATGCTGTTCGGCCTGGTGTCGGTGATCGGGCTGTCGGTGAACCTGCTGCTGCTGGTCGCGATCCTCTCGCTGATGCAGGCCACGCTGACGCTGCCGGGCATTGCCGCTATCGCGCTCGCGCTCGGCATGGCGATCGACGCGAACGTGCTGATCAACGAGCGCGTGCGCGAAGAACTGCGCAACGGCGCGTCGCCGCAGCTCGCGATCCAGAACGGCTACGCGCACGCCTGGGCGACGATTCTCGACTCGAACGTGACGACGCTGATCGCCGGTCTCGCGCTGCTTGCGTTCGGCTCCGGACCGGTGCGCGGCTTCGCGATCGTGCACTGCATCGGCATTCTGACGTCGATGTTCTCGGCGGTGTTCTTCTCGCGCGGTCTCGTGAACCTCTGGTACGGCGGCAAGAAGAAGCTGAAGACGCTCGCGATCGGCCAGGTGTGGAAGCCGGCCACCGTCGAAGCCGGTGCCTATCTGGGTGCGGACAGCGCAGTCGATAGCGCCACCGACACCGGCCGCGCCGTGAAGGCGGCGAGCAAGCCGTCGGCGGCCCCGGCACGCGCGGGCAAGCCGGCGTTGCGCCGCCGTTCGCAACCGGGCCAACCCAACGTTTCGCCCAAGAAGCCGGATTCGTCCCGCTGAGTTCCGGAGAAGAACATGGAATTTTTCCGCATCCATAAAGACATTCCGTTCATGCAGCGCGCGTTGATCTTCAACGCGATCTCGTTCCTGACGTTCATTGCGGCAGTGTTTTTCCTGCTGCATCGCGGGCTGCATCTTTCGGTGGAGTTCACGGGCGGCACCGTCGTCGAGGTGCAGTATCCGGAGGCCGCGAAGCTCGAGCCGGTGCGCTCGACGCTCGGTACGCTCGGCTACCCGGACGCGCTCGTGCAGAACTTCGGCACGTCGCGCGACGTGCTGATCCGCCTGCCGCTGAAAGCCGGCCTGACGTCCGCGCAGCAAAGCGATCAGGTGATGACGGGGTTGAAGGCGCAGAACGCGCAGGTGCAGCTGCAGCGCGTCGAGTTCGTCGGTCCGCAGGTCGGCAAGGAACTCGTCACCAATGGCCTGCTCGCGCTCGCGTGCGTGGTGATCGGCATCGTCATCTACCTGTCGGTCCGCTTCGAATGGAAGTACGCGGTCGCCGGCATCATCGCGAACTTGCACGACGTCGTGATCATTCTCGGCTTCTTCGCGTACTTCCAGTGGGAGTTCTCGCTGTCGGTGCTGGCGGCCGTGCTCGCGGTGCTCGGCTATTCGGTGAACGAATCGGTCGTGATCTTCGACCGGATTCGCGAGACGTTCCGCCGCGAACGCAAGATGTCGGTGACGGAAGTCATCAACCACGCGATCACGAGCACGATTTCGCGGACCATCATCACGCACGGCAGCACGCAGATGATGGTGCTGTCGATGTTCTTCTTCGGCGGCCCGACGCTGCACTACTTCGCCCTGGCGCTGACGGTCGGCATCTGCTTCGGCATCTACTCGTCGGTGTTCGTGGCGGCGGCGCTGGCGATGTGGCTCGGCGTGAAGCGCGAAGATCTGCTCAAGGAAAAGAAGACCCAGCACGATCCGAACGATCCCAACGCGGGCGCCCAAGTTTGATGCTCGGGCCCTGGCGTCGAATGCGATGCTGAAGGTGCTCGCCGTGGGCCTGAAGTAAGAGCTCTGCATGGGGCCGGAGTCAGTGCTGAAGCACTAACTCCGGTCGACAGCTAAAGCGCTAACTCCGATCGACAAAGAAAAGGCCGGTTCGAATGTGAACCGGCCTTTTTGTTTGTCCGCACTTCGGCGTGACGCTCGCCGCGAATTCCCGGCAAGGACGCCGGAAATAGCACGCCCAGCTTACTGCTTGATGCCTTCGGCCTGAATGTTCAGCTTGGTCACCATGCTGAAACCGTACTTGCTGCCGAAGTCCATGCCCCAATCCGCGCGGTTGAACTCGCCACTCGCTTCGACGCCGCAGTCTTCTTTCTTGAGCATCGGGTGCATGATGCACTTGAACGATTCGATCTTCAGATTCAGCGGCTTGGTCACGCCGTGCATCGTCAGCGAGCCGACCACTTCGGACGGCGTGTCGCCGTCGAACTTGATCGACGTGCCCTTGTAGGTCACCGCCGGGTACTTCGCGACGTCGAAGAACGCATCGGTGCGCAGGTGATCGTCGAGCTTCGTGTTGCCGGTCTGGATCGACGCCGGATCGACGGTCACGTCGACGGTGCCCGTCTTCGCTGCGCGATCGAGCGTCACGGTGCCGCTCGACTTCGTGAACTTGCCGCGCCAGATCGAGACGCCGCCCATGTGGTCGGCCTCGAAGCTCGGGAAGGTATGGTTCGGATCGAGCTGGTAGGTGTCGGCGGCAAACGCACCGAACGACATCGACGAAGCCAGCACTCCAACGGCAATCAACAGGTTCTTTTTCAAATCATTCTCCTAAAGCGCGCCGCCCGCGCGGGCGGCAGTATCAAAACGAAATCAACGTTTGGCGGTGACGAGGTGAAATTTGATCGCGACTTCGTCGGCCACGGTCGACGTATCCTTCCATTCCCCCGTGCCGATATCGAATTGCAGGCGCTTGATCGGCAGCGTGCCGTCGAAAACCTGCGTCGCGCCTTGCTGCGTGACCGTCACCGGCACGGTGAGCGTCTGCGACTTGCCCTTGATCGTCAGCTTGCCGGTCACGTTGAACTGGGTGCCGCCCACCGGCGCGATCGCGCTCGAGACGAACGTGGCGGTCGGATAGGTCTTCGCATCGAACCAATCCTTGCCGGCCACCTGATCGTTGTAGCTCGGGTCGCCGAGATCGTAGCTGCCGGTGTCGACGGTGATCTGCGCGCTGCCCGCCGCCGGCTTGGCCGGATCGAAGCTCACCTGCGCCGAGAACTTCTTGAAGGTGCCTTCCACAGGCACGTTCATCTGCTTGGACGTCGCGGTGATCGTGCTCTTGGCCAGGTCGACCTGGGCGAAGGCACTGCCCGCGGCGACCAGCGATGTCGCGGCGAACGCGGCCAGCAGGTAGCGGGAAAGATGACGAGGCAGCGAGGCTTTCATGGTTATCCTTATTTGAGGAAAGGGATCATGCGGGCGAGCAGCCCGTCGCGATCGAGCCACTGATGCTTGACGGCCCCCGCGACGTGCAGCGCGACGAGCCCGAGCAGGCTGTAGTTGAGCGCGACGTGCACCGCCTTGAGGATGACCTTGAGCTCCGGATTCGGCGCGATGATGCGCGGCAGCGGCACGATGCCGAGATAGACGACCGGGATATTGGCCGCCGAGCTGTACAGATAGCCCGACGCCGGAATCGCGATCATCAGCACGTAGAGCAGCACATGGACGAGGTTCGCGGCCACTTTTTGCCAGTGCGGCATGCGGCGCGGCATCGCGGGCCCAGCATGGGTTGCACGCCACAGGATGCGCAGCACGGCGAGCGCGAACACGGTGCAGCCGATCCACTTGTGCCACGAGAAATATTTGAGCTTGGTGGGCGTGAAGCCGGGGATGCCGGTCATCACCCAGCCGAGCGCAAAGCCGCAGACGATCAAGAGCGCGATCAGCCAGTGCAACGCGATAGCGGTGCGCGTGTAGGACTCGGACTCGGCGAACGTGGGTTGTGTCATGGAAGGCGCAGCGGGTACTTAGGCGGTAAATAAGCGGTAAACGAATCGGCCAGCGCAATTGTTCCGTACGTGCATGGCAGGCTCTACGGGCGCCATCCTAACTCAAGCAAGAAAAACCGACAGATGCGGGCGGCAAGAATTTCCGACCCGATGGGCCGCCCAGGCGATTCGGAATGACAAAGGTAATTCTAGAAAACTGACCCAAAGCAGTCTGACCGACCGCGTCGAAACGTTCCCGCGCCACACCATTTGGTACCATTGGCGCGGGTTCCAGCCAGATAGCATGTGCGTCGCCCGCCGCGCGGCTCAACAAGCGGACACTAGTGCCTATGAAACGAACCGATCTGATTGCATGCCATGAATGCGACGCACTGTTGCACAAACCGCGTTTAAGCAAAAAGATGAGCGCGCGCTGCCCACGGTGCGGCGCGACGCTTTACCGAAGCAGCTCGATCCATCTCGAGCGCATCTGCGCCGTCACCCTCGGCGCGCTGATCACGTTCCTGATCGCCCAGTCGTTTCCCATCGTCGAACTCGAGATCAACGGCATCACGTCGAAGACCACGTTGATCGGCGCGCTGGCCGCGCTGTGGAGCGAAAACATGGAGATCGTCGCGATCGTCGTGTTCTGCTCGACCATCCTCTTCCCGCTGACCGAGCTGCTCGCGCTGCTCTACGTGTTGATCCCGATCCGCGCGGGGTTCGTGCCGCCCGGCTTCAACCGGGTCCTGCGGGCGATTCAATTCGTGCGGCCCTGGGGGATGATCGAAGTGCTCATGCTCGGCATCCTGATTACCGTCGTCAAAATGCTGAGCCTCGCGCGCGTCATCCCCGAAGCCTCGCTCTTCGCGTTCGGCGCGCTCACGCTGATGTTCGCCGTCGTCGTGATGTTCGACCCGCGCACGCTGTGGGACATCGCCGATACGCTCCCCCGTCGCCGCGCACTCGAACAGAGTGCCCGCCACACTAGCTGAAATCGACCATGACCTATATCACCGCGGCCAAGGCCGGTTTTATCGCTTGCCATGCGTGCGGCAATGTCGACGAGCGCGTCACGCCTTCCGCCCACCCCGGCGGCGGCAAGCACGAGCACGCGCCGCCGCAGCGCTGCTCGCGCTGCGGCTCGCCGCTCCACCAGCGCAACTTCGACAGCATCCCGCGCACCTGGGCGTTGCTGATCGCCGCGGCGCTGCTCTATATTCCGGCGAACCTGCTGCCGATCATGCACACGTCGTCGCTCGTCGGCAGCCAGGACGACACGATCATGAGCGGCGTCGTCTTCTTCTGGACCTCGGGCGACTGGCCGCTCGCGATCATCATCTTCATCGCGAGCATCCTCGTGCCGATGCTCAAGCTCGCCGTGCTGACGCTGCTCACCATCACGGCGCAGCGCCGTTCGCCGTGGCGGCCGCTGCAGCGCACGAAGCTCTATCGGCTCGTCGAGAGCATCGGCCGCTGGTCGATGCTCGACGTGTTCGTGATCACGCTCACCGTCGCGCTCGTGCGCTTCAAATCGCTCGCCGTCATCACGGCCGGCTGGGGAGCGCTCGCCTTCGCGGCGGTGGTCGTGCTGACGATGATCGCCTCGATGCAATTCGACCCTCGGCTTATCTGGGACAACGTAGAACATTCAGGACAACACGATGAATAGCCCGCAAGGACCGACTCGCGACCCTCTTTCCGGGCCCGAATCCGGCCATTCCGGCGGCGGCTCCGGCCTGCCGCCCGATATCCCCGATCCGGTCCAAGTCCCAGGAAGCAAGTGGCTGCCGTCGCTCGTCTGGCTGATTCCGCTGATTGCGGCGCTGATCGGCGTGGCGCTCGTCGTCAAGGCGGTCGTGGACCGCGGCCCGACGATCACGATCAGCTTCTCGAGCGCCGAAGGGCTCGAGCCGGGCGGCAAGACGAAGGTCAAGTACAAGGACGTCGACATCGGCTCGGTGAGAACGATCACGCTGTCGAAGGACCGCTCGCGCGTCTTCGTCGAAGTGCAGTTGACCAAGGAGGCCGAGAACTTCGCGGTCAAGGACACGCGCTTCTGGGTCGTGCGTCCGCGCATCGGCACGAGTGGCGTGTCGGGTCTCAACACGCTGCTCTCGGGCGCGTATATCGGCGTCGACGCGGGCAAGTCGACCGAGGGTGAAACCGACTTCACCGGACTCGAAACGCCGCCCGCCGTGACCGGCGATCAGAAGGGCCACCAGTACACCCTGCGCGGCGAATCGCTCGGCTCGATCGACATCGGCTCGCCCGTGTTCTACCGGCGCGTGCAAGTCGGCCAGGTGGTGAGCTTCTCGCTCGACAAGGACGGCACCGGCGTCACCATCGGCGTCTTCGTCAACGCGCCGTACGATCAGTACGTCGGCACCAACTCGCGCTGGTGGCATGCGAGCGGCGTCGACCTGCGCCTCGACTCGAGCGGCCTGAAGCTCAACACGCAATCGCTCGCGACGGTGATCGTCGGCGGCCTCGCGTTCCAGTCACCGCCGGGGCAGGCGGTGGGAGAGCCGGCGCCTGTCAACACCGTGTTCCGGCTGTCGGCCGACGAAAGCTTCGCGATGCGCGAGCCGGACGGTCCGGCGCTCACGGTCATCATGAAGTTCAACCAGTCGCTGCGCGGGCTCTCGCCGGGCGCAACGGTCGATTTCCGCGGCATCGTGCTCGGCGAAGTGACGAGCATCGGGGTCGACTACGATCCGAAGGCGCGCGATTTCACGATGCCCGTGACGATGAACCTGTACCCCGACCGCCTGGGCCGGCGCTTCCGCGAATCGGTTCAAAGCGGCGGCACGGCGGCCGGCAAGGAGCTGCTGAAGGCGCTCGTCGCGCATGGCCTGCGCGGTCAGCTGCGCACCGGCAACTTGCTGACGAGCCAGCTTTATGTCGCGCTCGACATGTTCCCGAAGGCGCCGGCAGCGACGGTGGACTTGGAGCGCACGCCGCTCGAGCTGCCGACCGTGCCGAACACGCTCGACGAGCTGCAGCTGCAAGTCGCGGACATCGCGAAGAAACTCGATCAGGTGCCGTTCGATCAAATCGGCTCCAACCTCAACAGTGCGCTGAAGAACGCGGACAAGCTCTTCAAGCAGCTCGACGCGCAAGTCGTGCCGCAGGCACGCGACACGCTGGCGGCCGCGAAGCAGACGTTCGGCGCCGCCGAGGCCACGCTGCAGCAGGATTCGCCGCTGCAGTCGGATGTTCATCAGGCGCTCACCGAGCTCACGCGCACGCTGCAATCGCTGAATGCGCTGTCCGATTATCTGGAACGGCACCCCGAGTCGCTGCTGCGCGGCAAACCAGGAGATAAACCATGATCGTCGACCGGCTTACCTCTGCCGCACGGGCCTGCGGCCCTGACTCCACGCTGATGGCGGCGCTGCGTCTCGCCGCTTGCGCCGCGGGCGTGGCCGCGCTCGCGGCGTGCTCGTCGCCGCCCAGCCGCTTCTACACGCTCGGTGCGGGCGGCGCACCCACGGGCGCTTCGGCGAGTGCCGCTGCGTCGGCGCCGCAGGCTGCGGGGGTCCCGGCGCCGGCCAATCCCGCGCTGCTGATCGAAGTGCCGCCCGTCGACGTGCCGTCGCAGGTCGCGAGGAACCAATTGGTGGTGCGCACGAACGCGTCGCAAGTCGATTTGCTCGAGCAGGAGCGCTGGGCCTCGCTGCCGGGCGACGAAATCCGCCGCGCGCTGTCGGGCGACCTGACGCGGCGGCTCGGCACCATCGACGTCTCCGGCTCGCCCTACCCCGGTGGCGTGCCGGTCTACCGGATCAGCGTCAACGTGCAGCGCTTCGAATCGTGGCTCGGCTCGCAGGCCGTGCTCGAAGCGGTGTGGAGCGTGCGCGCGGTCGGCACGAACGCGGTGCTCACATGCCGCACGCTCGCCGCCGAGCCGGTCGGCCCCGGCATCGACGCGCTCGTCGACGGTCACCGGCGCGCAGTCGATCAGATGTCGGCCGACATCGCCGCAGGCGTGCGCTCGCTCGCGGCCGCCCGCCCGGCGCGCGCGACGCTCGGCAAGGCGGCCTCGGAGGCCGCGGCTGCTCAGCCCGCAGCCGTGCCATGTCCCGCTGCGACGTCCTCCCCGGGCCCCACGGCAGGGGCCACGGTGCCGGCCGCCGGCTGACGCCACACGGTCAAGTCCAAGTAAAAGGGTCGTGACCGGCGCATCGCGCCGGTCCGCGAACCGATCTTCGTGTTCCTATCCATCGCAGAATGGAATCTCCGCGGCGCTCTCCCCGCCGGATCTCAAAAGCAAGCTTATGTTTCGATCCCTCACCACCCTCATCAAGAAATGGCGAGCCTCGCGCAATGCCAGCCATCAGCTCGACGCGCTGCTCGCCACGGCCGATGCCGATGCGCCCTATGCGGAGCGCAGCGAATGGCTCATCGAACTCGCCCACTGGATTCGCCGGAAAGGCACCGTGCAGGCCGCCTGCAGCGATGCGAACGACGCCGGCGCCGAGCCGCGCGATCCCGAGCGCCCCAAATCCGAGCACACGCGGCTGCGGCATTTCTTCCGCGTGCTCGATCGCAATCCTGAATGGAAGGCGAACGTCGCCGGCGTCCTGAGGACGACGCTGCACGAATGCGACGCCATTTCGCTGCTGTGCGACGCGGGCATGCCGGTTCACTCGGGCTTTTTCGGAGCGATCTTCGACCGCATCCAAGCGTCGCTGATTCCGCCCGCGCCGAATCAACGCGACCTGACCGCGCTCGTCACGTTGATGTTCCCGTCGGTCGACGACGCGCAATGGATCGCATCGCTGCCCCTCGACGTGCTCGCGCAATTGCGCGCGCTGCTCGACTACGGGCTCGCGGAAAACGACAAGGACCAACCGGTCGCGCTCTCCGGCGACCTGCTGACGGCGCTGCACAGCCTGATCTGCCAAATCAGCTCGACGGGCCTGTCGCAAACGGTGCGAAGCCGTCTCGGCGACGAAGAGTCGCGCTTGCCGCTCGAGAAGCTGCCGTTCTACCGGCTGACGCGCGCGATGCTCGCCGTCGAAACGGCCAACACCGCCGTCGAGGAAGGCCGCGAGCAAGAGCGGCAACTGCTGCACGAAGTGAACTATCTGCGCGTGCTGCTCGACGACTGCCGCTCGGCCGTCGACCGCGTGTTCGCGCACCTGTACCGCAACGGTGTGAGCGTCGACATCGTGTTCCAGGTGGAACGCATGCGCATGCGCATCCTGCGCGCCGAGCACCTGCTCGACGCCTGGATGGCCGACGACGACATGCGCGAAGGCGCGCGCCTCGCCGGCGAACTCGTCGAAGCGAACCGGGCGAGCCAGAGCGTGACGCACCTCTTGCACAGCAACTTCGCGCTGCTCGCGCGCAAGGTGGTGGAGACGAGCGCGGACGTCGGCCAGCACTACATCGCGCGCGACCGCCGCGAGTATCTGACGATGATTCGGATGGCGGCGGGCGGCGGCCTCGTGACGGTCGTCACCGTGTGCGTGAAATTCTGGATCTCGGGCGCGCATCTGCAATCGATGATCGAGGGCCTCCTCGCCGGCATCAACTACGCGGCGAGCTTCACGCTGATGCACTTCCTGCACTTCACGCTCGCGACCAAGCAGCCGGCGATGACCGCGCCGACCATCGCGCGCGAACTCGACGACACCAGTACGCCGAACGGCCTCAACGCGTTCGTCGCATCGGTGATCGCGCTGGTTCGCACGCAGTCGGCGGCGATTCTCGGCAACGTGCTGCTCGTCGTGCCGTTTTGCCTGCTGGTGCAGGTGCTGTTCCGTAACGTGCTGCACACGGACCTGATCTCGGCAGAAAAAGCGCACTACACGCTGCACTCGTTTTCGCTCTTGGGGCCGACGCCGTTCTACGCCGCGCTCACCGGCGTGCTGCTGTGGTCGTCGAGCCTGATCGCGGGGTGGGCCGACAACTGGTTCGTGCTGCATCGCGTGGGCGACGCGCTCGCCTACAACCGGCGCTTGCGGATGACGCTCGGCACGGCCGGCGCGGCGCGGCTCGCGAAGTTCTGCCGCTCGAACATATCGGGCGTGGTGGGCAACGTGGGCCTCGGCCTGATGCTCGGTCTCGTGCCCGCGATCCTCACCGCGTTCGCGTTCACGTTCGAAGTGCGCCACGTGACGCTCTCCTCGGGCGCGATCGCCATCGCGGCCGGCGTGCTCGGCACGGACATCTTGCGCACGGGCGAATTCTGGTGGGCTGTGGCGGGTACGGGCAGCATGGCGATCCTGAACGTCGCGGTCAGCTTCGCGCTCGCGTTTCATATGGCGGTGCGCTCGCGAAGCTTGCGCCGCACGGCCGTGCGCTCGCTCGTGCGCGCGGTGCGCAACTCGGTGCTGCGCAATCCGCTGCAGCTGGTGTGGCCGGTGAAATCCGTAGAGGAGCGGGCGGGCGGCGAGTTGAAGACCGATTGAGGTCCGCCGTGCCGCACGCCGCGCGAGGTCGTCCTCGAACGCCGCGCGGCGTGCCGTCTTCTCGGCTCACCTCGCCATCGCAGCGGGCGGAGCGGCGGTCCCGGTGTCCGCCCCCGCGTACAATGGCGTACTTTGCATTGATCGGCGCCGCCCCATGTCCTCCCCTGCTCTCTTCGACTTTTTCCTCCCCTGCCCGCGCGGCCTCGAAGCCGCGCTCGCCGCCGAGCTTGCGGAAATCGCCGCGCGCCACGCCGGCGCGGCGCAGTTCGAAGCAGGCGCGCAAGTGCCGGGCGGCGTGCATTTTCGCGGCGGCTGGAAGGCCGGCATGGCGGCGAACCTGCATTCGCGGATCGCGAGCCGCGTGCTCCTGAAAATCGCCCATCGTCCGTATCGCAACGAGCAGGACATCTATGCACTCGCCGCCGAGCAGCGCTGGGAGCAGTGGTTCTCGGCGAACGAAACGCTGCGCGTCGACATCACCGCGATCAAATCGCCGCTGCGCAGCCTCGAATTCGCGACGCTGCGCGTGAAGGACGCCGTCTGCGACCGGCTGCGCGAAGTCAGCGGCGCGCGCCCGAGCATCGACACCGCGCAGCCCGACGTGCGCATCTTCGCGTTCCTGACGGCGACCGATTGCACGCTCTACCTCGACACCTCGGGCGAGCCGCTCTTCAAACGCGGCTGGCGGCTCGACAAGGGCGCGGCGCCGCTGCGCGAAAACCTCGCGGCAGGCATCCTGCGCCTCACCGGCTGGAGCGCGGGCACGCCGCTCTATGACCCGATGTGCGGCAGCGGCACGTTCCTCGCCGAAGCCGCGCAGGTCGCGCTCAACATCGCCCCGGGCGTCGAGCGCCGCTTCGGTTTCGAAAAGCTCAAGCAGTACGACGTCACTGCGTGGCAAGCGCTCAAGGTCGAAGCGCTGGATGCCAAGCGCGCCGCCCGCGCGTCGCGTGCGGATCTGGGGATCTTCGGCAGCGACATCTCCGGCGACATGCTCGAGAAGGCGCGCGCGAATTTCGAACGCGCCGGCTTGCCGTCGATCGTGCTCAAGCAGGTCGACGCGCGCGGCATGACGCCGCCAGTCGCGGCGCCGGGCATCCTGGTCGCGAATCCGCCCTACGGCGAGCGGATCGAAGTGCGCGGGCGCGGGCCGCGCCGCGAGGTCCGCGAGACCCGGCGCGGCGACGACAACGAAGGCTTCCGCCGCGTGCATACCGATGCTCCCGACAGCGAGTTCTTCCAATCGCTCGGCGACGCGCTCAAGCAGCGCTTCTCGGGCTGGCGCGCGTTCATCCTTACGTCCGATCGCAAGCTGCCGGGCCAGTTGCGGCTGCGCGAATCCGCGAAGACGCCGCTTTTCAACGGCGCACTCGAATGCCGCCTGTTCCGCTTCGACTTGGTAACGGGCAGCGTCAAGCAGCGACCGGCGAGCGATACGCCGGATTGATCGATCGTTCGGCGCGGGCGCCTTCGGGCCCGCGCTTCAACTCTTGCCAAGCTGCTGACAGAACGCTGTCAGCAGGGCAGTCGCAGACTCCACTCACGCGCCATCCGGCGCTTTGTCCGGCTTACCGCCACTTGTCTCGGAGACTGTCATGACTGCTGCCACACTCGCATCCACCCGCGTGCTGTCCTGGTTCGAAATTCCAGCGATGGATTTCGACCGCGCCGTGCGCTTCTACGAAGCCGCGCTCGACGTGCCGCTCCAGCGTGAGGTCTTCGGCGGCGTGCCGATCGCCGTCTTCGCGCATGAGGAAGGGGCCACCGGCGGCGCGATCGTCTTCAACCCGCAGCAGACGAAGCCGGCACCCGACGGCGTGCTCGTGTATCTCGACGCGTCGCCGACCGTCACCGATGCGCTCGCGCGCGTCGAGCGCGCCGGCGGCAAGAAGCACGGCCCGGCCATCGAGCTGCCCAACAACATCGGCTACATCGCGTTTTTCACCGATAGCGAGGGCAACCGCGTCGGCCTGCATTCGCTGAAGCTCGCGTGATGCGCGTGGTCGGCGGCGGGCGGGGGCGCGGCGTTATCATCGCTAGATCGCCGTCGGACTGACCGCCGTCCTCCAAGCCATCGACCCCTGACATGACCCGCCGCGCCGACCGCCTGTTCCAGATCGCCGAGCTGTTGCGCGGCCGGCGTCTCACGACCGCGCAGCAGCTCGCGGAATGGCTGTCTGTGTCGCCGCGCACCGTGTATCGCGACGTGCGCGATCTGCAGCTGTCCGGCGTGCCGATCGAAGGCGAAGCGGGGATCGGCTACCGGCTCTCCCGTTCCGCGAGCCTGCCGCCGCTCACGTTCACCGCCGACGAGTTGGCCGCGCTCGCCGCGGGGGCGCGGATGATCGAAACCTGGGGCGGCGCCGGGCTCGCGGGCGGCGCGCGCAGCGCGCTCGCGAAGATCGCCTCCGCGATGCCCGCCGATAAGCGCGCGACGCTCGAACGCCTCGCGGTGTTCGCGCCGTCGTTTCACATCGATCGGGAGTTTTCGGTGAAAGTGGATGCGCTGCACCGGGCCGTCGATACGAAACACGTGGTGAGCTTCGCGTACCGCGACAAGCTCGGACAGGAAACCGAGCGGCGCGTGTGGCCGCTCAGTCTGATCTATTGGGGCGGGCGCTGGACGATCGGCGCGTGGTGCGAACTGCGCTCGGACTTCCGCAACTTCGACATCGCGCGGATGACGAGCGTCGAGCCGCACGAGCCGTTTCCCGATGTCGAAGGAAGACGGCTCGCGGACTATCTGCGGCGCGTCAATGCTCCGGCGAATTGAAGCGCTGGCATACGGCTGGCGCCATGCAAGCGCGCGCGGTCAAGCCAGCAGCCTACCCATCCTCTTATACACAATTCTCTGCGCAACCGGCAGTGCGTAAAGCCTGCGACGTTTTTGCGGCGATATGAACCTCATTGAATTTGTTCCCATCGCGCTTTGCGGTACATAGCGCCTCTGCGGCCAATTCCTATCCGGACACCGAAACCGATGCGGCGTCCGCACTGTGCGCTCATGTGCCCACACCGTCGAACAATTTCTTCCCGTCTATCTTTGTGCTCCTTCTCAAATATGGGAGAGAAAATTCAGTTCCCACAGGGGCGGCCGCACCGCATTTTTGAAAATTCATAACACGCCCTAGCGCCGGCAGGAATGGTATTTACTGACGTGCAACCACAAAGGGAGCTACAGCAAAGAAATAGCGTGATATACGAATTCCATTCCTAAAAACCACCGCATCCTGAAATTGATCGCCGTCAATATTAACGATAATTTATTTTGCTATATATCGACACCTGTTATACTTCGGCATGCAAATGCACGCACCCATCAAGCATATCAAGTTGGCCAAAAATTGACGCAGTAAACATCAAAATTAAATACAGCATGCTCAAGCAAATTGTAGAAAATTATTCAATTATCACACCACTCTCGACGTCCGATTTAAATCCAAGGGGAGCCTCCGCTTGCCCTCAAAATTTGATTTTTCACATTCTCAACGATAACTCACAAAATGTGGAAATTCTTGACATTGGATTTGGCACCGGAAATCTCGGGAGTTTAATCAAGCACTACGACAAAACGGCGCACTGGCACGTTGATGGCATTGACGGTTTTCAACCAAATTGCAATAACACTCAACTCTTCGATCAAAAAATATATAGAAACGTCTGGCACGGGTTGGCGCAGCAACTCCCGTCCGATCTGTTAAGAAAATATAAGATAATCTGCCTGTTGGATGTAATCGAGCATCTTTCATCAGACACAGCCAAATGGCTGTTGAGAACGCTGCTCACCAGCATGGGGGATGAATCATTTTTATTTATCAGCACCCCATTGTGGTTCTGGCCGCAGAATCACATTCAGCATAACGATCTGGAGGAGCATCTGATAGGTATTCCTGCGACGTCGATGATGGCGCTCATGCCAACAATGTATGCCGTCAACCATCCTCTCGTGGGTGGATTTGTTTTTGGCAAACGAAGTCTCGATTTTATTGAATTTTTCCAGCCGACCTCTGACAAGAATTTTTCATATGAGCGCGGGGTAGCCATCGCCGAGGCAATCAAGTTCCAACACACGCCGGGAACGCTTATCAAGCTGTGATCGCACGATCGCGTCGCGGTTGAGCTGAGCGGCCGATGACGGATTCAATCGCACTGCGCCGTTTGGCCCGCCCGCAAGCCGCATGTGATGCCGCACCGCAAACCCGGATGGTAGGTCGTCACGCCCTCGACGGCCTCCTCACAGCCGCGATCGACCACTACGATCTCAGCCTGGACGTCTCTCGGGATTGACGCCTGCTCCAGCGCTTCGGTCACCGCACGAATTGCCAGGCATCGAGCGTGCTCCTGGCACCAACCCAACCCTTCCCTGTGCGTCGTGGTGATCTCACGGTCAGGCCTTTCAAAACAACGAAACCATACGTAGGCGCGACGCAATAACGCGCGAGCGCACCACCGCTCGCGCCCACGTTCAATCCACCGACTTCACCATGTCCTCAATGACCTTCTTCGCATCGCCGAAGACCATCATCGTCTTGTCCATGTAGAAGAGATCGTTGTCGAGCCCTGCGTAGCCCGCCGCCATCGAGCGTTTATTGACGATCACCGTGCGCGCCTTGTACGCCTCGATGATCGGCATGCCCGCGATCGGCGACTTCGGATCGTTCTTCGCGGCAGGGTTCACCACGTCGTTCGCGCCGAGCACGAGCACCACGTCGACTTGACCGAACTCGCCGTTGATGTCCTCCATTTCATGGACGATCTCGTACGGCACTTCGGCTTCCGCGAGCAGCACGTTCATGTGGCCCGGCATGCGGCCCGCGACCGGGTGAATCGCGTACCTCACGTCGATGCCCTTCTCGACGAGCTTGTCGGTCAACTCCTTCAACGCGTGCTGCGCACGCGCCACGGCCAGCCCGTAGCCGGGCACGATCACCACCGTCTCCGCGTTGCCGAGCATGAACGACGCATCTTCGGCCGAGCCCGACTTCACCGGCCGCTGCTCGGCCGCGCCGCCTGCCGCGGCCGCGCCCGGCTCGGCGCCGAAGCCGCCCAGCAGCACGTTGAAGAACGAGCGGTTCATCGCCTTGCACATGATGTACGACAGAATCGCACCCGACGACCCCACGAGCGACCCCGCAATGATCAGCATCGCGTTGTTCAGCGAGAAGCCGATGCCCGCCGCCGCCCATCCCGAGTACGAGTTGAGCATCGACACCACCACGGGCATGTCCGCCCCGCCGATCGGGATGATGATCAGCACGCCGAGCGCGAACGCGATCAGCGTCATGATGATGAACGGCAGCCACGACTGCGTGAGGAAGAAGATCACGCCGAAGCCGATCATGCCGAGCGCGAGCATCAGGTTGATCAGGTGCTGCCCCGGGTAGACCACCGGCGCACCCTGGAACAAGCGGAACTTGTACTTGCCCGAGAGCTTGCCGAACGCGATCACCGAACCGGAGAACGTGATTGCGCCGACGAACGTGCCGATGAAGAGCTCGATGCGGTTGCCGTAGGGCAGGAAACCCGGCACCGGATTGTCGGGATCGACGAGGCCGAACGCGGCCGGCTCCGACACCACCCCATACGCGATGCACACCGCCGCCAGACCGATCAGCGAGTGCATCGCCGCGACGAGCTCCGGCATCTTCGTCATCTCGACGCGCGCCGCGATAAACGCCCCCACCGCACCGCCCACCACCAGCGCCGCAAACAGCAGGCCGAGCCCGAGGCCCAGATTCGAGCCCAGCACGGCGGCCTGTCTCATGATCAGCGTGACGGTCGTGCCGATCGCGATCGCCATCCCGACCATCCCGAACACATTGCCGGCGCGTGCGCTCTTCGGATTCGACAGCCCCTTGAGCGCCTGGATGAAGCACACCGACGCCACGAGGTACAGCAGCGTAACGACGTTCGTGCTCATTTACGCGCCCTCCTTCGAACCAGCGGGACCCGCGATCTTCTTGGGCTCCTTCTTCTTGAACATCTCGAGCATTCGCCTCGTGACGAGGAACCCGCCGAACACGTTGACCGCCGCGAGCGCGACCGCAACCGTGCCGAAGAACTTGCCGGGGCCGACCGTCAAGCCGGCCGCGAGCATCGCGCCGACGATCACGATCGCCGAGATCGCGTTGGTGACCGCCATCAGCGGTGTGTGCAGCGCGGGCGTCACATTCCAGACGACGTGGTAGCCGACGTACACCGCCAGCACGAAGATGATCAGGTTGATGACCGTGTGATTGATGACTTCCATTGCCGTCCCCTCAAGCCTTGCGCGTGACTTCGCCGTCGCGGGCCAAAAGCGTGGCCGCGACGATGTCGTCTGCGAGATCGATGTTGAGCGCGCCTTCCTTTGTGACGATCAGCTTCAGGAAGTCGAGCAGGTTGCGCGCGTAGAGCGACGAGGCGTCGGCCGCGACCATCGACGCGAGGTTTGTAAAGCCGACGATCGTCACGCCGTGCCTCACCACCACCTGATCGGCCTCGGTGAGCGGGCAGTTGCCGCCGCGCCGGCCTTCGAACTCGGGGCCGCGACCGGCCGCGAGGTCGACGATCACCGAGCCGGGTTTCATCGCCTGCACGGTTTCGACGTTGATCAGCGTCGGCGCGGGGCGCCCCGGAATCAGCGCAGTCGAGATGATGATGTCGGCCTGCTTCGCACGTTCGTGGACCAACGCCGACTGCCGCGCGAGCCAGCTCGGCGGCATCGGCCGCGCATAGCCGCCGACGCCCTCCGCCGCTTCGCGCTCTTCTTGCGTTTCGTAAGGCACGTCGACGAACTTCGCGCCGAGCGATTCGATCTGCTCTTTCACCGCGGGGCGCACGTCGGACGCTTCGATCACCGCGCCCAGGCGCTTGGCCGTCGCGATCGCCTGCAAGCCCGCGACGCCCGCGCCCAGCACCAGCACGCGCGCCGCCTTCACCGTGCCCGCCGCCGTCATCAGCATCGGCAGGAAGCGCGGATAGCGTTCGGCGGCGACGAGCACGGCCTTGTAGCCGGCGATGTTCGCCTGCGACGAGAGCACGTCGAGACTTTGCGCCCGCGTCGTGCGCGGCGCGGCTTCGAGCGAGAACGCGGTCACCCCAGCGGCGGCGAGCTGCGCGGCGTTTTCAGCGTTGAACGGATCGAGCATGCCGACGAGCACGGCGCCGCGCTTCATCAGCGGCAGCTCCTCGACGGTCGGGGATTGGACTTTGAGAACGAGATCGGCATTGAACGCGGCCGCCGCATCGACAAGCTCCGCGCCCGCGTCGGCAAACGCTTCGTCGGTGAAGCTCGCCGCGGCGCCGGCGCCCTTCTGGATCGTGACGCGATGACCTTGGGCGACGTATTTCTTGACCGTCTCGGGCGTCGCGGCGACGCGCGTTTCGTTGGCACGCGTCTCGGCTGGCACTCCGATGTGCATCGTGGATTCCTCCTCTGCCTTCTTGTTGTCAAGCGAAGATGAGCCAGCGAAGCACGCCGGCCCTCATAGCAACGGCTAATACATGCGACGGATTCACCGCGTCACTTTAACCGAAACTGCGCGCGCACCGAAATTTGGTCCAACCCCGATAGACGGCACGCCGGCACCGCCTCCGGCAGCCCGGGCGGGCAAACGGTAAAATGCGCGTCTATGAAACCGGAAACCTGGGCCCCGCATGTGACGGTGGCGGCGATCGTCGAGCGCGACGGGCGTTTTCTCGTGGTCGAGGAGCACACCGCCGACGGCTTGCGCATCAACCAACCGGCCGGTCATTTGGAGGCCGGTGAAACGCTTGTCGACGCTGTCGTGCGCGAAACGCTCGAGGAAACGGCGCATCCGTTCACGCCTCACGCGCTGGTCGGCGTGTACATGACGCACTTCGGAAGGTCGGACAGCTACGGCACCACCTATTTGCGTTTCACGTTCTGCGGAACGAGCGGCGCGGTGCTGACCGATCGTGCGCTCGATGCCGACATCGTGCGCGCGCTGTGGCTGACCGCCGACGAGCTGCGCGCGGCGAGCGAGCGCCACCGCACGCCGCTCGTCATGCAATGCGTCGACGATTACCTCGCGGGCCGGCGTTTCCCGCTCGACTTCGTGCACACGCATTCGGTCGGGCCCAAGCTAGACATTCAGTGAATCCATGAGCAAGCAACGCGTGGTAGTGGGCATGTCGGGCGGCGTCGATTCGTCGGTGACCGCGTGGCTCCTCAAAGAACAGGGGTACGAAGTCGTCGGCCTCTTCATGAAGAACTGGGAAGACGACGACGACAGCGAGTACTGCTCGACACGGCAGGACTGGATCGACGTCGTCTCGGTCGCCGACTTGATCGGCATCGACGTCGAGGCGGTCAACTTCGCCGCCGAATACAAGGACCGCGTGTTCGCGGAGTTCCTGCGCGAGTACTCGGCCGGCCGCACGCCGAACCCGGACGTGCTCTGCAACGCCGAGATCAAGTTCAAGGCGTTTCTCGATCACGCGATGTCGCTTGGCGGCGAGACCATCGCCACCGGCCACTACGCGCGCGTGCGCGAAGTCGACGGCCGTTTCGAGCTCTTGAAGGCGCTCGACCATACCAAGGACCAGTCGTACTTCCTGCACCGCCTGAACCAGGCGCAGCTTTCGAAGACGCTCTTCCCGCTCGGCGAAATCCCGAAGACGAAAGTCCGCGAGATCGCCGCGCAAATCGGCCTCCCGAACGCGAAGAAGAAGGATTCGACCGGAATCTGCTTCATCGGCGAACGGCCGTTCCGCGACTTCCTGAACCGCTACCTGCCGACCCAGCCGGGGCTGATGAAGACGCCGGACGGCAAGACCGTCGGCGAGCACATCGGGCTCGCGTTCTACACGTTCGGCCAGCGCAAGGGGATCGGGCTCGGCGGCAGCAAGACGGGCAGCGGCGAACCGTGGTTCGTCGCGGGCAAGGACATTCCTTCCAACACGCTCTACGTCGTGCAGGGGCACGACCATCCGTGGCTGCTGTCGGAAACGCTGATCGCGGGCAACACGAGCTGGGTCGCGGGCGCCGCACCCGAGCCGGGCAAGCGGTGCGGCGCGAAGACCCGCTACCGGCAGGCCGATGCGGCCTGCACGTTCGCCAAGGCCGACGCGCTTAGCAGCGCCAACGAACTCGAAGGCGACCATTTCGGACTGGCGTTCGATCACGCGCAATGGGCCGTCACGCCCGGCCAATCCGCGGTGCTCTACGACGGCGACGTCTGCCTCGGCGGCGGCATCATCGAGCACGCCGCCACGGCCCAGCCGGCCGCGCGCCGCCCCGACGCGGCGCTTCTCGCAGCACGCTGAGACCTATTGCAGGTAGACTTGGCCCTCGCCCGGTGACGGCGGCACGAGAGCCGCACCGGCGAGACGCCCCACCCGCAACCGAGGCTGCCCGCGTCTGGCATGAAGACGGCCCGGTGCGGCGGTCCGCCCGTTGCGGCGATCCGTTACCGCTTTGGAGCCCTCATGTTCTCTCGACGCTATCTTGCAATGTGGTGCGCCGTGCTGCTTCTCGCGGCCGTCGCCATCCTCGCCGCGCGGCATTCGATCGCGTGGCTGTGGGTCGTGATCCCGCTTGCACTCGTCGCGCTCGGCCTGTTCGACCTCAATCAGGAACGTCACAGCATCCTGCGCAACTACCCGCTTTGGGGTCACTTGCGCTTCATGTTCGAATTCATCCGGCCGGAGATCCGTCAGTACTTCTTGGAAGATGATACCGACGAGAAACCGTTCTCGCGCGCCCAGCGCAGCCTCGTCTACCAGCGCTCGAAGAACGAAACCGACAGCCGCCCGTACGGCACCGAGCGCGACGTCAAAGCGGTCACGCACGAATGGATCAACCATTCGCTCGCGCCGACCCAGCTCGCGAGCCACGACTTCCGCATCACGGTCGGCGCCGATCGCGCGCAGCCGTATTCGATGTCGATCTTCAACATCTCGGCGATGAGCTTCGGCTCGCTGTCCGCGAACGCGATCCGCGCGCTGAACCTCGGCGCCAAGAAGGGCAACTTCGCGCACGACACCGGCGAAGGCTCGATGTCGAAATATCACCGCGAGCATGGCGGCGACATCATCTGGGAGGTCGCTTCGGGCTACTTCGGCTGCCGCAACGACGACGGCACGTTCAACGCCGAAAAGTTCGCGAAGCAGGCGCAAGAGCCGCAAGTGAAGATGATCGAGGTGAAGCTGTCGCAAGGCGCGAAACCCGGCCACGGCGGCGTGCTGCCGGCCGCCAAGATCACGCCGGAGATCGCCGAGACGCGCGGCGTGCCGATGGGCCGAGACTGCATCTCGCCCGCGTCGCACTCCGAGTTCTCGACGCCGCGCGGGCTGCTCGAATTCGTCGACCGTCTGCGCACTCTCTCGGGCGGCAAGCCGACCGGCTTCAAGCTCTGCCTCGGCCATCCGTGGGAGTTCTTCGGCATTGCGAAGGCGATGCTCGAGACCGGGATCACGCCGGACTTCATCGTCGTCGACGGCGCGGAAGGCGGCACGGGCGCGGCGCCGCTCGAATTCACCGATCACGTGGGCGTGCCGCTGCAAGAAGGGCTGCTGCTCGTGCACAACACGCTCGTCGGCATCGGCTTGCGCGACAAGATTCGGCTCGGCGCGAGCGGCAAGATGATCACCGCGTTCGACATCGCAAGAACGCTCGCGATCGGCGCCGACTGGGTGAACGCCGCGCGCGGCTTCATGTTCGCAGTCGGCTGCATCCATGCGCAGACCTGCCACACCGGCCGCTGCCCGACCGGCGTCGCGACGCAAGACCCGGTGCGCCAGCGCGCGATCGTCGTGCCGGACAAGGCCGACCGCGTCTTCAACTTCCACCACAACACACTGCACGCGCTGCAGGAGCTCGTCCAGGCGGCAGGCCTCGAGCATCCCGCCGACTTGCGCGCGCATCACATCGTGCGGCGCGTGTCGTCGCATGAGGTGAAGCTGATGTCGCAGTTGCTGGACTATCTCGAGCCGAACGATCTCTTGAACGGCAACTACCGCTTCAGGCTGTATGAGATATGGTGGCCGCTCGCGCGCAGCGATTCGTTTGCCTTGAAGGATGAGGGCGCGGTAGCCGCCTGAGCGGCGCAACACGTGTTGCATGACGCGTGAGCGTACCGCCCCGCATGAAGCAAAAAAGCGCACCGGGTATGGGTGCGCTTTTTTATTGCCCGATAGGTGCTTCATCCGACGAGGTGTGCGTTCAAGATTGCGCCCCGCGCAGCAGCAACCATCGTTGCAGCGTCGTCAGCAAATAATCGGCGATCCACGCCACGACCCCCAACGCGAGCATCGCAGCCAACACGCCGCTCGCATTGAACTCGCGCAGCGAGGCCGCGATCACGCACCCGATCCCCTGCGTCGCGCCGAGAAACTCGCCCGCGAGCGTTCCGGCGAGCGCCAGCGCGAAGGCCATGCGCAGGCTTTCGACCGTCCCGCGCAGCGCTGCGGAAACGGCCTCGGCGACGGTCGAGCGCCGCGCCGCGGATGCAGAACCATCGCCACGCGTATCGCCGTCAACCGCACACGCGCGCCGATACGCGTCCCCGAACACGATGAAGAACGCCATCACGACAGCCAGCGCGATCTTCGACGTCATCCCCGATCCCAGCGCGATCACGAAAATCGCGCCGAGCACGATCAGCGGCAACGCGTTGGCGACCTTGATGTAAAAACCGAACACCTCGGCAAGCAATGTGTTGCGCACGAGAACGACTGCGCACCCCGCGCCCGCGATCGCGCCCACGACCAGTCCCAGCAGAGCCTCTTCGAACGTGACCAGCAGCTGCGCGAGCAGCGGCCCTTGCGCAGTCCCCTCGCGAAACCAATAGAAGAGCTGCCGCGCGATCGACGAAGGCATCGAATAGAAGAACGGATCGATCCAATTGCGTCGCGCGGCGAATTCCCAACCGATCGCCACCAGCAGCGCGAGCAGGATGCGCAAGCCGATCACCAGCAGGCGCCGCGAGCGTTGCGGCTTGCGCGACGTGAGTTCGGCTCGCCCGGGTCCCGCATCCGCGATGCGAGACGGCGCGCCGTGAGACATCGGTTGGTTCATCGCCGTCCGCCTTGACTGAGCTGATGAGAACACCGTACACGTCGGCCAACACGGGTACCGTGCGGACACGAACAGTGGCTTGCCGGCGCGGCAAATGACTAGCGGGCGATCGAACGATCAGACTTTCGGCGGCTGCGCGGCAATATTTTCCGGGTCCGCGCAGCGTCCCGGCTCAAGCGGGAACGGTATCGATGAACGACTGCCGTTGCGACAGCTTCGCGTAATGCTTGTCGAGATTCGGATGCTTGTCGCGCCAATTCAATTCCGCGAAGCGGAAATCGAGGTAGCCGAGCGCGCACCCGAGCGCGATATCGGCGAGCGAGTAGTGATTGCCGGTACACCAGGCGTTGCCGCCGAGCCCCTGCGACATCGCGACGAGCCCTTCGTCGATCTTGCGCTGCTGGCGCGCGATCCACGATTCGACGCGATGCTCCTCCGGACGCTGCGTACCCTCCACGCGAATCAGAACGCCCGCGTCGAGAATGCCGTCGGCGAGCGCCTCCCAGCAGCGCACTTCGATGCGCTCGCGCCCCGCCTGCGGAATCAGCTTGCCGACCGGCGACAGCGTATCGACGTATTCACAGATCACGCGCGAATCGAACACCGCTTCCCCGTCTTCCATCACCAGGCACGGCACCTTCCCGAGCGGATTGAACTGGTGAATACCCGTGTCCGACGCCCAGACATCCTCGAGCACCAGTTGGTAGTCGATTTTCTTTTCAGCGAGCACGACCCGCGCCTTGCGGGTAAACGGGCTCGCGAGCGAACCGATTAATTTCATCATCTGCTTTTCTCAAAATTGAGAGGAAGAGTATACGTTGCCGACGATCATACCGGCGGTCGTCAGACGCCATCATATCGGCCGTTTCGGGCGTCTGTGGATGGAATGCAACAGCACGGCTCGGAGGGGCCCCCTCTGAGCACAACGCGGCACGACGCCCCCCGGATGACCGGTGCGCGCTCGACTTAAAAGTGTTTATGAATTGAGCGCTACAATCGCACGATGAAACAGCCGACCGAACTCTCCAGCGCCGCCGGCGCCCCGAACGAAGTCCCTGCCGGGGACATCTACCGCGGCCGCCGCGAACGCGTGCTCGCCGCGCTGCGCGCCGCGGGCGACGGACTCGCCATCGTCCCGACCGCGCGCGAGGTGCTGCGCAACCGCGACGCCGACTACCCCTACCGGCACGACAGCTACTTTTATTACCTGACCGGCTTTACCGAACCGGAGGCCGTGCTCGTGCTCGATTCCGGTGCAGAACCGGGCGAGCCGGCGTCGATCCTCTTCTGCCGCGAGAAAGATCCGGCGCGGGAGACCTGGGAGGGCTTCCGTTTTGGTCCCGAAGGCGCGCGCGAAGCGTTCGGCGTCGACGCCGCGTTTCCGATCGACGAGCTCGACACCCAGCTGCCGCGCCTGATCGCCGATGCCCCCGCGCTGCACTACGGATTCGGAATGTCGGCGGAACTGGATGAACAGGTGCGCCGCTGGCTCGACGCGGTGCGCGCCAAGAGCCGCAGCGGCGTGACGTCGCCCGCCGTGCTGCACGACCTGCTGCCGGTGCTCGACGAGATGCGGCTCATCAAGGACGACCACGAGCTCGCGATCATGCGCCGCGCCGCCCGGATTTCCGCCGAGGCGCACCGCCGCGCGATGCAGGCGTGCCGCCCGGGCGTCCGCGAGTACGAACTCGAAGCGGAACTGCTGTACACGTTCCGCCGCCGCGGCGCCCAGGCGCCGGCCTACGGCTCGATCGTCGCCGCCGGCGCCAACGCATGCGTGCTGCACTACCCGGCCGGCAACGCGGTCGCGCAAGACGGCGACCTGATCCTGATCGACGCCGCTTGCGAACTCGACGGCTACGCGTCCGACATCACCCGCACCTTCCCGGCCAACGGCCGTTTCTCGCCGGCGCAGCGCGAGCTGTACGACATCGTGCTCGCCGCCCAGCAAGCCGCCATCGACGCGACCCGCGCCGGCGCGCACTTCGACACGCCGCACCAAGCCGCCGTGCGCGTGCTGTCGCAAGGGCTCCTCGATACCGGCATCATCGGCCGCGAGCACTTCGCGTCCGTCGACGACGTGATCGCCGAGCGCGCCTACGCGCCGTTCTACATGCACCGCACGGGCCACTGGATCGGCATGGACGTGCACGACTGCGGCGACTACCGGGAGCGCCATGCCGCGCCCGACGAGACGGGCGCGCCGCCGTCGCGCATCCTGAAGCCGTCGATGACGCTCACCATCGAGCCCGGCCTCTACGTCCGTGCGAGCGAAAGCGTGCCGGAGCGCTATTGGAACATCGGCATTCGCATCGAAGACGACGCGATCGTCACCCCCGGCGGCTGTGAGCTGATCACGCGCGACGTGCCGGTCAAGGCCGACGAAATCGAAGCGCTGATGCGCGAATCGCAGGCTGCCGCGCCTCGCCAATGAAGCGCGAATGAACTCCGAATCCGTTTCCGTACGATGAAAGACGCCCCCGCCGCTGCCGGCGCGCAACCGGCAACCGCCGCCGCTTCCGAGCGGCCATTCGATTTCGACGTGACGATCGTCGGCGCCGGACCGGTCGGCCTCGCGCTCGCCGCCTGGCTGGCCCGGCGCAGCGCGACGCAAGCGCTGTCGATCGCGCTCATCGACGCGCGAGAACCCGAAAGCGCGACCGGCGACCCGCGCGCGATCGCGGTCTCGCAAGGCAGCCGCATGCTGCTCGAACCCCTCGCGGCGTGGCCCGCGGACGCGACCGCGATCGAACGCATTCACGTATCGCAGCGCGGCCACTTCGGACGCACGCTGATCGAGCACGACGAGCATGAGCTGCCCGCGCTCGGCTACGTCGCGCGCTATGGATCGATCGTCACGACGCTCGCGCGGGCCGTGCGTGGCACGCGCGTCCACTGGTTCACGTCGACGTCGGCCCTGCCGCCGCTTCGCGAACACGACGGCATCATGCTGCCGATCGAAAACGCGCAGGGCGCCCGCAGTCTGCGCACGCGCATTCTCGTGAACGCAGAAGGCGGTCTGTATCAGGACCAGCGCCGCGCCGGGTCGAGCCTCGATCGCGCGGGCGACGCCCCGGCAGGCAGCTCGCGCGACTACAAGCAGACCGCGCTCGTCGGCACCGTCACCGTGTCGGCGCCCCAGCCGCATGTCGCATGGGAACGCTTTACGTCCGAAGGGCCGATCGCGCTGTTGCCGATGGGCGGCCCGCGCAACGCGGACTACTCGCTCGTCTGGTGCTCGGCGCCCGACGAAGCTGCGCGCCGCGCACAGCTGCCGGACGCCGACTTCCTCGCGGAGCTCGGCACGGCGTTCGGCTCGCGCATGGGGCGCTTCGAGGCGATCGCCGGCCGGGCCTCGTTCCCGCTCGGGCTGAACGCGGTCGATACGCTCGTCAAAGGGCGCGTCGCCGCGATCGGCAATGCCGCGCAAACGCTGCATCCCGTCGCGGGCCAGGGGCTGAACCTCGGTTTGCGCGATGCGCACGCGCTCGCCGATGCGCTTTCCGAATTCGGCGCGACGCCGCTTGCGCTCGCGTCGTTCGCCGAGCGCCGCGCGCTTGATCGCCGCCTCACGATCGGCGCCACCGACACGCTCGCCCGCCTCTTCACGATCGACTTCGCCCCGCTCGCGACGCTGCGCGGGCTGGCGCTTTCGGCGCTCGAACTGATGCCCGCGGCGAAAACGGCGCTCGCGCGGCAGATGATGTTCGGCCAGCGGCGCTGACATACGGCGGCGGGCACGCGCGGTTTTTTGGCGCATGTCCGCTCGCCGGGTTCGCGACGGTCGTTGCGCTCGCGCGTTAACGCTAAAATACGCGTTTCCCGTCTCACCTCGCATCGGCGCCCCAAAGGCGCGCGCCCCCATTCAGCCATGCCAACGCTCGGTTCCCACAATCTGCGCAACAACCTGTTCGTCGCCCCGATGGCCGGCGTGACGGATCGGCCGTTCCGCCAATTGTGCAAGCGGCTCGGCGCCGGCTACGCGGTGTCCGAGATGGTCGCGTCGAACGCGCAGCTTTGGAAGAGCGAAAAGACGATGCGCCGCGCGAACCACGCCGGCGAGGTCGAACCCATCGCGGTCCAAATAGCGGGAGCAGACCCGGCGATGATGGCCGAAGCCGCGCGCTACAACGTCGCGAATGGCGCGCAGATCATCGACATCAACATGGGCTGCCCGGCCAAGAAGGTCTGCAACGTCGCGGCCGGTTCGGCCCTTTTGCAAAACGAGCCGCTCGTCGTGCGGATCGTCGAGGCCGTGGTCGCGGCAGTCGGCGTCGGGCCGGACGCCGTGCCCGTCACGCTGAAGATCCGCACCGGCTGGAACCGCGAAAACAAGAATGCCGTCAAGGTGGCGCGGCTCGCCGAAAACGCCGGCATTTCGATGCTGACCGTGCACGGCCGCACGCGCGCCGATCTCTATCACGGCGAAGCCGAGTACGAGACGATCGCCGCCGTGAAGGCCGCGGTGCGCATCCCGGTCGTCGCGAACGGCGACATCTCGTCGCCGCAAAAAGCCAAGGCCGTGCTGGCGGCCACCGGGGCCGACGCGATCATGATCGGCCGCGCGGCGCAAGGGCGTCCGTGGCTGTTCCGTGAAATCGAGCATTTCCTGCAAACCGGCGAACTGCTGCCGCCGCCGCGCATCGACGAAATCCAGCAGGTCATGAACGAGCATCTGGAAGACCACTACGCGTTCTATGGCGAATTTACCGGCGTGCGTACTGCGCGCAAGCACATCGGCTGGTACACTCGCGGCCTTTCGGGCGCCAACGCATTCCGTCACAGGATGAACACGCTCGATACGACACGCGAACAACTGCTCGCCGTCAATGCGTTCTTCGACGAGCAGAAAACGCTCTCCGATCGTCTCGTCTATGTCGACGACGAAACCGGCGAGCCGGACAATACCGACCGATTAGCAGCATGAGCAAGCACAATATCGAACAATGCGTCCGCGACAGCCTGGGCATGTACTTCCAGGACCTCGACGGCTCGAATCCGCACGACGTCTATGAAATGGTGATGTCGTGTGTCGAAAAACCGATGCTCGAGGTGGTGCTCGAGCAAGCGGGCGGCAATCAGTCGCTCGCCGCCGAGTATCTCGGCATCAACCGCAACACGTTGCGCAAGAAGCTGCAGCAGCACGGCCTGCTGTAAATTCGCGCGCCGCTCCTGTCCCTCCTCGGCCTTCTCATCATGATCAAGCAAGCGCTCATCTCCGTTTCCGACAAGTCCGGCATCGTCGAATTCGCCAAATCGCTGTCGGAGCTCGGCGTCAAGATCCTGTCGACCGGCGGCACCGCGAAACTGCTCGCGGACGCGGGCCTTTCCGTTACCGAAGTCGCCGACTACACCGGCTTTCCGGAAATGCTGGACGGGCGCGTGAAAACGCTGCATCCGAAGGTTCACGGCGGCATCCTCGCGCGCCGTGATCTGCCCGAGCACATGGCAGCGCTCGAAAAGCACGACATCCCGACGATCGATCTGCTCGTCGTGAACCTGTATCCGTTCGTCGCAACGGTGTCGAAGGACGAGTGCACGCTGGAAGATGCGATCGAGAACATCGACATCGGCGGCCCGACGATGCTGCGCTCCGCCGCGAAGAACCATCGCGACGTGACGGTGGTGGTCGACCCGGCCGACTACGCGACCGTGCTCGACGAAATGCGCGCGCACGGCAACAAGGTCGGCTACAAGACGAACTTCCGCCTCGCGACGAAGGTGTTTGCGCACACCGCGCAATACGACGGCGCGATCACGAACTACCTGACGAGCCTGACCGAAGAGCTGACGCACAAAGAGCGCAACACCTATCCGGCCACGTTCAACCTCGCATTCGAGAAAGTGCAGGATCTGCGCTACGGCGAGAACCCTCACCAGAGCGCGGCGTTCTACCGCGACATCGCCGTGCCGGCGGGCGCGCTCGCGAACTATCGCCAGTTGCAGGGCAAGGAGCTGTCGTACAACAACATCGCCGACTCGGACGCCGCGTGGGAATGCGTGAAGACCTTCGACGCGCCGGCTTGCGTGATCATCAAGCACGCCAATCCGTGCGGCGTGGCGATCGGCGCAAACGCCGGCGAAGCGTATGCGAAGGCGTTCCAGACCGATCCGACCTCGGCGTTCGGCGGCATCATCGCGTTCAACCGCGAAGTCGACGAGGCCACGGCGCAAGCTGTCGCGAAGCAGTTCGTCGAAGTGCTGATCGCGCCGTCGTTCTCGGAAGCCGCCAAGCAAGTGTTCGCCGCGAAGCAGAACGTGCGTCTGCTCGAAATCGCCTTGGGCGAAGGCCATAACGCGTTCGACTTGAAGCGCGTCGGTGGCGGTCTGCTCGTGCAATCGCTCGATGCCAAGAACGTGCAGCCGCATGAACTGCGCGTCGTCACCAAGCGCCACCCGACGCCGCAAGAAATGGACGACCTGCTGTTCGCATGGCGCGTCGCGAAGTTCGTCAAGTCGAACGCGATCGTATTCTGCGGCAAGGGCATGACGCTCGGCGTTGGCGCAGGCCAGATGAGCCGCGTCGATTCGGCGCGCATCGCGAGCATCAAAGCACAGAACGCGGGCCTCTCGCTGAACAGCTCGGCCGTGGCGTCGGACGCATTTTTCCCGTTCCGCGACGGCCTCGACGTCGTGGTGGCGGCAGGCGCGACCTGCGTGATCCAGCCGGGCGGCTCGATGCGCGACGACGAAGTGATCGCCGCCGCCGACGAGCACAACATCGCGATGGTGGTGACGGGCGTGCGGCACTTCCGCCACTAAGCCCGGCGCGATCCCGGCGCCCACCGAAAAACCCGGCGGCTTTGCGGCAGCCGGGTTTTTTGTTGCCGCGATTTTCAGTGTCTTTTCCGGCGACGCGGTCGCTGCCGCTGCCCGGCGCTCGTCAGCGGCCGCGCTATTCGTTGTAGTATCGCAAGCACTTTCCTCCCCTCGCGCTTCATGAGAATCCTCGGCATCGACCCCGGCTTGCGTGTGACCGGCTTCGGCATCATCGACCAAACCGGCCATCAGCTCACCTATGTGACGAGCGGGGTGATCAAGACCGCCGATGCCGCACTGCCCGAGCGCTTGGGCACGATTTTCGAGGGAATCTCGACGCTGATCCGCGAGCACCGGCCCGATCAGTCGGCCATCGAAAAGGTGTTCGTCAACGTCAATCCGCAGTCCACCTTGCTGCTCGGCCAGGCGCGGGGCGCCGCGATTTGCGGGCTCGTCGCGGGCGGCGTGCCGGTGGCCGAATACACCGCGCTGCAATTGAAGCAGGCGGTGGTGGGCTACGGCCGTGCAACGAAAGAGCAAATGCAGCAGATGGTCGTGCGCTTGCTGAACCTCTCCGGCGTGCCCAGCACCGATGCCGCCGATGCCCTCGGCATGGCGATCTGCCACGCCCACGGCGGCGATACGCTCAACACGCTGGGCGGTATCGCGCCCGCGCTCGCGAAAAAAGGCTTGCGAGTGCGGCGCGGACGGCTCATCGGTTGATTGCTCTAGCGCTGCGCTACACTCGCGCATTCCCCCACCGCTTCCCTCACGATTGAACTCGCCATGATCGGTCGCATTGCCGGCGTCCTGCTGGAAAAAAATCCGCCTCATCTGCTCGTCGATTGCAACGGCGTCGGCTACGAAGTCGACGTGCCGATGAGCACGTTCTACAACCTGCCCTCGGCCGGTGAAAAAGTGGTGCTGCTCACCCAGTTGATCGTGCGCGAGGACGCCCACCTTCTGTACGGTTTCGGCTCCGCGCAGGAGCGCTCGACGTTCCGCGAGCTGCTGAAGATCACCGGTATCGGCGCGCGAATGGCGCTCGCAGTGCTGTCGGGCATGAGCGTGCATGAGCTGTCCCAGGCGGTCACGCTGCAGGACGCGGCTCGCCTGACGCGCGTGCCCGGCATCGGCAAGAAAACGGCGGAACGTCTGCTCCTCGAACTGAAGGGCAAGCTGGGCGCCGACCTGGGCACGATGGCCGCCGCGGCGTCGGCATCCGACCACGCAACCGATATCCTGAACGCACTGCTCGCATTGGGTTACTCCGAAAAAGAGGCGCTGGCGGCCATCAAGAACGTGCCGGCGGGCACCGGAGTGTCCGAAGGCATCAAACTGTCGCTGAAGGCGCTGTCGAAGGCGTAAAGCGCAGCGATTGCGTTGCGGTATCCGCTTGAACCGCAGCGCACGGCAACCGCGCCAACGAACCGAGCTTCGCACGCCACGGCTTTCCGCGCGATTCGGCCGTTCGGCCTAGGGCGTATTCACACCCATCGTCCTAGGCCGTTCGGCCAGCTTTCGGAACAGGCCCTGCGCGGTACAATGCGAGCATGATCGAAACCGACAAACTCGCCGCCGAACGCATCATTTCCGCCACGCCCACGTCGTCGCACGAAGAGGCGTTCGAGCGCGCGTTGCGCCCCCGTCAGCTCGACGAATACGTCGGGCAGGAAAAGGTGCGCGGTCAACTGGAAATTTTCATCGAGGCGGCCAAACGCCGCTCCGAAGCACTCGACCACGTGCTGCTGTTTGGCCCGCCAGGGCTCGGCAAGACCACGCTCGCGCACATCATCGCGCGTGAAATGGGCGTGAATTTGCGGCAAACGTCGGGCCCCGTGCTGGAGCGCGCCGGCGACCTCGCTGCGCTTCTGACGAACCTCGAAGCGAACGACGTCCTCTTCATCGACGAAATCCATCGGCTCTCGCCGGTCGTCGAGGAAATTCTGTATCCGGCGCTCGAGGATTATCAAATCGACATCATGATCGGCGAGGGTCCGGCGGCGCGCAGCGTCAAGCTCGATCTGCAGCCGTTCACGCTGGTCGGTGCGACAACGCGCGCCGGCATGCTGACCAATCCGCTGCGCGACCGCTTCGGCATCGTCGCGCGTCTCGAGTTCTACGACGCCGAGCAGCTGTCGCGCATCGTGCGCCGCTCGGCAACGCTGCTCGGCGCGCAGATCCATCCCGACGGCGCGCTCGAAATCGCGAAACGCTCGCGCGGCACGCCGCGGATTGCAAACCGCCTGCTGCGTCGCGTGCGCGACTATGCCGAGGTCAAGGCCGACGGCAACATCACCGCCAAAGTCGCCGACGCCGCGCTCGCGATGCTGGATGTCGACCCGGTCGGCTTCGATCTGATGGACCGCAAGCTGCTCGAAGCGATCCTGCACAAGTTCGACGGCGGCCCGGTCGGCGTCGACAACCTGGCGGCTGCCATCGGCGAAGAACGCGACACGATCGAAGACGTGCTGGAGCCGTACCTGATTCAGCAAGGCTTCCTGCAGCGCACGCCGCGCGGCCGCGTGGCGACGCTCCTGACTTACCGGCACTTCGGTCTCGCCGCGCCGGATTCGTCGAGCCCGGCGCGTAATCTCTGGGACGCGGGAAACGCCTGACCGGTCCTCGGCACGGAGCGCTTCAACGATGTCCGATCACGCAGGCAGTCCCCACGAAGAACACGCGAGAGGCGGCCCTCGGCTCCTCCAGCGGCTGCGCTCGAAACTCGCGCAAGGCGTCACGCACCTGACGACCGGCAGCGGCCCGAAACTCGACTACGCTTCCCCGCCAGGAGACCCCGGCCTGTTCGGGCCGGAAGCCATCTGCTGGAAAGTCCATGCCGATTTCACGTCGATGATGGTCGGCGGCATCAGCGCCTTGATGCTCCAGGCGCTGCATCCGCTGGCGCTCGCAGGTGTCTGGGATCACTCGTCGTTTCGCACCGATATCCTCGGGCGCCTGCGCCGCACCGCGACCTTCATCTCCGGCACCACCTACGGCAGCCGCAGCGATGCACTGGCGCTGATCGAGCGCGTGAAGCAGATCCACCTCGGCGTCACCGGCACCGCACCGGACGGCAGGCCGTATCGAGCAAACGATCCAGCGCTGTTGACTTGGGTGCATGTCGCCGAGGTATCGAGTTTTCTTGCCGCCCATCTGCGATATGTGAATCCTTCGCTTCCGCTGGCGGCGCAGGATCAGTACTACGCGGAAACAGCCCGCATCGCGCGGATGCTCGGCGCAGTGCAAGTGCCAAGCTCCAAGGTCGAAATCGACGCGTACTTCAGCTCGATGCAATCCGAACTCGAAGCGGGGCCACGCACGCATGAGGTTGTGAGAATTCTAATGAACGCACCGCCGCCTAGCGCCGCAATGCGCCCTGCCGGCAGGCTCATGCTGAACGCCGGTGTGGACCTTCTGCCGGACTGGGCCCAACGGATGCTCGGCTTCGAGCGATTTGCCGGAGCGCGTCGCCTATTAGTGCGGCCAGGCGTGCACGCGATCGCCCCGCTGATGCGCTGGGCGCTCGTGAACGGTGTTTCGAAGCGCGCGCGGCGGCGCGCCGCGGCTCGCTCGTCCTAGCATTCGAGGCCACTGCGCAGCAAACGCGCCAAGGCAAACTCGAAGCAACGAGTAATCAGCGAAACAACTCCGGGTCTTTGACGAACCCGTCGTCATCGCTGCCGCTGGCGAGGTGGTCGATGTCGGCCCAGGCGAGCACCCGCGCGCGGCCGCCATCGAATTCGACGGTGTTGATGCTCGTGTTGAGTAACGCGTAGTTGCGCGGCGCGTCGAGCGGTAGGCCGTTGACCAAGCGATATACGCAGTCGAGCACGCCACCGTGCGCAACGCATGCGATACGCCCTGCCGGATGCCCGGCGACGATCGACTCTACCGCGTGCACGACGCGATGATAGAACGCGCGGGACGACTCGCCGCCCTCGGGGGCGAAACCCGGGTCGCGCGTCTGCCAGACGGCGTACTCATCGGGAAAACGTGCCTCGATCTCCGTGCTGTCGTGACCCTGAAAGACGCCGTATGCGCGCTCGCGCAAGCCGGGCTTCAATTGCAGCGGCAGGCCCAGCGCGGCGGCCGCAGGTTGCGCGGTTTGCTGCGCGCGCTGCAGGTCGCTCGAATAAATCGCATCGAGCTTGGCACCCGATTGCGCCTCGCGCGCGAGGCGCGCCGCGAGTTGCTGTGCTTGCGCGAGGCCGCTTTGCGCAAGCGGAATGTCGATATGGCCTTGAATGCGCTTGATGCGATTCCAGTCGGTCTCGCCGTGTCGGATGAAGAGGACTTGGGTAGGCATGAGGCTAGGGTGAGAGTGAGTAACAGGCCCTAGCCGCGCGTTTGCAACCAGAACGTAACGGGGCCGTCGTTGACGAGCGAGACCTGCATATCGGCGCCGAATTCTCCGGTCTCGACGACCGGATGTTTCGCCCTCGCTGCCGCGACGAAATAGTCGAACAAACGCTTGCCTTCGTCGGGCGGCGCGGCGGGCGTGAAACTGGGCCGCAAGCCGCTGTTGGTGTCGGCGGCGAGCGTGAACTGCGAGACGAGCAGCAGGCCGCCGGCGAGGCCCTCGCCGTCGATGTTCGTCACCGGCAAGTTCATCTTGCCCGCGGCATCGCTGAAGACGCGATAGCCGAGCACTTTGGCGAGGAGCTTCTCCGCGCTTGCGTCAGTGTCGCCGCGCTCGGCGCAGACGAGCGCGAGCAAGCCTGCGTCGATCGCGCCCGTCACGCGCTCGCCGACACGCACTTCGGCATGCTTCACCCGCTGAATCAGCGCGATCATGCGCGGCCCGGGCTACGACGGCGTGACAGAGCGACGGGCAAGACGTGCGCGATCATCGTCAGGCCGACAACGTCACGCGCGCAAAACGGCGCTTACCGACCTGCACGACGTATTCGCCGGCTTCGACCTTGATCCCCTTGTCGGAGACGGTCGTGCCGTCGATCTTCACCCCACCCTGTTCGATGTTGCGCAGCGCTTCGCTCGTCGACGGCACAAGACCCGCTTGCTTGAGCAGCTGCCCGATGGCGAGCGGCGCGCCGGTAAGGGTCACCGAAGGAATATCGTCCGGCACACCACCCTTCGCGCGGTGGTTGAAATCTTCGAGCGCGCGCTCGGCATCGGCTTGCGAATGGAAACGCGCGACGATCTCCTGCGCGAGCAGCACCTTGAAGTCGCGCGGATTACGCCCTTGTTCGGTTTCGCGCTGGAATTGCGTGATCTCGTCGAGCGGACGGAACGACAGCAGCTCGAAGTAGCGCCACATCAGCACGTCCGAGATGCTCATGAGCTTGCCGAACATGTCGGTGGGCTTCTCGCTGATGCCGACGTAGTTGTTCTTCGACTTCGACATCTTCTCGACGCCGTCGAGCCCTTCGAGCAGCGGCATCGTCAAGATGCACTGCTGTTCCTGCCCGTACTGCTTCTGGAGTTCGCGGCCGACCAGCAGGTTGAACTTCTGATCGGTTCCGCCGAGTTCGAGATCGGCATTGAGCGCGACCGAGTCGTAGCCCTGCATCAGCGGGTAGAGGAATTCGTGAATCGAGATCGGCACGCCGCCCTGGAAGCGCTTCGTGAAATCTTCGCGCTCGAGAATACGCGCGACCGTGTAGCGCGACGCGAGCTTGATCATGCCGTCGGCGCCGAGCGGCATCGACCATTCGCTGTTGTAGCGGATCTCGGTCTTCTCGCGATCGAGCACGAGCGCGGCTTGCTCGAAATAGGTCTTCGCGTTCGACTCGATCTGCTCGCGCGTGAGCGGCGGACGCGTCGCGTTGCGGCCCGACGGATCGCCGATCAGCGACGTGAAATCGCCGATCAGGAAGATCACCGTGTGCCCGAGGTCCTGCAGCTGGCGCATCTTGTTCAGCACGACGGTGTGGCCGATGTGAATATCGGGCGCGGTCGGATCGAGCCCGAGCTTGATACGCAGCGGCGTGCTGGTCGCCGCGCTCTTCGCGAGCTTCTGCGCGAACTCCTCTTCGATCAGCAGTTCATCGACGCCGCGCTTGGTAACGTCCAGCGCGTGACGGACCTCGTCGGTGATCGGAAATGGCGAGGCAGGCTTGGCGGAGGTGGACTCGGTGCTCATCTTTGAACAGGTAATCGGGACGTTGCAAAAACCAGGATTGTCCCATATCTGGCGGCTGCCCCCTTCGTCCACGCTTAACGATTGCCGCGCTAACCAGGATAATCTGACGCAAGCCAACGGCAGGCGGCGGCGGCGGACGGCTACGAACCGTCTGCTGCCGCCGCGGCGACAACGATAGACAGGAGCGAAACGTGGCGCACAGCACGGTCAAGAACCCCGCGGACGGCGTGTATTTCGGGCTGATGTCCGGCACCAGCATGGATGGCGTGGACGGCGTCGCGGTCCGATTCGAGGCAGACAAACCGCCAGTCGTGCTGGCGGAAGCGTTCGTCGGCTTCGCCGAGGGGCTGCGCGAGGCGCTCTTCGCGCTCCAGCAACCGGGCGAGAACGAGATCGAACGCGAGGCGCTTGCCGCCTCGGCGCTTGCTGCGCGCTACGCGGTCTGCTGCCACGAGTTGCTGCGCACAGCACGCCTCTCGCCACAGCAAGTGCGCGCGATCGGCGCGCATGGGCAGACAATTCGCCATCGGCCGGAGAAAGGCTACACACGCCAGATCAACAACCCGGCGCTGCTTGCGGAGATGACCCATATCGACGTCGTTGCCGACTTCCGCAGCCGCGACGTCGCCGCGGGTGGTCAGGGCGCACCGCTCGTGCCTGCGTTCCACGCGACGATCTTCGGCGCGGCGGATGAAACGCGGGTCGTCTGCAATCTCGGCGGTATCAGCAACATCACGATCCTCCCGGCCGGCAGCGGCCAGGGTGGCGCAGTCAACGTGCGAGGGTTCGATTGCGGTCCGGCCAATGTGCTGCTCGACGAATGGGCGCATCGGCATTTGGGCACGCCCTTCGACGAAGGCGGGCGGCTGGCGGCAAGCGGAAACGTGAACCAACCGCTCTTGAACGCGCTTCTGGACGAACCTTTCTTTGAAGCCGCACCGCCGAAAAGCACGGGCCGCGACCTGTTCAACGCGCAGTGGCTCGACGCCAAGCTAAGCAGCTTCGAGTCGGTCAGCCCGGCCGACGTGCAAGCCACGCTCGCGGCGCTCACGGCGACGACAGTCGCACGCGAAATCGAACGTCATGCGTCGGACTGTCGGGCGGTCTACGTTTGTGGAGGTGGCGCGCGCAATCCCGAACTGATGAAGGCGCTCGAAACCGCCCTCACGCAAAGCGGTGTCTGCGGCGTACCGGTAAAAACGACGGATGCGCTCGGCGTGCCGCCGCATCATGTGGAAGCGCTCGCGTTCGCGTGGCTCGCGATGCGCTGCGTGGACCGTGCGCCGGGCAACCTGCCGACGGTCACGGGCGCCTCCGGCGACCGCGTGCTCGGTGCGATCTACCCGCGCTAAACCCGCCAGCAACGAAAAAACGGGGCTTGTTGCCCCGTTTTCTTGCCCGGCTTCCGGCTCAAGCCGGCAAGCAGACGTCCCGATCTATCAGACCGAGAACGACGAGCCGCAACCGCAAGTCGTTGTCGCGTTCGGATTCTTGATCACGAACTGCGCGCCGTTGATGTCGTCCTTATAGTCGATCTCGGCGCCAACCAGGTACTGATAGCTCATCGAATCGATCAGCAACTGGACGCCGCCCTTGTTCATCACGGTGTCGTCTTCGTTGATGGCCTCATCGAACGTAAAACCGTACTGAAAGCCGGAGCAGCCGCCACCCTGCACGAACACGCGCAGTTTCAGGTCGGGATTGCCTTCCTCGTCGATCAGTTGCTTGACCTTATCGGCCGCGGCGTCGGTAAAGACGAAGGGACTCGGCATCTCGGTCACGGGGGTGTCGGTGACAGCGTTCATTCGAACTCTCCAAAAAAGCTTCTAGGCGCTATTGTAGGGCTGATCTCGATATCGTGCCGAAGTCCATGAAATCAATAGGTTCTTAGCACTGAGCTGCGCCTCGGGCCGCGTCCGGCCACCCATGAAAAAAGCCGCCAGGCGCATACGCGCTGGCGGCTTTTTCGTACAACCGTCGCACCCGTTGAACCGGTGCAACGCCAAAGCGATTAACGCTTCGAGAACTGCTTACGGCGGCGTGCCTTGTGGAAGCCGACCTTCTTACGCTCGACTTCACGTGCATCACGCGTCACGAAGCCGGCGTTCGACAGTTGCGACTTCAGCGTGGCGTCGTAGTCCATCAGCGCGCGGGTGATGCCGTGGCGAACCGCACCGGCTTGACCCGTTTCACCGCCGCCCGTCACGTTGACTTTGATGTCGAACGTCGTAGCGTGGTTCGTGAGCTCCAGCGGCTGGCGCACGATCATCAGCGACGTTTCGCGCGAGAAGTAGTCGGCGATGGGCTTGCCGTTGACGACGATGTCGCCCTTGCCTGCCTTGATGAAGACACGAGCGACTGCGCTCTTGCGGCGGCCCGTACCGTAGTTCCAATTACCGATCATGTGGGCTCCCCTTAGATCTCGAGCGCCTTCGGCTGTTGAGCCGAGTGCGGATGCGTGGCTTCGGCGTAGACCTTCAGCTTCTTGATCATCGCGTAGCCGAGCGGGCCCTTCGGCAGCATGCCCTTGACCGCCTTCTCGAGCGCGCGGCCCGGGAAGCGTTCTTGCATCTTGCCGAACGTCGTTTCATAGATGCCGCCCGGGTAGCCCGAGTGACGGTAGTACTTCTTATCCAAGGTCTTGTTGCCCGTGACCTTCAGCTTGCCGGCGTTGATAACGATGATGAAATCACCGGTGTCGACGTGCGGGGTGAACTCAGGCTTATGCTTGCCGCGAAGACGGCGTGCCACTTCGCTGGCGACACGGCCGAGAACCTTATCCGTCGCGTCAATCACGTACCATTCGCGCGTCACCTCATGGGCTTTTGCGGAAAACGTCTTCATGATCGATCCAAATAAAAATGCTGTGCCCTGTGTTTTTTTCCTGCTTGAGTTGGCGCATCGAGGCGTCGGTGCAGGCTCTCCCTGTTCTTCTTCCGCGGGCATAGATGCGGAAAAGCCTTGAATTATAAATGAAATTCCGCGCGCGAGTCAAAAATTCCCACGGCGCTCCAAGTTACCCGTGCCGCAGGCGGCAAATCGCGCTCGCCGGCGCAGTGCATCGGGGTTTCGCGTGCCCAAGCGTGGCCGTCGCGCCGATAAGCCGCAGTCTCTTTTGAGACGCCCTTCAAGCGACCTGGGTTAAAGTCGAACCTTTCAAAAAAATTTCAGAAATGCTCCCCGCGCGGCAAGACGGCTTGGCGTCAGGCCCCGCGACGCGGTATTCGTCGTGCCAAGCGAAGGAAATCGACAATGAAGAAATGCCTCACCGCTGCTGTTATGACCCTCGCACTGCTGAGCGCATCGGCCGCGTCCGCCTACAGCCAAAGGTGCACGGTCAAAATCCACGCGCTTCAGGCGCAAATCGACGCCGCCAAGCAAGCAGGCAATACCAACCGGGTCGCCGGGCTGCAACGGGCATTGAAGCAGACCAAGGCCAAATGCACGGACGAGGCCCAGTACACGCGCGCCGAACGCAAGGCGCGCAATGGCCAGAAAGACGTGATCAAAGCGCAGAACGAACTCGATAGCGCAAGGCACCAACTACAGGAGGCGACGGCCGGCGGCGACACCGAGAAGATAGGCAAGGCGCAAGACAAAGTAGCGGAGAAGGAGCACGCGCTGCGCGAGAAGATGGATGACTTGCGCGCCGCGCAGGCGAATCTCGCGGCCATCAAGGGCTGAGTCTTCTCGCCACCGCCACGCGCTGACGCCGATTCGGCCAAAGGCCGGACGCGCATCGGTAAATCAAACTGCATTGAACAGACGAAAAAAAGCCCGAACGCTCGGTTCGGGCTTAATCCACCTAAGGAGGAGGGTGGAGGAGACATGCGGAGATTGCCGAACAACGACAACCAATGAGTCGCATTATACGAACGCACTTTTTGCGACGCAAGAAGATTTATATTGCGAAATATAACTTCATAATGTGAAATAAAGAAAGAGGCACTCAAACTCGAGAAATACTGTTAAAAATCAATAGCGTAGAAGATTTCCCCGCAAGCATGGCACCGCGAAGACTAGAGCAAAACCCCTAACGAGAGCGGGGAATCCCTAAAGAATTCCGGAAGGATGCCGAGCAACATCGACCCTCACCGTCAAGACTATGGCTTTCGCTTAGATCGCGGCGGGCGTCGCGCATGGCAGCGGGCTACAATGCCTGTCTCGAATTACCGATTTGCTGGAGTGCAAGCATGGAATGCAAAGTAAGCTGGATGGGCCAGGACGGCATGTCGTTCGCCGCGGAAACCGGCAGCGGCCATCTCGTCGCGATGGACGGCGCGCCCGAGGGCGGTGGCCGCAATCTCGCGCCGCGGCCGATGGAAATGGTCCTGCTCGGCACCGGCGGCTGCACCGCTTACGACGTCGTGATGATCCTCAAGAAAAGCCGCCAGGACATCTCCGGCTGCTCGGTCACGCTCAAGGCCGAGCGCGCGAGCGAAGACCCGAAGGTCTTCACGAAGATCCACTTTCACTTCACCGTCACGGGCAAGAACCTGAATCCGTCGACTGTCGAGCGCGCGATCAACCTGTCGCACGACAAGTACTGCTCGGCGTCGATCATGATGGCAAAGACGGCCGAACTCACGCATTCGTTCGATATCGTCGCCGACTGAGCACGGCTGCGCGGGGCGTAAAAGCCGGCGTCGCAATCGACGCCGGCTTTTCTATTAGAGCGGCAAAGCAGGCCGATAAGCCGGATTCTGTGCACGCACCGCGCTACGAGAGCGCCGCGCGCGTGGCAGCCATTCCTCTAGGCGCGCCATTGCTGACGCGCTCAAGCTTCCTACCCGCAGACGAGACGGGGGCCCCGTCCTGCATCGCGAAGATGCGCGCCTGCCTACTTGGAATTGCTCCGGGTGGAGGTTACCGTGCCGGACTGCGTCGCCGCAGCCGCGGTGCGCTCTTACCGCACCGTTTCACCCTTACCTGATCCCGGCTAAGCCGGGCCATCGGCGGTTTGCTTTCTGTTGCCCTGTTCCGCGTGTCGCCACGGATGGCCGTTAGCCATCACCCTGCCCTATGGAGTCCGGACTTTCCTCGCCCTCTCCGGCATGAAGCCGGAAAAGCCGCGACTGCCTGGCCTGCTTTGCAAGCCGCGATTTTATCATGCTGGATTGGCGCGCCCCTTCGCCGCAGACCGACGGCGATGCCGGCAGCATCGCCGCTCAGCGCGCGCGGCGGCCTGAGCGGAACACTTGCTTGTCGTCGTAGAACGCGGGGTCGTCGTTGGCAGGCCACCAGCCCGGAATGCCGAGCACGGGCAGCGGCGCGAACATCCGGCTGGCCAGCGGCTCGCGCTCGATCGATGCGCTAGTCGTCTCGTCGAGTAACGCACGTTGCTGCGCGTCGGACCACGAGAAGTATTCATTCGGCACTTCGACGATCCAGGCGTGTCCGGTGCACGCCTTGTATGGCGCGATCAGCTTTTCCAGCAGCGCATGGCCGAACGAGCGAACCTCGCAGCGCTCGCCCCACGCTGAACGATTCTCGACCAGCAATGTGTGCCAATCGAAGTTGCGTAATGCTTCGGCAAGCGACGGATCGGCCGTCGCGAACAGCAGCGCGTTTTCGTCGAACAAAGTGAGGGTGTCGCGCACCCCGCCGCGCGTCGGGCCGATGCCCAGCTCGTCGATCGCCTCCGACTGCCGCGCATTCAGCGCCGCCTTGATGCGCGGAAACGTGAACCACATCAGCGCGTTGAAAAAGTCGTGCAGGTTGCGCCGGGTCGGCACGCAGCCTGTTGCGCCGATATGCGCCTCGTAGGCCGCGCCCGGCGGAAGGTCGTCCTGCGCGATAAAGGCCAGCGGCTTGCCGCGGCCAGTCGTCTGGCCGCTTGCGCAGGCGTCGCGATTGAGTTCGGCGAGATAGGCGGCTTCGCTCTCGAGCGCGGCTCGCTGCCAGCGCGCGCCGCGCTCGGCAAACGGCGCAAACCACGGCCTGGACCAATCGATGCGCTCGAAACTCGAGACGCTCAAACCAGTCGCCAGCCGATTTCCTCGCCGCCGCGCAGCGGCACCACCGGCGCGCCCCCTGCCTCGATCTCGGCGGGCAGCGTCCACGTCTCGCGGCGCAGCGTCACCCGTTCTTCGCTTCGGGGCAGCCCGTAAAAGTCCGCGCCGAAGAAGCTCGCGAAGCCTTCGAGCTTGTCGAGCGCGCCCGCCTCGTCGAACGCTTGCGCGTAAAGTTCGAGCGCATGGAGCGCCGTGTAGCAACCCGCGCAGCCGCACGCGTGCTCTTTCAGGCCCTTCGGGTGCGGCGCGCTGTCGGTGCCGAGGAAGAAGCGCGGATTGCCCGAGGTCGCCGCCTCGACGAGCGCCACACGATGCGTCTCGCGCTTCAGCACAGGCAGGCAGTAGTAATGCGGACGGATGCCGCCCTGGAAAATCGCGTTGCGATTGAAGAGCAGATGGTGCGCCGTAATCGTCGCGCCCAACAGTCCGGGCGCGACACCGGCATCGCGCACGTAGTCGGCGGCGTCCTTCGTCGTGATGTGCTCGAAGACGACCTTGAGCGCCGGGAAGTCTCGGCGCAACGGCGTCATCACGCGGTCAATGAAGACCTTCTCGCGATCGAACAAGTCGATGGCCGGGTCCGTCACCTCGCCATGAATCAAAAGCGGCATGCCGGCTTCCTGCATCGCCTCGAGCGTCTTCGCGCATTTCAGGAGGTTCGTCACGCCGGCGTCCGAATTGGTCGTGGCGCCCGCCGGGTAAAGCTTCACGCCGTGCACGAAGCCGCTTTCGCGCGCGCGCCGAATCTCGTCGGGAGGCGTGTTGTCGGTGAGATAGAGCGTCATCAGCGGCTCGAACTTTGCGCCGGCCGGCAGCGCGGCCAGAATGCGCTCGCGATACGCCTGCGCCTGCTCCGTCGTCGTCACGGGCGGCTTCAGATTCGGCATGATGATCGCGCGGCCGAACTGGCGGGCCGTGTGCGGCAGCACGGCCGCGAGCATCGCGCCGTCGCGCACGTGCAGGTGCCAGTCGTCGGGACGGGCAAAGGTGAGCGTGTCTTGCGCGGCGCCGGCAGACGCGGCGATGGAAGAAGGAATGGAAGCAGTCATGGCGAGGGAATAACGAGAGTGGCAAGCGCAGCGCCCCTAGCGCAACAAGCCTTGCGCGAATAACCCGGCCGGCAACGTGGAAAAACTGCAACGCGCGCGCCGCGACACCGGGAAATTCGCTTTTGGCCGCTTGGGGCTCGGTGATATGCTTTAAAAAACATATTGTAACGGGTTCACCTAGCGACTCAGCTGCGGGTTCGCTCGTTGGCAAGCCCGCCTCACACGCTTCGCTTTATCTGCACCATGTGCCAACTTCTCGGAATGAACTGCGCCGCGCCGACGGATGTCACGTTCTCTTTCACCGGCTTTGCGGCGCGTGGCGGCGTCACCGATCACCATGCCGACGGCTGGGGCATCGCGTTCTTCGAAGATAAAGCCTGCCGCCTCTTCATCGACCATCAATCGTCGGCCACCTCGCCGATCGCCGAGATGGTCAAGCGCTATCCGATCAAGTCGAAGAACACGATCGCGCACATCCGCAAGGCGACGCAAGGGCACATCCTGCTGGAAAACTGCCATCCGTTCATGCGCGAACTGTGGGGGCGTCATTGGATCTTCGCGCACAACGGCGACTTGAAGGACTATTGTCCGGCGATGAACGGCGTGTATCAGCCGGTCGGAACGACCGACAGCGAACTCGCGTTCTGTGCCTTGATGCACGGCTTGCGTGCGGCGTTTCCCGGCTCGCAGCCGCCGCTTCCCGAGTTGTTCGAAGCGCTCGGCACGCTCACGCGCGAGATCACGCAATACGGCGTGTTCAACTTCCTGATGTCGAACGGGCAGGCGCTCTTTGCGCACTGCTCGACGCATCTGCATTACCTCGTGCGGAGCTGGCCGTTTTCGACGGCGCATCTGATCGATGCGGACATGTCGATCGATTTCGCGAAATATACGACGCCGGAAGATCGCGTCGCCGTGATTGCCACGAAGCCGCTCACGGATAACGAAGTCTGGACCGCGTTCCAACCGGGCGATCTGCTGATGTTCCAGGATGGCGACGTCGTCGCGCGAACCCATATCCCGGTGCCGCAATTCGTGCTCGACAAAGCGCGCAATCCCGAGTGCGACGAAACGGCGTCGGCATCGATGCTGCCCGCGACGGCCGAACTCGATATCGAATCGGACGATGCCGCAGCGTGCGAGTCGTGACACCGCATTAGCGCGCCGTTAGAACGAAACGCCTCATGCAAAAGAGCCGCTTCCCAGGAAGCGGCTCTTTGGTTTTGCGGCTAGCGAATCGCTGCCGCGACGGGCAGCTCGCCACACGCCATCAATGCAGGATCTTCGCCAGAAAATCCTTCGCCCGATCCGACTTCGGATTCGCGAAGAAATCCTCCTTGCGGTCGTCTTCGACGATGAGCCCCTTGTCCATGAAGATCACGCGATGCGCGACCTTCTTCGCGAAGCCCATTTCGTGCGTCACGCACATCATCGTCATGCCTTCCTGCGCGAGCTCGACCATCACGTCGAGCACTTCGTTGATCATCTCGGGATCGAGTGCCGACGTAGGTTCGTCGAACAGCATCGCGATCGGGTCCATCGACAGCGCGCGCGCAATCGCCACCCGCTGCTGCTGGCCACCCGAAAGCTGTCCAGGAAACTTCTCGGCATGCGCCTTGAGCCCGACGCGATCGAGCAGCTTGCCCCCCTTCTCGGTGGCCTCGTCCGTCGAGCGGCCGAGCACCTTGATCTGCGCGAGCGTCAAGTTATCGATGATCGACAGATGCGGAAACAGCTCGAAGTGCTGAAACACCATGCCGACCTTCGAGCGCAGCTTCGAGAGATTGGTCTTCTTGTCGCCGACCGACTGGCCGTCGATCCGAATTTCGCCCTGCTGGAACGGCTCGAGACCGTTCACGGTCTTGATGAGCGTCGACTTGCCGGAGCCCGACGGCCCGCACACCACGACCACCTCGCCTTTTTTCACCTCCGTCGTGCAGTCGGTCAACACCTGAAAATGACCGTACCACTTCGACACGTTCTTAATGGAAATCATCTTGCGACCTTTTTCTGAAGACCTTTGACGAGGCCCGACGCGATCACGCAGATCACGAAATAACACGCACCCGCGAACAGTACCATCTCGACGGCGGACCCGTCTCGGTCGCCGATATTCGTTGCCGTGCGGAAGAAATCAGCGAGGCTGATCACATAGACGAGCGAAGTGTCCTGAAACAGCACGATCGCTTGCGTGAGCAAGAGCGGCACCATCGCGCGAAACGCTTGCGGCAGCACGACCAGGCGCATCGCCTGCGCGTAGTTCATGCCGAGCGCGAACGACGCGTTGACCTGCCCGCGCGGCACCGCCTGGATGCCGGCGCGAACGATCTCGGAGTAATACGCGGCCTCGAACAGCGAAAACGCCACCATTGCAGAGGCGAGACGAATGTCGATGTCGGGCGAGAGCCCGAGCACATTCTGCAACACCTGCGGCACGATCAAGAAAAACCACAACAGGACCATCACGAGCGGGATCGAGCGAAACACGGTCACGTAGCCGTGCGCGAACCATTGCAGCGGCTTCACGCCCGAGAGCCGCATGATCGCGAGCACCGTGCCCCACACGATGCCGACAACGATCGCGAGCACGGTGATCTTGAAGGTGACGACGGCGCCGGTCCACAGCGTGGGCAGCGCGCCCGGAATACCGCTCCAGTCGAAATGATGCATCACTTCCCTCCGATGTACCCGGGCAGCCGGGTCCGGCGTTCGAGCCAGCGCATGAGATTCATCACGACGAGGTTGATGAGCACATAGGCGAGCGTCACCGCGATGAACGACTCATAGGTCTGCGCCGTGTAGTCGACAAGCTGCCGCGCCTGTGCGGACAAATCGAGCAAACCGATCGTCGACGCCACCGCCGAGTTCTTGAAGATGTTGAGAAACTCGGACGTGAGCGGCGGCACGATGATCCGGTACGACACGGGCAAGAGCACGTAGCGATACGTCTGCCATTCGGTGAAGCCCATCGCGAGCCCGGCCGCGCGCTGCCCGCGCGGCAACGCCTCGATGCCCGAGCGCACTTGCTCGCAGACGCGCGCCGAAGTGAAAAGGCCGAGACACACGATCGACGCCGAGAAGAACTGCACGCCCGGCGGCAACTGCTTGAGCCAGTTGCCGGCCGACGCGGGCAGCAACTCCGGCACGACGAGATACCAGATGAAGAACTGCACGATCAGCGGAATGTTGCGAAAGATCGCGACATAGACGGTGCCGATCGCCGCCAGCCGCTTGTTCGGCATGGTGCGCAGCACGCCGAAGAACGAGCCGGCGACGAGCGCGATCACCCACGCGACGAGCGACACGCTGACCGTGACCCCAAGCCCGGAGATGAGCCAGCCGAGATAGGTGGTGGGCTCACCGGTGGAGACCGGGCTTAGCAGAACGCCCCAGTTCCAGTGATAAGACATGACGAGACTCCAGCGTTGCGTGGGGCCGGAGTCAGAGGTGAAACACTCACTCGGGCCGATAAAAAAGACGGGAGAGGCGTGACCCTCTGTCCGTCTCATTCAATGCGTAGTGCAGCGGGGTTTAGTCGATCGCCTTGTCGTTCGGGCTCTTGAAGAGCGCCTTCATGTCGTCGCTTTCGGGGAAGTTCAGGTTGAGGCCCTTTGGCGGAATCGGCGATTCGAACCAGCGCTTGTAGATCTTGTCGCCCTCGCCGGACGTCTGGACCTGCGCGATCGCCTCGTCGACGACCTTTTTGAACTCGGGATCGTTCTTGCGCATCATGCAGCCGTACGCTTCATGCGACTGCGGCGTGCCGATGATGGCGTACTGGTCGGGATTCTTCGACTTCGCGCGCTCGCCAGCGAGCAGTGCGTCGTCCATCATGAATGCGGAGGCGCGGCCGGTCTCGAGTGTCAGGAAGGAATCGCCGTGGTCTTTCGCGCTGATGATGTTCATCCCCATGTTCTTGTCCTGGTTCATCTTGCGCAGCAAGCGTTCTGACGTGGTGCCGGCCGTCGTCACGACGGTCTTGCCTTTCAGGTCGGGGAAGTCTTTGATGCCGGAGTCTTTCTTCGTCATCAGGCGGGTGCCAATCACGAAGATCGTGTTCGAGAACGCGGCTTGCTGCTGGCGCTCAGCGTTGTTGGTCGTGGAGCCGCACTCGATGTCGACGGTGCCGTTCTGCACGAGCGGAATCCGGTTTTGCGACGTGACAGGCGTCAGCTTCACTTTCAGGTTCGGCATGTTGAGCTTCTGTTTGACGGCGTCGACCACCTTCATCTGAAACTCGTACGAGTAGCCGGTCACGTTCTGCTTCTCGTCGTAGTAGGAAAACGGAATCGACGATTCGCGGTGGCCGAGCGAGATCACGCCCGTGTCTTTGATTTTCTTCAGCGTGCCCGCGTCTTGCGCCTGTGCGCCGCATGCGATCAGTCCCAACGCAGTCAGCACCCATGCCGCTTGTTTGGTCTTCATTTCCTCAGTCTCCTTGGCCGGAAGCGAGCAAGCGTAGCAAAGTAATGTAATTGAAAGCAAGAAATTTATAAACCGAAAGGCATGGCGCTTTTCGAGAGCGCGCCGCCGCCTCAAAAACGCAAACGGGCGGCATCTTATCGATGCCGCCCGCCTCTCAGGTGCTAGCGCGGTCTTGTGGACCGCGCCGGTAGGTTCCGATCTTTCGATCAGCAGGGGATCAGGGGTACAGGCCGCGCATTTCGCGCGCCATCAGAATCCGCTTACACGCGACGATGAACGCCGCCGTCCGCACGGACACGTTGTTCTCGCTCGCCACTTGCCACACGGCGGCGAACGCTTCGCGCATCACGCGCTCGAGACGTTGGTTGATCTCTTCTTCGGTCCAGAAGAAGCTCGAGAAGTCCTGCACCCATTCGAAGTACGACACCGTCACGCCGCCGGCATTCGCGACCACGTCCGGGATCACGAGCACGCCCTTGTCGCGCAGAATGTCGTCGGCTGCCGTCGTGGTCGGGCCGTTCGCGCCTTCCACGATGATCTTCGTCTTGATCTTCGATGCGTTCTTTTCGGTGATCTGGTTTTCGAGCGCGGCCGGGATCAGGATGTCGGTCTCGATGGTCCAGAACTCGTCGTTCGAAACCGGGTCGGCGCCAGGGAAGCCGCCCACGCCGCCCTTCGCTGCGACGTGATCGAGCAGCGCCACGGTGTCGAGACCCGACGACTTGTAGATCGCGCCGGTGTGGTCCTGAACGGCGATGACCTTCGCGCCTGCTTCCTGGAACAGGCGAGCCGCGATGCCGCCCACGTTGCCGAAGCCTTGCACCGCAATGCGCGCGCCTTCGACCTCGAGGCCGACGCGGCGCGCCGCTTCCGTGCCCACCACGAACACGCCGCGGCCGGTCGCTTCCTTGCGGCCGAGCGAACCGCCGAGCGTGATCGGCTTGCCGGTCACGACGCCCGTGGCCGTCTGGCCTTGGTTCATCGAGTACGTGTCCATCATCCACGCCATGATCTGCTCGTTCGTGTTCACGTCCGGAGCGGGGATGTCGGTGTTCGGTCCGATGATGATGCCGATTTCGCTCGTGTAGCGGCGCGTCACGCGCTCGAGCTCGCCGCGCGACAGCTTGCGCGGATCGACGCGGATACCGCCCTTCGCGCCGCCGTACGGCACGTTCACCGCAGCGTTCTTGACCGACATCCAGGCGGACAGCGCCATCACTTCGGAGAGCGTCACGTCCTGGTGGTAGCGCACGCCGCCCTTGCCCGGGCCGCGCGACACGTTGTGCTGCACGCGATAGCCCTCGAAGTGCGCGACGGTGCCGTTATCGAGTTCGATGGGCACGTCGACGACGAGAATGCGCTTCGGACGCTTCAGCGTTTCGAGCCAGCGCGACAGCGAGCCGAGGTAAGGCGCGACGCGATCGACTTGTTGCAGATAGTTGCCCCAGGGGCCGAGATCGTCGCTATGCAGATACGAGGGAATGGATTGCGCAGCGGACGAGGACTGCAATTGCGAGGACATGAAATCTCCGACGGTCAACAGGTGACCGCAATTGTCGAGAAGGCGATTTCCGAAATCCAATGCCGATTGATCATCCCATTATGCTTTTCTCGCATAACGATGTTTGGGGGCTTCTGGCGTGATATGAGCCGCCGCGAAGCGTTAAGGATGAGCAGGTTCGGGGCCCTCCCTCGCGTCGGGAGCCCCGCGCGGCACGGGATAGACCAGGCTGTGACTTTATGCGGATGGCTGCGCCAGTTCCTGCGTCACGACGTCCCAAAGGCGGCGCACGAGCGCTTGTCTCGGCTCGTCTCCGGATGCCGCGAGCTTGTCGCGGTAGAGGCGGATCTCCATCGTCAGCGTGAACGAATTCGCGCCCGCGCCGCGCGCGGTCCGATCGAGACGGATCAGCTTGCCGCTGGCCACCGCGTCTTCGACCGCGCTATGCGGCAAGAACGCGACGCCGTGACCGGCGAGCGCCATCGCCTTCAACCCTTCGGCCATGTCGGTCTCGTAGACGCGGTTGAGATAGAGCCGCGCCGGCGCGTTGGCAATGATCACTTCCGTCATGCGCCCGAGGTACGCGTTCGGGGTGTAGGAGAGATACGGCACCGGCGCGTCCGGCGTGCCGGGCAGCGTGTAGCGTGCGCGCCCGGGGCGCGACGGCGCCGAGAAAGGGCTGATCGGCTCGGTGCCGAGCGTCAGCATGTCGTAGCGCGCGGGGTCGAGCGCGACCGGGTGGCTCGGATGGTGATAGCCCATCACCAGATCGCAGCCGCCCTCGACCAGCGACAGCACCGCATCGTGCACATTCAGCGCCCGCAGGCGCGCATGCACCTGGCCCATCTGTGCCTCGATGCGCTGCAGCCAGCGCGGGAAATACGTGAGCGAGAGCGTATGCGGCACCGCGAATTCGATCGTCGCGGCCGGCGCGCCGGTGTGTCCGCGCAGCACGGTGCGCGCCTCGCGGAACTGCGAGAGCATCGTGAGCGCCTGCTCGTAGAACACTTGCCCGGCGGGCGTGAGGCGCGTCGGATACACCGAGCGATCGATGAGCTCCGTGCCGAGCCATGCCTCGAGCGCCTGGATGCGCCGCGAAAACGCCGGCTGCGTGACATGGCGCTGTTCCGCCGAGCGGCTGAAGCTGCGCGTCTCCGCAAGCGATACGAAGTCTTCGAGCCATTTCAGTTCCATGCGAGCCTTTGCGTCAAGCGAGCGATGCCGAGAGAAGTCGGCATTTTACCGGCGCCCGCGCGGGGGAAAGCGACCCGCGCCAGTGGTAAAATTCGCGGTTCTCCCCTGTTCTAACCGGCCATCGAGCCGTCCCGCCCTCATCATGTCCGACACCCGCCCCGACACCCTCTTCGCCCTCACCGCCCTGTCGCCGCTCGACGGCCGCTACGCCGCCAAGACCGAGGCGCTGCGCGACTGGCTCTCCGAAGCCGCGTTCATGCGCCATCGCGTGACGGTCGAAGTCCATTGGCTGATCGCGCTGTCGCGCGCCGGCTTCGCCGAAGTGCCGCGCTTCTCGGAAGCGTCCGAGCAGTTCCTGCTGCAGCTGGTCGAGCGCTTCACCGCGCACGACGCCGCGCGCATCAAGGATATCGAGCGCGTCACGAACCATGACGTGAAGGCCGTCGAGTACTGGCTGAAGGAATCGGTGAAGGGCCAGCCGGAGCTGGAGCGTGCGAGCGAGTTCATCCACTTCGCGTGCACGTCGGAAGACATCAACAACACGTCGCACGGCCTGATGCTCGCCGGCGCGCGCGAGCACGTGGTCCTGCCGGCGCTGCGCTCGGTGCACCAGCGCCTCGTCGCGCTCGCGCACGCGCACGCCGAGCAGCCGATGCTCTCGCGCACGCACGGCCAGCCCGCCAGCCCGACGACGCTCGGCAAGGAAATCGCGAACGTCGCTGCGCGTCTCGCGCGCGCGATCGACCGCATCGCCGCCGTGCAACTGCTCGGCAAGATGAACGGCGCGGTCGGCAACTTCAACGCGCATCTGTCTGCGTATCCCGAGTTCGACTGGGAAGCGTTCTCGCGCGAAGTCGTGGAGCAGCGCCTGAAGCTCACGTTCAATCCGTACACGATCCAGATCGAGCCGCACGACTACATGGCCGAGCTCTTCGACGCGATCGCGCGCGCCAACACGATCCTGCTCGACCTCGACCGCGACGTCTGGGGCTACATCTCGCTCGGCTACTTCAAGCAGAAGACCAAGGCCGGCGAAATCGGTTCGTCGACGATGCCGCACAAGGTCAATCCGATCGACTTCGAGAACTCCGAAGGCAACTTCGGTCTCGCGAACGCGACGCTGCGCCACCTCGCCGACAAGCTGCCGGTCTCGCGCTGGCAGCGCGACCTCACGGACTCGACCGTGCTGCGCAACATGGGCGTCGCGTTCGGCTACTCGCTGCTCGCATACGACGCGCTGAACCGCGGCCTCGACAAGCTCGAAGTGAATCCGCAGCGCCTGAACGACGACCTCGACAACTGCTGGGAAGTGCTCGCCGAGCCGGTGCAGACGGTGATGCGCCGCTTCGGCATCGAGAACCCGTACGAGCAGTTGAAGGAGCTGACGCGCGGCAAGGGCATCACGCGCGAAGCGCTGCAGCAGTTCATCGGCGGCCTGGCGATTCCGGCCGATGCGAAGGAGCGGCTGCTTGCGATGACGCCGGCTTCTTACGTCGGCAAGGCCGTCGAGCTGGCGAAGCGGATCGGCTGACGGCTTGAGCAGCCGGTCTAGACTAGTACGCGCTAGACGGCTCACCGACAAAAGGCGCTCCTCGGAGCGCCTTTTGTCGTTCTCGGCCGCGAAAGCCGTTGATTTTCAACGTCGCCTAACGTGGCTGGATTTGCGCCACCACGTTGTCGACGATCTGCTCCGGCGTGGGATCGATACTCACCTCGATCGCCTCGTCCGTCCCCGGCGCCTCGAGCGTATCGAGCTGGCTTTGCAGCAGCGACGCGTCGAAAAAGTGCTCGGTACGCGCGCCGAGCCGCGCCTTGAGCACCTCGAACGTCCCCTTCAGATAGACGAAGCGAACATCGGAATTGCCGCCGCGCAGGACGTCGCGATACGAGCGCTTGAGCGACGAGCACGTGAACACCGCCGTCTCGCCCGCGCGCTGCTTGTCTTCGATCGCGGCGCGAATCGTCTTGAGCCACGGCCAGCGGTCGTCGTCGGTCAAGGGAATGCCGCGGTGCATCTTCTCTTTGTTCGCTTCGCTGTGGAAAGCGTCGCCGTCCGTAAAGCTGCACGACAGACGCTCCGCCAACAGCTCGCCAATCCGCGTCTTGCCCGCCCCCGACACACCCATCACGATATAAATCATTTCCTGCTCCTAAATCCCAATACCCGTTACAGCACCGTCGCGAGCGCGAAGGTCAAGCCTAAACCCAACAGCGAGATGATGGTTTCGCAAAGCGACCAGGTCTTGAAGGTCTGCCCCACCGTCATCCCGAAGTACTCCTTGATCAGCCAGAAGCCGCCGTCGTTCACGTGCGAGAAGATCAGCGAGCCGGAACCCGTCGCGAGCACGAGCAGCTCCGGTTTCACGACGATGCCGCTCGCCGACGCGATAGGCGCGACGACGCCGCAAGCCGTCGTCATCGCGACGGTCGCCGAGCCGGTTGCCAGACGAATCAGCGCGGCCACCAGCCAGCCGAGCAAGAGCGGCGACAAATGGGCGTGCTTCGCCGTCTCGACGATCTGGGTCGAAATACCGCTGTCGCGCAGCACGCCGCCGAAACCGCCGCCCGCGCCGACGATCAGCGTGATGCCCGCGATCGGCGCGAGACATTCGCTGCAGAATTTCTGGATTTGGTCGCGATTGAACCCGCGTCGCACGCCGAACGTCCAGAAGCTCACGAGCACCGCGATCAAGAGCGCGACGTCCGAGTTGCCGACGAAATGCAGCAGATTGTTCGGCAGCGTTTTGGGCGTGAAGACGAGATCGGCCCAGCTGCCGACGAGCATCAGGATCACCGGCAGCAGAATCGTGAACAGCGTGATGCCGAAGCCGGGCAGCTCGCGCCCGCTCGCTTGGGCATGCGTATCGACAAACTGCGCAGCGAGCGGGTTGTTCTCCGGCAGCTTCACGTGCCGATGGATGAGCAACGCGAAGAGCGGACCGGCGACGATGGCCGTCGGCACGCCGACGATAAGGCCGTACGCGATCGTTTTGCCAATGTCGGCGCCGTACGCCTGCACCGCAAGCAGCGCGGCCGGGTGCGGCGGAATCAGCCCGTGGACAACGGACAACCCCGCCACCATCGGCAAGCCGATCAGCAGCAACGACTTGCCGGTGCGCTTGGCGACGTTGAACGCGATCGGAATCAGCAGCACGAAGCCGACTTCGAAAAACACCGGCAGGCCGACGATGATCGCGACGAACATCATCGCCCAGTGAATGTTCTTTTCGCCGAACCAACGGATCAGCGTGGTCGCGATGCGCTCGGCACCGCCCGACTCCGCCATCATCTTGCCGAGCATCGTCCCCAAGCCGACCACGATCGCGATGTGACCGAGCGTGCCGCCCGTGCCGGCTTCGAACGACTTCACGATCTTGTCCATCGGCATGCCGACCGCCAGGCCGAGCAGCAGCGACACGATGATCAGCACCAGGAACGGATAGACCTTGTAGCGGGCGATCAAGAGAATCAGCGCCGCGATGGCGATCACCGTATAGACCAGCAGCATGCTGCCTTGGACAGCTCCCATGAAGCTCCTCCTTTTTGATTATTCGGCCGGGGGCGCGAAACGGCGCGCACAACGATCGCTAGCGTACAACGCGCCGCACCTCGCCACGACGCGGCAAAGCGTTCTTGCCTTGCGAATGCAAGAACGCTGAATTCTACTTTTGATTAATCTTTGAGGATAGAACCGGTTCCATAAGCAAAAACCCTCACCAAACCGGGCAAAAAGCCCGTTTGGGAGGGTTTTGAGATGAAACCTGGCTCGCGGAAACGCTGCGAGGTCAATTGCGATGCGCGGCGAGCTCGGTGGCGGCGTGCGCGAGGCGGGTCACTTCGTCCCAGTTTTGGGCGGCGAGCGCGGACTTCGGCGTGAGCCAAGATCCACCGACGCAGACCACGTTCGGCTGCGCCAGGAAGGTCGGCGCAGATTCCGCGGTAATGCCGCCCGTCGGGCAGAACTTCAGCGTCGGGAACGGCCCGTAGAACGCTTGCAGCATCGGCACGCCGCCCGCCTGCTGCGCGGGGAAGAACTTGACGATCTCGTAGCCGAGCTCCATCGCGACGATGATGTCCGACGGCGTCATCACGCCCGGCAAAAGCGGCAGACCGGCGTCCTGCGCGGCCTGGTGCATCTCCTTGGTGAGCCCCGGCGACACGCCGAACTGCGCGCCGGCCTTCTTGGCGAGCGCGCACTGCGCGGGCTTCGTGATCGTGCCGACGCCGACGACGATATCGGGCGCCAGCTGGCTCGCGCGCTCGATCGCTTGCAGCCCGGCCTCCGTGCGCAGCGTGATTTCGAGCACCTTCACGCCGCCTGCGTGGAGCGCGCGCGACACGTGCTCGCCCTGCTCGGCCGAGTCGAATGCCAGCACCGGAATCACAGGACCCAGACGTACGATTTCGCTAACCGTCTTCATTTGCATGCCTCCTTATGGGTGTGCGTCATTGACGTACATGAGCCGCTTGTTCAGCCGTCTCGCCGACGAGCGGACCGAACACCGAAGCGCCCATTTCCGCCGGCGCCGCGGCCGAACGGAAGACGCCGAACAATTCGCGGCCGAAGCCGACTTCGTTTTCCGCCTGATGCGCGGGCGCGGCCACTTCGCGTGCGGCCCATTCGTTCGCATCGACCTCGACGTCGAGCACGCCCGCTTCGGCGTCGATCACGATCGTGTCGCCCGTGCGGACCTTGCCGAGCGGGCCGGCCAGCAGCGCCTCGGGCGAGACGTGGATCACCGCCGGGACTTTGCCCGACGCGCCGGACATGCGCCCGTCGGTGACGAGCGCAACGTGGAAACCTTGATCCTGCAACACGCCGAGCAGCGGCGTCAGCCGGTGCAGCTCCGGCATGCCGTTCGCACGCGCGCCCTGGAAGCGCACCACGGCGACGAAATCGCGCTTCAGCTCGCCGTTGTCGAACGCCTCCTGCACAGCTTCCTGCGAATCGAAGACGATCGCCGGAGCCGTCACCTTGCGATGATCGGGCGAGACTGCCGAGATCTTGATCACGCCGCGCCCGAGCTTGCCTTGCATCAGGCGCAGGCCGCCGTCCGCCTGGAACGGCTCGCCGATCGGGCGCAACACGTTGGCATCCCCGCTCTCGGCGACGCCCGGCACCCACTTCAATTGGCCGTCGATCAGCTTCGGCTCCTCGGTGTAGTGCGCAAGCCCCTTGCCGGCGACCGTCGTCACGTCGTCGTGCAGCAAGCCGCCTTCCAGCAGATTGCGGATCAGGAATGCCATGCCGCCCGCGGCGTGATAGTGGTTCACGTCGGCCTTGCCGTTCGGGTAAATCTTCGCGAGCAGCGGCACGGCTTGCGAGAGCGCGTCGAAGTCGTCCCAGTCGATCACGACGCCGGCCGCGCGTGCAATCGCGACGAGGTGCAGCGTGTGATTGGTCGAGCCGCCCGTCGCGAGCAGCGCGACGATGCCGTTGACGATCGACTTTTCATCGATGACGTGACCGATCGGCGTGTAGTTGCCGCGCTCGGCGGTGAGATCGAGCACCCGGCGCGCGGCGGCGGCCGTGAGCGCGTCGCGCAGCGGCGTGTGGGGGTGAACGAACGCCGAGCCCGGCAGATGCAGGCCCATCACCTCCATCAGCATCTGGTTGCTGTTCGCGGTGCCGTAGAACGTGCAGGTGCCGTGGCCATGGTAAGCGGCCGATTCCGCCTCGAGCAGCGCATCGCGTCCCACTTTGCCCGTCGCGAACTGCTGGCGGATCTTGGCTTTGTCATCGTTCGACAGGCCGCTCGTCATCGGACCGGCGGGCACGAAGATCGTCGGCAGATGGCCGAACTGCAGCGCGCCGATCAGGAGGCCCGGCACGATCTTGTCGCAGATGCCGAGGCACAGCGCCGCGTCGAACATGTTGTGCGTGAGCGCGACGGCCGTGCTCATCGCGATCACTTCACGCGAAAAGAGCGACAGCTCCATGCCTGCGTTGCCTTGGGTGACGCCGTCGCACATCGCCGGCACGCCGCCCGCGAATTGCGCGACGCCGCCGTTTTCGCGCGCGGCCTGCTTGATGATGTCGGGGTACGTGATGTACGGCGCGTGCGCGGACAGCATTTCGTTGTACGCCGACACGATGCCGATATTCGGCTGGCGGATCTGCTTGATGACGAGCTTGTCGTTGCCTTCGAGGCCCGCGAAACCGTGTGCGAGATTCGCGCACGACAGCGCGCCGCGTGCCGGGAAGCGGCCCTGCGCGGCGTCGATGCGCGCGAGATAGGCCGCGCGCGTCGGCTTGCTGCGTTCGACGATGCGCTTGGTGACGGTGGTCAGCGTGGAATGCGGCGAGGCCATGGACAGACGCTCCTGAGAGTCCGCGCGGCAGCGAGGCGCGCGAGTAGATGGGATCGTGAGGACGGCCGCAAGTTCGACCGGAAGTCAGGAGTTTAGTAGAAAAACTACATGCAATCAATCAGGATGTGAGGGGATTGTGGAACTGCCTTATACCGGCATTGTGGCGCTCGGCTGACCAATGTCGCTGCCTCTTCGCTTGTGCGGCGCACCATAAAAGAATCGGACCGTCATGCGGCTGCGGAAGCGGCCACACCTGAATATGTAGATTTTCTACACAAAAACGACGATACTCTATCGAACGATTTCGCCTCGCCGCGCGCCGCGGCTACGCCCACCATGCTCTCTAGAATCGAATCGATGCGTGCGCAGTTGCGCCCATCCGAACGCAAACTGGCCGACTACGTGATCGACGCCCCTCGCGAGGTGCTCGATCTCGCGATGACCGAGCTCGCGGAACGCGCGGGCGTCAGCCAGCCGACGATCGCGCGCTTTTGCCATGCGCTCGGGTGCAGCGGTTTTCGCGAGTTCAAGATCCGGCTGGCGCAAAGCATCGCGCACGGCGTGCCGTCGGTGTATCGCGACGTGCGCCCCGATGAGCCCGCGCCGGGCGTGATCGCCAAGGTCTTCGACCGGACGATCGGCGCGCTGATCGAAGTGCGCAACAGCCTGTCGACGGACAGCATCGCGGCAGCAATCGACTTGCTCGCGCATGCGTCGCGCATCGAGTTCTACGGCGCGGGTGGGTCTGGAATCGCCGCGCAGGATATCCAGCATAAGTTCTTCCGCCTGGGCATCCCCAGCGTGGCCTACGCCGATCCTCATACTTATTCGATGTCGGCGGCGCTACTGGGCGCGGGTGATGTTGTCGTGACGATCTCCAACACGGGCCGCACGCGCGACATCGTCGACGCCGCGCGCTCGGCGCTCGCGTGCGGCGCGAAGGTCGTCGCGATTACACACAGCAACTCGCCGCTCGCGCAGATCGCGACCGTGAGTCTCTCCGCGAATATCGCCGAAGAGGCGGATGTGTTTTCGCCGATGACATCGCGTATGTCGCATTTGGCGATCGGCGATATTTTGGCGGTGGGGGTGGCACTGCAGCGCGGCCCCGAGCTTGTCGACAAACTGGGGAAGGCCAAGGAGACCATTACGCGCAGGCGGATTGGCGCGGGGACATAGGCGGGTAGCGCCTGACTTTCCCACTCAGAACGGCTTCAGCACCACCAGCGCCACCGCCGCCAGCATGCCCAGCACCGGCAGCTCATTGAAGAAGCGGTACCACTTGTCCGACCGGCGGTTCTCCCCGCGCTCGAACGCAGCCAGCAAATGCCCGCAGTACGCGTGATAGATCACGAGCAGCACGACCACGCCGAGCTTCGCATGGATCCACCCCTGCCCGCGACCGATCCCGACCACGAGCCACAGCCACAGCCCGCACGCGATGGCCGGCACCGCGATGAGCGTCATGAAGCGATACAGCTTGCGCGCCATGACGAGGAGCCGCCGCACCGCGGCCGGCTCCGTTTCCATGGCGAGATTCACGAAAATGCGCGGCAGATAGAACAAGCCCGCAAACCAGGAAGCGATCAGAACAATGTGAAAGGTCTTGATCCAGAGCATCGGACGGCCTGAGTTCGTTTTTCTTATTGACGCGCTTCGCCATGCCCAAGCACGACGTACTTCAGCGAAGTGAGCCCGTCGAGGCCCACGGGCCCGCGCGCGTGCAATTTGTCATTGGAAATGCCGATCTCTGCGCCGAGGCCGTATTCGAAGCCGTCGGCGAAGCGCGTCGAGGCGTTCACCATCACGCTCGCGGAATCGACCTCGCGCAGGAAACGCATCGCGCGGTCGTGGTCTTCGGTGACGATCGCGTCCGTGTGCGCCGAGCCGTAGGTGTTGATGTGCTCGATCGCTTCATCGAGACCGTCGACAACCTTGATCGCGAGCACGGGCGCCAGATATTCGGTGCGCCAGTCCTCTTCGGTTGCATCGACGAGCGAGCCAGGCGCAATCCCCGGGGCGCCGCTCAGCACGTTGCGCGCCCCCGGATCGACACGGAGCTCGACGCCCTTCTCCGCATACATCGCACCAAGCGGCGGCAGCGCCTTTTGCGCGATGTCGCGTGCGACGAGCAGCGTTTCCATCGTGTTGCAGGTGCCGTAGCGATGCGTCTTCGCGTTGTCGCAAACCTTCAGCGCCTTCGCGAGATCCGCGCGATCGTCGACATAGACGTGGCAGATACCGTCCAGATGCTTGATCATCGGCACGCGCCCTTCTTCGATGAGGCGCGCGATCAGGCTCTTGCCGCCGCGCGGCACGATCACGTCGACGTATTCGGTCATCGTGATCAGCTTGCCGACCGCCGCGCGATCGGCCGTCTCGACCACCTGCACCGCGTCTTGCGGCAAGCCAGCCGCTTCGAGCCCTTCGCCGATCAGCTTCGCGAGCGCCGTGTTGCATTCGAGCGCCTCCGAACCGCCGCGCAAAATCGTCGCGTTGCCGGATTTCAGGCACAGCGCGGCTGCATCGATCGTCACGTTCGGGCGCGATTCGTAGATGATCCCGATCACGCCGAGCGGCACGCGCATCTGGCCGACCTGGATGCCGCTCGGGCGGTACTTCAGATTGCTGATCTCACCGATCGGGTCGGGCAACGCCGCCACTTGGCGCAAACCTTCGACCATCGTCTTCAGCGCTTTGTCCGAGAGCGTCAGGCGATCGATAAACGCGGCATCGTGGCCCTTGTCGCGGGCACGCGCGACGTCGCGGGCATTCGCGTCCTTCAGCGCCTGTGCATCGCGCTCGATTCCCCGCGCGATCGCTTCGAGAGCCGCGTTCTTCGTCGCGGTGGTGGCTCGCGCCATCGCACGCGATGCCTGGCGCGCCCGGCGGCCGAGGCCGGTCATGTATTGGTCGATATCCATGGTGATTCTCGTCGTGCCGCGCGAATGCATGAGGGCACGTGCATACAAATTGGCGGAAATACAGAAACAGGCGAGCGGTCAAACGATGCCGTGCAAACCGGCGTCGCACATCGACGCTTCCATCTGAACCCGATTAGCAGTCGATTGTAGCGTGGCGCGACGCGTTCCGCTCAGCGTCGCCGGCCGGTGATTCGTCAGGCGGCGCGTCGTGCCGGCGGTCGCGGCGGCGTGCCCGATGGCGGGCGAGGCGCGGATCGGCCTGGCGCCGCAACCGTCATCGCCAGTTCGAACAGCCCGTCCCATGGGTTTGGCGGCAGCTCGTTGCGACGGTCGGACGCGGAGCCCGACAAGCCCTTGACCTGGCGATCGAGGCGCGCGGCAAGCGACAGCGCCTTCTCCAACGCGGATTCGGTCACGCGCGACAGCGCCGGCCCGACGAGCCGCTCGCGCGGTCCCCACACACGGTTCTCGCGCAGCAGCATGGCCAGCGGCTTGCCCGCCTCGACACCGCGCTTGATGCGCAGCAACGTGCGCAGCTCTTCGACGATCGCCCACAGCACCAGGACCGCCGCCTCGCCTTCGCCTTTCAATCCGTCGAGCATGCGCGCAAGCCGGCCGACATCGCCCGCTAGCATCGCTTCGTTCAGCTTGAAAACGTCATAGCGCGCGACGTTGAGGACCGCGTCCTGCACTTGCTCGAAGCTCAGCACACCTTGCGGATAGAGCAAGCCGAGCTTTTGAATTTCCTGATGCGCGGCGAGCAGGTTGCCTTCGACGCGTTCCGCGATGAATTGCAGCGCACGCCGCCCTTCTTCGCCGGCGGCGACGCGCTGGCCCTGCTGCGCCAGGCGTTGACCCACCCAGTTCGGCAGCTGCGCGCGTTCGACGGGATCGATCTTGAGCGCCACGCCCGCGTCGGCGAGCGCAGTGAACCAAGCGGCTTTCTGCGTCGCCGCATCGAGACGCGGCAGCGTGACGAGCGTCAGCACATCGGGATTGCCGGACGACGCGAGCGTCTTCAGCGCGTCGGCGCCTTCCTTGCCGGGCTTTCCCGACGGGATGCGCAACTCGACGAGTTGCCGGTCGCCGAACAGCGACATCGACTGGCTCGCGCCGAGCAGCGAACTCCAGTCGAAACCGCGCTCGACGGTGAACACCGAGCGATCGGTGAAGCCTGCTGCGCGAGCCGTCGCGCGGATGCGGTCGCACGCCTCCTGGGCGAGCAGATGCTCGTCGCCGTACACGACGTACAGGCCCGCCAGTCCCTTCGCGAGATGCGGTTCGAGAGCGTCAAGTCGCAATTGCATGAGGGCGTGCGATTAGCGATATCGAATAAAAGAACCGATCAAAGCGGCGGCGACGGCAACGGGATGCGCGGCGCAACAGAAGGCACTTGCTGCCCCGGCGCCGGATGCAGCGAGCGCACCAGTGAAAGCCGGCGCGTGAGCTGATCGACGGCATCGTTCTGCATGTCGGCAATCAGCAAATCGACCTCCGCACCCTTTGCCGTTGCGTATTGGTTGCTATACGTCATGGCCCGATTCAACGCAATCATGCTCTGCGGGATCAGAACGGTTCCATCCTTGCCGACAAGCTGGTAGCTCAGCGAATAGCTGATTTCATACTCTTCGACGAGACCCTGCGAGTTCATCGTCAGCGTGCTGACCCCACGCCCTTCCGACATCGTCAAAATCGCATCCGCATTGGCCGTCGACTCGACGACCACCGTATCGCTGCCGCCCTGCACCATGCGCGTCAGGCGCGCCGCGACCGGCGCCGGCGCGCCGGCAATGGCGAGCCGCTTGAACGCGTAGTCCTGCTGTCCGCGCAACTGGAAGCCGCATGCGGACAGCACCATCACGCTGCACGCAAGCGTCAAAAACGATCTGCGAGTCACATGACCTCCTTGGTTCGCAGTGGCGAGGCGCGCGGCGAAACCCGCCGCGCGGCACCCGGCTCATTCTTAGGCCACGATGTTCACGAGGCGGCCCGGCACGATGATGACCTTCTTCGGCGGACGGCCTTCGGCGAACTTCTCGAACATCTCGTGCGCAAGCGCGGCTTGCTCGATCGCCTCGCGCGATGCGTCCTTTGCAACCGTCAGCGCGCCGCGTACCTTGCCGTTCACCTGCAGCACGAGTTCGATCTCGGCTTGCTCGAGCGCTTGCTCGTCGACCTTCGGCCACGCCGCATCGAGCAGACCGCCGAATTCGCCGGCGTAACCGAGCTCGCTCCACAGCTGATGCGTGACGTGCGGCACAACCGGGTACAGCACGCGCAGCAAAATGCCGTACGTCTCGCGCAGCACCGCGCCTTGCGCTTCCTTCGCGCCTTCGAGCGCGTTGAGCATCTTCATCGCCGCCGAAACGACCGTGTTGTACTGCAAGCGCTGATAGTCGAAATCGGCCTGCTTCAGCACGCTATGGATTTCACGACGCACGGCCTTGTCGGCGTCCGATTGGGTCGCCGCGTCGAACGCGCCGCGCTCGCGCAGCACCGCCTGGTTCGCGAAGCCGAACCCCCACACGCGCCGCAGGAAGCGGCTCGCGCCCTCGACGCCCGCGCCCGACCACTCGAGCTGCTGCTCGGGCGGCGCCGCGAACATCGTGAAGAGGCGCGCGGTATCCGCGCCGTGCTGGTCGATCAGCAACTGCGGATCGACGCCGTTGTTCTTCGACTTCGACATCTTCTCGATGCCGCCGAGCACGACCGGCTGGCCGTCCGCGTTCAGCGTCGCGCCGACCGGGCGGCCCTTGTCGTCGTGCGAGACGGTGACGTCGGCCGGGTTGTACCAAATTTTCTTGCCCGACGCGTCTTCTCGGTAGAACGTTTCGTTGAGCACCATGCCCTGCGTGAGCAGGTTCTTCGCCGGCTCGCCGAACTCGACGAGGCCGAGGTCGCGCGACACCTTCGCCCAGAAGCGCGAGTACAGCAGGTGCAGAATCGCGTGCTCGATGCCGCCGATGTATTGGTCCATCGGCATCCAGTAGTCGGTGCGCGCGTCGACCATCGTCGCCGCGTCGGGCGACGCGTAGCGGTAGAAGTACCACGACGAATCGACGAAGGTGTCCATCGTGTCGGTCTCGCGCTTGGCCGGTGCGCCGCACTTGGGACACGTGCAGTTCACGAACGCGGCCGATTTCGCGAGCGGGTTGCCGGTGCCGTCCGGCACGAGGTCTTCCGGCAGCACGACGGGCAGGTCCTGTTCCGGCACCGGCACGTCGCCGCAGGCCGGGCAGTGGATGATCGGGATCGGGGTGCCCCAGTAGCGCTGGCGCGAGATGCCCCAATCGCGCAGGCGCCAGGTGATCTGCTTGTCGCCGAGCTCGAGCGACTTGAGATCGGCGGCGATGGCGTCGACGGCCGCGTCATAGCCCATGCCGTCGTACTTGCCGCTCGCCACGCACACACCGCCGGCCGTCTTGTCGCCGTACCACTCTTGCCACGCGTCGGTCGAGTACTGCTGGCCTTCGAGCGCGATGACCTGCTTGATCGGCAGACCGTATTTCTTCGCGAACGCGAAATCGCGCTCGTCGTGCGCCGGCACACCCATCACCGCGCCTTCGCCATAGGTCATCAGCACGTAGTTGCCGACCCACACCTCGACCGGCTCCTGCGTCAGCGGATGCTTGACGAAAAAGCCCGTCGCCATGCCCTTCTTTTCCATCGTCATGACGTCGGCTTCCGCGACGCCGCCGCGTTTGCATTCGTCGACGAACGCTTGCAGCTCGGGCTTGCCTTTCGCAAGATGCGTGGCGAGCGGATGCTCGGCGGCCACGGCGCAGAACGTGACGCCCATGATCGTGTCCGCACGCGTCGTGAACACGCGCAACAGCTTGTGCTCGCCGTCGAGTTCGTACGGGAAGCCGAAGTTCACGCCGAAGCTCTTGCCGATCCAGTTCTGCTGCATGAGCTTCACGCGCTCGGGCCAGCCGAGGCCGTCGAGGTCGTGCAGCAATTCATCGGCGTATTGCGTGATCCGCATGTAGTACATCGGGATCTCGCGCTTTTCCACGAGTGCGCCCGAGCGCCAGCCGCGGCCGTCGATCACCTGCTCGTTCGCGAGCACGGTCTGATCGACAGGGTCCCAGTTCACGGTGCCCGTTTTCTTGTACGCGATGCCCTTTTCCAGCATCTTCAGGAACAGCCACTGGTTCCACTTGTAGTACTCGGGCTTGCAGGTGGCGATTTCGCGCGACCAGTCGATCGCCAGGCCCATCGACTGCATCTGCCCCTTCATGTACGCGATGTTGTCGTAGGTCCACTTCGCGGGCGGCACGCCGTTGGCCATCGCAGCGTTTTCGGCGGGCATGCCGAACGCGTCCCAGCCCATCGGCATCAGCACGTTGAAGCCGTTCATCCGCAGATAGCGGTACATCACGTCGTTGATCGTGTAGTTCCGCACGTGCCCCATGTGCAGCTTGCCCGACGGATACGGCAGCATCGAGACGCAATAGAACTTCTGCTTACCGGCGATTTCTGCGGACTTGTAGGCATCGGCGGCGCGCCAGTCTTGCTGGGCGGCGGCTTCGACATCGGCGGGTAAGTATCTTTCTTGCATGGTGTGGTTCGGGCTGGCTGTGCGTTCACGCCCTGTTGCGCCCGGCGGTGCGGGCGGCACCGGGCGCGTTGGGTGTGGCTGTTAAATGTCGAAATGCGGTCGAAAATGCGGCTGAAATGCGGGTTCCCTGTCGCCTGACCAGCGCGGGGAAAGGGCTGATTATACCGTTCGCGCGGGATTACCCGAAGCGCCGGCCCGCTACGGATTGGCTGCGTCCGGCGCGCTCGCGCCCGGCGGTTCGGTCACGAAGCCGATGCGCTCGAGCCCCGCCTGCTGCGCCGCGCCCATCACTTGCGCGATGATCTCGTAGCGGGTCGCGCGCGCCGCGCGTAGATGGATCTCGGGCGCCTCGGCCAGCTTGCCCGCCGCGACGAACTTCGCGCGCATGGCATCGAGCGAAATCGGCTGACCGTCCCAGTAGATCTTGCCGGCAGCGTCGATCGACAGCGAAATCGTGTTCGGGGTCTGGCGCGCCGGGGCGGAGGCGACCTTCGGCAAGTCGAGCCGGATCGCGTGCGTGAAAAGCGGCGCCGTGATGATGAAGATGACGAGCAGCACGAGCATCACGTCGATGAGCGGCGTCATGTTGATGTCCGCCATCGGCGCGGCAGTCTGCTTCTTGTCGAGTCCGCCGAATGCCATGCCGTGCTCTCCGCTTGGGTCCGCTTGGGTCCAGTTTCCGCTCAGGACGCCTCGACGCGGCGCGACGCTGCCGCCTCGTGCGGCGCGGCGTCCTGCGGCGCGCAGACGTACACGTGAAGATCGTGCGCGAAACCGTCGAGCTCTTCGGACAATTGCCGCGCCATGCGCCCGAGCACGTTGTACGCTAGCACGGCGGGAATGGCGACGACGAGGCCGAACGCCGTCATGATGAGCGCCTCGCCGACCGGCCCCGCGACGTTCTCGATCATCGCCTGACCGCTCGCCGCAATGCTGCCGAGCGCGTGATAGATACCCCAGACCGTGCCGAGCAAGCCGACGAACGGCGCCGTGCTGCCGACCGACGCAAGCAGCACCTGCCCGAACTCGAGCCGCCGCTGCGACGCGGCGAGCGCCTGACGCAGCGCGCGCAGCACCCGCTCGCTGCGCTCGACGCGCGCGAGCAGCGCGCCCGGCGTGTGCACCTCGGCCGATTCGAGTGCGGCTTCGGCGAGCGGCGCGAACACGCGCTCCTTATCGGCGAAGCGCAAGGCGAGCACGCCATCGGAGAGCGTCGACGCCTGCCAGAACAGCGTGAGCGCGCGGGGCGCCTGGCGCTTCGCGCGCGCGAGCATCCAGCTTTTCACGATCAGGAAGCACCAGCTCGCCACCGACATCGCCAGCAACAGATACGCGACACCGTGCGTGACGGCGTCGCTCGTTTGCAGGTAGTGAAGAATGCCGGTGTTTGCCATCGGGGGTTAAAACGCTGTCGGGCGCCGTCAGGAATAAACGCGGGAGCGGCTCAGCGCAGGCCGAGCACGTCCTGCATGTCGTAGAGGCCGGTCTCGCGGCCCGCGAGGAAACGCACCGCGCGCAGCGCGCCTTGCGCATACGACACGCGGCTCGACGACTTGTGCGTGATCTCGATGCGCTCGCCGATGCCGGCGAAGAGCACCGTGTGATCGCCGACGATATCGCCGCCGCGAATCGCCGAGAAGCCGATCGTCGACGGATCGCGCTCGCCCGTCACGCCCTCGCGGCCATACACGGCGCAGTCCTTGAGATCGCGGCCGAGCGCCTGGGCGACCACCTCGCCCATCATCAGCGCGGTACCCGACGGGGCATCGACTTTGTGACGATGGTGCGCTTCGATGATCTCGATGTCGTAGCCGGTCGCGAACGCACGCGCGGCGAACTCGAGCAGTTTCAGCGTGACGTTCACGCCGACGCTCATGTTCGGCGCGAACACGATGCCGATTTTCTCGGCGGCGGTGTGCAGCCGGGTTTTTTGCGCGTCGTCGAAACCGGTGGTGCCGATCACGAGCTTCACGTTGTGGCGCAGCGCTGCCTCGACGTGCGTCATCGTGCCTTCCGGCCGCGTGAAATCGATCAGGTAATCGGCAGCGGCGAAGACGCGGTCGATATCGTCGGTCAGCAAGACACCCGTCTCTTTGCCGAGCAATGCGCCGGCGTCCTGGCCGAGCTGCGGAGAGCCTGCGCGATCGAGCGCGCCGGCAAGCGTGACGTCCGGGTCGTTCAAGACCGCTTCGATGAGCATCCGGCCCATCCGGCCCGATGCGCCAGCAATGGCAATTTTCATGAGCAATACACGTAAAAACGCGCGTAAAAACGACGAGTTACGACGAATGTCGATCGGCCAAGGCACCGCCCAAAGAACGAAGGCGGGCGGCACATGACGTGCGCCCGCCTGTCACTTGACCGCGTTTTCAGCCACCCGTTCCCTGCGTGCCTTGCGACGATGACGTCACCGGCTGACTGCGCGAGGAGGAACCATCGCTGCTTTGCGGGCCCGTCGGGCCCACCGGGTTGCTGTTATCCGGCTCGTTCGGCGACGGCCGGTGGAACTGGAACTGCGGCTGGCCCTGCAGCGGTGCGGCGCCCGGCGTCATGCCCGCGGTGGACGGCGGCACAGTCACCGACGGCCGGTTGGTCGGCGTCGACGTGATCTGGCCCGTGGCGCGGTTGGCAGCCTGGGCCGCCTGCGCGTTCGCGGCGGTTGCCGGCAGCGAGCCTGCCTGCGCAGCTTCGTCCGTCGGCGAGGCGACCGTCGCGAGCGGCGCCGGAGAAGCCGACGCCGACGCCGCGCTCGCAGCGCTTGCCGCGGCGGCTTGGCTGGCCTCGAGCGCCGCTTCCACGGCCTTTTCCTTCGCAGCCTTCTTCTTGCCGAGCTTGTCGCCGTCGATGTCGGCGAGCAATTCAAGATTGGACGGCAGGTTGTCGCCACCCGACCAGCTCGCGACCCGGTCGTTCTGGAAGTTCACGACGAAGTCGCGCTGCTCGACGATCGACGTCGAGCCGCGCTTGAAATAGAACAGATAGTCCCAGCGATCGGCATGGAACATGTCCGAGAGCAGCGGCGTGCCGAGCAGCGCCTTCACCTGATCCCGCGACATGCCGACCTGCATCTTCGCCGCCATTTCCGACGACACGAAATTGCCCTGGACGATGGTAATCCGGTAGGGCGTGATGGATTGCGCGATGCGCTGCGTGACGCTGTTGTAGGTCGAGCATCCCGCGAGGGCCGCCACCGCGGCGGCTACGATCAAGGTACCCCGCACGCGGCTCCCCCGGTTCAAAAGAAAATTTGGAATCATTTCACTCACCGTGCGGGCCCGCCTGGAAAGGCTGAAGAGGCCGCGCGAGTTACACCGAAGATGACCGGAACAGCAAAAACACATTACTATTAGAACCCTGCATTGTACTCTAGGGATGCCTACCGATGACCAATCCGACCGATCTCAAGAATATCGGGCTCAAGGCGACCCTACCGCGCCTCAAGATTCTCGAGATTTTTCAGCACAGTGCGGTGCGCCACCTCACCGCTGAAGACGTTTACCGAAGCCTGCTGAATGAAGAGCTCGATATCGGGCTCGCGACGGTTTATCGCGTGCTCACGCAATTCGAGCAAGCGGGACTTTTGTCGCGCAGCAACTTCGAGTCCGGCAAGGCCGTGTTCGAACTCAACGAAGGCACGCACCACGATCACCTGGTCTGCCTCGACTGCGGGCTCGTAGAAGAATTTTTCGACCCCGAAATCGAAAGCCGCCAGCAATCGATCGCCAAGGAGCGCGGCTTCAAGCTGCAAGAGCACGCGCTCGCGTTGTACGGGGCTTGCACCAAGGAAAACTGCCCGCATCGCAAGCACTGAGCGTACGAATCAAGCGTCAAGGATGCGAAAAAGCCGCCCACGGGCGGCTTTTTCGCGCTGGCCTCGCGTGTCGGCGAGGCCAGCGGCGGTGTAACGGCTTGCACCACGCTCAATGAGCGAGGACTTCGTCGAACGCCAGCCGATACGGCTCAATCAATGTGACCTCATCGCAATTCGGCTGATTGCCGCCGCGATCGACGACGATGAAGTCCCCTTCCCGCTCGAGCACGATCAGCGGATGGTGCCAGACCCCTCGAGCGTAGTTCACGCCCTGAAAGCCTTCGCCCGCGAACGCGCGCATCCGCGCCGGATCGAACTCGCCCGCGGGCGCCACGACGACGAGGTACTTCACGTCGCCAAGCGGAATGAACGCCTGACTGCCGAGCGGGTGGCGCTCCATGAGCGCGACGTCGAGCGGCAGAGAACGCGGCTGGCCGCGAAACACGTTGATGAGCGGGCGCCCGCCCGCTTCTGTCACGTCGACCGTCGCGAGATCGTGAAAGCGCTCGGTCGTGCCGCCGTTGATCGGGAAGTGCCGCGCGCCCGCGAGCTCGATGACGTCGCCGAACGGCGCGAACGCCTCGCGCGTGAGCCGTTCCACATGGAGGGTATTCATCGCTGCCTCGTTACTCGATTTCGCCCCACAGACGCAGGCGCGACACGCCGCCGTCCGGGAAGATGTTGAAGCGCACGTGCGTCACCGGACCGAGCGCGGCCAGTTCGGCCTCGAAGGTATGCACGTTGTCCATTTTGAGCGGCTGCTCGGGCAACAGCACCGGCCAGAACATGGCCTGGGTGATCAACGACTCGTCGGTGCCGCCCGCGACGCGCGCCGCCTGCAGCGAACAGCGGTCCGGGAAGTTGCCCTTGAAGTGGGCCGTATCGACTTCGACGCGCTTGATCACCCCCGGATGCGCCAGTGCGACGATCGCCCAATCATTGCCGGGCTCGCGCCGGCGCCGCGTCTCCCAGCCGTCTCCCATGTTCACGCCGCGGCCCGGCATCAGGATCGTCGAGGCGAGACCGAAGTGCTGGTTGTTCGTGGCGACCAGATATGCGCCGTTCTCCGCCGCCGCCAGATCGACCGACACGCCGCGCTCCGCACGGCTCCAATCGACCGTCGGCTGACCGTACACGCGCAACCGGGCAATGCCGCCGTCCGGGTAGATATTCACGCGCAGATGCGTATAGGGACGCACGTCCGTCACTTCGAGGTAATGGTGCTGATTGCCTTGCAGCGTCGTCGCGGGCACGATCGCGTGCCATTGGGCGTTATCGGCCGGCGTGTCGCCGTCGGCATAGCATGCTTCGATCGAAGCGGCCGGCGGGAAGTTGCCCGTGAAGTGGCTCGTATCGACATCGACGCCGTAGATCGTGCCCGGCCGCGCGAGCTTCACGATGCAGTAGTCGTAGCCGGTGGTGCGCTTGCGGCGCGTCTCCCAGCCATCCATCCACTTGCCGTGATCGTCATATTTGCCGGGGATGAAGACCGCCGGTTGCGGGTCGAGCATGCGCTCTTTCGGCGCGAAGAATTCGTCGCTCGCGAAGATCGCTTTGGCGCCGAGGCGCGGGTCGGCGAGGTTCAGGTAGCGGCGCGTGAACGAGGGGGCGTTGGGGTCGAGAGTCGGAATGGCCATGATGCGGTTGAATCTCCGGTGAATGGCGGCGGGCAAGTTCTATGGCCTGCCCGTCTGGAAACGTAAGAAAGCGGTGGGTCGCCAGGGATGCGTGGGCGGCTCAGACAGCCGGGGCCGCCGGCGCACCGTGTACGCCTTCGGTCGCGCCGCCTTCGTCGACGCCCGCAATGAAGCGCACGTCCGGCTCCTGGTTCAGCACACGATGGGCACGCACGCGGTCGATATCTTTCTCCCACACGGCGACGACCACGGTCGCGACGCAGTTGCCGATCAGATTGGTGAGCGCACGGGCAATCCCGACGAACCAGTCAACCGGCAGGATCAGCACGAGTCCGAGCACCGGGATCGCCGGAATCGCAGACAGCGTCGCGGCCAGAATCACGATCGCCGAACCGGGGATGCCGTGCGCGCCCTTCGACGTCACGAGCGAGACGAGCACCACGACGATCAGGTCATGCATCGACAGCGGCGTATTGGTGGCTTGCGCGATGAAGATGACGGCGAGCGTGAGGTAGATCGAGAAGCCATCGAGGTTGAACGAGTAGCCGGTCGGAATCACGAGGCCCACCGTCGAATCCTTGACGCCCATCCATTCGAGCTTGCGCATGACCTGGGGCAGCACGGCATCCGACGAAGCGGTGCCGAGCACGATCGACAGCTCCTCGCGCAGGTAGCGGATCATCTTGAAGATGTTGAAGCCCGCGAGCTTCATCACGATACCGAGCACGACGAACACGAACACGAAGCAGCTCGCGTAGAAGACGAGCACCAGCACGCCGAGCTGCTTGAGCGAGCCGACGCCATAGGCGCCCGTCGTGAACGCGATCGCGCCCAGCACGCCGAGCGGCGCGAGCTTGATGATGAAACCCATGACGCGGAAGAACACGTGCGAGAGCTCCTCGATCAGCGTGTTGACCTTCTGCGCCTTCTCGCCGAGCAGCGACAGCGCCGAGCCGAACAGCACCGAGAACACGAGCACTTGCAGGATGTCGCCCTTCGCGAACGCGTCGATGGCCGTGTCGGGGATGATCTTCAGCAGAAAGCCGGCCACGTCCTTGAGGCTCTTCGCGTGCTCGGTGTAGGTCGTGAGCGCGGAGGCGTCGAGCGAGTGCAGGTCGATGTTCATGCCCACGCCCGGCTTCAGGAAGTAGGCGAGCGCCGCGCCGATCACGAGCGCGATCGAGGTCATGAACTCGAAGTAGATCACCGCCTTCGTGCCGACCCGGCCGACCTTCTTCAGATTGCCTGCGCTAGCCATGCCGCTTACGACGACACAGAACACGATCGGCCCGATCACCATCTTGATCAGCTTGAGAAAGCCGTCGCCGAGGGGCCGTAGCGATTGGGCGAAGTGCGGGAAAAACGCGCCGATCACGATGCCCGCGACCAGCGCGATCATCACCCGGCCAAACAACGAATTGAAGAACTTCGACACGGCTTTCTCCAGATGAGAAGAGAAGGGATCAGTTTAACTGTTCATACTGGTCGGACCAGAGCAGTTATGCTGAATAGTAGGAAGCCGATATAGTCGCGTCAAGCCGCGCCCCAACAGTGTTTACCCGTGCCGAATCAGGCATTTCCGTTGCAGTCCAGGCCGGTTAGACCAGTTCGATTTGCATGCAGCCAGCGGAGGACTACAATGGTGGTCAGACCAGTTGGAGTGCTTAGCAAGATGAAGAACGTCACGCATACCGTCACCGACGCCGCCACCTCGACGATCCGCGAACGCATCGAATCCGGGCTCTATCCGGTTGGCAGCCTGTTGCCGGCGCAGCGGCAATTGTCGGAGGAACTGGAGATCAGCCGCGCGTCGCTGCGAGAAGCGCTGTCGACGCTCGAGGCGCTCGGCATGCTGACGATCCGCGCGGGCAAGGGTGTCTACGTGGAAAGCGCGACGGCGATGAACGGGCACGCCTGGCGCTTCGCCGATCAATCGTCGCTGCCGGACACGTATCAGATGCGCTACGCGCTCGAAGGCTTCGCAGCGCGCATGGCCGCCCTCGCGATCAGCGATGCCGACCTCGCCTGGTTCGACGACAACATGGATGCGCTGCACGCCGCGCTCACCCATGGCGACCTCGACGAAGCCTCGCAGCTCGACTTCGAGTTCCATATGCGCATCATCGGGATCGCGGGCAATTCGGCGATCGATACGGTCTTGCGCGGCAGCGCCGAAATCATGAAGGAGAGCCAGCGCCTGCCGTTCTATCAGCGCGAGTTGCTGCTGTCGACGTATCACGAGCACCGCGCCATTCTCGATGCGCTGAGAGCACGCGACAGCGAGGGCGCGGGGCGCGCGATCGAAGCGCACATCGCGGCAGCGGCTCAGCGCGCCGGGGTGCATTTTCCGACGCCGCCGCGATCGGCCGAGACGAACGAGGCGCCGCTGCCGGTTTCCGCCTCGGCTTCGCGCTGATCGAAGCGATGCGAAGAACGCCGCGCGCATAAAAAAAACCGCTCCGAGGAGCGGTTTTTTTGCGCCGGCGCAGCGGCGTTACATGCCGTGCGCCGACGCTAAAACGACAACTGAATGCCGCTTACTGCGCGTTCGCGAGCGCGACAGCCGTATCGAGCATGCGGTTCGAGAAGCCCCACTCGTTGTCGTACCAGCTCGACACCTTCACGAGACGGCCCGATACCTTGGTCAGCGTCGCGTCGAACGTCGACGAAGCCGGGTTGTGATTGAAGTCGATCGACACCAGCGGCGCCGAGTTGTAGCCGAGAATGCCCTTCAGCGCGCCTTCCGACGCTTCCTTCATGATCGCGTTGACTTCATCGACCGTCGTGTCGCGCTTGGCGATGAACGACAGGTCGACGATCGACACGTTGATCGTCGGGACGCGGATCGCGTAGCCGTCGAGCTTGCCGTTCAGCTCCGGCAGCACGAGGCCGACCGCCGATGCGGCACCGGTCTTCGTCGGGATCTGGCTGTGCGTGGCCGAGCGCGCGCGGCGCAGGTCTTCATGGTACACGTCGGTCAACACTTGATCGTTCGTGTAGGCATGGATCGTCGTCATCAGGCCGGTTTCGAGGCCGATCTTGTCGTTCAGCGGCTTGACGAGCGGAGCCAGGCAGTTCGTCGTGCACGATGCGTTCGAGATCACCGTGTGCTCTTTCTTGAGCGTCTGGTGGTTCACGCCATAGACGATCGTCGCGTCGACATCCTTGCCGCCCGGCGCCGAGATGATGACCTTCTTCGCGCCGCCCTTGATGTGCGCGCTCGCCTTTTCCTTCGTCGTGAAGAAGCCCGTGCACTCCATCACCACGTCGACGCCCAGGTCGCCCCACGGCAGCTCGGCCGGGTTGCGGTTCGCGAGCACGCGGATCTTGTCGCCGTTCACGACGAGGTAGTCGCCGTCGACCGCCACTTCGCCCGGGAACTTGCCGTGCGCGGTGTCGTATTGCGTCAAGTGGGCGTTGGTCTTCGCATCGCCGAGATCGTTGATCGCCACGAACTCGATATCGTGCTTCTTGCCGTTTTCATAGAAGGCGCGCAGCGTGTTGCGGCCGATCCGGCCGTAGCCGTTGATTGCAACGCGAATCGTCATGTTTATCTCCTGATACCTGATGGCTGAAAAAAAACTTGTCGCTTGCCTGCTGGGCGTTTGCCGGCGCGTGGGGGAACGCGCGCGGCGAACGCCATTCGTTCTTGGTTAGGCGAGCGTGGCCTTCGCCGTCGCAACCACGTGCTCGACGGTAAAGCCGAAATGCTTGAACAGCACGCCAGCCGGGGCCGATTCGCCGAACGTGTCGATGCCGACCACGCCGCCTTCCAGACCCACGTACTTGCGCCAGTAATCGGTGACGCCCGCTTCGATCGCGACACGGCGCACGCCCGTGGGCAGCACGCGCTCGCGGTACTCGGCGTCTTGCTTGTCGAAGACGTTGGCGCACGGCATCGACACGACACGCGCCGCAATGCCTTCGCGCGCGAGCGGCTCGATCGCGTTCAACGCGAGTTCGACTTCGGAGCCCGTGGCGATCAGGATGATCTTGCGGGCCGGCACGTCGTCGTTCCAATCGCGCAGCACGTAGCCGCCCTTCGCGATGTTGGCGATCTGCGCGTCGGTGCGCGGCGCGAACGCGAGGTTCTGACGGCTGAAGATCAGGGTCGACGGACCGTGATGCTCGACCGCCTGGGTCCAGGCCACCGCCGTTTCGACGGTATCAGACGGACGCCACGTTTGCAGGTTCGGAATCAGACGCAGGCTCGCGACATGCTCGATCGACTGGTGCGTCGGGCCGTCTTCGCCGAGGCCGATCGAATCGTGCGTGTACACGAAGATCGACGGCGATTTCATCAGCGCGGCGACGCGCAGCGCGTTGCGGCTGTAGTCGGAGAACGTCAGGAACGTGCCGCCGAACACCTTGTAGCCGCCGTGCAGCGCGATGCCGTTGATCGCGGCGCTCATGCCGAATTCGCGCACGCCGTAGTTGATGTGGTTGCCCCACTGGATGCCGGTCTCGCCGTTCTTCGGCGCGCGCACCGGTTTCGAAGCCTTCCAGTTGGTGAGGTTCGAGCCGGTCAGGTCGGCCGAGCCGCCGAGCAGCTCGGGCAGCACCGCGGCCAAGCCTTCGATCGCCTGCTGCGACGCCTTGCGCGTGGCGACGGTCTCGCCGCGCTCGTTCGCGCCGGCGATGATCGCTTGTGCCTTCGCAGCCCAGTCGGCCGGCAGCTGCTTCGAGACGCGGCGCTCGAAATCGGCTGCCTCCGCCGGGTACTTCGCGCGATATTGCGCAAACGCCGTGTTCCACTCGCCTTCGAACTTTGCGCCGGCTTCCTTCGCGTCCCATGCTGCGTACACTTCTTGCGGGATCACGAACGGCTCCCACTTCCAGCCGAGCGCCTCGCGCGCCGCGGCGATTTCCGCCGCGCCGAGCGCCGCGCCGTGCACGTCATGCGTGCCGGCCTTGTTCGGCGAGCCCTTGCCGATCACCGTCTTGCAGCAGATCAGCGTCGGCTTGTCCGAGACCTTCGCGCGAGCGATAGCCGCATCGACTGCATCGACGTCATGGCCGTCGATATCCCGAATCACGTTCCAGCCGTACGCTTCGAAGCGCTTCGGGGTGTCGTCGTGGAACCAGTGGACGACGTCGCCGTCGATCGAGATGCCGTTGTCGTCGTAGAGCGCGATCAGCTTGTTCAGCTTCAGCGTGCCCGCAAACGAGCAGGCCTCGTGCGAGATGCCTTCCATCAGGCAGCCGTCGCCGAGGAACACGTAGGTGTGGTGATCGACGATCTTCGCATCGGCCTTGTTGAACTCGGCGGCGAGCAGCGCTTCGGCCAGCGCCATGCCGACCGCGTTCGCGAGACCCTGGCCGAGCGGGCCGGTGGTCGTCTCGACGCCCGGCGTGATGCCGTATTCCGGATGGCCCGGGGTCTTCGAGTGGAGCTGGCGGAAGTTCTTCAGCTCGACGAGGGGCAGATCGTAGCCGGTCAGATGCAGCAGCGAGTACAGCAGCATCGAGCCGTGGCCGTTCGACAGCACGAAGCGGTCGCGGTCGGCCCAGTGCGGATTGGCCGGGTTGTGGCGCAGATGGCGCGACCACAGCGCAACCCCGATTTCGGCCATGCCCATCGGCATGCCGGGGTGGCCGGAGTTCGCTTGTTGAACGGCATCCATTGCGAGCGCGCGGATCGCGTTGGCCATCAGGGAGGTCGGGGCGGGAGACGAGGTCGTCATGTCGAGTCCGGAAAACGAGTCCAAAAAGCGGGGGGGCGGCGGACCGGATGCTCGTTTTTCAGCGGCTTCTGCAAATTCGGGCGCGCTTTCGGCGAGCGAATGGCGGCGGAACATGCCCTAAGCGGCAGAGCAAACGGACAAGGCTGCAAAGCCTGACATTCTAACAGATGGCGACGCGTATCCCCCGCCGCGCGACGGCGCCGGGAGCCTTACGCCAAGGCGCGGCTCGTACCGCCGTTCGGCCTTTTATAATCGGGCGATCGGGACCGATTTTTCAGCGCCGCCGGCTCATCACTACCGGCACGGCGCACATTGCCGCTTATGTGCCGGTTATGCGAATCGAACGCTTCGCGCCGGCTCCAATCCAACCTCACCCATTGCATGAGGCCAGAGTCAGTGCTGAAGCACCCACTCTGGCCGACACAGGAGAAACGCATGACCGCCCCGCGACCAGCCAACGTTTCATGGTTGACGCCCTACCTGACGGTGAACAATGCGCGCACTTCCATCTCGTTCTTCGAAGCGGCGTTCGGCTTCGAGCTGCGCGACAGTGTGCAGGACGACGGCGTCATCATGCACGTCGAGATGACCTACCAAGGCCAGTTGATCGTGATGTTCGCGCCCGAAGGCGCGTTCGGCTCGACGGCGAAGACGCCGAGAAATTCCGGCGCGATCGCGCCGCAGTCGTTCTATCTGTACGTCCACGACGTCGACGAAGTGCACGCGCGCGCGCTTGCCGCGGGCGCAAAGTCGCTCTCTGAGCCGCAAGACCAGTTCTGGGGCGACCGCTTCGCTCAGGTCGAGGATCTCGACGGCTACCGTTGGGCACTCGCCCGTCACCTGTCGACCTGAGCCTCTAACCTATCGTCATGCCCCGTTTCTTTATCGATTCGATCTATGCGCCCGGCGACGTCGTGACGCTGCCCGACGAAGTCGCGCGCCACGTGCAGGTATTGCGCTTGCAAGTCGGCGACGCGCTCGTCGTCTTCAACGGCCGCGGCGGCCAGAACGCCGCGCGGCTCGTCGAGATCGGCAAGCGGCAGGCGCTCGTCGAAATCGGCGAGTTTGCCGAAGTCGAGACCGAGCCGCCCTATCGCATCACGCTCGCGCAAGGCATCGCCGGCGGCGACAAGATGGACTGGCTGATCGAAAAAGCCGTGGAACTGGGCGCATCCGGGTTCGTGCCGCTGGCCGCGGCGCGCAGTGTCGTGCGTCTCACCGGCGATCGCGCGGAACGCCGCCACGCGCATTGGCAAGGCATCGTACGCGCGTCGTGCGAGCAATGCGGCCGGAATCGGTTGCCCGAAGTCGCGGCGCCCATCGAGCTCGAAGCGTGGCTCGCGAGCCTGCCCGAGCGGCCCGGCCATGGCGACTTGCGCCTGATGCTGTCGCCGCGCGCGAGCGTCCCGTTTGCCGAGCTGCCCGCCGAGGCGCCATCGGGCAGCGTGACGTTGTTGATCGGACCAGAAGGGGGCCTCACGCCCGCGGAAGAAGACGCGGCGTCCGCACAGGGCTTTCTGCCATTGGGACTCGGCCCGCGCGTGCTGCGCACGGAAACGGCGGGCATTGCCGTTCTGGCGGCGCTGGCGGCGCGCTGGGGCGGCTGGTAACAACCAGAACGGTCCCTCCAAAAGGGCTGCACGAATACAAAAGGCCCGCGCATCCGGCGGGCCTTTCTGTCTCTTCGATTAGGACTGGGACGACGCGCGGCGGCCAGTCGAAAAACGATCACGCAAACGAATAAAACACGCGGAATGCCACCTTGCGCTCAGCCCAGAATTCCGCCGCTTCACGGAACACATCGAGCAGCGTCTCGCGGCCTTCCTTGTCGAACTTCTGCGCAATCGGCAACGCCTCGAGCACGATCACGAAGCCCGGCTGCGAACCGGCCTTTTGCACCAGATCGGTCAGGCAGTCGTACAGCGCGTCGTAGTTCTTGCCGAAGTGCTTCGGAAACAAAAACGATGTCGCAATCGTTTCCAGCACTTCCTGCTTCGTCTGCGCGTTACCGCAATGCGCATACAGAAAATGCTGCTGAAGCTGGAGCGCTTCGTCGTGCAAATCCTGCACGCGAAATGCGCGAATCGACTGCACGATATTCGACCGCACCGTCTTGAAAAGACTCATAGACTCCTCGTTCGATGAAAGCCCGGGGCTGGCTTCGTCTGGGGCAGTCTGGCCGTGCTCGGCCATGCGCATCTGCATGACGCGCTGAAAAAGATTGCCGTCGCCGGCCGCGAAAAGATCCGTCGCGACCGCGGGGTCGTGCGCGTAGATGTTGTCGCTCATGCCGTTCATCCCAATATCATTCAACAATGCGTTTAAAACTGTTGTAGTGGTCGTCGGTATAGAAACAATTGTCGACCTGCTTCGGCGGGCCCCCGCAGACAATGCGGCGGGCACCGCGATTCTTCGCGCGCGGCGTAGGAACGGTGTATTCGTGATAATAGCCACGCGCTTGCCGTGGCAGCAGCCGCTCGAAGTTGCCGAATACGACGCCATCCTTCGGATACGGATAAGGCCCGCCGGCTGCAATCAAGTTCAACGTTTTGGCGGCCTCGGGCGGCAATTGCCGTACCGCGATCGTGCCTTCGATCTGCCCGGACTGCGAATAATCGCGTGCGAATGCGCTGGGGACGAAGCCCCCGGTGACAATGCCGATACTTCCAAGACTGCCGATCGCGAGGACGGCCGCGAGCGCGCCGTTGCGGAGCCACTTGCGTGCCATGAACCAGAGTTCCCGCTGATTGGATGAAGTTGACGACCACGAAAGTCGTAAGGTTATCGCTAATGACACCCGGAAGCAACGTTTGTCATTGAAATGAAAGGTTTTGCGGGCACAGCGACGCTCGCGGGTGCGACCGTTTAACGCACCCAGCCGAGTCACAAATCAAGCTATTTTTATCTCGCACAAGATAAAATAGCCACGACGGCGCTCGCTTGTGACGACGATTTGCCTCCTCGTCTTTTTGCTTTTTGCGAAACGCGCGCCGTTGGTTTCTCTCGATTGGAGCGGCAATCCTCAACTTGCTCCACGGCGTGCCCGCAATGGGCACGCCGTTTTTTTGTCGACCGGAGTTGGCGCTTTAGCGCGCTGCGCTCACGTCGGCCACGAGCAGCGCCGTCATGTTGACGATCCGGCGCACCGTCGCGGACTCGGTCAGCACGTGCACCGGTTTGGCTGCGCCAAGCAGGATCGGACCGATCGCGATGTTGTTGCCGGCTGCCGTCTTCAGCAGGTTGTACGAAATGTTCGCTGCGTCGATGTTCGGCAGGATCAAGAGGTTCGCGTCGCCTTCGAGCGTCGAATCAGGCAGCACTTCCTTGCGCAGATTCGCGTCGAGCGCCACGTCGCCGTGCATTTCGCCGTCGATTTGCAGGTCGGGCGCACGCTCTTTCAGGAGTGCCAGCGTGTCGCGCATCTTCTGCGCGCACGGCGCATTGCTCGTGCCGAAGTTCGAATGCGACAGCAGCGCGATCTTCGGCTCGATGCCGAAGCGGCGCACTTCTTCAGCCGCCATGATCGTGATTTCCGCGAGCTCTTCCGGCGTCGGGTCGACGTTCACGTGCGTATCGGCGAGGAAAATCTGGCGGCCCGGCAACACGAGTCCGTTCATCGCCGCGAACACCTTGCAGCCTTCACGCTTGCCGATGATCTGGTTGATGAAGTGCAGGTGGCGATGCGGCGTGGAGACCGTGCCGCAAATCATGCCGTCGGCCTCGCCCTTTTCCACGAGCATCGCGCCGATCAGCGTCGTGCGGCGGCGCATTTCGACGCGCGCAAGGCGCTCGCTGATGCCCTTGCGCGCCATCATCTTCGCGTAGGTCTGCCAGAAATCCTTGTAGCGCTCGTCGTGCTCGGTGTTGACGACCGTGTAATCGACGCCCGCCGTCAAACGCAGGCCGTAACGCTCGATGCGGTGCTCGATCACCGCCGGACGGCCGATCAGGATCGGCGTCGCAAGCTTCTCGTCGACGGCGATCTGCACCGCGCGCAGCACGCGCTCTTCCTCGCCCTCCGCGAACACGACGCGCTTCTTCTCGGGCACCACATTGCGCGCCTGCTGGAAGATCGGCTTCATCGTCGTGCCGCTGTGATACACGAATTGCTGGAGGTGGACCTCGTACGCCTCCATGTCTTCGATCGGCCGCGTCGCGACGCCCGAATCCATCGCCGCCTGAGCGACGGCCGGTGCGATCTTGACGATGAGGCGCGGATCGAAGGGCTTCGGAATCAGATACTCGGGACCGAACGACAGATCCTGGATACCGTAAGCTGTCGCAACGATGTCGCTCTGCTCCTGCCGCGCGAGATCGGCGATCGCGTTGACCGCCGCAATTTCCATTTCACGCGTGATCGTGGACGCGCCTGCATCGAGCGCGCCGCGGAAGATGAACGGGAAGCACAGGACGTTGTTGACCTGGTTCGGATAGTCGGTGCGGCCGGTCGCGAGCACCGCGTCCGGCCGCACTTCGAGCGCGGCTTCCGGCAGGATTTCCGGCGTCGGGTTCGCGAGTGCGAGGATCAGCGGCTTGGGCCCCATCTCCTTGACCATCTCGGGCTTGAGCACGCCGCCCGCCGACAGGCCGAGGAAAATGTCCGCACCCGGAATCGCTTCGGCCAGCGTCCGCGCGCTCGTTTCGCGCGCGAAGCGCTCCTTGTCCGGGTCCATCAGCTCGGTGCGGCCCTTGTAGACCACGCCGGCCAAATCCGTGACGAGGATGTTCTCGAGCGGCAAGCCGAGATCGACGAGCAGGTCGAGACACGCCAGCGCCGCCGCGCCGGCGCCGGACGCGACGAGCTTCACTTCGCGGATGTCTTTGCCGACCACCTTGAGGCCGTTGGTCACCGCCGCCGCAACGACGATCGCCGTACCGTGCTGGTCGTCGTGGAAAACCGGAATCTTCATGCGCTTGCGGCACTCGCGCTCGACGATGAAGCAGTCCGGCGCCTTGATGTCTTCGAGGTTGATGCCGCCGAAGGTCGGCTCGAGCGCGGCGATCACGTCGACGAGCTTGTGCGGGTCCGACTCGTTCAGCTCGATGTCGAACACGTCGATGCCGGCGAACTTCTTGAACAGCACCGCCTTGCCTTCCATCACCGGCTTCGACGCGAGCGGCCCGATGTTGCCGAGACCGAGCACCGCGGTGCCGTTCGTCACCACGCCGACGAGATTGCTGCGCGCCGTGAAGCGTGCCGCATTCAGCGGGTTCTCGACGATTTCCTCGCAGGCGTAGGCAACGCCCGGCGAATACGCGAGCGCGAGATCGCGCTGATTGATCATCTGCTTGGTCGGCGCGATCGCGATCTTCCCCGGGGTGGGGAACTCGTGATAATCGAGAGCGGCTTCGCGGAGTTTGGATTTGGCGGGATTGGTAGACATGAGGCGGTCGGTCTTGAGGGCGGATTAGAATAGCTATTCGGTCGCATTGTAGCGCCATTCAACGGCCTAATTCCTTCAATTCGGGTACAACTGCTGCGACTGAAATATGGCCAAGGCCGGCATCGAACGATCGCCTCAAACCATTGCTGCAGCGCGCCATTCGCGGTCAACGCTTTGTTTTTTCAACGCCTTTTGCGAAAACCTTCGGTCCTCTCTCGTGAGCCAGACTTCTCTTTCCGAGTTCTCACTGATCGAACGATTTTTTGAGCGCCGTGCACTAAATCGTTCGCCCAACGACGTCGATCGCGCCGTGCTCGGCATCGGTGACGACTGCGCACTGATCGCCCCGCGCGCCGGCCAGTCGCTGGCGATATCGACGGACATGCTCGTCGAAGGCCGGCACTTCTTCCCCGGCGTCGATCCGCATGCGCTCGGCCACAAGACGCTCGCCGTGAACTTGTCGGACCTCGCCGCGATGGGCGCAAAGCCGCGCGCCTTCACGCTCGCATTCGCACTGCCGGACGCGCGCGAGGCATGGCTCGCCGCGTTCAGCGACGGTCTGTTCGAGCTGGCCGAGCGATTCGATTGCGAGCTGATCGGCGGCGACACGACGCGCGGGCCGCTCAATCTCTGCGTGACGGTGTTCGGCGACGTGCCGCCGGATCTCGCGCTGCGACGCGATGCCGCGCGTGACGGCGACGACATCTGGGTGTCGGGCACCCTCGGCGATGCGCGCGCCGGATTGGGCGTGGCGCGCGGCGAATGGTCCGTGACCGGGGACGACGCAGCGAGCGATACGGCAACTTTTCGTCGAGCGCTCGAACGCCCCGAGCCGCGCATCGCGCTCGGCATCGCCCTGCGCGGGCTCGCGCGCGCCGCGCTCGATATCTCCGATGGCCTCGCAGGCGATCTGTTGCACATTCTCGAACGCTCGCGCGTCAACGCGTCAGTCGACGCCGACGCAGTGCCGCGCTCCGCCGCGCTCTCCCGGCTATCCGCCGATGTGCAGCGCCGCTGCACGCTCACGGGCGGCGACGACTACGAGCTGTGCTTCACCGCTCCCGCCGCGACTCGTGAAGCGATCGAAGCGATCGGCGCCGAAGTGAAGGTGCCGGTCACGCGCATCGGTACAATAAGCACTTTGAAAGCTGCGGCGGACCGGCCTGCGATTACCTGGCACGACTCGACAGGCGCCCCGCTTTCCCTGACGTTGCAAGGCTTCGATCATTTCAATGCAGACTGACCCCACGCTCGGCGGCGGCGCCGGCGAGGTCCCGCGCGCGGCCAAACCGCGGCGCGCGACCGCGCGCTTCATGCTCACGCACCCGCTTCACATCATCTCGCTCGGTTTCGGCAGCGGCCTGTCGCCGATCATGCCGGGCACGGTCGGCACGCTGTTCGCGTGGGCGTCGTTCGCGGTGCTGAGCCGTCATCTGACCGTCATCGACTGGGCCGTGCTGATCGTCGTCGGCTTTATCGCGGGCTGCTGGATCACCGGCTTCACCGCGCGAAAGCTCGGCACGGACGACCCGTCGCCGGTCGTCTGGGACGAAATCGTCGCGTTCTGGCTCGTGCTCCTTTTCGTCACGCCCGAGACCTTCACTGGCCAGCTCTGGACATTCGTCGTCTTCCGCTTCTTCGACATGGTGAAGCCACCGCCAATCCGCTACTTCGACCGCCGATTGAAAGGTGGCTTTGGCATCATGTTCGACGATCTGGTCGCGGCGTTCTTCACGTTGCTCGTCGTTGCGCTGTGGCGCATGACCATCTGACCGCTCACCGTTTTACGGACTTGCAATGCCAACTGATTCCGTCGTGCATCAACTCGCCATTCGCGTGGGCAACAAGCTGCGCGACGAACGCCTGACGCTCGCGACCGCCGAATCGTGCACGGGCGGCATGGTGGCAACGGCGATCACCGACATTTCCGGCAGCAGCGGCTGGTTCGAGCGCGGCTTCGTCACGTATTCGAACCAGGCGAAGCACGAGATGATCGGCGTGCCCGCCGACATGCTCGAAAGACACGGCGCCGTCAGCGAGCCGGTCGCGCATGCGATGGCCGAAGGCGCGCTGCGCAACAGCCGGGCGCAGGTGTCGCTGGCGATCACGGGCATCGCCGGGCCGGGCGGCGGATCGAAGGAAAAGCCCGTGGGCATGGTCGTCTTTGCGTGGAGCAACCGGCTCCACACGGAAGTCGAGACGCTCGTGTTCAAGGGCGACCGCGAGCAGATTCGCGTGCAAGCGGCGGCGCACTCGTTGCGCGGGCTGCTGACGCTGCTCGACGAAAAGGAGCGGTAAGCCGCCACGCGGGCTCGCAGCCAGCGGGCTCCCACAAAGCACAAACGCCACGCAGATCCAGCGATCTGCGTGGCGTTTTGCTGTCCTGCCCGTAGGACGCGCGCTGCCGGTACGCGTTAGCGATACGCGTTGATCTTGTCGCGCGTTTCCTCTGCCGCGCGCGCGGCGGCCGCCGCGAAATCGTCGCCCTTGCCCGCGTAGAGAATCGCGCGCGACGAGTTGATCATCATCCCCGCGCCCGCCGCCGTGCGGCCGGCGCGCACCGTCGCCTCGACGTCGCCGCCCTGCGCGCCGATGCCGGGAATCAAAAGCGGCATGTCGCCGACGATCTGCCGCACGATTTCAATTTCCTTCGGAAACGTCGCGCCCACGACGAGCCCAAGCTGACCGTTCGCGTTCCACTTCTCGGCGGCGAGCTGCGCGACGACCTGATAGAGCGGACGGCCACCCGTCTCGAGGAACTGCAGGTCCGAGCCGCCGGGGTTCGACGTCCGGCACAGCACGATCACGCCTTTGCCTTCATGGGCGAGATACGGCTCGACCGAATCGAAACCCATGTACGGATTGACCGTCACCGCATCGGCGCCGTAGCGCACGAACGCTTCGCGCGCGTACTGCTCGGCGGTGCTGCCGATATCCCCGCGCTTCGCATCGAGGATCACCGGCAGCCCGGGGTGCCGCTCGTGAATGTGCGCGATCAGCGCTTCGAGCTGATCCTCGGCACGGTGCGCGGCAAAGTAGGCGATCTGCGGCTTGAACGCGCTCGCGTACGGCGCCGTCGCGTCGACGATCGCGCGGCAGAATTCGAAAATCGCATCCGGACGGTTCGCCAGTGCGCCGGGAAACTTGGCCGGCTCGGGATCGAGGCCGACGCACAGCAGCGAGTTCGTGCGTTGCCAGGCGCTCGTAAGCGTTTCGATGAAAGAAGGTGTGGAAGACATGGCGGTGCCGGTAACGGAAGAGGCGGTATTTTATCTGGCCGGCGGGTGAACCGGCGCGCCGCGCGCGAGCGACCGCCGAAGCGGCCGCCGCGCTTCGGATCAACGCCTCACGCCTCGCCCATCGGCGCTCGCGCGCACGCCCATGCGCTCGACCGTGAAGCCGAACTGCCTGACGAGCCGCTCGCCCGGCGCCAACTCGGTCATGCCGTTCGCCGCGGCGCCGCCGGGCAAGTTCATCGCATTGATCGGATGGTCGACCGGCTCGAAGCAGAAGAAGTCCTCGCCCGGCGGCGTGTAGAGCACGTAGTACTCGGTGTTCGCCGCAATCGTCAGCGACAGCCGGCGTTTCGGCCATACCACCGACGTATAGCCGCTCCAGCCCGTGAATGCGTGGTTCACCATCGCCGCCGGCAACGGATACGCGACGCCGAACTGCCACGCGGGCGGCGCCGGCACGTGGCGCACCGGCAGCCAGTCGTCGCCCGGCAGCCAGAGGCCCGCCGCGCCCGCGGACAGCTCGGTGTCGTCGTCGCGAACCAGAAACGGATGGAGGCCGAGGCCGAACGGCAGCCGCTCGCGCCCCCTGTTTTCGATGTCGAGCGTGACGGTGAGCGTCGCGCCATCTAGCGAGTACGTTTGCGCCGCGCGATACGCGTAAGGCTTGGCGCGGCTGCGATCGAGCGTGAGCCGCGCGCTCGCGTCGTCCGTTTGCTCGAGCTGCCACTGCGCAAGCCAGCCGTCGCCGTGGATCGGGCACGCTTCGGTCGCGCGATTCGCGCTCACCTGCACGTCGCGCCCCGCAAACCGGAAACGCCCCCCGCCGATCCGGTTCGAATACGGCAGGAGCGGATAGCAGGCAAGCTCGTTCGGATCGGTGTTCGCGCGCACCGTCTTGCAGCGGCGGAAGATCGGGATCAGCGCACCGTCGTCGCCGCGCCAGTCGAAGCGCGCGATCCCACCGCCGAGCCCCGGCGCGAGATCGAGCCGCAATTCCGCGTTGGCGAGCGTGACCAGCTCCGCGTTGGCCGACGCTGCCGCGCCGCGCGCAACGGCCGACGTGCTCGGCCCGGGACGCACCGGTTGGGTCAGCCCCGCCAGCTTGGCGCGGCGCGATTCGGAAGGAGAAACGGGTGTGACATCAACATTCGCAGCGGTCATGGTTCGCTCCATCGAGAGGCGTAAATCGTCGTCGTGCAGACCGGATGACTTGAGGCGATGTCGGGCGGCTATGGGCGCCGCCTCTGCAGTTGTCGTGTTGCATGTTGCAAACGGCTGGGAAAGCGCGAGATCCGGCTTCTGCTTGCGTTCGACGAATCTCGCCGGTGTTGCTCATGCAGTTGCTCAGACAGGCTCGCCGAGGAACACAGGCTCCGGCAAGCCTTGCCGCGAAACGCTTGCGGCATAGACGCCGCCCGCGTACGGATCTTGCGTCAGCGCGTGATCCGTCAGACCGATCCGCGCTGTCGTAATGTACAACGTATCGAACCCCGCGCCGCCTAGCGCGACGCAGCTTGGTTGTATCGACGACACACCCACGCGCTCGGTTTCGACGCCGTCCGCGCCGTAGCGCACGACGCGCGCGCCGCCCCACTGCGCGTTCCAGAGGCCGCCGTCGGCATCGACGGTCGAGCCGTCCGGCACGCCGTCCGCGTCGGTCAGCCGCGTGAAGACGCGGTCGCCGGCGATGCGGCCGTCCGCGAAGTACTCGCAGGCGCGGATTTCGCGGGTCGGCGAATCGCAGTAGTACATCGTCGCGCCGTCGGGGCTGAACGCAATGCTGTTCGAAATCGCGGGCGCCGGCAGCGGCAGGCGTTCGAGCGACAAATCGAGGTTCAGCCGGTAGAAGCCGCCGATCGGCCGGGTGGGCTCGGCTTCGTCTTTGGTCCCGAAGACGAAGCGCCCTTGGCGGTCGCAGCGGCCGTCGTTCACGCGCGTGTTCAGGCCGGGCTCGACGTCGACGATGTGCTGCGTCGTGCCGGTCGTCAAATCGAAGAACGCGAGATGCGTAGCAAGGCCGAGCAGCAGGCGCTTCGGATCGGCAGTCAGCGCGAACGTCGCCAGCCGCTCCGGCATCGGCCACGACCGGCTTTCGCCGGACACCGGCGAATAGCGCCATAGGCACGCGCCTTCAATGTCCGTCCAATAGAGCACCCCGTCGCGGGCGCACCAGGTCGCGCCTTCGCCGAGCACGCATTGCGAATCGATGACGAGCGCCGCTTCGTTTGTCTGCATGTTCACGCCCATCCTCCGTCGACGATGAAATCCTGGGCCGTGATCATGCGGCTGTCGTCGGCGGCAAGAAAGAGCGCCATGCGCGCGAGGTCTTCAGGCAGCAGCTCGCCGTCGAGACACTGTCCCGCTTTCAGCGCGCGCTTGCCCGCTTCGTCGAGCCACAAGCGCCTTTGCTTTTCCGTCATCACCCAGCCCGGCAACAGCGTGTTCACGCGAATCCCGAACGGACCGAGGTCGCGCGCGAGACCGCGCGTGAGCCCCGCTATCGCCGCCTTCGACGTGACGTAGACGGGCATGTTGCCGTTCTTGAGCATCCAGCTGATCGAGCCCAGGTTGATGATCGAGCCGCCGCCCAGTTGCTTCATGTCGTCGACGACCGCCTGCGCGGCGAAGAACTGATGCCTCAGATTGACGGCGATGCCCGCATCGAACGATTCGGGCGTGACTTCGGCGATCAAGTGGCGCTTGTCGTTCGCTGCATTGTTGACCAGCACGGAGATCGGGCCGAGTGCGCTCCTCACGTCGGCGATCGCTTTGCGCAGCGCATCGATATCGGCGAGGTCGCAAGTCAGAAAGAGCGGTGCGTGGCCCGAATCGCCGAGCTGGTCCGCGAGCGCCTCGCCCGCCGCCGCGTCGATATCGAAGAAGGCCACGCGCGCACCCTGCGCCGCGAAGTGCTCGACGAACGACGCGCCGATGCCCGTCGCGCCGCCGGTGATCAGCACCGTGCGGCCGGCGAGGCTCGGATAGCACGCATAAGTCCCGGCGGATTGGCGATCGGCCGCATTGGCAGGAGACGTCATCGTGTTCTTTCCCTATCGGTGAGCTATCGGTGACCGGCGCGTCAATCGCGCGCGCCGCGGTTCTTCAACTGGTCGAGCAGCACCGCCGCAAGCAGGATCGCGCCGCGCACGAGGTACTGATAGAACGCGTCGATGTTCAGGAGGTTCATCACGTTCTCGACCGTACCCATGATCAGCACGCCGATCACGACACCCGAAATCGTCGCGCGCCCGCCGAGCAGCGACACGCCGCCGAGCACGCACGCGGAAATCACGTTCAGCTCGAAGCCCTGAGCGGCGTTCGGCTGCCCCGACGTGATGCGCGACGCGAGAATCACACCCGCGAGCGCCGCCACTGCGCCTTGAATCAGGAAAATGTAGACGCGCGTGCGCTCCACGTTGATACCGGCAAGACGCGACGCTTCGGGGTTGCCGCCGATCGCGAGCGTATTGCGGCCGTACACCGTCTTGTTGAGCAGCACGCCGAACACGATGAAGCACACGAGCGTCACCCAGATCGGCAGCGACACGCCGAACATCGCGAGATTGCCGAGCGCGATGAACGTATCCGACGACACGCCGACGGCCTGCCCCTGCGACGCGATAAACCCGAGGCCGCGCACGATTTCCATCGTCGCGAGCGTGGTGATCAACGCGTTGATGCGCAGGTACGCGATGACCGCGCCGTTCACGAAGCCGATCGCGGCGCCGGCCAACACGGCGGCGCCGATCGCGATGAAGGTGTTGTTGGTTGCGTTCAGCACCATCGCGCACAGCACGCCCGCGAACGCCACGGTCGAACCGATCGACAAGTCGAAATCGCGTGACGCGAGACAGAACATCATCGTGCACGCGACCATGCCGATCTGCGAGATCGACAGTGCGAGGCCAAGCATGTTCGGGATCGAGAAGAAGTGATCGACCGTCAGCGACATCGTGATGAACATCACGACGAAGATCAGGATCAGGCTGTATTCGGTGATTTGCTGCCACCACTTCTGCTTGTCGCTGGTCTGCGGCGTCAGCGCGTCGGCGGCGCTCTTCGCGGCCGACTGCACTAGGTTTTCTCTGGCTTGCATTTGATGGCTCCTACCGTGCTGCATTAAGTGTTGTTCCGGAATCACGCCGCCTGCGCGGCCGCTTGCGGCGTCGAGCTTTCCGGCAGCGCGAGGCTCAGCACCGCATGCTCGCTCGCCTGGCTGCGCGGCAGCTCGCCGGAAATGCACCCCTGGCGCATGACGACGATGCGGTCCGACACGCCCAGCACCTCCGGCAACTCCGACGAGACGATCACGACCGCACAGCCGCGCTCGGCGAGCTGATAAATCACGTGATAGATCTCGTGCTTGGCGCCGACGTCGATGCCGCGCGTCGGCTCGTCGAGAATCACGACCTTCAGTTCCGGCTCGGCGAGCCAGCGCGACAGAATCGCCTTCTGCTGGTTGCCGCCCGAGAGGAAGCGGATCTTCTGGCGGCGGCTCGGCGTCTTGATCTTCAGCAGTTGAATGAATCGATCCGCGGTTTCGGCTTCCTTCTTGCGATCGAGGAAGAGACCCGCGCGCAGATAGTGACGCCGGCAGCTGATGTTGATGTTCTCCGCGACCGACGCAATCGCGACGATCCCTTCTTCCTTGCGGTCTTCGGGACACAGCACGATGCCGTTGCGGATCGCCTCGCCCGCGCTCTTGACGGTGATCGGCTTGCCGTCGAGCATCAAATGCCCGCCTTTCTTCTTCTCGGCGCCGTAGACGAGGTGCATCAACTCGCTGCGCCCCGCGCCGACGAGCCCAAAGAAGCCGACGATCTCGCCCGAACGGACGTCGAAGCTCGCCGGCCCGGTCAGCCCGTGGCCCTCGACGTTCCGCACCTCAAAGCGCACCGGCCCGAGTTCGCGCGGCCGGTAGTTGTAGATGTCCGAAATCTCGCGCCCCACCATCTCGGCGACGATCGTCTCGCGCTTCACGCCTTCGAGCGTCGGATGCGACGCGACCTTGCGGCCGTCGCGGAAAATCGTGCACGCATCGCAAAGCTGGTAGATCTCGTCCATGCGGTGCGAGATGTAAATCATCGCGCGATTGTCGGCGCGCAGGTCGCGCACGAGCTTGAACAGCACCTCGGTCTCGCGATGCGAGAGCGAGCTGGTCGGTTCATCGAGCGCGATCACGCGCGCATTGCGCATCAGGGCCTTGCAGATCTCGACCATCTGCCGCTGCGCGATCGAGAGCCGCCGCAGCTTCGCATTGGGATCGAGATCGACGCCCATTGCGGCAAGCCGCTCGCGCACGTAGCGCTTCGCGTCCTGCTTCTTCACCCAGCCGAGCGTATTCGGCAGGCGCCCGAGCATCAGGTTTTCGGCAACGGTGAGATCCGGCACGTACTGCAGTTCCTGGTGGATCACCGCGATGCCGGCCGCGATCGACGCCGCCGCATTCGGGAAATGCACCTCGTTGCCGTCCATCATCACGCGGCCGGAATCGGGCTGATACTCGCCGCCGAGCACTTTCAAGAGCGTCGACTTGCCCGCCCCGTTCTCGCCCATCAGGCCGTGCACCTGCCCGACGTTGACCTCGAAGGACACACCGTCAAGCGCGCGTACGCCTGGAAACACCTTGCCGATATTGTCAAAACGCAGCGTCGCTGACACATCGCCTCCAATCACGCCATAGGGATGGTTCGCCTGCTGCGCGCCTTGTGTTGCGTGGCGCGTGCGTCACTTTGCGAACCGTCTCATTCACCCCTGTTCTTTTCGTCGCCCTGCTTTTCGCCGTTCCGATCGCCGCTTCACGGTATGCACGGGCACACCGCGAAGCGGGCGGTTCAGAACGTTTCGCTTACTTCGACGCAAGGCCCATCTTCTCGCGCACTTCACCCACGTTGTCGCGCGTGGCGAGCATGCCGGTCGTCAGCGTCAGCGGCGGCGGCGCCTTGCCCTGCGTGATCCACGCATACATCAGGTCCGACGTTTCCTCGCCGTGGCGCTTCGGGCTGATGATGACCGTGCCGTAGAAGCCCGTCGGCTGCGGCTTCTTGAACTCGTTCAGCGCCGAATCCGAGCCGCCGATGCCGATGCCGATCATGTTGTCCGCCTTGAAGCCGCGGCCTTCCGCTGCGCGCACCGCGCCGAGCACGGCCTCGTCGTTCAGGCCATATGCGATCCAGTGCTTGAACTGCGGATTCTTGGTGAGCGCGATGTTGGCCGCGTTGAACGCGTTCTCGGTATCGGTCTTCGCTTGCGGCGCGGCGATCACGTTCGCCTTCGGGAAGCCCGCGGCGATGAGCGCATCGGTCGCGCCGCTCGTGCGGTCGTGGGCGGTCGGCAGTTGCTCGTAAGTGACGTCGATCGCGCCGACGTCCTTCATATCCCAGCCGCGCTTCTTGATTTCAGCGGCCAGGCCCTCACCCACTTGCTTGCCGATGTTGTACGCCGAGATGCCCATATGCGGCACCGATTCGATCGGCTTGCCCGAGCCGTCGACGAGACGGTCGTCCACGGTCATCATCTTCAAGCCGTCGGCCTTCGCCTTCGCGACGATGCCCGGCCCGAGCTTCACATCAGGCGTGCAGATGATGAAGCCTTGCGCCTTTTGCGCGGCGAGGTTGTCGATCGCGCTCATCACCTTTTCGCCCGACGGCGCCCCGATCTTCACGAGCGTGAAGCCCTTTTCCTTGGCGGCGATTTCAGCGAACTTCCACTCGTCCTGGAACCAGGGCTCTTCGGGCTGCTTCACGAGAAAACCGATCTTCACCTCGTCGGCAGCCTGTGCCACCGGCGCATTGAACAGCACCCCAGCAGCCGCGGCGGCCAACGTGAGGAAAATTCTTCGCTTCATGACGTGTCTCCTGTCTTGGATGGAAAAGTCGGCCGCGTGTTCTTCTAGCGGGATAACGCACGCGGCCGGTGCGCCATCCGATTACCCACATCAGTCGTGATAGAGCGCAGAGCGCCCGCCGTCGACCGTGATACAGCTCGCGTTGATGAACGGCGCTTCGTCGGAAGCGAGAAACACCGCTGTCATCGCGACTTCGTCGGGCCTGCCGATCCGTTTCATCGGCTGCAAATCGAGCGTCGCCTGGCGCGCGGCGGCCGGGTCAGGCTGACCGTTCCACCAGTCGAGCGTCAACGGCGTCTCGATGTAGCCGGGCGCGATCGCGTTGACGCGCACCTGACGCGCCGCGTATTCGATGCCGAGCGCGCGCGTGAGACCGAGCACGCCGTGCTTGGCAACCGGGTACGGGAAGCACCCGGGAATGATCTTGAACGCATGCGTCGACGCGATGTTCACGATGCTGCCGCGCCCGCGCTCGACCATGCCCGGCAGCACCGCGCGACAGCCGTTCCAGACGCCGTCGAGGTCGACCGCGAAGCAGCGGCGCCAATCGTCGTCGGTCATCGTGAGCGGATCGCAGAACACGTTGATGCCGGCGTTGTTGACGAGCGCGTCGAGCGGGCCGAAGGCCCGCTCCGCTTCACTCACTGCGTTCTGGACCGAGGCGGCTTGCGTCACATCCGTTTGCACCGCGAGCACGCGTGCGCCGGGCGCCGCCGCTTCGATTTCGTTCGCGGTGCGGCGCGCCGTGTCGATCTCGAGCTCGGCCAGCACGACCGACGCGCCCTCTCTGGCGAACGCGTGCGCGATCGCCGCGCCGATACCGCGGCCGGCACCGGTGATCAGCGCGACCTTGTCCGCCAGACGGTTCATGATGCTTTCGCGGCCTGCAAGCCGTCGATGAATGCCTTCGCATGCGCCGCGGTGGCCGCTGCACTCTGCCCTGGCTTGTACAGCGCCGAGCCCAGGCCGAAGCCGTTGGCTCCGGCTGCGAGGAACGGCCCCATGTTGTCCGGCGTAACACCGCCGACCGGCACGAGCGGCACCTGCGCCGCGATGACCGCGCGCCACGCCTTCACGACGTGCGGGCCCAATTGCTCGGCCGGGAACATCTTGAGTACGTCAGCGCCGTTTTTCAGCGCGGCGAACGCTTCGTTCGGCGTGGCGACACCCGGCGCGCACGCGAGCCCCTGCGCCTTGGCGGCGCGCACCACGTCGGCGTCGCTGTGCGGCATCACGATCAGCTCGCCGCCCGCGCGCTTCACCTCGTCGACGTAGCTCGGATGCAGCACCGTTCCCGCGCCGACGATCGCATCGGCCGCCAACGCTTCGCGAATCGCCGCGATGCTCTCGAATGGCTGCGGCGAATTGAGCGGCACCTCGATGATCCGGAAACCCGCCGCATACAGCGCGCGGCCGTGATCGGCGGCATCGGCCGGCGTCACGCCGCGCAGGATCGCGATCAGCGGGCACGCCGCGAACGCGGCGGCGAGTCCCGCGTGCGGCTGATACGGTGCTGGCAAGTTGATGTGCGGTTGCATGTCGTTTCCGTGAAAATTCAGGTGTTCTATGTGTGTGATTCCGGCATCGCCCGGGCTCAACCGGCGCGCCGCGCGACGGCCGGACGCGCCTCGCCGACCAGCCCGGCCAGCGTTGCGATCCTCCACAACCCGCGCTCGGTCGCGTCTTTGACTAACGTTGTCTGCAGGCAGCCAAGCTCGGCAAGCGCGAGGCGATAGCGGTCGCACAGGGCTTCGTTGCCGATCAGACGCAGCGGCTCGACGGCGAATTGCGGATGCACGGCGGCAAGTCCGCACAGCTCGTGGCCGATGAGGAGTCCAGAAAGATAATCCGACTGCTCTTCAGCGGACAGTTCTGCGGTCAACCCCAGCGTGCGCGTGCTGAAGATCGTCGCCAGCAGGCCCGCATGGTCGGTGCGCTTCGCGACCGCGACGCCGCGCAGGAATGCCGCCGTGCTCGGCGTTTGCGGCTCGGCCATCGTGCGGCCGAGAATCGTGTGATCGCGCAGCGCCGCGAAGACCTCGCCGGTCATGAACGTATAGAAGCGCTCGATGCGCCCATCGCGCACGACAGCCCACTTGGCATGCGTGCCCGGCAGGCCGATCAGCGCGCTTGCGCTGCCGTTGCCGAGCGCCGCGTTGTCGGCGAGCGCACCGACGATCTGCGTTTCCTCGCCGCGCATCACGTTCGGCAATTCACCGCGCTGGATCACGCCCGGCACGATATGGAGCGCGATGCCGCGGTCCGTGCCGACACGCACGATGCCGGCGGCGAGCGCATCCGCGTCGGCGGGCGCGTCGACGTAGGGCGCCTCCGCCCAGCCTTGCGCGCTGCCGACCATGCCTGCCGCGATCACCGGCACGCGCGGCGCGCGGTCGAGCCAGACGCCGCAGGCGTCCTCGAACGCGGCATCGAAACCGCCCGCGCTCACCGAGCGCGGCAGATTCATGATGCCGGCCGTCGACGCGCAGTGCGCGATCACGTCGCCGTTCGCATCGAACAGGTAGGCACGCAGCGACGTCGTGCCCCAATCTAGCGCGATCAGCGCGGCGTGCTCGAAGGCGGTGTCGGCGACGGTGAACGTCGTGGCGGAGTGCTGCACGGTCATCGTTTGATCCTGCGTGTGGTCTGCGGTGCGCGCCAGCCGAGTTCCTCGGAGATCGCGCGTGCTTCGCGCTGCACGACCGGCACGAGCTCGTCCATGCGCTCGAGCGGCATATAGGGAATCGTGCTCGCGACCGAAACAGCCGCGACGATCGAACCCGAGGCGTCGCGCACGGGCGCGGCCACGCAGCGGATCGACGCTTCGTTTTCCTCGAGATCGAGCGTGAAGCCGCCCGCCGAATAGGTCGCCATGCGCTGCAGGAAGGTGGGCGCATCGGGGCGGTTGTCGGGCTTGAAGCTCACCGACGCGAGCGCGCGGCGCGACGCGTCGAAGAGCGACTGCCAGGCGTCGGGCTTGAGGTCGAGCATCATTGCCTTGCCGATGCCGGTCGACGCGAGCGGCATGCGGTGCCCGACGCGCGAGCGCATCTCCAGCCCGCGCGTGCCGGGAATTTTGTCGATGTAGAGGACGTCGTCGCCGTCGCGCACGCCGAGGTGAATCGTGTCGAGCGTCGCCTCGGCGAGCCGTTCCAGGTGCGGGCGGGCGACGGCCGTGAGCGGCATTTGTTCGAGCGCGATGGTGCCGAGCTCGATCAGCTTCGGGCCGAGCAGATAGCCGCCCTGCACCTGACGCAGATAGCGCGCTTGAACGAGGCTGCTGACGAGCCGGTGCGTCGTGCTGCGCGTCGTGCCGAGCGCGGCGCCGAAGCTGCGCAGGTCGCGCGCGCCGGATGCCGCCGCTTCGAGGATCGCGAGACCGCGCAGCAGCGTTTGCGTGCCGGCTTGCTGCGGGGTGATGTCGAGCAAGGTGCTGGGAAGTGCGATGCCGTCGACGGCCGTCGGGATCGATTGCGTGTCCCGCTTGCCGATTTGCGTGGCTTGCGCGGCTTCATGCAGTGGCGCTTCAGTGTGCTCAGCCAAGGGTTTGTTCATGGCGCTCATCCGGTTCGAGTGGCCAATGGCCGATTAGTCGCGGTGCTGGGTGCGCGCTTGAGCGCGCTGCGCGGACGGATGAGGCGCGATGGGTTCGTGCGAAACGGTGCCTGCGGCTTGCCAATGGATCGATGTCATTTGACGGTGTCTCCGTTGTCGTGCGAATCGTGGTTCGCAGCGGTTGGCCGCGATTGCGGCGCTTTGTTGGTCTGGATTGTAGGGCTGGGGCTTCTGTATCTCCAACATTTGAATTGTTGATTCATATTTTGGGATTTCCGGGTTCTTCTTTTGCCTGCGGCGTGTTGTTGTCGTTTGCTTGGGTTTTCGTGAACACTTTGATTTCGCGCCGTTCCGTATGGTCCGTCCCTCCCCGGGACCGGGGTCACTTTTGTCCTTGCCAAAAGTAACCAAAAGCGCGTCCTCGCCGGACGGCCCGCCCGGAGGCACTCAACCCTGTTAGTACCGGTGTTCCGAGCGCTACCGTGGGAAACCGTTATCGTTCGACGCGCGGCCCAGTAGCACGCGGCACGGAACTTCGTCCGTTCGCGTCAAATCGGGGATGGAGGTCAGGAAAGGTCTGGAAGTGCTTGTCTTGCGGTGGGCCCAAGCGCTTGGGCTCCCTTCCGATCGTAGGCAACGTGGGGCGCGGCCAAATCGATAGCGTCGATTTATTTCGTATCGGCGCAATTCTGTGCCGCGTACTGATATGACTCCCGCTGTCAATCGGGATCGGTTTTCCAGTTTTCAACTGCATGTTGTCCGAATTTCCTGAGGGCGGCGTAGCAGTAAGTCTCGACGGTGGATCACGCTGATATCCGCGGGTTGGCTACCGCATTACAGATGTCCGCCCAATAAGCCTACCGCTATCTAACGCCGCAAGTCGGATGCAATCCGTTGCGTAGTACGCTCGCGGGTTACTCAGGTGCCGGGCTACGCCGCCCTCAGGAAACACCTTCTCAAGTGGCCAGGGTAATTCAAGCGTCGCGCAGGCGTTGCGTCACGCCATGCGCACCTCGGGCCGCGCGGCGAGCGACATCGCGAGCCGGCTGATGTCCCAGATGAAGCCGCTCAGTTCCCGGGCGAGCGCGACGACCGCAATGTTCTTTGGCTTGCCACGTGCGACAAGCTTGCGATAACGCCCACACAGGCGCACCTGCGCATCCCAGGCACGATCAACGATGGGTTTGGGGATGCCCTCGTGGCGACGCTGAATCTCCGGACTCACACGGGCCGGATGCTGGTAGCTCCAAGCGGCTTCGACAAGCAGCTTTCTCGCATAGCTGTTGCCGTTCTTGGTGATACTGCCTTGACGGCGCTTCTCGCCCGACGAATGCTCGCATGGCGTCACCCCCAGCCAAGCCATCAACTGGCGTGGCTGGGCAAAGCGCGATAGATCGCCCAGTTCGGCAAGCAGGCCCACCGCCGTAGTGAACTGCACGCCGCGCATGGCCTGCAGGCACAGCACCGCTGGATAAAGCGCCAGTCGACGGCCGCCTCGCGCAACGCGGTCTCCAACCGTTCGCATTGCGCGAGACGATCCTCGATCGTGCGCCGATGTTCCTCGAACGCCAGTTGCTGCCAGGCGCTGTCGAACGCAAATGTGCTCAGCCAGCGCCGGTGCGCAGGTCCCCAGTCGGCTCGGCCGGCATAACGCACATCGTGCGAGAGTAGAAAGCCCTTCAGGCGTTGCCGTGCACGTTTCAGATCGTCCTGGCGCTGGCCCACGCGCGGGCCAGATCGCGAAATGCTTCGTCTTCGACGCTGGGCACATAGACCGCTGACAGGTCGCCGGCACGCAGTGCCCGCACCAATTTGATCGCATCGCGCCGATCGGTCTTCACGCGCTCTCCCGGCTTCCTGGGAATCAAGGACGGAGCGCACACCATGCAGTCGAACCCCTTCTGCGCGAGCTGGCGGTAAAGCGCGTAGCCGCACGGCCCCGCTTCGTAGACGATGCCGATGCGCCGCGCCTTCGACTGCAGGCGCTTGCACAGGCGATCGATATCCGTCTTGGTCGTACCGATCTTGCTAAGCAGTTCGACCTCGCCCGCGCCAAGCGCATAGGCGACCGTGATCGAATCCTTATGGACATCAAGACCGACGTACAGAGTGCTATCGTGTTCCATGCTGGCCTCCGCGGTGGACATCGCCGGGTGTGGCCCTGTCCACACCGTGCGGCTCTGGCAGCGATGCTAACCCGCGTTTGATGCCTCGCGGCGGGCCAGCCTCTACCTCACGGGAGTCATACTGACTAACCGGACGCGCGGCGAGCAATAACGGTTTCCCACGGTTGACCTTGGAACGCCGGTACTAACAGGGTTGAGTGCCTCCGGGCAAGGCCGTCCGCCCAGGACGCGCTTTTGGTTACTTTTGGCAAGGACAAAAGTAACCCCGGTCCCGGGGAGGGACGGACTATACGGAACGCCGCGAATTCAAAGTTGCACGACAAACCCAAGCGCAAGAAACCAACCGCCGAAAGGCAAAAAAAGAAATGCTAATGGGGCAACTCGGCAGCCCCCATCCGCCGCGCTATAACAGCGGTCCGCTGCACCAAGTAAGGCGAACTACGATGCTCATCAAAATACTTGGGCCGCGGCAGCATAACCGCCAACCTGGCCGACTGCCACGCAGAGAGCTTGCTAGCCGAACTCTTGTAGTAATACTGCGCGGCAGCCTGCGCGCCATAAACGCCATTACCCCACTCGACCGAATTCAGATAGATCTCGAAGATGCGTTCCTTATCCATCAACGTCTCGAGCATCCAGGTAATGATGAGCTCCTGCCCCTTGCGGATATAACTCTTCTGCCGCGACAAAAACAAATTGCGCGCAAGCTGCTGCGTAATCGTCGAGCCGCCCGCCACGATCTTGCCGCGCGCCTTGTTCTTCTCCCACGCCTGCAGAATCGCGTCGGTCTCGTAGCCGTTGTTATTGACGAAGTTGGCATCCTCGGACGCAATGATCGCCCGCTTCAAATTCCGCGAAATCTGGTCGTACGGCACCCACGCGTGCTGAATGTCGAGATCCGGACGGTCCTGCGCCAAGCGCGACGCATCGGAACGCATGAAGGCCGTCGTGCGCGGGTTCACGAACGTCCACACGCCAATCTGCGCGAAGTAATAGACCTGCGTCGCACACCACGCGAGCGCGAACACCACCCCGACATAGACAACCCACCGCGCCAGTCCCGGCCGGCTCGTGCTTTTCGTTTTCGTCATCTCCGCCGATCCGGGCTCGCTCAATCGGAATGCCATCGCCGCCTACTCGTCCGCAAACCCGACTGCTTAATCAGAATCAGCGTTTGACGGCCGCCGAGAGCATCTCGCGCAGCGCCGCCAAGACCGGCGCGCCGTCGGGCCGCACGCCGCGCCAAACAAAGAAGGATTCGGCCGCCTGCTCGACCAGCATCCCGAGGCCGTCGGCCGCGCGCGCGCCGAGCGCCTGCGCGTGGCGCATGAAGACGGTCGGTTGCGCGCCGTACATCATGTCGTAGGCGAGCGTGCCCCCGCCGAACGCGCTGTCGTCGCACTCGGGCAGCGACGCGTCGAGGCTGCCCGCCGTCGCGTTCACGATCACGTCGTACGGGTGCGGGCCGACTGCGTGCGCACCGCCGCCGGTCAGCTCGCAGCCCGCCTGTCCGGCCGCCTCGGCAAACTGTTCGACCAGCGCTTCGGCCTTGGCCGCCGTGCGGTTCACGATCGTCAGCGCGCGCGGCGCACGGTCGAGCATCGGCAGCACGACGCCGCGCGCCGCGCCGCCTGCGCCCAGCAGCAGCACGCGCGAGTCCTTCAGGCTCACGCCGAGGTTCGCTTCGATATCGCGCACGAGGCCGACGCCGTCCGTGTTGTCGCCGTAGATGCCGTCAACGTCGAAGCGCAGCGTGTTCACCGCGCCGGCCGCCGCCGCACGCGGCGAGAGCCGATCGGCGAGCGCGTGCGCCTCGAGCTTGAATGGCACCGTCACGTTCAGGCCGCTTCCGCCTTCGGCGATGAACGCTCGCACGTGGTCGACGAAGCCGTCCAGCGGCGCGAGCAAATGGCGATAGTCGAGCGGCTCGCCCGTCTGCTCGGCAAAGCGCGCATGGATGAACGGCGACTTGCTGTGCGCAACCGGGTTGCCGATGACCGCATACAAATCGCGCGGCGCGGAAGTCGTGCTCATGGGCGTCAGTTACTCCGTGGCGTGGGCGGCGGGGTTCGGGCCGGGCTCGGTGCCCGGGGTGGAGGCATCGCCGTCCGCGGCCCCCTCCTCCGCGCCGGCGCCCGCATCGGCTTCGGCCTGCGCCTCGGCTTCGCTTTCGGCGGACTCGTCGGCGGCGTCGATCAGCTCTTCGACTTCGTCCTCGTCCTCTTCGGCCCCGGCGCCGCTCGTCACGGCCGGCGCATCGACCACGTGCAGCGGACGCACCGATGCCTCGACCGTCAGTTCATCGACCGACATCACTTCGAGCATCACCTTCGTCCCGCGCGCGTGGACACCGAGACCCGGCACGTGCAGCAACAGCGGCACTTCGTCGAGACGCACGAGGTCGCCCTTCACCACCGACGCGACCACCTGCTTCCTGCCTTCCTGTGTGATCCAGCGCAGACACCAGAAGTACTCCATGCGCCGCTGATGATCGGCGTAGGCGCTATAGGTGTCGTCGAAGCCCTGGACGACCGCGTAGAGATCGGCGTCCTTCGGCTTGAACGGCGCGACGAGCTTGGCCGCCACGCCGTGATTCACGCACGCGAGCAACTGCCATTGGTTGACGAGGTCGACGTAGCGGCGCAGCGGCGAGGTGCTCCACGCATATTGCGCGACGCCGAGACCCTCGTGCGGCGCAGCCGTCGTCTGCATCCGCGTGCGCTTCGGACCGGATGCCGCGAACGCGCGCTGCGAACGGTAGATTCCGGGTACGCCGTGGTCGTGCAGGAACGCGCCCCACGTCGAGTTCGCGAGGATCGCGAGTTCCGCGACGATCATGTCGAGCGGCGAGCCGCGGCGGCGCGGCGTGATCGTCACGTGCTCGCCGTCGACGTAGAAGTTGTAATCGGTATTGCTCTGCACTTCGCGCTTCAAGCCGTAGCCCGCGCGCGCCTGCTGACGCTTTTCGAAGAGCGCCTGCGCGAGCGGCCACAGCACGGCGATGTCGTCCTTGTGCGGATAGTCGCCGCTGCCTTCGGCCAGCGTCTCTTCGGTCACGAGGGCATCGAGCGTGTTGTGGCGCAGGTTGTTCTTCACGAACACGAGCTCGGCGCGCGTTTCGTTCGCGACGATCTCCTGCGTCGTGCGATCGACGATGATGTAGAGCGACAGCGCCGGGCGCAGGCCGCCTTCCTTCAGCGTGAATGCGTCGACGACTTCGTCGGGCAGCATCGTGATCTTGTCGCCCGGCATGTAGACGGTGGACAGCCGCCCGCGAGCGATCGCATCGACCGTATCGCCGCGCGCGATGCCGAGCGCCGGCGCCGCGATGTGAACGCCGATCCGCACGCGGCCGTCGGCCAGGTGCTCGACGGAAAACGCATCGTCGATTTCGGTCGTCGTGACGTCGTCGATCGAGAACGCTTCGACGTCGGCGGTCGGCAAGTCGTCCGGCAAGGCCCCCGGCGTGACGGACGGAAAGCCGGTGCCGTGCGGGAAGAACTCGGCCAGAAAGCGCGCCTCGTGCAGCGCGCGCGCCGACGCGACGCCGCCGCATTCGAGCATCAGGCGCGCCATGGAAATCCCGCGCGCCGCGGCGGCCGCTTCGAGCGCCTTGTATTCGATGGAATTCTTGTCCGGTTTGGTCAAGAGCGACAGCGCCTTGCCGTCGAATGCGGCAGGCAGACGTCCCGCCGTCAGCTCCGCTTCGTATTCGGCCTGCACGAGCGCCTGCTGGCGCTTGCGCTCGAGCGACGCCAACGCCATCTTCAGCTGCTCTTCAGGCGCGCGCTGATACTGGCCGCGCCCCTTGCGGCGGAAGTAGACCGGCGCGCCGTGCATGCGCAACACGAGCGCCGCACGCTCGATCGGGCCGTACGACTCGCCGTAATAGTCGCTCGCGAGCGTCGCGAACGGGAATTCGTCGGCGGGCGCGCATTCCCACAGGAAGTCGAGATCGATCTGCTGCGCGGCTTCGTCTGCCTGCTGCATCAACTCGGCGGCGCTCGGCTTCTCGAATTCGATCAGCACGTCCTTGGCGCGGACTTTCGCGCGCCGGCCGCCCGGCAACTCGACCTGAAACGCGTCGCCTTGCTTCGACAGCACGCTGCCCGCCTTGAAACTGCCCGATTCCTCAAAGAAAACGTTCACTCAATACTCTCGTTCTGACTTGCCACTGCAGCCGCTCGGCGTTTCCGTGCGCCTGCAGTGTGATAGGTGGTGTGTGCCGCTCCGGCCGCGCTATCGTCGGCGGTTTGCTCGATAGGCACTGGAGGGGCCGAACATGTCGCGCGCCGGCGGTTCCGTCAGGACCGCGCCGGAAGCTTCATCCCGCAAAAGGCGAGAACGTCGTCGACATAGTCTTCAAACTCGCTGATCGCGTGGTCGCTGCCGTCGATCAGCTTCGTGTTCACGCCCGGGTAGTGCGCGAGCATTTCGCGGTAGTCGAGCACTTCATCGCCGGTGGCCGCCATCAAATAATAGCGTTCGGGCCGCGTGATCGCGGGAACGCCCAGCGCCCGCAATTCGTCGAGATGATGCGGCTCGACGACGATGCTCCCGCCGCCATGCCACAGCGGCTGCTCGCCGAGATACGCCGATAGATCGCGCTGCGGCACCGTCGCCGGATTGAGCAGCACCGCGCGCCAGCCGTGCTTTTCGGCGAGATGCGTCGCGTAATAGCCGCCGAGCGAGCTGCCGATCACGGTCACGCCCTCTTCGCCGGAGGCGCCTGCCGCGGTCACTTGGGCTTCCGCCAGCGCGATCGCCCCGAAAGGCGACACCGGCAGCATCGGGCAGCACCACTCGGCCGTCTTGCCCAGCTCCGCGACCCGCGCGGCGAGCACGCGCGCCTTGAACGAATTCGGCGACGAACGGAACCCGTGCAGATAGAGGATCACGCGACGCCCCGTTCGCGCGCGGCAGGGCGCGCGTCGAGCGCATCCAGCAGCTTGTGGTGGACGCCGCCGAAGCCGCCGTTGCTCATCACGAGCACGTGGTCGCCGGGGCGCGCCACCGCTGTGACGGCCTTGACGAGGGCGTCGAGATCGTTGAACGCCTGCGCCTTGGCGCCGAGCGGCGCGAGCGCTTCGGCCAGGTCCCAGCCGAGCGCGTCGCGCCCGGACGGCGCGCCGTAGCCGAACACGAGGTCGGCATCCGCCAGGCTGCCCGGCAATTGCGCCTTCATCACGCCGAGCTTCATCGTGTTCGAGCGAGGCTCGAGCACGGCGAGAATCCGCGTGTTTTCACGGCCGACGCGTGCGCGAAGGCCGGCGACCGTGGTTTCGATCGCCGTCGGATGATGCGCGAAATCGTCGTAGACCGTGACGCCCTCGACGCTCCCACGCACTTCCATGCGCCGCTTCACGTTGCGGAACGCGCCGAGCGCCTTGGCCGCGTGCGCCGGCGGCACGCCGACGTGCCGCGCCGCCGCGATCGCCGCGAGCGCGTTCATGCGGTTGTGCTCCCCCTGCACCTGCCAATCGACCACGCCCGCGCGCGCGCCCTGCCAGTAGACAGCGAACTGCTCGTCGACCGGCACGCCATCGACTGCAGGCATCGCCTCCCAACCGCCCGCGACGCCGAATCGCTCGACGTCGCTCCAGCAGCCGCGCGCGAGGACGCGCTCGAGCGCGTCCTCGCGCCCGTTGACGACGAGCCGCCCGACGCCGGGCACGGTGCGCACGAGATGATGAAATTGGGTTTCGATCGCGGCGAGATCGGGGAAGATATCCGCGTGATCGAATTCGAGATTGTTCAGGATCGCGGTGCGCGGCCGGTAATGGACGAACTTCGAGCGCTTGTCGAAGAAAGCCGTGTCGTACTCGTCCGCTTCGATCACGAAAAAGCTCGAATCGGTGAGCCGCGCCGACACGCCGAAGTTGAGCGGCACGCCGCCGATCAGGAAGCCCGGGTTCAGCCCGGCGTCTTCGAGCAGCCACGCGAGCATCGAGCTCGTCGTCGTCTTGCCGTGCGTGCCGGCTACCGCGAGCACCCACTTGCCGTTGAGCACGTGCTCGCCGAGCCACTGCGGCCCGGACACATACGGCAGGCCGCGATCGAGAATCGCTTCCATCAGCGGATTGCCGCGCGTCACGACGTTGCCGATCACGAAAAGATCCGGCTTCAGATCGATCTGTTCGGCGCCGTAGCCTTCGATCAGCTCGATGCCTTGCGCCTCGAGCTGGGTGCTCATCGGCGGATAGACGCCGGCGTCGCAGCCGGTCACTTTGTGTCCTGCGCCGCGTGCGAGCACCGCCAGACCGCCCATGAAGGTGCCGCAAATGCCGAGAATATGGATATGCATAAAAGCGAGGCGAGGCGGGTACGGAAAGGCCGCTATTGTAACCGACGCCCTCGCCCGAAATGTGTTGCACACGGGCCCCGGCGGCCCCCCAAAGGCCCGTAACCATTCTCTTGTATGATTGCTGGATGGTTCGTAAATCTCATTTTGATCCGCAGCGGGTGCGGGAAGAAATCGCTATCGCCGCCGCGCGGATGATCGCCGAGGACGGTCTCGACTACTCGACCGCCAAGCGCAAGGCTGCGCGGCAAGTCGTCGGGGAGACGCGCATTGCCGGCGATTGGCTGCCCGATAACGACCAGATCGAAGAAGAAATCCGCGAATACCAGTCGCTCTTCCAAAGCGACAGCCAGCCGGCGATGCTTCGCCGCCTGCGCGAAATCGCGGTCGAGTGGATGGAGCGGCTTGCCGCCTTCAATCCCTATTTGACGGGCGCGGTGCTCAACGGCACGGCGGGCGAGCATTCCGACGTGCATCTGCAGGTGTTCTGCGACAACCCCAAGGAAGTCGCGATCTACCTGCTGAACGCGAATATCCAATATGACGTGTCGGAGACCCGGCATTTCGCCGGCCGCGGCATGATCGAGACGCTGAGCTTCCTGTGGCGTCCGTCACGCGGCGAAGATCCGGTCGGCATGCACATTGCGCTCTACGACACGGACGACTTGCGCGGCGCGGTGCGCGCCGACGCGCGCGGCCGGCTCTCGCGTGCCAACGTCCAGGCGGTCCGGGCGCTGCTCGACGAAAGCGAGAGCGGCGAAACACCAACGACTAATTGATCAAACGATGAACACGAAAGGAATTCTGGCGGTCGCGGCCGTCGCGATCGTTGCCGTCGCGGGCGGTATCGGCGCCGGGCATTGGCTGCGGCATGGCGACACGACGCCTGCCACCGCCGCCGGCGCCCCGCAGACCGGTCCGGCGCAGGCCAACGCAGTCGAAGCGCTATTGGACTCGACCATGATGCACGACGCCGACGGCAAGCCGAAGTCGCTCGCCGCCTTCAAGGGGCAGACCGTCGTCGTCAATTTCTGGGCGTCGTGGTGCGGCCCGTGCGTGGAAGAAATGCCGACGCTCGCCCAGCTCAACGACGAATATTCAAAGAAAGGCGTGAAGTTCATCGGCATCGGCGTCGACTCGGAAAAGAACGTGAAAGCGTTTTTGCAAAAGGTACCGGTCGACTACCCCGTTTACGTGAGCGGCTTCGGCGGAGCCGATCTGGCACGCAATTTCGGCAACACGGCGGGCGCCCTGCCCTTCACCGTCGTGATCGATGCAAATGGCGCCGTACGGTCGACAAAATTAGGTCAAATCCAGCCAGCCGAGCTCAAAAAGACCCTCGACTCGCTCTAATTTGATACGACGAAACTGCTTCAGATAACGTCTATTTGCGCTGAGTTGCCCGCGTTTTCTCGGAATTTAATAAGATTCATACGGCCAAAGGGGCGATTTTTACCGCGTTTTCCCCAGCCTCCCGCATGCGCTGCTAGACAAGTTTCTCTAATCAGCGCTAAAGTGCGCGCAATTCCGCGCAAAACGAAGCGACCATGACACGACTGCTGGTACTACACGGCCCCAACCTCAACCTTCTCGGCACCCGGGAACCCGAGGTCTATGGGCGCGTCACGTTGCAGCAGATCGATCAGGCGTTATCCAAACGAGCGGCGCAGGCCGGCGCCGAACTGACTTCGTTTCAGAGCAATCATGAGGGTGCGCTCGTCGACCGCATCCAGGCTGCCCGCGCAGAAAAAGTCGACTTCGTCCTGATCAATCCCGCCGCGTACACGCATACCAGCGTGGCGATACGGGACGCACTGGCCGGCGTCGGCATTCCGTTCGTCGAGATTCACCTGTCGAACGTGCATCGCCGCGAGCCGTTCAGGCACCACTCCTACTTCTCCGACCAGGCCGAAGGCGTCATCTGTGGCCTCGGCTGGAAGGGATATCTGTACGCGCTCGAATTCGCCCTCGACCGGCTCGCACCGGACACGGGCAGCGCGCGCTGATTTCCAGAACACCAATTCAGCGCCGGCCTCGGGCCGGCACTTCACGCATTGAAAGGGGAATTCCCGATGGATCTACGTAAGCTGAAAACTTTGATCGACCTCGTTTCCGAGTCCGGGATCTCGGAACTGGAAGTCACCGAAGGCGAGGGCAAGGTTCGCATCGTCAAGAATGCGCCGCCGGTTTACGTGCAACAGTCCCCCTCCTACGCACCGCAACTCACCGCGCCCGCGCCGCTCGCCGCCGCGCCGGGCGAAGCGCCGGCCGCCGCCGGCGCGGCAGCCGCCCCCGCTGCCGCCGCACTGCAAGGCCACGTCGTGACGTCACCGATGGTCGGCACGTTCTACCGCGCCCCTTCGCCGGGCGCCGACCCGTTCGTCCAAGTGGGCGACGCGGTCAAGGAAGGTCAGACGATCTGCATCATCGAAGCGATGAAGCTCCTGAACGAGATCGAGTGCGACAAGGCCGGCGTCGTCAAGGAAATCCTCGTCGAAAACGGTCAGGCGGTCGAATACGGCCAGCCGTTGTTCGTGATCGGCTAAGCGCGCGGGCCTCTCCCCTCGTGTGACGGCCAGAGTCGGCGCATCCGCACCCACTCTCGCCCCACGCAGAGCCCGCCCGGCGCGCAGCCATGAAGCGCTGTGCGCCGCCGATCCTCTGAGGCGCGCCGCCGATGTCTCTCTTAGTTAGCGAGCGCCGCGCCCATTGAAGAGTCGAATAACGCTATGTTTGAAAAAATCCTCATTGCCAATCGCGGCGAAATCGCGCTCCGTATTCAGCGCGCGTGCCGTGAGCTGGGCGTCAAGACGGTCGTCGTCTACTCCGAAGCCGACAAAGAAGCCAAGTACGTGAGGCTCGCCGACGAGGCGGTCTGCATCGGACCGGCGCCGTCGAATCTCTCCTACTTGAATATGCCGGCGCTCATCAGCGCCGCGGAAGTGACCGACGCCGAAGCGATTCACCCCGGCTACGGCTTCCTGTCGGAGAACGCCGATTTCGCCGAGCGCGTGCAGCAATCCGGCTTCACGTTCATCGGCCCGAATCCGGACACGATCCGCATGATGGGCGACAAGGTCACCGCCAAGCAGACGATGATCAAGACCGGCGTGCCGTGCGTGCCCGGTTCGGAAGGCGCCCTGCCGGACGACCCGAAGGAGATCGTGAAGATCGCGCGGGCGATCGGCTACCCCGTCATCATCAAGGCGGCAGGCGGCGGCGGCGGACGCGGCATGCGCGTCGTGCACACGGAAGCGGCGCTCGTGAACGCGGTCAACATGACCCGCGAAGAAGCCGGCCGTGCGTTCGGCAATCCGCAGGTCTATATGGAGAAGTTCCTCGAGAACCCTCGGCACATCGAAATCCAGGTGCTCTCCGATTCGTTCAAGAACGCAATCTGGCTCGGCGAGCGCGACTGCTCGATGCAGCGCCGCCACCAGAAGGTGATCGAGGAAGCGCCGGCGCCGGGCATCGCGCGCCGCCTGATCGAGCGCATCGGCGACCGCTGCGCCGACGCCTGCAAGAAGATGGGCTACCTCGGTGCGGGCACGTTCGAGTTCCTCTACGAGAACGGCGAGTTCTACTTCATCGAAATGAACACGCGCGTGCAGGTCGAGCATCCGGTGACCGAACTGATCACCGGCGTCGACATCGTGCAGGAGCAGATCCGCATCGCGGCCGGCGAGAAGCTCAACATCCGCCAGCGCGACATCGAGTTCCGCGGCCACGCGATCGAGTGCCGGATCAACGCCGAAGACGCGTTCAAGTTCACCCCGTCGCCGGGACGCATCACGTCGTGGCACACGCCGGGCGGCCCCGGTATCCGCGTCGATTCTCACGCCTACAACGGCTATTTCGTTCCGCCGAACTATGATTCGATGATCGGCAAGCTGATCGCGTACGGCGCCACGCGCGAGCAGGCCATCATGCGGATGCGCATTGCGCTCTCCGAGATGGTCGTCGAAGGCATTCAGACCAACATCCCGCTGCACCGCGAACTGATGCTCGACGGGAAGTTCGTCGAAGGCGGCACGAGCATCCACTACCTCGAGAACCGGCTTGCGGCGAAGCAGCAAGTCGCACCGGAAGAAGCGTAAGCGATGAGTTACCGGGAACTGGTCGTCGAACTCGATCGCGAGCACGCCGAGGCGCTGTCCGACGCGCTCCTCGAACTGGGCGCGCTGTCGGTGTCGGTCGAAGACGCCGACGCCGACACGCCCGACGAGCAGCCGCTCTTCGGCGAGCCCGGCCTCACGCCCGATCGCACCGCATGGCAGCGCTCGCGCGTCGTGGCGCTGCTCGCGCCCGAGCACGAACCGGGCGTGCTGGCGGCTGCCGCGGCCAACGAAGTCGGCCTCGCGTCTACGCCGCCGTTCACGGTGCGCGACGTCGAGGAACAGGACTGGGTGCGGCTCACGCAATCGCAGTTCGAGCCGATTCCGATCGGCAAGCGCATCTGGGTCGTGCCGTCGTGGCACGACGCGCCCGATCCGGACGCGCTCGTGCTCGAACTCGATCCCGGGCTCGCATTCGGCACCGGCAGTCATCCGACCACGCGCCTTTGCATGGAGTGGCTCGAAGAGCATGTGCAAGCGGGCCAGTCGGTGCTCGACTACGGATGCGGCTCCGGCATCCTCGCGATACTCGCGAAGAAGTGCGGCGCGAATCCGGTGTTCGGCATCGACATCGATCCTCAGGCGGTCGAATCCGCGCGCCACAACAGCGAGCGCAATCGCGCCGAGGTCGCTTACGGCCTGCCCGACGATTGCCCGTCCGGCGAGTTCGATATCGTCGTCGCCAATATTCTGTCGAATCCGCTCAAGCTGATGGCGTCGATGCTGTCGTCGAAGGTGAAGCCGGGCGGACGCATCGCGCTTTCGGGCATCCTCGCACGACAGGCCGAAGAGGTCGCACGCGTCTACGCGGCCTGGATCGACATCGGCGTCTGGCGCGAGCACGAGGGCTGGGTCTGTCTCGCCGGGACCCGCCGCGAAAGCCATTAGAATAGGGCGTATCGTCATCCGTATTGTCATCGTTACGCACCGGCCCGCACGCCATTAGGCTCACTATGCTTCTTGCGACGCGCTGTCCCCACTGTGAAACCGTCTTCCGCATCCAAGAGACGCAGCTCGCGCTGCGCGGAGGACTCGTGCGCTGCGGACATTGCCAGTCCGTCTTCAATGCGTCGGAAAATCTCGTCGACCCCGAAACCGGCGCGAAGCCGCTAGCCAGCGGCGCGCCGGCCGAAACGCCGAGCGCGCCGGAACCGGCCGCCGCAACCGCATCGCCCGTACCCGAAACCGCCGCGCCGCAAGCGCCTGCGCAAAACGAATCGGCGCAACCTGCGCCGAATTTCGGCTCCGGCGCGTGGGACATGTGGGCACCCGCCACCGATGCGCAGATCGACCCGGCGCTGCGCCACGACGTCGAAACGCTCGCGCGTCACGCGCAAGTCGCCGTACCGGGCTCGCTCGTGCCGGAGGCGAAACCGGAACCCGCACCCGAAGCGGCACCACCGGCGGCGGTGCATGCCGAACACGGCGCCGCGCATCCGCCCTCCGAATCCGGCGACATGCGCGAGCCGAGCTTCACCGCATGGCCGGGTCCCGAGATGCGCGCCGAGCCGCAAGAACGCGTGCCGGCGGCAACGCCCGAGCAAGCGGAAGAACCGACTTTCCCGAACAAGGTGGCCTCCTCGTGGGGCGCCGATCCGGAACCGCACTTCGGCGCGCCCGAGCCGGAAGCCTCGGCAACTCAGACGTCGACGTCCGAACCGTCCGGCGCGAATTCATTCGCAGCACAACGCCGCACCAGCTCGCCCTTCGAGGCCGAGCCCGCCGCCGCCAACACGCGCAACTTCGAAGTCATGCGCGAGAAGCGAGCTCCCGAACCGAGCCGTATCGTCTGGCGCACTATCGGCACGCTCATTGCGCTCGTGCTTGCGGTTGCGCTCGTCGCTCAGCTCGCCTGGTGGCGCCGTGAAACGGTGATGGTGTATTGGCCGAGTTCGCAAGCGCTCTTCGCCCAGGTCTGCGAGCAGCTCAGTTGCCAAATCTCGCCGCCGCGCGATATCGACGGCCTGCAAGTCGAAGCGTCGGATCTGCGCCAAGTCGACGGCCCGCATCACCTCGAATTGCGCGTGCCGCTGCGCAATCGTTACAACGTCGCGCTCGCGTACCCGGCGATGGAGCTCACGCTGCTCGACGACAAAAACAACGTCGCGATCCGACGCGTGCTGTGGCCGCAAGACTATGTGCGCCCAGGTACGCCGATCGCCGCTGGCCTGCCCGCCCGCACCACGCAGACGATGATCGTGCGGCTCGACACCGGCAATGCCGTCGCCAGCAATTTCCGCGTTCAGATCTTTTACCCGTAGCGCACGCCGAGCGCGTCTTGGTCCGACAAAGGCCACGCGCGCTCCCCTTCTCAGTCAATCTCAGACGAATCTTCGGAGCACAACATGAGTCAAGTCACGCTGGGTGGCAACCCGATCGAAGTCAGCGGCACGTTCCCGTCGGCGGGCCAGCAAGCCCCCGAGTTCTCGCTCGTCGGCAAGGATCTCAAGCCGGTCACGCTCGCCGATTTCGCCGGCAAGCGCAAAGTGCTCAACATCGTGCCGAGCCTCGACACGCCGACGTGCGCCACGTCGACCCGCAAGTTCAACGAAGCCGCCGGCAAGCTCGCGAACACGGCCGTGATCGTCGTGTCGGGCGACCTGCCGTTCGCCGCAACGCGCTTTTGCTCGACCGAAGGCATCGAAAACGTCGTAACGGCCTCGACCTTCCGCGGCCATGATTTCGCGAAAGCGTACGGCGTCGACGTCACGAGCGGCCCGCTCACCGGCCTGACGGCGCGCGCCGTGGTCGTCCTCGACGAACAGAACAAGGTGCTGCACGCCGAGCTCGTCGGCGAAATCAAGGATGAGCCGAACTACGACGCAGCGCTCGCCGCGCTGAAGTAAGCACGGCACACGTCGCAATGCGCCGCGCCGTTCGCGCGGCGTTTTTGCATCGACAGCGGCATTGTCGCCACTCACATTCATAGGAAACCTAGCTTTGGCTACGCTGATCTGCGGCTCGCTCGCCTACGACAACATCATGACCTTCCAGGGCCGCTTTCGCGACCACATCCTGCCCGAGCAAGTGCACATCCTGAATGTGAGCTTCCTCGTGCCGACGATGCGCCGCGAATTCGGCGGCTGCGCCGGCAACATCGCCTACGCGCTGAAGCTGCTCGGCGGCGACGCGCGCATCATGGCGACGCTCGGCGCCGTCGACGCGCAGCTCTACCTCGACCGCCTCGACAGCCTCGGTCTCACGAAAGCGCACGTGCGCGTGCTGCCGGACACCTATTCGGCGCAGGCGATGATCACGACCGACCTCGACAATAACCAGATCACCGCGTTCCACCCGGGCGCGATGATGGAATCGCACCTGAACCGCGCGGACGAAGCGCCCGGCGTCAAGCTCGGCATCGTCGCGCCGGACGGCTACGACGGCATGGTCCAGCACTCCGAACAGTTCGCGGCCGCCGGCATTCCGTTCATTTTCGATCCGGGCCAGGGCCTGCCGCTCTTCGACGGCGCGCAGTTACGCCGCATGATTGAACTTGCCACCTACGTGGCGGTCAACGATTACGAAGCAAAATTGGTCAGCAACAAGACCGGCTGGTCGATCGAAGAAATCGCCGGCCGTGTGCAGGCGCTGATCGTCACGCGCGGCGAGCACGGCTCGCAGATTCACCATGCGGGCCAGTGCGAAGAAATTCCCGTTGTCCACGCAGCGCGCGTGCTCGACCCGACCGGTTGCGGCGACGCCTTCCGCGGCGGCCTTCTGTACGGGATCGAAAAGGGGCTCGACTGGGCGACGACGGGCCGCCTCGCGAGCCTGATGGGCGCGCTCAAGATCGAGCAGCAAGGACCGCAAAACTACGCGCCTTCGCGCGGCGAAATCGATGAGCGATTCAAGCAGGCTTTCGGATACGGCCTGCAGTAATTCAGTGGAGCAACCAAAAAATGAGAACAACCACCCGTGTGGTTCTGGCAATGACGGTCGTCGGTTCGCTGACGATGACGGGGTGCGCGTATAACAGCAGCTCGTCGGACGTCTACACGGCCTCGCAGGCGCAGCGCGAGGCAACGGTGCGCTTCGGCACCGTCGAAAGCGTGCGCGCCGTGAAGATCAGCTCGAACAACGGCCAGCCGAGCGGGATCGGCGCGCTGGGCGGCGGCGCTCTCGGCGCGGTGGCGGGTAGCGCGGTCGGCGGCGGCAAAGGCTCGATCGCGACCGCGATCATTGGCGGCATCGCCGGCGCGGTGGCGGGCAACGCGATCGAGAACGGCGTCGCGGTGCAAAACGGCGTGGAAGTCACGGTGCGGCTCGACAACGGCGACCTGCGCGCCATCACCCAAAGCGCCAACGGCGAAATCTTCCAAGCCGGCGATCGCGTCCGTCTGCTCTCGAGCGGCGGCGTAACCCGCGTCACGCACTGACCCGCACTGACCGTTCTCGGCCCGCTCCGGGCCATTCCGTTCCCGTCCCTCTAGTCGCCTGCGCTGTGACACAACGCAGGCCGCTAGGCGCGATGGAACGCGTCGTCAGCACGTCCCGCACGTCGGCGTTCCCTGGGCATAAAAAATCCCGCCACCGGAAACCGGTGACGGGATTCGGGCTGAGTAGCATTACTCAACCGTGTGGCACGTCGCGACGTGCCGAGTTACCGCCTCGAGTTGTTACGGACGGCTGCCGGTCGGAAACGGCCATGCAGCAGCCGGGTTCAACGCGGTCTTCACCGTAGCAGCAGGAGCCGTCGACGCAGCGGGTGCCGCAGCGGGAGCAGGCGCAGCAGCGGCCTTCTTCGCAGCAGCCTTCTTCGCCGGTGCTGCCTTCTTGGCAGGCGCAGCCTTCTTCGCAGCAGGGGCAGCCTTCTTGGCGGCAGCCTTCTTCGCAGGCGCAGCTTTCTTCGCCGCAGCCTTCTTAGCAGGCGCCTTCTTCGCAGCGGCCTTCTTCGCGACAACCTTCTTCGCAGCAGCCTTCTTAGCCGGTGCGGCCTTCTTCGCAGCAACCTTCTTCACTGCGACTTTCTTGGCTGCAACCTTCTTCACCGCGACTTTCTTCACCGCGACTTTCTTGGCTGCAACCTTCTTCACCGCGACTTTCTTCGCTGCGACCTTCTTGGCAGCAACCTTCTTCACGGCGACTTTCTTCGCTGCAACCTTCTTCACAGCGGCCTTCTTAGCCGGAGCAGCCTTCTTCGCTACGGTCTTCTTCACGGCCGGTTTCGCAGCGGCTTTTTTAGCTGCGGGTTTTTTCTTGGCGAGTGCCATCATTTTCTCCTTCAGGTTTTCAGATGAGAGTTAATTCAAACTACACCCTTCGTCAAAACCCGCTTCCCGCTGCACGCTTATCAAGGCGTGCGCTGCGAAGCGGGCTATTCATCGGCGTACGCGCTTCCCGCTTGCTTACGCTAATGAATACGGTAAGGCGCGCCGTGCCAGCGGGCACCGCACGCCAAGTCCAGTCAGCTTCGAGGCGCTCTGCTGCGCGCACTTCTGCGCTCAGGCCGCTCTCGAATGCCGGCAATCGTTTGAGCAAGCCGACGGCATGGCCGCCGGCTTTTTCCGGGGGGAAGTTTGCCCATCCCACTGAAGGGTTCGCAAAGTGCCTGTCATGTTTGTGGGCCGCGGATCGCACCGCTAAGCCACTGGGCACGCTTTGCATCAGGCGTTTCTGCTCCTAAGCACGTTTGCCGGGGCTCTCGCCGCCGGCATCCCCATCAAGTTCGTTGGTCGACACGCGCCGGGTCACTCCCAGGACAGCGCACCGCCAGTCTGATATTCAATGACCCGCGTCTCGAAGAAGTTGCGCTCCTTCTTCAAATCGATCATCTCGCTCATCCACGGGAACGGGTTCTCCTCGTTCGGGAACAGCGGATCGAGGCCGATCTGCTGGCAACGGCGGTTGCAGATGAAGCGCAGATAGCTCTTGAACATCGACGCATTGAGGCCGAGCACCCCGCGCGGCATCGTGTCTTCTGCGTAGCGATATTCGAGGTCGACCGCGTGCTTGAAGATCTCGCGGATCTCTTCACGGAATTCGGCCGTCCACAGATGCGGGTTTTCGAGTTTGATCTGGTTGATGAGGTCGATGCCGAAGTTGCAGTGCATCGACTCGTCACGCAGGATGTATTGGTACTGTTCCGCTGCGCCCGTCATCTTGTTCTGCCGGCCGAGCGCAAGGATTTGCGTAAACCCGACGTAGAAGAACAGGCCCTCCATCACGCAGGCGAACACGATCAGCGACTTGAGCAGCTTCTGGTCGGCTTCGAGCGTGCCGGTCGTGAAGGCCGGATCGGTCAGCGTTTGGATGAACGGAATCAGGAATTCGTCCTTGTCACGGATCGACTTGACCTCGTGATAGGCGTTGAAGATCTCGCCCTCGTCGAGACTGAGCGACTCGACGATGTATTGGTAAGCGTGCGTATGGATCGCCTCTTCGAACGCCTGGCGCAGCAGGAACTGCCGGCACTCGGGCGCCGTGATGTGGCGGTAGGTGCCCAGCACGATGTTGTTCGCGGCGAGCGAGTCGGCGGTCACGAAGAAGCCGAGGTTGCGCTTGACGATGCGGCGCTCGTCTTCGGTGAGGCCGTTCGGGTCTTTCCACAGCGCGATGTCGCGGGACATGTTGATTTCCTGCGGCATCCAGTGGTTTGCGCAACCCGCCAGATACTTCTCCCACGCCCACTTGTACTTGAACGGCACGAGCTGATTGACGTCAGTCTTGCCGTTGATGATGCGCTTGTCGGCGACGTTCACGCGCGCTTCGGAAGCGCCGGCCGGTGCAGCAGTGGCTGCGTCGGCATACGGAGCGACTGCAAAGTCGCCTGCGAAAATGTCCTTCGCCGAGGGAGCGTGAGTGGCAGCGCGCGTCGCTACTTGCGCTCCGACAGCCGATCCCGCGGGGTTGCGCAACGCGTTGTGTTGCGAACCGCTCGAGGGAATTGCGGCAGTGATCTCGTCATCCCAGTTGAGCATAAATTCTCACCATCAATTTAGATCGGTTTGTACCATCTTTTCGTTAGCGATAAAAGGGTTCGCTCACGAAAAATCCTGTTTTCGATTCGCGTTGCAACCTACATACAACACTTTGATCTTCACGTCGTCTTCGACACATCGCGTGATGTGTTCGAAGCGTGAGTCTTAGAGGTGCTTCGCATTGTCGATCGGGTATCGAAGCGAGGTGATTTCGATACCTCTTGTGTGCGCTTCGATGACCATCCGGCAACGTCGCCTGCTGTGTCGCCGAGTCTTTATCGTTAGGGTTTCAACGGCTCGGCGAAGTTCAAAGAATCCGCACTGCGCTGCACCTTCTTCTCGGCCGGCGACAGACTTCTTCGTCGCTTCGCTTCCATCGTGTGACTACTGTTCGGGAAGAGCGGCGCGCCCTTCTGCTTCATGTTGCACGCCGCCCTCTCATCGCGTGTGCGCTACGGCACTCACGCGGTTACTGACAGGCTTCGCACTCGTCGAAACCCGGGTCGCCCGGACGCATCATGCACACGGGACCATCCACTTCCACCTCCGGTTGAGCAGCAACCGGCGCGCCTGCCGCCGCTGCCGCGTTCATGGCGCCCGACGACGAAGCGCCGCTCATCGCGCCACCGATCGAACCGCCCGCGCCGAAGCCGCCGGCAGCACCGCCCGCGCCGCCTTCCGACGAAGGCACAGCGTTCAGCGCGCCGTGCGCGACCGTCGACTTCTCAACGTGCGTCGCCGCCATCGTGCGCAGGTAGTAAGTCGTCTTCAGGCCACGCAGCCAAGCGAGCTTGTAGACCTCGTCGAGCTTCTTGCCCGATGCGCCCGCCATGTAGATGTTGAGCGACTGCGCCTGGTCGATCCACTTCTGACGACGCGCCGCCGCCTCGACGAGCCATGTCGCGTCGACTTCGAACGCCGTCGCGTAGATCGCGCGCAGATCGGCCGGAATGCGGTCGATGCGCGAGAGCGTGCCGTCGAAGTACTTGAGGTCGGCAACCATCACCTCGTCCCACAGACCGCGCGCCTTCAGGTCGCGCACCAGGTAGTCGTTGACCACCGTGAATTCGCCCGACAGATTCGACTTCACATAGAGGTTCTGGAAGGTCGGCTCGATGCACGCGGACACGCCGATGATGTTCGAGATCGTCGCCGTCGGCGCGATCGCGACGCAGTTCGAGTTGCGCATGCCGTAGTCGGCGATGCGCGAGCGCAGCGCCGGCCAGTCCATCGACTCGCTCGAATCCACTTCGACATAGCCGCCGCGCGCTTCGGCCAGCAGCTTCAGCGAGTCTTGCGGAAGGATGCCGCGATCCCACAGCGAGCCGCGGTAGCTCGAGTAGCGGCCGCGCTCTTCGGCCAGCTCGGTGGACGCGTAGTACGCGTAGTAGCAGACCGCTTCCATCGAGCGGTCGGCGAACTCGACGGCCGCCTCCGATGCGTACGGCGTGCGCAGCATGTGCAGGCAGTCCTGGAAGCCCATGATGCCGAGACCGACCGGACGGTGCTTCAGGTTCGAGTTACGCGCCTTCGCGACGGCGTAGTAGTTGATGTCGATGACGTTGTCGAGCATCCGCATCGCAACGCTGACCGTGCGCTTGAGCTTCTCGTGGTCGAGCGCATAGCTGCCGTCGGCCTGCTTCGTCAGGTGCGCGACGAGGTTCACCGAGCCCAGGTTACAAACGGCGATTTCGGCGTCGCTCGTGTTCAGCGTGATCTCGGTACACAGGTTCGACGAGTGGACGACGCCGACGTGCTGTTGCGGCGAGCGCACATTGCACGGATCCTTGAACGTGATCCACGGATGGCCGGTCTCGAACAGCATGCCGAGCATCTTGCGCCACAGCTGCGCCGCCGGAATCTTCTTGAACAGCTTGATCTCGCCGCGCGCGACCTTGTCTTCGTAAGCCGTGTAAGCCGCTTCGAACTCGGCACCGAACTTGTCGTGCAGGTCCGGGCAGGTCGACGGCGAGAACAGCGTCCAGTCGCCGCCTTCCATCACGCGCTTCATGAACAGGTCGGGAATCCAGTTCGCCGTGTTCATGTCGTGCGTACGGCGACGGTCGTCACCGGTGTTCTTGCGCAGCTCGAGGAATTCCTCGATGTCGAGGTGCCACGATTCCAGGTACGCGCAGACCGCGCCCTTGCGCTTGCCGCCCTGGTTCACGGCGACGGCCGTGTCGTTGACGACCTTCAGGAACGGCACGACGCCCTGCGACTTGCCGTTGGTGCCCTTGATGTGCGAGCCGAGCGCGCGCACGCGGGTCCAGTCGTTGCCGAGGCCGCCGGCGAACTTCGAGAGCAGCGCGTTTTCCTTCAGCGCCTCGTAGATGCCGTCGAGATCGTCCGCGACCGTCGTCAGGTAGCACGACGACAGCTGCGAGCGGCGCGTACCCGAGTTGAAGAGCGTCGGCGTCGAGCTCATGAAGTCGAAGGTCGACAGCACGTTGTAGAACTCGATCGCGCGCGCTTCGCGGTCGATCTCGTTCAGCGCGAGCCCCATCGCGACACGCATAAAGAATGCCTGCGGCATCTCGATACGGGTGCCGTCGACGTGCAGGAAGTAGCGGTCATAGAGCGTCTGCAGGCCGAGGTAGCCGAACTGCAGGTCGCGCTCGGCGTCGAGCGCGGCGCCCAGGCGCTTCAAGTCGAACTGCAGCAGCTTCTCGTCGAGCAGCTCGGCTTCGACACCGCGCTTCAAGAACTGCGGGAAGTACTCGACATAGCGCTCGCCCATTTCGCCTTGCGTGACTTCCTCTTCGAGGATTTCGCGGCGGATCGTGTGCAGCAGGATGCGTGCGGTGACCTGGCTGTACGCCGGGTCCTTCTCGATCATCGTGCGAGCAGCGAGGATGGCCGAGTCGTAGACCTGGCTCATCGGTACGCCGTCGTAGAGGTTCTTGACCGTCTCGGCGACGATCGGCTCGGCGGAAACCGCGTCGCCGAGGTTCGCGCAGGCCGACTCGATCAGCGCGGTAAGCGCCTTCATATCGAGCGGACGCGAGATGCCGTTATCGACGACGTTCAGGCCCGAGCTCGGCGCGCTTTCGTCTTCCGCGTGACGCTCCTGATTGCGCTTCTCGCGATACAGCACATAAGCGCGCGCGACGTTGTGCTCGCCGCCGCGCATGAGCGCCAGTTCGACCTGGTCCTGGATGTCTTCGATATGGAACGTGCCGCCGTTCGGACGGCTGCGCAGAAGCGCGCGCACGACGCTTTGCGTGAGCTGCTCGACGAGCTCGCGCACGCGCGCGGACGCGGCGCCCTGTCCGCCGTTGACGGCCAGAAACGCCTTCGTCACCGCAATCGCGATCTTCGACGGCTCGAACGACACCACACTGCCATTGCGGCGGATCACCTTGTAATCCGCGAAGGTAGCCTGTGGCGCGAGCGCTTGGGCGCTCTGTGCTTGCCCGCCGAGGGTGCGGCCGGTAGGCGCGCCTTCGTGCTGGCTCGTCACGTTGTCGGTCGTTTGCATGTGCAAAGCTCCTGGTCTTGTTGGATGGTGCGGAGAGACCCGCGGGTTAAAACACTCGCTGCGCATCCCCGTGCGCGAACGAATAAGTGGAAGAAAAGCGGCGGCACAGAACGGCCGCGCGGGACAACGTGGATTCGACGATGATCGCTTTCATCTTGGTTATCACCATTCCCCGACTGCGCTTTTCTTCTTTGACAGCGCTGCGCGAGATTGGATGTCCCGTCGCAGCGCTTCTTTGATTGCAACGCTGGCAATGCTTGCGGCACCGGGCCTTCGAGGCCGGGTGCCGCCGGGTCAAAGACACAAGATCTTGTGCAAGTGCGTCTGACTGGCACCAAGTATAGTGGACTTAGGCGCCAACTCAAAAACCTTTATTTGGTGTCGGACGCTTGACTTTTCACACAGCCAGACGAGACAAGGGATCGCCCGGAAAGCAAGGCGCAGCAACGTTCTTCGACTTGCCTAAGCATTGAGCAACGAACGTGCGCGGGCTTGCGACGCGACCGGGTCAGCCGTGCCGATAGGGAAAGTACCGAGCGGGCAATGCGGCGTCTTGGGCGAAGCGCTGCCAGTCGAAATGCGGACCGGGGTCGGTCTTGCGGCCCGGTGCGATGTCGGAGTGGCCGACGAGCGCATCGATCGGATAGCGAGCGACGAGCGCCTTCACGAGTGCGGCCAGCGTCTCGTATTGCGGCACTTCGAACGCCGTGTCGTCGCTGCCCTCCAGCTCGACGCCGATCGAGAAGTCGTTGCAGCGTTCACGGCCGAAGAAGTTCGAGAGGCCCGCGTGCCACGCACGCTCGTTGCACGAGACGAACTGCTCGAGGACGCCGTCGCGCCGGATCACGAAATGCGACGAGACGCGCAAGCCGCGCAGATGCGCGTCGTAGTACGGGTGCGCGTCGCAGTCGAGCCGGTTCAGGAAGAGATCGGCGATCGCGCTGCCGCCGAACTCGCCGGGCGGCAGGCTGATGTTGTGGATCACGATCAGCGTCGGCGCCGCGCCATCGGGTCGCGCTTCGAAGTTCGGCGACGGCAGTGCGCGCGCCGCGCTCACCCAGCCGTCCGCGCCAACGGTCAAGCCTATGCTCATCGAGCGGTGCGCCCGGTCGGGCGGGCCGCGTAGCGCTCGGCGTGCTCGGCGCAGCAAAAGCGCTGCCCCGCGGCAAGGATCGATTCGCTTTGCGGCGTATGCACGCCGCAAGTCGCGCAGCGGACCATCGGCTCGGCGAGCTGCCGCGATTGCGACTGCGCTTGCGCGCCGCCGGTGTTGCCGGGGTTCGCGTCAGGCCGCGCACTCGTATCGAACGGGCCGTTGCGCGGCGCGTCGGCGGCATTGCCCACGCGCCGCAACGCCTTCACGAGCCATTGGCCGGCGAAGAACAGCAGGATCAGAAGAAGAAGTTGTCGCATGGGGTCAAACAGCGTGTCAAACCACGGGACGGTGCAGCAGCACCTCAAAGACGAAGCGGCTGCCGACATAGGCCAGCAGCAGCGCAACGAACGACGCGAGCACCCAGCGCAACGCCGCGCGGCCGCGCCAGCCGGATACCTTGCGCGCCGTGAGCAACGCGCCGAACATCAGCCAGGACAAGATCGCGAAGACGGTCTTGTGATCGAGCTTGATCGCGCGGTCCACCAGCTGCTCACTAAATAGGATGCCGGACAAGAGCGTGAGCGTGAGCAGCACGAACCCCGCCGAGATCAGCCGGAACAGCAGCTTTTCGAGCGTGAGGAGCGGCGGCAGCGTATCGAGCCAGCTCGAGAGCCACCCGCCGTTCGCGCCGGTGCCGCGTTGCGCCGCGCCACGCATCGCATGCAATCGGCGCTCGGCGAACAGCATCAGCACGGCGTGCAGCGCGGCGATCGCGAAGAGCCCGTACGCGACATTCGCAATGATGAAATGCAGCTTGAACATCGGCGCCGCCGCATACGACAGCACGCGCACTCCGCCGAACGCGAGCGGCATCAGCGACGCGACGCACGCGAGCGGCAGCACGAGGAGCCGCAAGCCGTCGAGCGGGAAGAAGAAACTCTCGATCCAGTAGATGCCGGCGCCGAGCCAGAACATCGCGGAGAGTGCGAACGCGAAGCCGAACACCATCGCGTTCTGCGGAAAGATCGTCGTGTGCAGCAGTACGCCGTGCGCGAGCAGCGCGACAAAGAGCAGCCAGCGCCCCTGCACGCTCATGCCCGACGCGGCCGACACCGGCGCGCGCGCGTCCCGGCCCGCCGGTACCGGCGGCACGCTCGAGAGCATCGTTTGCGCCTCCACGTGCCGATGGGCGCGCCAGCCCGCGACGGCAAGGCCGCCGTAAAGAAGCGCAGTGAGGGCATACAGTACAATATCCATGTTCGAAGTTTACACTAGGGCCCTTCCCCGCGACGTCTCCCGTTTCGTCAGCCGCGCGCCAGGTGCCCGCACTGTCCATCGCTCCCCATGCTCGACAATCTCACCACACGGATGGCGCGCGTCGTCAAGACGCTGCGCGGCGAAGCCCGGCTCACCGAGGCGAACACACAGGAGATGCTGCGCGAAGTGCGCCTCGCGCTCCTCGAAGCCGACGTGGCGCTGCCCGTCGTGCGCGAATTCATCGCGAAGGTGAAGGAAAAGGCGCTCGGCGAAGAAGTGCTGTCGAGCCTGACGCCGGGCCAGGCGCTCGTCGGCGTCGTGCAGCGCGAGCTGACAGCCGTGATCGGCGGCGACTATGAAGGCAAGGCCGTCGAGCTCAATCTCGCCGTCACGCCGCCCGCGATCGTCCTGATGGCCGGCCTGCAAGGCGCCGGTAAAACGACCACGGTCGGCAAGCTCGCGAAACTGCTGCGCGAGAAGTACAAGAAGAAGGTGCTCACGGTTTCCTGCGACGTCTACCGCCCTGCCGCTATCGCGCAGTTGAAGACGGTGACGGAGCAAGTCGGCGCCGACTTCTTCCCGTCCGAGCCCGATCAGAAGCCGGTCGATATCGCGCGCGCCGCGGTCGATTGGGCGAAGCGCCACTATCACGACGTGCTGCTCGTCGATACGGCCGGCCGTCTCGGCATCGACGAAGCGATGATGAACGAAATCAGCGCGCTGCACGCGGAGCTGAAGCCGGCGGAAACGCTCTTCGTCGTCGACGCGATGCTCGGCCAGGACGCCGTCAACACCGCCAAGGCGTTCAACGACGCGCTGCCGCTCACCGGCGTCGTGCTCACCAAGCTCGATGGCGACTCGCGCGGCGGCGCGGCGCTGTCGGTGCGTCACGTGACCGGCAAGCCGATCAAGTTCGTCGGCGTCGCCGAAAAGCTCGACGGCCTTGAAGTGTTCTATCCGGACCGGATGGCGAACCGGATCCTCGGCATGGGCGACATTCTCGCGCTCGTCGAGGAAGCGCAGCGCGGCGTCGACGTGCAAGCCGCCCAGAAGCTCGCCGACAAGGTCAAGAAAGGCGGCGACTTCGATCTCAACGATTTCCGCGCACAGCTTTCGCAGATGAAGAACATGGGCGGCCTGTCGTCGCTGATGGATAAACTCCCCGCGCAGTTCCAGCAAGCCGCGGCCGGCGCCGACATGGGCCAGGCCGAAAAGCAGATGCGCCGCATGGAAGGCATCATCAACTCGATGACGCCGCAGGAGCGTGCGAAACCCGAACTCATCAAGGCGACCCGCAAGCGCCGCATCGCGGCCGGCGCCGGCGTGCAGGTGCAGGAAGTGAACCGCATGCTCAACCAGTACGAGCAGATGCGCACCATGATGAAGAAGCTCAAGGGCGGCAACCTGCAGAAGATGATGCGCGGCATGAAGGGCATGCTGCCGGGCATGCGCTGAGCGGTCCGTTCAAGGCGGCGGAAAGACGGCTCACGGGCTAACACAGCGCTGTCTTTTGCGCCGCTATCAAGGATGGCGGAGCGCGCGGGTTTATGCTGTAGCGTGCGCCGCCGTTCTCTCCCACACTAATGTATACAGTCACCGTCCGTCAGACGTCATGAATCGCGAAGAAGCTCTCCACATTTTCCGCCACTCCGAAGAGATCGTATCGGCCACCGAGGTCGACGCGTCGATAGCGAAAATGGCGCAGGCCATCCGCACCGAAATGAGCGAGGACTTTCCGCTCGTGCTGTCGGTGATGGGCGGCGCGGCGGTATTCACCGGCATGCTGCTGCCGCACCTCGACTTCCCGCTCGAATTCGACTACATCCACCTGACCCGCTACCGCAACACCACGAAGGGCGGCAGCGACATGCAGTGGCGCGTCGCGCCGGCCGAGTCGGTGAAGGATCGCGTCGTGCTCGTGCTCGACGACATCCTCGACGAAGGCGAAACGATGGCCGCGATCCGCGACCGTATTCTGGCGATGGGCGCGAAGCGCTTCCTGTCTGCCGTGCTGTGCGAGAAGCTGATCGATAAGGACAAGCCGCTGCGCCCCGACTTCTGCGGCTTCGAAGTGCCCGACCGCTACGTGTTCGGCTGCGGGATGGACGCGAAGGGCTACTGGCGCAACCTGCCGACGATCCGCGCGCTGACCGACGGCGCCTGACGCACCCGCCGCCGCGACCTGTTGCCCGCGGCAGCTCAGCTCAATAAAAAAAGCGGCCAAACGGCCTAATGCCGTTCAGTTAAGGTCCCGCTTCAGGTACCGGACGGTGTAACGGAAAGGTCTGGACTTGACGGCCCGAGCGCATGAGCGCCCGGGCCGTTTTTCGTTGGGAAGCTGCTTGAGGCGCTCGCGCAGGCGCGCGAGTAGCGCAGGGAGTTTGCCGTACGAGCGCGTGACGGCCGCCCACGTCATTTCGTACTGGATCGTGTGAAACGCCCTGATGAAGCTCAGCTCCTCGGGTGTGCGGCCGGCCTCCAGGGCAGCCTTCGCCATCTCCAGGCGAATCAGGTTGTAGGCGATCAAAGCGCCCCAGAACTCCTGGTAGACGCCTTCCACGGTCTGACTGCGAAGGGTCAACTCCATGCCCAGCATCGATTGCTTCAATTCACGGTAGCTGGTCTCGATTTGCCAGCGACGTTCGTAGCAGGACACGATGTCACCGGCCTTAAACCGCTGCCGATCGCTCAGGGAAGTCAGCAATACCCGCTGCCGGCCACCGGCATCGACGGCGAGCACGGCACGGGCCTGCCAGGACTCGGGCAGCTCCGGACACGCCTTTCGCGCCTGCGGCGACACGCGCATGCGCACCATCTGATCGCCGGACTCACCACTGAGCACCTCCCAGCGTGTATTGGACTTGGCCGGAATGATGAAATGCCGGTTCTCCCCGCCCGCGACCAGGCTGCACAGCAGCTGGGCGGACAGGAACCCTTTATCGAACACCGTAATGGAGTTCTCCGGCACACGCGGCATGAGTTCACGCGCCGAGATCATCTCGTTGACGTCATAAGGGCCGAATTCGACATCGCGTACCAGATGCGTGGGAATGGCGGTGAGCGTAACGGCACGCAACTGGGGATAGCTGCCCACCCGGTCATGCACGGCCGCGGATGCCCCGAAGTGCCTGCGGTTGGCGGCACTGTCGGCCGTGCGCAGCGTGGTGCCGTCCATGGCGAACAGCGAGAATCCCTTGAAGAGGTATTGCGCCTGATCCTGGCAACCCAGTTCCTGGCGGACTCGTGAAAGAGCCACGCCAGCGGCGCGGCGCCGGTGCGTTGCCGTGCCTGGGTGATGGCGCTCTTGCTGACAAACGACGCATCGGGCGCGGGAAGCGCAAGTTCCAGCCCGTCAACCACCTCGCTGATTGACTGATGCCGGTACAACGCCAGTGCGATCACCAGCCACACCACCTGCTGCGCTGGCAGACGACGACGGCGCAGGCTGGCACTGCCGCTGGCCTGAACTGCCTGCTCGATCCATTCGTACGGCAGATGCTCGCCCAGCCGGTCCCATTCGAACGGTGGGTGTGAATCGACAAGAAGAGGAAGGTCGTCAACCAGCATGGCGACGAAAGTTAACATCGCCACGCCCTGTTTACAACAGGTTTGCTCCATCAACAAAAATGCCGTTCAGTCGCTTAACTGAACGGCATTAGGCCAAACGGCCGCTTTTTTGTCTCAGCGCCAACTGCGCGCGAACTCGGCGCCTGCGTCTAGAGCTGGTGCACGAACACCCGAATCCCGCCCAGAATCATCTCGACCGAAATCGCAACCAGCACCAGCCCCATCAACCGCTCGAACGCCATCACGGTACGCTCGCCGATCCACTGCTGAATCCGCTGCGCGAGCACCAGCACGACCGCGCACACGATCATCGTCACGGTGAGCGCGCCGATCCACTCGGGCACCCGCCCCGGGGACTGCGAAGTCAGCAGCATCACCGTCGCGAGCGCAGACGGACCCGCCAGTGCGGGAATCGCGAGCGGCACGATAAACGGTTCGCCGCCCGCGCGCGGATCGTTGCCGAGCGCGCCGTCCGGATGCGGGAAGACCATCCGCAGCGCGATCAGGAACAGAACGATGCCGCCGCCGATGCGCAGCGAAATATCGGTCAGATGCATCATCCGCAGGAAGCGATCGCCGATCACCATGAAGATCAGCAGGATCACGAACGCAATCGCCACTTCCCGCAGGATCACCTTGACCCGCCGATCCTTCGGCACGTTCTTCAGCGCGGAGATGAAGAGCGGAATGTTGCCGAGCGGATCGGTGATCAGGAGCAGCAGGACCGTCGCCGATAGAAAGTTGTACTCCAACGCGCCACCCGGTTAGCCGGCGAGCGCGGCGCGCACTTTCTCCGTCACCGTCACGGCGGCTTCTTCTACCGGCAGCAGCGTCGGTTCGGCGTCGCGGCGGCCCTGGTATTCGATCTTGCCTTCCTTGAGACCGCGATCGCCGATCACGAGCCGGTGCGGCACGCCGATCAACTCCCAGTCGGCGAACATCACGCCGGGGCGCTCGCCGCGGTCGTCGAGAATCACGTCGATGCCTGCCTCGACCAGTTGCGCGTAGAGCTTGTCGGCCTGTTCGCGCACGGCATCGCTGCGGTCGTAGCCCATCGGACACAGCACGACTTCGAACGGCGCGATCGCTTCCGGCCAGATGATGCCGCGCTCGTCGAAATTCTGTTCGATCGCCGCGCCGAGAATGCGCGTGATGCCGATGCCGTAGCAGCCCATGATCATCGGCTGCGGCTTGCCGTTTTCGTCGAGGAACGTCGCGTTCATCGCCTCCGAATACTTCGCGCCGAGCTGGAACACGTGCCCGACTTCGATGCCGCGGCAGATCTCGAGCGTGCCCTTACCGTCCGGCGACGGATCGCCACGGCGCACGTTGCGGATGTCGGCCACGACCGGCTCCGGCAAATCGCGCCCCCAGTTCACGCCGGTGGTATGGAAGTCGACCTCGTTCGAGCCGACGACGAAGTCGCTCATCTTCGCGACCGTGGTGTCGGCAATCACCTTGACCGGCTTCTTCGTCTTGAGCGGCCCGAGGTAGCCCGGCGGCGTGCCGAACCACTCGACGATTTCCTCCTCCGTCGCGAAGCGATAGCCGGAGAGGCCCGGCAGCTTGCCCGCCTTGATCTCGTTCAGGTCGTGATCGCCGCGCAACATCAAGAGCCAAATGGTCGGCTCGGCGCCTTCGTTTTCGGTCGCGAGCACGATCGACTTGATCGTCCGCTCGAGCGGGATGTTCAAGTACTCGGCGACGGCCTCGCACTTCGCCTTGCCGGGCGTCGACGTCTTCTTCAGCGCTTCTTGCGGCGCGGCGCGCTCGGCAATCAACGGCAGCGCGTCGGCGGCTTCGACGTTGGCCGCAAAGTCCGACGTCGGGCAATACGCGATCGAATCCTCGCCCGTCTCGGCGATCACGTGGAACTCGTGCGAGCCGCTGCCGCCAATCGAGCCGTTATCGGCCGCCACCGCGCGGAATTCGAGGCCGATGCGCGTGAAGATGCGCACGTACGCTTCGTACATCTTGCGATACGACTCCTGCAGCCCAGCCATGTCCTTATCGAACGAGTAGGCGTCTTTCATCGTGAACTCGCGTCCGCGCATCACGCCGAAGCGCGGACGGATCTCGTCGCGAAACTTCGTCTGGATCTGGTAGAAGTTGACCGGCATCTGCCGGTAGCTCTTGATCTGGTTGCGCGCGATATCGGTGACGACTTCCTCGTGCGTCGGCCCGATCACGAAGTCGTTCTGCTTGCGGTCCTTCAAGCGCAGCAATTCGGGGCCGTACTGCACCCAGCGCCCCGACTCCTGCCACAGCTCAGCCGGCTGCACGGCCGGCATCAGGAGTTCGAGCCCGCCCGCCCGGTTCATTTCTTCGCGCACGATCGCTTCCACCTTGCGAATCGAGCGCAGGCCGATCGGCAGATAGTTGTAGATGCCACCGGCGACGCGGCGGATCATCCCCGCGCGCACCATCAGTTTGTGGCTGACGATCTCAGCGTCGGCCGGTGCTTCCTTCAGGGTGCCGATAAAGAAACGGGAGGCTTTCATTCAGAATTATCCAAAAACGGCGGCCCTGAGCGAGCCGCCCGAAAGAAGTAGAACGTATGAGTATAGGTGATAGGGTCGCAGCGGCTTTACGGGGCCGGATAAGACGAGGTGCAGCGGCACCGTGGTCGCCGGATCGCCAGACAAATCTTAAGTCACTTAGCGGCACGCACCTTGCTGCAAATCGGCCCTTCCTGGTGCATGGCGGTGCGTAAGACCCGTTATCTGTTTATAATCAAAGCAATTTTAAAGGATTCGAAGGTGGTTGTATGCTGGATCGTGAAGGCTTTCGCCCGAACGTCGGCATCATCCTCTTGAACGCGCACAACGAGGTGTTTTGGGGTAAGCGGCTGCGTGAACATTCCTGGCAATTTCCGCAAGGGGGCATCAAGTACGGTGAGACCCCCATGCAAGCGATGTATCGGGAGTTACACGAAGAAACCGGCTTGCTTCCGG